>JAEZFD010000060.1 GCA_023417655.1 Planctomycetota bacterium | reverse complement strand
GTTTGAATACATCGAAGTGTTCTACAACCGTATCCGCAGACACTCAGCCTTGAACTACCAGTCACCAACCCAGTTTGCCGAGGCCGCATAAGCCTGACGCAGCGCCCACCATTCGTGGGAAAGTCCGAATCGTTCCACCTGGTTGCGGTTCTTGTAACGCTGCTTGTCATCGCGTTTCTTCTTCTTCCGCTTCTTGTGAGGCTTGATACAGGCTTTCGCCTTCAGTTTCCGGATCTGCTTTCGCGTTTCATCTCCGTCATCTGCTGTCTCTGCGACCGCATGTTCGATTTGCCCCGACTCAAATGACTTGAGCAGTTCACAGCCATGAGGACCGTCTCCCTCCTGCCCGGGACTCAGGTTCATGGCCGCCAGATGGCCGTTTTTGTCAACGGCCCCGTGAATTGTGGTATTCAGACCTCCGCGAGAGCGGCCAAGACCGCGACGTCGATCCGCACCCTCTTTTTTCCTCAACTTCACGGCGGCCAAATGTACTTTGACACCCTGCCACTCTTCTTCTATTGCATCGCGAACTCAGCAGTCTCCACACAATGCACCGTTCAGCACTGGTCACAGACCAGTGGCACGCGGGCTGTCGCTTCCCCAAGGATACCTCGGCATCCAAAAATTTGGTGACTCCAACCCGGGCGCCCGGCCTCCAGGGAGCTGGGTTACGCTTTCGCTAAGCCAGCCTACCTCACTTCCCTACCCCTATCGCGGGGTGCCGTCTCCCCAAAGGCACCTCGGCACCCAAAAAATTGGTGACTTCAACCCGGGCACCCGGCCCACGGATTATTCATAAGCTTCCAACTTCTTAATCGCCTCTCTCAGCCTTTTCGGTAAAATCTCTCCGTCAGAGCGCTCGCCTCCCCTTCGCCTAGAATCCTCATCGCACTCCGCTAGTCTTTCACGGAGCAACGGCAAGGAACCAATAGCGGGCCTTCCGATGTTTCCCAAGGCTTCTGCTGCATGCCAGACGACATCCCACTCGTATTCGTGGTGGATTCGGTCCTCCAGCTGAGGAATCGCTGCTTCTGAGATAGGTCCCAACTCGGCCAATGATCTTGCTGCAGCTGACGCCACAAATTTATCTTTTGATGTCATTAATCGAGCCAGTACAGGAACCGCCGGACGCGCTGCCTCCCCAATCTTTCCAAATGCACCTGCTGCTAAAGTTGCACCAAAGCTGTACTGGCTTTGAGCAATCTGTAGAAGCCTTGCCACCGCCGTTTCTGCTTTCAGATGGTCTTTGGCATCAAGTATTAGTGCCTGAACTTCATCTGCAGCAACTTTCCGCTTCGCCAAAGTGTCTCCGCAGCCTGCGCAAATAATCAGGGGAAGAATCATCATTAGTAAGTAAAATCGTTCAGCAAGTCTCAGCATTAATACCAGATTTGTCGGTCGTCTTAACATGTCCATCTTTGATTCTACGCTGAAGATAATGTTCTGTAATGGGCAATTGGGTAAGAGTTAACGGCAGGGTGGCTGGGGCGGGTGGAGATAATCGTCCGCAATCGAGCAACAGTCGCAGGCAAAGCTCCGAAGAAGCGACTATCGTCCATGGCCCCAGTACTGCATGGTCCGGGCTGGGGCCATGAACGTCTCACTGTAATGGGAGCCCGACACGGCGCCCCATCCACCCAGTCGAATTTCATTATGGTCCGGCATCAACGAAAAAAGCACGCCTGCTTTTCAGCGGGCGTGCTTTTTGAATTCCGAGCGAACTCCCAGAGAGCGGTCACTCTCGGCTAGTTGGCGCCGTGGCAGCTCTTATATTTCTTCCCGCTACCGCAAGGGCAGGGGTCGTTGCGGCCGACTTTCTCGTCGAAGTTGCGGATCGTCTTGACGACGACTTCCGCGTCCCCGGGAGTGTGGCCGTTGCTGCCGTCGCTCGGGCCGATCTCTTCGAATTCTTCGGCGGCAGTGCGGGTCTGTTTCTGCTGTTCGGTGGCGTTGTTCCAGAGTGAATCGAGGAACTGCGGAGAACTCTCGGTTTCCAGTCGGAACACCGCGGATGTCGACTGTTCGGCGATGCGTTCCCACATCTGATCGAACGCCTTCATCCCTTCCTTTTTGTACTCGACCTTCGGGTCCTTCTGAGCGTACCCGACCAGACCAATTCCGGAGCGGAGATGGTCCATGTAGTACAGGTGCTCTTTCCAAGCATGATCGAGCATTTCGAGGAGCAGGTAGCGTTCGGCCTGTCCCAGTTCAGGACGGTACAGGTCGTCGATTTTCTGCAGGGCCTGCTGCTGAGCCTGTTCGCCGTTCAGCTTTGAGAGCTCGTTCACGTCGAGCTGCACCCGGAAGTTCTTCCGGACGAAATCAGCAAGCTTGGTCAGAGCAGAGGAGCTGACAGGACTGTTCGGACGACCAGCGAAGGTTTCTTCCACCCGTTCTTCGAGTTCTTCGAACGCCTTGGGAGTCGGATAGAACTCCTTGCTGCGGGCGATGAGGATCTCGGCGATCTGGTGTCGTTCCTTTTCCTTCAAATCATCTTCGGTCAGATTAGTTTCGAACCGGGTGTTGGCCCAGCGAATCAGCCCTTCGCGATCAGCGGCCGGTCCGGAGGCCAGATATCGGGTCATCCCCACAACGACAGGGAAACGGATCTCCCGGTCGTGATACCGTTCACGAACTTTCTGTTGAATCAGCGGCAATGCCTGCTGACGATCTTCGAACTTGGCGAAGTCTTCTGGAGACATCTCCACGCCGAACTGATGCCGCAGCCAGCCTGCGGTCTGACGGTCGCCGAGATCTTCCGCGAGAATTGCATCCAACGGAGAGAAGTCAAAGCGGTTCAGCGCTTCGTCAGCCCGCTGCTGCAGGTAACGGGCGACTTCATCGCGATCGAGTTCCCCTTCTTCGGCGTTTCCACGAGCGACCTTGCGAAGTTCACGATCATTCGTGTTCAGACCGAAGTGACGGTTCGCCCAGGTGGCGAGTGTCTGCCAGTTCCAGTCACGCTGGTCGTTATCTTTAGAAAGGTTCTCATCGAGTTGCTCCTCGATGACGCTTTCTGCCTGTCGGCTCGCTTCATCTTTGAGATAGTTGACGAGCTGGTCGCGATCCATGTCGCGAATATCGCGAGGATCAACAACGATCCCGAGCGTCTGTCCGGCGAATGCGGCAGCCGTTTCCCAGCGATACTGTGGATTCAGGAATTGCGATGCCCATTTATCAACCTGCTTATCAAGCATGTTGACGATCAGCTGGCGACAGTTGCTGCCATCGAGAATCCGCTGACGGTAGGTGTAAACTTCCTTCCGCTGGTGGTCCATGACTTCGTCGTATTCCAGCAGAT
This sequence comes from Planctomycetota bacterium, assembly GCA_023417655.1. Classification (GTDB taxonomy): domain Bacteria; phylum Planctomycetota; class Planctomycetia; order Planctomycetales; family Planctomycetaceae; genus Planctomicrobium. The sequence goes on along the minus strand of JAEZFD010000060.1, from coordinate 83,351 downwards.
TCTTTCGCGACTCGAAGTGGCGTTCTTCAACGCGCTTCTGAGCCTTCTCGATCTGCTTGGAAACCATGCCGTGCTCGATTGATTCGCCTTCTTTCATCCCCAGCCAGGTGAGCATGGCTTTCACCTTTTCACCAGCAAAGATGCGCATCAGATCGTCTTCGAGAGACAGGAAGAAGCGGCTGGAACCGGGATCTCCCTGACGACCGGCGCGACCTCGCAACTGAAGGTCGATGCGGCGGGAATCGTGACGCTCGGTTCCGATCACATGCAGACCGCCGAGTTCGGCAACCTGTCGGCCTTCGGCCTTCATCCCTTCGCGCTGAGAGATCTCATCTGACAGGTGATCCCATTCGCTCTTGGGAACATCAAGACGGGAAGCATACTTGGTCTTCAGCTGCTCCCAGGCCATGTGCTCGGCATTACCACCGAGGATGATGTCGGTCCCTCGACCGGCCATGTTGGTTGCAATCGTCACTGCACCCTTACGACCGGCCTGAGCGACGATTTCTGCTTCGCGTTCATGGTACTTCGCGTTGAGAACGAAGTGCTTCACACCACGGCGATCCAGCATCCCGCTCAGTCGCTCACTCTTCTCAATGGAGACCGTTCCGACCAGAATCGGCCGGCCGGTCTTATGGACTTCCACGATCTCGTCGACGACTGCGTTCCACTTTTCGCGTTCGGTACGATAGATGACGTCCTGATAGTTAATACGCTGGCTCGGGCGGTTGGTCGGAACGGCAACTACGTCGAGCTTATAAATCTTGTAGAACTCGTTGGCCTCGGTCATGGCCGTACCGGTCATACCGCAGAGCTTCTTATAAAGCTTGAAGTAGTTCTGCAGGGTGATGGTCGCCATGGTCTGCGTCACTTCTTTGACGCGGACACCTTCTTTGGACTCAACAGCCTGGTGAAGACCATCGCTCCACTGGCGACCTGGCATTTTGCGACCGGTGTGCTCGTCGACGATGATGACCTCGCCTCCTTCGACGACGTAGTTCACATCCCGCTTATAAAGGTGATGTGCCTTCAGCGCGTTGTCGATCAGGTGCGGCCATTCCATATTGCCGGCGGAGTAGAAGCTCTCGACGCCGACCAGTTCTTCCGCTTTGCGAACCCCTTCATCGGTGAGATGGCAGGTGTGTTCTTTCTCCTTGATTTCGAAGTGCTTATCGCGAACGAGCTGCCGGGCGACCCGATCTGCGCGAGGGTACTTCGTCACGTCGTCATGTGCAGGACCGGCGATGATCAGCGGTGTTCGGGCTTCATCGATCAGAATGTTGTCGATTTCGTCGACGATCGCGAAGTCGAGCGGACCTTGAACCTGCAGCTTGTTCGATGGCTTCATGTTATCGCGGAGATAATCGAAGCCGAACTCGTTGTTCGTTCCGTAGGTGATGTCGGCGGCGTATTCCTTCTGCCGTTCATCCGGCCGCATCGGAGACTGAATCGCTCCCATGGTCAGACCAAGCCCCATGTGCAGGGGACCGATCCATTCCATATCGCGCTTCGCGAGATAGTCGTTCACGGTCACGACGTGAACTTTTCCGGCGAGAGCATTGAGATAGGCCGGAAGCGAAGCGACCAGGGTTTTTCCTTCCCCGGTCATCATCTCCGCGATTTTACCTTGATTAAGGATGTATCCCCCGACCATCTGCACGTCATAGTGACGCATCTGCAGATTCCGGACGCCTGATTCCCGCACGGCGGCAAATGCTTCGGGAAGAATGTCGTTGAGCGTTTTACCGTCAGCGAGCTTACGCCGCAGTCGATCGGTCGTCTCCCGAAGTTCGCCTTCGGTGAGTTTCTTCATGTCAGGTTCGAGCGAATTGATGCGGTCCAGAACGGAACCGGGAATCACCTTGCTGGAACCATCCCGTTCCCGTGAGAAGCCGATATTTTTGATCTGACGCTCATTGGAGGAGCCCAGTACGCCTTGGAGCATTCGCTCGATGAACGCGGTGATGCTGTTGAAAAAATCACCAAGACGATCAATGAAATCCATGAGTGTTGATCCAGGACGTCCGTGACAGCTCTCGCAGGCTCGCTTCGTCCGGGAGCCCGAACGCCGATATCCTCACAAAGAACTATGCTGAGATGCGCATCTGGCCAGATTCCAATAATCGGGCCAGGGCAGGGGGGCCTTTGCAGTGCGCGGCAGGGGTGTCAGCAACATCATGTTTGGCACCCCAAACCCGAATTCCGCTTCATTGCCGCAACTTGCCAAGTTGGCAAAGTTTATTTCGATGGGAAAACCGGGTCAACCCGCCCTGACGCGAACTCCGGCTCTCTCGTTGAAAGCGGCAGAATCATGACAAAAAAGTCATGTCGCTCGGGGAGGTCGCGTCTTAAATAGGAATGAGAATCGGTCAGGAAGGCCTCGCCTGCCTACCTATTCCACCTGAATTGCCTCTTCGTGTCTGACTTCAAAGAATGTGAAATCCCTGCCAGAGATGAAAGTTGTTGAGAGAAATTCGAAAAAATTTCCTGAATTTCATCGCCAATTTCAAGGAAAACGGGTTTCACGAGAGAGATGACAGTTTGACAGCTTCCATAAAGCGCCGATACACTCTAGTGATCACTTATTTGATTTTGCTCATATCTTCTCCGTTTTGCGTTCGCCAGATTTTCCGCAGAGGGAAGTTCGTCAGCACCTTTTCATTGTTTCCTTCTCTCGATCGCATGCAAATGCAATTCGGAGGAGGCTCGCTGCGACCGGCTCTCTCACCCTCGGTCTTGAAGTCGCGTTCTGCGCATTTTCATGAACCCGTGGACATCAGGGACAACGGAGCGTAAGTACATGCCTCAGGCAGAGTTAGTCGTCGTATCCGGAAAGCAGGCCGGGACAATCATTCCCCTTCCCGATGGAAAATTTCTCATCGGTCGGGAAGAAGACTGCCACCTGCGCCCGAACAGCGATCTCGTCAGTCGACACCACTGTGTCTTTACTGTCGACGATTTCACCGTCCGGTTACGTGACTTGGGCAGCACCAATGGAACTCTGGTCAATGGCGACAGAATCCGCGGCGGAGTCGTGTTGACCTCCGGGGATGTTGTCGCGATTGGAAAGATGGAATTCCGTATCGTGATCCGCGAGGCGGCGCATGATACTGTTTCCAATCTTGTCGTGGAGAGCCCGACCCAGACGTCGAAAATCGACGATCCCTCTCCAATCGATCCCGGAGCACCGCTCGAAGCACTCGGTTCCTCGGCCGAAATTCCGATTGTAAAACAGGCCCCAGAGACCGCTTACGAGCTGAACGCGACCACACCTGCCATGCCGCCCGTGAATGCGGCGTTTCAGACTCCGCCAATGGGGGACACTCAATTTGCCGGGCAAATGCCCCAGCAGATGATGTATCCGCATGCGATGGGTTATCCACAGATGATGCCATACGGGTATCCAGGATACCCGCAAATGTATGGCCAACCCATGGGTTACGGCATGCCCCCGGGGTATCCGCAGGGCTACATGGCTCCTCCAGTTGCCGTGCCAGAAGCAGCTCCCGTCGCGGTGGAGTCGCCAAGCTCAAGTTCGGTGGCGTCAATGCCGGTGAAATTGCCGGATCCCTCGGAAACTGGTCTGAAAGCTCCCCCTCCAAAGCCGGCCGCTCCCGCAGGAGGCGACACCAAGACGGCTGAAGCCAAAGCGAAGGAAGAAGCCCCGCGTATGGCGGAAGACATCATTCAACAATATCTGAAACGACGTCCAACGTCGGGTGATAAAAAATAGGGGATACGAAGTACGGCGCCCGCCACTTCGTATTGACCGCCATTGGAGTAGAGCCCCCAGACCCCCACAACCCCCGATCATTGCATAGTCGTCATTTTAACGCCCTGTCTGCTTTCAGATGGGGTGTTTTTCGTTTTCACTCCTGTGTCCGACAGGCTTTCAGCCTGCTTCAGGACGTCATTCCGAACGTGGCAGAGGCACTGCTTGATTCTTCCCTGAGCCTGCGCTACGCTGCATGGGAAACTCCGGCTCCGCGGTTCCGCAGGCAACATGATCGACTCCAACGCAATTGAAGAACGTCTCTCGTTCGCATTGAACGCATCCCGACAGGCGGAAGAGCTGGTCATGTCCTTTTATGGACGTACAGACCTGCTGGTCGATCTTAAGTCAGACCTCAGTCCTGTGACCGCCGCTGACCGGGGTGCCGAAGAGTTACTCCGCCGCGAACTGCTGCAGCAGTTTCCGAACGATGCTGTTCTCGGAGAAGAATTTGGGGAAACTCCGGGGACCAGTGGGTTCCGGTGGATTCTCGATCCGGTCGACGGCACCAAGTCTTTCGTCGCTCAGGTTCCGCTTTTTGGCATGCTGATCGGGCTGCAGTATCAGGGAGAGTCTGTCGCCGGAATTTGTCGCCTGCCTGCCGCCCGTGAAGTGATCTATGCCTCACGGGGCAGGGGAGCGTGGTGGATTCGAGATGGACAGGAGCCCGTTCCGGCTCGAGTCTCTTCCACCTCAGAGCTGAAACAGGCACTGTTCTGCTATACGGCTGTCGAAGGCTTCACTGAAATCGGTCGCATTGATGTCCTGCTGAATGTCTCGGAACGAACTCGCCTTTCACGGGGCTGGGGAGACTGCTTCGGGCACGTGCTGGTGGCCACTGGTCGCGCCGATCTGATGATTGATCCGCTGCTTGCTGAATGGGATGCCTGTGCACTGATCCCGATTGTCGAAGAAGCTGGGGGCGTCTTCATGGACTGGACGGGACATTCGACCGCGACAGGTGGAAACGGAATCTCCGTCACTCCGGCGCTCAAATCTCAGCTGCAGTCGCTCCTTCACCGCACGCCATAACTGTCCGCTATTTGACAGTGATTTTCATTTCGACTTCCCTGCATAGAAACTGCCTCCTCCTCATGGGGGAGCTGATGGACGACTCCTGTGAATGACGAGCACTCTGGCGATGCCCCCTTGAACCAACTGGCTTGGGATCTGGTTCACCAGTTGCTGCTCCGCGTTGATGACCTGAGGATTGATGCCGTTTCCGGATACGGTCCCGGTGTCGTGCTCGATTTCGGAGTCGATTCGCCAGGGAGTCTGGCTGCTGGACTCGCCCTGATCGAGATCTGCATGTCCGGTCTGTGTGACGTTTCGATCACAATGGGACGACTTGGAACGCTCGGTTGGCCGATGCTTCAGGTTCAGACCGACAACCCCGTTGAAGCGTGCCTGCTCAGCCAATACGCGGGTTGGAAAATCAAAACCGATGATTACTTCGCCATCGGCTCCGGCCCCATGCGGGCAGCGGCCGCTAAAGAACCGATCTTCGAAACACTTGAATATCAGGAACACCCTGAGGGCGTCGTCGGAATCCTCGAGAGTGCGGAACTGCCAGGCGTCGACGTCATTGATTTGATTGCAGAAGACTGCGGAGTCGATCCAGAGCGGGTCGCCTTGCTGGTGGCTCCAACATCAAGTCTGGCGGGCTCAATGCAGGTTGTTGCTCGGAGCGTTGAGACCGCTCTGCATAAATTGGTGGAATCTGGCTTCGATATCACTCGCGTGGATTCCGCAACGGGCTGGGCTCCCATTCCACCTGTCGGTTCCGATGACCTCACCGCCATTGGCCGCACCAATGATGCGATTCTCTACGGGGCTCAGGTCACACTCTGGGTCACCGGGGACGATGAGTCGATCGAAGAACTGGGTCATCGCATCCCTTCCAGCGCCTCCGCACAACATGGACGGCCGTTTCTGGAACTCTTCAAAGAAGCCGGGAACGACTTCTATCAGATGGACCCACTTCTTTTCAGCCCGGCACAAGTCGTCCTTCACAACACCGACACCGGTCGGGTTCATCACTTCGGGAATATCAATGAAGAGATCCTGAAGAAGTCGTTCGGGCTGTAAAAGCATAGGAAACGCCTGATGCATTCATCTGTAACAGGCGAGCTTACTTCTGAATACGCATCCTGTTTGGTGTCAGGAACTTATCTGGCGTTCGCTTATTAGCTTCCTGCTTTTTCTGATAAGACCTCAAAGCTCAGACGCCACATTGCCGATTCCCACCAAGAGCGATCAACGCTCGGTTCCAAATCGGTCTCAATTCTTGAGCCCTGCCTGAAGTCTGTCTTCTGTTTTCCTTCAGTGACTTCCGGCAGAGAACATGAAACTCTCGTCAGAAAGTTGGAGGATGTTTCGGAGGACGTCTTTCACGATCACCGCAGCCGGGATTCTTCTCGTACTGGGCCTCTTCCTTGCCACCCCCGTCCTGGGGAGTGATTCTGACCGGGAAGCCTGTTTTGAACCGATGGAGTTCGAGGACAGAGGTCTCTTATTCGACATCTTTCCTTTCATCGGCCGTGACACCACCCCTCTCACTGACATCGAGCCACGGGGGGCAGAGGATCTGCGATCTCATAAGATCACGCCTTTGATTCCGGAGCCGATGGTCTTTGACCTGGTTCGTCCTCTTGGCGAGCACCGCGGGGCAGCCGAGATCAATATTCTCTCGCTCTTCCCGATCGGGAATCATGGACGTGTGCTGCAATACGTCGACCCGTTAGGCATCGTCCATAACAGTTATGATAAAAGTCGCGTCGAATGGGCGCCTGAATACGAAGTCGCGATCCGTGATGGACTGGCAATCGAATTCGAACTCCCCTTTGAAGCAGGAACGCTGGAAGCACTCAAGACAGCGGCACAGTGGACGATCGGCACTGCCTTCGATGATCACTATATCCACGGCATCCAGACCATCATCGAACCGACCGTCGACTTCAAAGAGTGGAACATCGTTCTGCTTTACATCGGAGGCTATCGCTTTGATGAGGTCTGGTCATCACTCTTCATGATCGGCGGACGTTCGATTTTCGGAGGGGCAGGGGTTCACGGAGAGACCGAACTCCTCTTCAACTTCAGCACATTCGCCAACGTGTCGTCACACTTCACACTCGGGCTCGAGTCGAACTTCGGCTATACGGATGATGGGCATGCATCGCTATTGCTGACCCCTCAGGTCCATTATGAAGCCTCCGATCACTTCATCATTCAGACGGGTTTAGCAGTCGGCTTCGAAGAACACGACGTCTCTCCGTTCTGGGTGCTGCGATCGATCTACAGCTTCTGAAGAATTCTGCTCCGCTATGTGAGCGCAGCAAGACAGGCAGATTCATCAGGAAAATCATCTGAGATCGGCTGAGGAGAATCGCCGACTCAATTGCACCTGAGACGGCCATGACGTCAGAAACGTCGGAGGTGAAGTCGTTCGCTGGGAGCACACGTCGACACGGAGGGGAAAGATGCCGGAAGATTCAGTGGTGACCTGTCGTCAGGTTGGGTAGCATCTGTGCGTGACGCTGCCTGTTCAGGATCAACCTTGTGACCGCCTGAGAGAGATCTTTTGGAAGCCACGCCCCTCGACGAAAACTCAACAGAGAAGAGTGCCGCCGGCCGATGGTGGGCCGCCGTCTGGCTGGTCTTCGGCCTGTGGCTGCTTTATCGGGCCATCTTTGTCGGGGCAGGGCAGGAGTACGTCACTGAGTTCGACGGGCAAGTGATCGGCGCCACCCGCAATGACTGGCTCGCAGGCACTGCTGTTCCCAGCTGGTCACGCACGCTGGGAATCTGGATCGCCGCACTCTGTACGCTGTCGGTCTTCTCGTTCCTGTATCGCGATAACCCGCTCTATAAAATCTCCGAGGCGGTCTTCGTTGGCACCTCGGCTGCATATGTCATGGTGGTCGGATACTGGACCGTCGTCGTGCCGACACTGCTGGCGAAACTCTGGCCGGGATGGATTCAATCCTGGGCCATGCCGGGCATTTCAATCGTTCGAGATGAACACTGGTGGCTCTACCTGATTCCGCTGCTGCTCGGAATCATGCTGCTCTGGCGACTTTCTCCGCAGGGAGCCTGGATCGCCCGCTGGCCACTCGCCTTCATCATCGGATCGACAGCCGGATTGAGACTGATCGGGTTTCTACAAGCCGACTTTCTCAGTCAGATTCAGGCGACTTCCGGACCAGTCATCATCACCGAGACCACGGCCAGCGGGGCAGGGGCGATCCTGTGGGGAGAGAGTCTGCAACAGTTCCTGCTCGTCGTGTGCGTCATTGCGACGCTGGTCTATTTCTTCTTTTCCATCGAGCATAAAGGAATCGTCGGACGGATTTCCCAAATGGGAATCTGGGTCCTGATGATTACGTTCGGCGCCGCCTTCGGGTACACGGTGATGGGTCGAATCGCACTACTGGCCATCCGTATGGAGTTCCTATTCGATAACTGGCTCTGGCTGATCGATCCAACCGGCAGCCGTCTGGGAACCTGAGAGAGTTCCGCACATGATTTCTGTCGAAGAGGCCTGGGCCCTGATTGTTCAGCACGTCCAGCCGCTCCCTCCCCGGGCCATGCCACTTGCATCAACCTTCGGTCTGCATTTGGCCGAAGATGTCGTCAGCACCATTGATTCGCCGCCATTCGACAAGGCGATGATGGATGGTTTCGCGGTTCGGGTGGAAGACCTGCAATCGAATCGGTCGGCATTCCCCATCTCAGGTGAGATCGCAGCAGGAGAGACGGCATCGGTTCCGCTGACAGCAGGAACCGTGATGCGCATCATGACCGGCGCTCCGATCCCAGAGAACGCTGACGCCGTCATCCCGCTGGAATGGACCGCCACAGAGCAGGGGAGCGTCACCTTTCATCGTGGTCGAGATTCCCGAGTCCGTCTGAATATCCTGCCTCGCGGAGAGTCGATGAAGCAGGGGGACCTGCTCTTCAGGGCAGGGGAACAGATTCGCAGTCCAACCGTTGCCATGATGGCTGAGACCGGCCATGCCGCTCCCCTGGTCCGTCCTGCCCCATCAGTCGGAATCCTCGCGACCGGAAACGAACTTGTGGAGATCCATGAGACACCGGGCCCGGGACAGATTCGCAACACCAATGCCCTGATGCTGGCGGCTCAGACTCACGAGGCGGGTGCGATTCCGCATTCACTGGGGATCGCGAGAGATGACCGCGATGAGCTCCGTGAACGCATTCAAACTGGACTGCAGTTCGACGTCCTCTGTCTGTCCGGCGGAGTCTCTGCGGGTGCGTATGATCTTGTCCCATCTGTGTTGAATGAACTCGGCGTTGTTCCGGTCTTTCACAAAATCGCCATGAAGCCCGGGAAGCCCTGCTGGTTTGGGATTCACCCCGAATCTGCAGCGAAAGGGCCTACAATCGTCTTCGGGTTGCCCGGAAATCCGGTCAGCAGTATGGTTTGCTTTGAATTATTTGTCCGGCTGGCGTTGCGACGACTGTCAAAGGCATGTGTCCTGCAGCCGGAACTGGTTTCCGCAGAGCTGATGGTTCCAGTACGACATCGCGGAGACCGCCCCACATGGTTTCCGGCGACGCTGAGTCTGCATCAGGGCCGTCTGCAGGTTCAAACGGCCTCATGGAAAGGTTCAGCAGATTTACGAGGGACCAGTCAGGCGAATTGCAGTCTGGTCATCCCGGTCGGTGAGATCCACTGGGAATGCGGACACAATGTGACCGTGCTCCCCTGGGGAAGCACCTTGGCAAATGTCCGGGAGATCGAACACGGTCAGGGCAGACCGTAGGACAGTGAATCAGGTCAACCAAGGCATGTGTTTTTCCAAGTCGGAAGCCCGCAGCCCCTGGCGACAGGATCTTGAAAACGGAGTGGTGATGAGTGTGCAGGTCAAGGACGATGCGGCGATGCCACCTGATCCGGTAGGGCAGGGATCAGGAACCGTATCGATCCCTGCGGAACTCCCACAGCGTGTGACAAGGATCTTGGAACGAGGCAAGCGAGCCCGTCCCGGAGCAGGTGGAACGCTGTTATTGCTGCTCAGCACCATGCTGGTGACATGGCTTTCATTTCCCCCCGTCGACTGGGGTCCGTTGGCCTGGATCTGCTTGGTCCCGGTCATGCAGCTGGCGCGGCTTCCTCGGCCCACCCGTTGGATGTACCGGCTCACATTGCTCACAGGCTTCGGGTACTGGCTGGTCACGCTGCAGTGGATGCGACTGGGTGACCCAACGATGTATTTCGCGTTGGTGGCACTCGCCGCTTACCTTTCTTTCTACTGGATTGTCTGGCTTTGGCTGACACGAACGGCCATTCTTCAGATGAAAATCCCATTGATCCTCGCTGCCCCTGTCATCTGGGTCGGTCTGGACTATGCCCGCTCACACCTGCTCACAGGATTCAGCTGGTATTTCATCGGGCACACGCAATACCGATGGATCGACCTGATTCAGGTCAGTGATCTCGCTGGCGCATATCTGGTCACGTTTTTGGTTGTGCTCGCGAATGCCGCGGTCGCCCAGACGGTGTCAGTCCGCTGGCTCCAGCGTTGGCAACTGATGAATTCGCAGGAAGAGGTCGTGGTCGTCCCGGCACGCCGGGGACGTTGGGCACAAATCGGAGTAGCCGTGCTGCTCGTGATTGTCAGTTGTGGTTACGGAATGTTGCGTCGGTCCGGGGAAGCCTTCCCTCGAGGGCCTCGCGTTGCACTAATTCAGGGAAATTTCGTCGCGTCTGTCCGCAATAACACGGATGACCCACGCGACATCTTTATGACTCATCGCCATCTCACGGGGCTGACCGTGGGCGAACGTCCTGATCTGGTTGTCTGGCCGGAAGGGATGTTTCCGTACGGAATGTACTTCGCAGAGCAGGGGGTCAAAGACGAACAGATTGCCGCCGGCTTTCCCGAAATCCCGGTCGAATACTGGCGGAATCAGGAGGCCCAGCGACGCCTCACCGATCTGGCGGAAATGACGAACGCAGCTCTGATTATCGGGTCAACGACCTTCGTAGCGAACCCGGTCTCAACAGCGTTGTACAATTCGGCAGTCTTTATTCAACCCGGGATCGGAGTGGTGAATCGTTATGATAAAATCCATCGTGTCCCGTTCGGAGAATACATTCCACTGCGGGACTCGTTGCCGCTGCTGCAGGCACTGACTCCCTTTCGAGGAAAGTTCGGCATTGATCGCGGAACAGAAGCTCACCTGTTCCGCTACAGGGACTGGGAGTTTATCCCCCTTATCTGCTTTGAAGATACGGTTCCCCAGCTGGTGCGGCGAATCGCTCATTCCGCTCAGGTGAATGGAGAGAAGCAGAATCAATGCCTGGTGAATCTGACCAATGATGGCTGGTTCCATGGCTCCAGTGAGTTGGAACAGCACCTGATTACTTCACTTTTCAGGGCGGTGGAGACCCGTACACCCCTCGTGAGGGCAGTGAATACAGGGATCTCCGCGATCATTGATGGCGACGGCGTCATCCGCGAACCCGATGAATTTATCGATGGGGGCTCGCCGAATGACGACCGCCCGATGAGGAAGTCGATCCGTGATCCGCGAACCGGCCAGTTCTATAAACAGATGAATTGTGCACTGGTGGCCGATGTTCCCCTCGATCCTCGCACGAGTCTGTATGTCGCGACCGGAGACTGGTTTGGCGTGCTTGCGCTCACCGGCTGTCTTGCGGCCGCGTTGAGAGGACTGTTGAGCCGGCAACGGCCGGTTCCTCCAGGGGAGCCCGTCCGATGAGTTTCCTGGCTCAGGTCAGTCCTCGCACCGATATGGTCTTCCGGGGACTGTTAATTCCCATGGGGATCGTCATCGCCTTTGCAGGTTATCGTGCGATCCAGCGGCGCGAATTCACACCGGTTCGCCATGCTCCGCCCATTACGGGAGTCGGAGCCGTCATCTGCGGTGCACTGGTCATGCTGGTCGGAATCGCCTGCACGCTCGGAGCAGGATACAGCTTCCTGCCTCGCTGAGTGCGCTCATTACGACAGAACAGAGCTGGGCTGGGGCTCTCCGGAAATCCCCGATTCACCGCCCCGTGAACGACTTCTTCTTCCTCTGAATTCATTTCACGTTGGCATCGTCTGATGCGTCTCGGTTAAGATATCAGGCCCAGGCTCGGACGATGCTTGCGTGCACGGCTCCAGACTTGGATACGTTCAGGTCAGAAGCATCGTTTGCCGTGCCGGGGATACGACTTCATCAAGACAGGGGCTGAGCGATGCTTTCATTCACTGGTCAGGGCTACGCGCACAATTGCCAGGGAATTCGCCGCCGCGACTTCCTGCAGGTCGGCGCCCTGGGAGCAATTGGGCTCGGTTTACCGCAACTGCTCGCCGCGAAAGAGGCAGGGCAGGTCAAAAGCAGTCACGATGATCGCTCCTGCATCATGATTTTTAATCTCGGGGCTCCCAGCCATATCGACCTGTTCGATATGAAGCCGAATGCCGCCGCCGAAGTCCGGGGGCCGTTTCAGCCGATCAGCACCGTCGCCCCGGGAATGCAGATCAGCGAACTCCTGCCGGGACATGCCAAGGTCGCAGACAAGTTCTCACTCGTGCGGTCTTGCCATCATACTGGCGCCGCCGTACATGATGCGGGCTGGCAGATGCTGCAAACCGGTCGTCAGTTTTCCGGCGGGGTGAACTCTCCTCACGCTGGGGCCGTCGTCAGTTATCTCAAAGGACGAAAGACCGATCTGCCGCCGTTTGTTGTCCTGCCAGAACTGATGGGCAGGGGAGGGGGTAACCTTCCGAATGGACAGGCGGGCGGCTTCCTCGGAAAAGCGCATGACCCGTTCGCACTCAATGCCGACCCTTCTCAGGCGAATTTCAAAGTGCCCGACTTACTTCCCCCGGCCGAGATCGGAGATGCCCGTCTTGAGCGGCGCCGGCGCATGCGGGATGTCGTTGATTCCACATTAGGGAATTTTGAAGCCTCTGAATCGGCGCAGATGCTGAACAGTAACTTCGAAGCCGCCTTTCGCATGATGAGCAGTCCTCAGGCGAGAAAGGCATTCGACCTGACACAGGAATCAACGGAAACCCGGCAGCGGTACGGCATGAACCGTTTCGGGCAGTGCTGTCTGCTGGCTCGCCGATTGGTCGAAGCCGGAGTCCGGTTCGTCACGATTAATACGTTTCTCACCGTCTTCGATGAGATCACCTGGGATATCCATGGTTCCAAGCCATTCACTTCGATCGAAGGAATGAAGGAGCAAGTCTGCCCGATGTATGATCAGGCATATTCCGCTCTGATCAGCGATCTCTCCGAACGTGGGCTCCTCGGCGACACGCTCGTCTGCAACCTCGCCGAATTCGGACGGACTCCACGAGTCAATCCCGCCGGGGGCCGCGACCACTGGCCGGGATGCTTCACAGTCTATTTTGCTGGCGGCGGAGTGCAGGGGGGGCGAGTCATCGGGGCCAGCGACCCGATTGGAGGCGTCCCAGCCGAACGCCCGGTCGGCCCCGGTGAAGTTGTGGCGACCATTTTCCACAGTCTGGGGATGAATCTCGAAACCCATCTTCCCGGGCCAGCAGGGCGACCATTCCCGCTCGTTGATTTTGATAAACATCCGATTCACGAGCTCTTTTAGGCCATTTTCCTTTTTGGACTACCCGTTCTCTCCACGCGGAACTCAGTCTTTTATCGATCGCGACTCGCGTAGCGCGGGTACTCGACAGGGCAAACTGCTCTTAAAGGAAACTGCCAGTCCTACAGCCAATTGACGAGCAGAACCCGCCATTCCCCGTCGCTTTCCGGGCGAGTTCGATTCGGATTTCTCCTGACGCACCGAGTCCATCTTCATTTCTCCGGGGGTCTCGTCTAAGATTTCAGGGACACCGTTTCTGAATGTCTCAGCAGGTCCCACGCGCCCTCTCTGCATGTTTCGACAATCGATCGATGGTGCAGCCGTATCACTTCTGATGCAACGAGAGTCGCGGCGACTGCTTCCATTCACCTCTCGGCGACTTCACATCAAAAGGCGGAATCGTGGCCGAATTAGAAACCATCGACAACTACGAGCTCATCAACTGCATCTCGACGGGCAGTTCGACTCAGATCTGGGAAGTCCGTCAGGTTGGAGCCACGCAGTCACTGGCGATGAAGATCCTGCTTCCGGAGGCGATGAAAGATCTGGAACAGAAGAACTCTTTGAAGCATGAGGCCCGTGTCGCTAAGTCGCTCGAACATCCGAACATCATTCGAGTGATGGACGCGAAGTTTTCACGGAAGCACTGCTACTTCATCATGGAACATTTTCGGGGCGGAAACCTGAAGTCCATGATCCGCAATGAGCATTCGCAGGTGCAGGCCAAGACAAAGAAGACCATCGAATGTCTGGCTCAGGCGCTTGGCTATATGCATGACAAGAAATGGATTCACAAAGACGTCAAACCTGACAATGTGATGGTCACAAAGGGGGGAGAGGTCCGGCTGATTGACTTCTCTCTCGCAGGCCGGGCAGGGAACGTAGTCGCCCATGCTTTGACCAAGAAATCTCGCATCGTGATCGCCGGAACGCGAACCTATCTCGCTCCGGAGCTGATTCGACGGGAAGTGATGACGCATTCCGTTGATATCTACAGTCTCGGTGTGATGTTGTATGAAATGCTGGCAGGTCATCCGCCGTTTCGTCACGGGAATCCCAACGAACTGTTGGTGATGCACGTCCGCGATACCCCTGCGCCGCTGACAATGATCGACAAGAACATCACGCCTGAAGCCGACAAGCTCGTGATGAGAATGATGGCCAAGAAGCCCAAAGACCGGCACGCCACGATGCAGGAAGTTTTCTCGGAACTTCGGAACATCAACCTCTTCCATCAGGAGCCGTTAACGTACTGGCGGGAAAAGAACGAAGCATTTGCTAAGTCTGACGCGCAGGCACAGAACGATCGTCTGGACAGCCGGAAAGACGCGGAACGTTCGGCCTCCGGGGAGCCTGTTCGCTCTACGAAGCCTGCCAAACCTAAGATCGTCATTCCTGACGAAAAACCTGCTGCAAAGCCAGTCGCCCCTGCAGCGGCGGCGGCCGCAATGCCGCCGGCCGGACAGCCCGCTCCATTTCCGGGCATGCCGATGCCGGGCTATCCGATGCACCCGGGAATGCCAATGCCGGGATTTCCGATGCAGCCAGGCATGCCGATGCCGTTCCCCGGGTACCCCGGAATGCCACCGGGAATGCATCCTGGGATGCACCCCGGCATGCCGATGCCCGGAGCGATGCCACCTGGAATGCCATTCCCCCCCGGCGCAATGCCGCCAGGCGCTTTCCCGCCAGGAAGCATGCCTCCCGGAGCAATGCCACCGGGCATACCGCCAGGTGCGATGCCGCCACCGGGGATGCCAGGATTTTTCCCACAACCGGGCCAACAGGCCCCGATGCCAGTGGTCCGACCGGCTCCAGCGGTGCCTGTTGCCCCGACAACTCCCACCCCTGCACCGGTCGCGGCTGATGACACCCCACTCGCCTCCATCGACGATCTCGACGTCGTCTAGAGCAAATCGACCGGCCAAGGCGTGTCATCGAATCGCTCCCGATGACAATCCCCTTCAAGCTCGCCAACAGTGCAAAGACATATCTCCTGACCCAGAAAATGTTTACAACAAGACTCACCTGACTGCCGGGGATTCAGCGACCGTTACGAAGTGGCGCGGCGGCTTCACGGAATTGACGGAGCCCGGGAGCGAGTCCACACAGAATTTCGGCGTCCGTGGCAGGTCGCTGTCTCCAGCTGGAGCATCCCCATCGAGCGCAGGTCTTTCCGTAAAGTTTTTCAGCCGATACAGTCTGACGGATTGAGCTCCCCTTCCAAATGAAATTGCGAAAAGCAGGGGAGAGATCGCGATGCCGCTTCGGCTCCACGCGACTGAACAAATCGAATCCCACGAATGAAACGCTGTTCGCTCACCGAACGGTGACGACTGAATTTAAAGGTGTTGACGACACGATGGCAGCTCCAACCCCTTTGCCGTTTGAACGGCCGATCTTTGATCTAGAGAAGCAGCTGGAGGCTCTGGAAGCCCAGCCCAATCCGACGGCTTCCACCCGGGAGTCCATTCGGACCATGCGGACCGAGCTCACCAAAATGCGTCGTGAGATCTATGAGCAGCTCGGTCCCTGGGAAATCGTTCAGGTCGCCCGACATGAAGCACGGCCACAGGCGCTCGACTACATCGAGCTCGTCTTCGATGAATTCGTCGAACTTCACGGCGACAAGGCCTATGGAGACGATCGGGCGATTCTCACCGGGTTCGCCAAACTTGATGATCGCCGGGTCATGCTGATTGCCCAGCAGAAAGGGCGTAACCTCGAAGAACGCCTCGAACACAATTACGGCATGGCGCATCCTGAAGGCTATCGCAAAGCCCTCGCCAAGATGCAGATGGCCGCCAAGTACAAACTGCCGATTATCTGCCTGATCGACACCGCCGGTGCCTATCCCGGAATCGAAGCCGAAGAGCGCGGGCAGGCCTACCAGATTGCCTACAACCTGCGTGAGATGAGCCGCGTGAATGTCCCCATTGTCTGCGTCGTCATCGGAGAAGGGGGGAGCGGCGGAGCACTCGGAATCGGGATCGGCGACCATATCGCGATTCTGCGGTTCGCGTATTACTCGGTAATCAGCCCTGAAGGCTGCGCGAGCATCCTGTGGAAGCATGCCCGTCACGCCGACAAAGCCGCTCAGGCATTGCGATTCACGTCCACCGACCTGCTGAAGTTCGGAATCGTCGACGAAGTCATCGATGAACCACTCGGCGGAGCTCATCGCGATCACCGCCGCATGGCCACCCATCTGAAGGCCTCGCTCTCCGAAGCCCTGCGGCAGCTCAGCGATATTCCGGCTGACCAGTTGCTTGATCGACGTTACGAGAAATTCCGCCGCATCGGCCAGTTCGATGAAGGCAATCTGCCCGTCTGATCCCAGAGCGTAACCCGATCCGTTCATTCCGAATCAGGGAGCGTCCAATGACGCTCCCTGATTTCGTTTCTGCCCACTTCATCTGAGCCACTACATCTGAGTCAGCCATCCTTCTCGGGATGAACTCCTGCACCTGCCACGCGCGTCAATCACCGCAATCGAGAGGCTCGCCTGAGGGGTGTGTCCGACGGAACGCCGTGGCCTCCCACCGTCATCCCGGGGAAGGCTCATTGGGGACGCGAAAGATAATCTCGGTCTGCCGGAATCTGTTCGGGCAACGATCCTGTGCTCCCTCGCGCGAACGAAAATCGTCAGCAGCAATTACGGGAATGACGCGATGAGCAGGGGGGCTCGTCCCCTGAGTGACGAGGACTCCGAATGGAAGATTCTTACGCGACGCTGACGCGACACCGGGATGTGTATGTCGCCGCTCGAGGTCGCCTGAGATGCCATCGACCATTGAAGACCAGCCCGACGCGGAACTTCATCACAGAGTCTGTTCAGCCCACCGTGTCGAGCAAAGTGCCCCGGCCGGTCACTGACACTCAGCAAAAAGAGTCAGCCACCGGCACTGTGATGAACCGAGACTCGTGTGCCGACCGCCACGGTTGCATTCAGAAGCGTCCATCAGAACTCTTCGAATCAATGAACCCTCGAAGCCACTCAGAGAACGAATCGCGTTGAGACGCCGCTTTCAGCGGTTCATCATTCGATGAACATCTAAGAGAGCCAATAGCCCTGAGACAGCCACCCAACGATCAGGACAGGCAGGACACCAATCCAACCGGAGAAACCCTCACACCCCGCCGTTCCCGATACCCGAAGTGAACATAACGGACATTATCGGACGTTGGAGTTCGGGCGGAATTGGGAGAGAGAGGAGATGGTGAGAAGCCTCCTCTGCGGGAACGGCGAGCAGCGATTGGGACCATAGATGAGTTCGAAGTGGACGGGCTCAACGAGGATGCGCTGCGAGACCAGCGAGCCGACGGACGAAGCCATCACGGGCAAAGAGACAACCAAAGAGTCAGACGCAGATCCAGATCGTGACCGAAAGCGTCCAAGAGTCGCGAGCGCGAATTCGCCCCACTGCCCGTCGGACCGATCTTCTCGACGGAGCGCGGCTCCATCACCGGCGACGTCCACTCGCGAACCGCCACCGGTTGCGTGTGCGTTCAACTGATCCCGATCAACTGCGGTTGAAGCTGTAACGGGAGCACAGACGCCTCCGAATCGCCAGCCTCGGAGACTGCAAATGGACTTCACGATCTTCAGAAACACGAGGACAGCCGATGCGACAACGAGGCGAACAAACTCGATGCGTGAGGAGCGTTGAAGAACGCTGGCCGAATCACGGCTGAAATTTCGAAAGCCAAGACGAATCAATTTCGGAATGCCAGGAACGGCGCGGAGCTTCAGTGAGCCGGACTTCATGATCGAAGACAGGCCAACAGATTCAGGCGATTCAGGAAAGCCGGATCGCGACATCGGACTCACAAACAAAAAAAGAGTCGGCACCAGGGCCGACTCTACGAAATCTCATTCGCGTGATTCAAGACGGAAACCTGCGACCCGTCGAATCAGAACGGTTAATAATCCTTGTACGCGACGACATCGACTTCGTACTTGATGCCGACATTCTTCAGACAGTTCACGACTGTGGTGCGAGCGGGATACGGCTCGCTGAAGACGTTTCGGTACAGCTCGTTGTACTCCGCGAGATTCTCGGCCGAATCGACGTAGGACATGACCTTGACCACATCCTTGAGCGTATAGCCAGCGGCCTTCAGGACGCGCTCGACATTTGAAAAAGACCGTTCAAATTCTTCCTTGAACGACGCAGGCACAATTTTCCCTTGATCGTCGACGGAAGCCTGACCGGAAACGTACAGGAATGGTCCGGCTTTCACAGCGGGACTGAACGGCAGATGGCTTTTCGGACAGTCTCCAAAGATGTGTTCGATCGGCATGAAACTCTTTCTCGAAACGCTCTGAAATTCAAAGGGAAACTCAACGCCCAGTCGCGATCAGATCGACGAGCGAGGCAGGGCCCGGATCCGTCGATATTCGCAAGGCAGACCGATTCGATCACGACATCGATCCAAGGGGAGTCTAACGTCCCGCAGGAACGATTGCTGTCTTCGAAGTCGAAGTTTTTCGGACTGCAAAAAGTGCGCAACTTTCAGAGCTATCTGAGATCACCAGCGTCTGATAGGAGTTTACAATCTGAGAGCCAATGCGCGACGAACTGGGCCTGCAAGTTGGTTCCGACCCCCTGCTCTTTGTTCATCAAGTTTTCTGGAGAGCCATTCATGAGTGTCAACGTTTCCCGCCGACGGTTTCTCGCGATGTCGGCCATGGGTCTGACCGCCGCGATCTCTTCTTCATCCCGATTGTTCGCTCAAGAACACGCCAACCTGAAATGGCACGATGTCCGCGATTGGGGAGTCGAGGGAAAAGGCTGGTCTGACACCGCGAAATACTTTGACCGGCTCCCTGCTCGTGCGGAAGGAAAAGTTCCAGCTCCGGTCTGGTCACTGAGTCGTCATTCAGCGGGGATGCTCGTTCGTTTCAAGACTGATGCCACCCACATCTGGGCCGATCACGTCATCACGAAAGAGGGGCCTCCAGGCAATAACATGACGGCAATTGCCTCGAGCGGACTCGATCTGTATGCCACCAATCCTAAGGGAGAACTGAAATGGATCGCGGTCAGTCGACCGACCGGAAAACGAGAACTGTCCGCATCGATTGTGAACGGTGTCACCAAAGCAGAGCGAACTTATCAGCTCTATCTGCCCCTCTATAACGGGACGGAGTCACTGAAGATCGGAATCCCGGAAGGTGCAAGCTTCACACCCATTGAGCCACGAAAAGAAAAGCCGATTGTCTTCTACGGCACGTCGATTACTCATGGTGCCAGCGCCAGTCGGGCAGGGATGCCCCACCCTGCGATCCTCGGCCGCCGACTTGATCGCCCGGTAATTAATCTCGGCTTTTCAGGCAACGGCCGCATGGAGAAAGAGGTCGGCGACTTGCTGATCGAACTGGACCCGGCCGTCTATGTTCTTGATTGCCTGCCGAATATGGTCGGCTCTCAGGTTGCCGAACGGGCACTTCCCATGATTCGACAACTTCGCAAGGCCCGACCAGAGACTCCGATCGTCTTGATCGAAGACCGGACTTATGCAAATGCCGACTTTTTCCCGGCACATCAGACCCGTCACGCTGGCAGCCGCGATGCGTATAAAGAGGCCTATGAGACCGCGAAAGCCGAAGGGATGAAGAAGCTCTGGTACATCGACGGGAATCTTCTGCTCGGTGCTGACGGAGAGGACACCACGGACGGCTCTCATCCCAGCGATCTCGGATTCTGGCGACAGGCTGCTGCCATTGAACCCGTTCTCCGCGAGGCATTGGGAGCCTGAGACGCGAAACGAATTCAGATAGTCCTGTCCAACTAACAATAATAAAAAACAGCCGACAGAGCCTGTGAAAGCTCTGCCGGCTGTTTTTATGAACCGACGAAATTTACTTTAATTCCGGGGGAAGATTTCCATACGTCCACGGACCACCGCTATAAGGTGGAACCAAGGCCCGGGTCGGGATCGTCCCCGGCTTTAATTTCTTCGCTAATTCAATCGCGGCGTTCATGAACTGCGTTCCGGCAGTAATCTCAAGATTTGAATAACTCGTCAGTCGAGTTTCATATCCACCGCCCCGCTCACTAAACGCTTCTTCAGTCGGGACATATCCCACACAACCATTGGCCAATGAAACCGGGAATGTCAAAGGGAAGGGGCTTGCTTCCTTTATTTTCAACCCGTACTCAACGAAGTATTCGGCGGGATCGGTCAGCATTACGACGGGGCCGACCTGAATCGCCTGCACTTCAGCTTCCACAACGGGACTGACCTGGCAGAGATAATCCAACATGACGATCTCTTTGGCGAAGGTCCATGCCGTCGCATCTGGCTGATTCTTCGGCCCGGTCACAATCTTCTCACATTGAGCCACTCGCTGTGGATCCGGCTTTCGACGCGCAATTTCCAACGTTTTGGTGTCGTAAGCTACTGGCAACAGAACCCCGGGTTCTTCACGCAGCAGGACCTTCACGGCCTCTGCACCAATCGTGCCTCCAACGAGGCGGGACCACTGCTCTGGCTTCGGACTGACGTACTTCGTGAGGTTATCAACCTGCGTCACATCACCCGATGCGCCATTGAGATAGACGACCACAACGTCATCCCCAAAGACTCCTCGAATCACCTCTTCGAGATATTGAATATAGCTTGCTGAAATTCCGCCGGGGCTGGTTGTGGCGTGGCAGCTATAGTTCACAATGCAGCCAACGAGCTTCCCCTTTTCATCCCATGCACCAATCACACCCACCTGCGGATCCGTCGGACCTGCCGGTTCGATAATGTCTGGATTCCCCGGGCGAGGATGAGTAAATGTCAAGCCGTTCTTCATTCGAAAACGACGGTTAAAAGCAATCTGGTCTTCATGGCCTGAGCCGACATTACATTTTAAAGCAGCTTTCTTCACGTCAGCTTCGACAACAGCGTCGGTAATCTGCTTTTCTGCCATCGCCAGATATTCCGCGTTGGCGCAGGACGATTCTTCATAAGCCAGCTTCTTGATCAGGTCAGATGCTCCGTCGTACTCGCCGGGAAGCACCATTCCGAACGGTCCAGATGAATGGGAGTGAGTGGCATGCAGCAGAACAGCGTGTCCCGGGATTCCGCAGGCCTTCTCAATCTTCTCGCGAATCTTCAGAACTGTCGGGCGTTGAACCATCAGGGCATCGATGCTCACGACGGCAACGCGGGTTTTCCCGTCGCTGAACACAGCCGCACGAGCCTTGCACGGATCATGCAGAGTGCGATGGAATGCTTTCCCATATCCCCCCGGCTGTTCCATACCGATTTCAGGCGTGATATCGCGTTCGGCGAAACCCGCCAGGAACACTGTTTCCGGATCTGCTGCAGGCGACGTCCCTGCACTTCCGAGGGTAATGGTCAAGATTCCTAGCCAAACGACACAACGCATCGGGTTCTCCCTGAGAGATCGTCCTGCTGAATGAAGACTTAATCGCGGCTGCTTCTCTTGATCAGCACACCGGCCGCCCTGGATGAAGGAATGCCGACTCCGGTCGGCTCGCTAGCGATCAACGACCAAATCGATTGGACCGATTGATCGCGACATCATTATCACTTGAAGGTTGAACATAACACTGTCAGACTCGCCCGTCGACAGCGAACAGGTGCGAAAGAGGCCGCGCTCACTTCATAGCCGCTCTGTTTCTGCAAAGCATTGAATGACAGTCGACCATCAGAGCATTTTCACTGCTCACCGGAGAGGCAGACTGTTCCATTCTCTACGATCAGCTTTCCGCTCAAGGAACTCGATCAGGGGCCCGTCGATGAAATTTCTTCTGAAGTTTGCGCTGCTCCTGGCGGGGCTGATTCATCTTCCCTGCTCCGCTGACGCAGAGAATCTTCCGGACAGTCTCACCGCGCGGCTCCCAAACACAGCACCACTGGAACTGAATGAGCCACTCGATGTGGTGATGGTCCGTGGCCTGAGCAAGTATGCAGAGCGGGCCCTGACTGCTGCTGGAACACAACGTCGGCCCAACTGGCTCGAGCACTCGGCATTATCGCCTGAGGGGAAGAAAGAGCGTGAGGCGGCACGCAATCGGCTTCGCTCCCTGATCGGTGATGTGCCGACTGAGACGGCGACCTCCCGTCTGACCCGCTTCAGTCCCACGGTTATTGACCATCCAAAATTCACACTCGTTGAGTGCCAATGGGATGTCGCTGACGGAATCACCGGGCGCGGGTTATTGGCGATTCCGAAGTCACTGGCAAAGGATTCACAGCAACCACTTCCCTGCGTCGTCGTGCTGCCCGATGTGAATGAAACGCCGGAAGCCAGTTTCGGTATTGATCCCGCATTCCCGTCCGTCCAACAGGTTTCGCGGCAACTCGCAGAAGCAGGATGTGTCGTCCTCTGCCCAGTCCTGATTGATCGTCAGGTGGAATGTTCCGGGCACCCGCTGGTGCGATGGACCAATCTTCCGCATCGGGAATTCATTTATCGACTGGGATTCGAACTCGGTCGCCATCCTGTCGGTTATGAAGTGGCGAAGATCCGCTGTGGGATTGACGCACTTCGGAGTGATCTGAGATGTCCGCTTCGGACAGTGGTTATTGGAACCGGCGAAGGGGGACTGATCGCGATGATGGTGGCAGCGGCCTCTCCGGAGTCCATCGACGCGGCCTATATTCGCGGGTACTTCAACGAACGTGATCGCGTCTGGGAAGAACCGATTTATCGCAACCTGTTCGGGCAGCTGAAGGAATTCGGAGACGCCGAGATTGCGAGCTTGATTCTCCCCCGCCCGCTGGTCATTGATAACGTGGAAGTCGCAATAATCACCGGGCCGGAGAAGTTTAAGGATCGCCATAATTGCGCCGCTCCTGGGCAAGTCACCACTCCTGAACGGAAGTCGGTACGACGAGAATTCGAGAAGGCGCTCGGGTATACAAAGACTTCTGGCCCCGAGGGCGCATCCCCGCCATTGCATCTCTTGACCGCGAGCGACGAGGAGCCTGCCGAGACAAACAACAGCCAGTTCGCACGGGCCATTCATCTTCTCCTGCCTGCTCTCCCCTTCCCTGCGGAATCCGCTCCCCCCACGACGACCACATCACGAGCAACTGACGAACTCAGGGAGCACCAGCGGAGACGCATGAAGTCTCAGGTGGAAGAACTGGTGCGAGACACTCAACATCTGTTGCATAGCAGTCATCTCACCCGACAGCAGGTGTGGAAGGACTTAAAAGGAAAGACGACCTCTGAATACGCAGCCGCAGCGGAGAAGTATCGAACGCTGGTCCATGAAAGTTTCATTGGGCGTGCCCCGACGGCGTCCGTTCCGCCCCGTCCTCGGTCCCGCAAAGTTCTCGAGACCGCTGACTTCACAGGCTATGAGATCGTGCTTGATGTTCATCCTCCCGGCGTGAAGAGCGATCCTGCTGACGAGGACTGGGGGGGCATTGCCGGCGGAATTCTCCTCCTGCCAAAGAGTCTGCGTGAAAATGAAAAACGGCCAGTCGTCGTCTTTCAGCATGGGCTCGAAGGGACGCCGATGTACACGATCGTCACTGACCCGAAGCATCCGAAATTTGGAGCTTATCAGGGGGTCAGCTCTGTGCTGGCTCAGCGTGGTTTCATTGTCTATGTACCGCAGAACCCGTATCGCGGCGGCGACCTGTTTCGGGTCGTTCAGCGAAAACTGAATCCTCTGGGGCTGTCACTGTTCAGCCACATCATCGAGCAGCATCAGGTCACATTAAACTGGCTCGCCAGCCTCCCCTGCACTGACCCGGATCGGATTGC
This sequence comes from Planctomycetota bacterium, assembly GCA_023417655.1. GTDB lineage: Bacteria > Planctomycetota > Planctomycetia > Planctomycetales > Planctomycetaceae > Planctomicrobium. The sequence continues at coordinate 59,234 of JAEZFD010000060.1, read as the reverse complement.
GTTCTACGGGATTTCTTATGGTGGCAAAACAGCTGTACGCGTGCCGCCCTTATTGCCTCCCCGCCCGGATCAGGCGGGGTACTGCCTCTCGATCTGTTCGGCCGACTTCAATGACTGGATCCGCAAAAATGCCTCGGCTGAAGACCGCTATTCCTATGTCTTCACTGGCGAGTACGAAATTTTCGAATGGAACATGGGTCACGTTGCCAATTATGCAGAGCTGACGTGGCTCATGCTTCCCCGTCCGTTTATGGTTGAGCGGGGGCTCGATGATGGGGTCGCTCCAGATGACTGGGTCGCTGCCGAATTTGCGACAGCCGCTCGTCCTTACCGGAAACTTCAACTGGATGATCAGATCGAATTCGAAGTCTTCGACGGCCCTCATGCCATTCATGGAGTGAAAACTTATGAATTCCTGCATCGCCATCTCAACTGGCCGGCCCCGAAGTCGCACTAAGATCGAATCCGTCTGAAGCAACTTATTGAGAAATGCCTTGTCCTCTCGAAGTCAAACTGCATCCTGGGTTCATCAAAACCCGGAACCTATGAGAACTGGACAGTACAACTGCTCTCTTTTTGATTCGCAATTCGCTTCGGGGTTGTTTACGCTCAACACTCTGAGAATCGATTGAATCTTCCCTGAATCTCCTGCCTGAGAATTCCAAGATGATCCGGATGATTTCACGATCCATCGCCCCGCCCCTGTGGGCGCTCTCACTGCTTCTGCAGGTGCCTGCGGCTCTCACAGCAGATGAACCTCGTCCAGAACGGGCCGGGAATGCGGAAGTCGAGAAAGTGATCCGCGAGTTCGCCGGGAAAGGCCAGATCGGAGACGGAACTGATCCGCTGACACCTGAGGAAGCGATGAAACGCTTTCAGCTGGACGATGGACTCAAGATCGAACTTGTCGCGGCAGAACCGGCTGTCATGCAGCCGCTTTACATCTCTTTCGATCCCCGGGGACGGCTTTGGGTCGTGCAGTATCTGCAATACCCCTTCCCTGCCGGCTTAAAGATCGTACGTTATGACCAGTATCTGCGTGCGATCTTTGATGATGTCCCCAAGCCGCCCCCACATGGAGTCCAAGGGCTCGATAAAGTCACCGTCTTCGAAGACACTAACGGCGACGGTCGCTATGACACTTCGAAAGATGTGCTCACCGGGTTGAATATCGCAACAGCGGCCATCGCAGGTCGCGGCGGCATCTGGGTCCTGAACACTCCTTATCTGCTTTTCTATCCGGACGCAAACGGCGACGACATTCCCGACGGTGATCCGCAGGTCCGGCTTCGAGGATTCGGGCTCGAGGATACGCATGCGGTCGCAAACAGTCTTGCCTGGGGACCTGATGGCTGGCTGTACGGGGCGATGGGGTCGACCACCACAGCCAACGTTTCTTCAGAAAAGACGAAGGACGTTCATTTCGAAGGCCAGTGTATCTGGCGTTATCACCCAGACACGGACATCTTCGAGGTCTACGCAGAAGGGGGTGGAAACACCTTCTCGCTTGAGTTCGATTCAGTTGGTCGTGTTTTCTCCGGGACCAATCACGGCAACACCCGCGGGATGTACTATCCCCAGGGGTCCTACGGTGAAAAGAATTTCGGCAAGCATGGTCCGCTGACCAACCCGTATGCATTCGGGTACTTCTCCCATATGGCACACGAGGGAGATAAAGATCGCTTCCCGCAGACGTTTGTGATTTATGAAGGCGGTGCCCTGCCTGAGCGCTTTCAAGGAAACATTATTGCCGCGAACGCCCTGCACCATCGGGTCTGGGGAAGCGCGATGCAGCCGGACGGATCAACCTATCGCACGACGGACGTTCCGTCTCTCTGTAAGACCGATGACACCTGGTTCCGACCGGTCGATGTGAAAGTCGGTCCTGATGGAGCCGTCTATCTTGCAGACTGGTACGACACCCGACTGTCACATGTTGATCCCCGTGACAACTGGCATAAGACCAGCGGGCGAATCTATCGCCTGACCGGGGAGAACGACTCCCCTGCGAAGATCGTCGACCTGACCACTCTCAGCGATGACGACCTGATCAAGCGGTTCACCCATACCAATAAATGGCAGCGTCAGACCGCCTCCCGAGTTCTCGCCGATCGCCTGCGGGGTCAGAAAGACTCCAACGAAAAAGCGATCACAGCTCACCTGCGGAAGTTGATCTCCGACAATCAGCCTGGTGCCCTTGAAGCACTCTGGACGCTCGGTTCTGCAGACCTGATAACCGAGACCGAGCTGGCGACGCTCCTCTCCCATCCGAATGAGCACCTGAGGCGTTGGGCGGTTCGATTCCTGGGTGATAACCGACAGATCACTCCACAGACGGGACTGACCCTGGAATCACTCGCCCGATCGGAGCCTGGGATTCAGGTCCGTTCCCAACTCGCCTCGTCAGCCCGCCGCTTCCCTGCATCCGCTGGTCTGCCGATTCTCGCGGCCCTGATGCAGCGTGATGAAGACAATAGCGACAAGCATCTCCCGCTGCAGATCTGGTGGGGGATTGAAGGTCATTGCGGCGAGCAGACTCTCAATGGTTCCGCGCAAGTCAGTGTGCCTCTGACAACGCAGGATGCCAAGTCTCCGCGCGAGCAGGTACTTGACCTCTTCCGGGATCCACAGGTTTGGACACATCCGATCGTCCAACAGACGATTGCATCCCGCCTGATGCGGCGGTTCGCGCTGGAGGGAATTCAGGAACAGAAGCGCTCGAAGACTGTCTCGCCCGCCCTTCTTGCCTGTGATCAGTTGCTGCAGCTGGCGCCGGCGGACTCACGCCCCCTCCTCATGGCAGGGTTTCTCGAAGCGTATCAGGGACTCGAAATCGCGACCCTACCGCCCGGTCTGAAACAGTCGATTCAGGATTATCAGAAATCACTGGGCGAATCCGATGTTGTTCTCGGCGTTCGCCTCGGGCAGCAGAAAGCCATCAACGACGCCCTGAAGATCATCCGCGATGAAAAAGCCGATCTTCCCACTCGTCTTGCGTTAATCGAAACGTTCGGGGAGATCGACGTGCCTGCGGCTGCTCCCGTGCTGACAGCACTGCTCCGCTCGAATTCGAGCGGAATCAAGAAGGCCGCGCTGCAGGCCCTGATGCGTTATTCGGACCCAAAGATCGGGCAGCAGATCTGTGCCCTGTTTCAGTCCACTCTGCCTGATGAACATGGACTGCGCGAGGCCTCCTATCGGGTACTCGCAAGTCGGCCGGCCTGGACATCTCAGCTTCTTAGAGAAATTGAAGAACTGCGACTCCCGGCCCGGGCGATCCCGCATGACATTGTTCAGCAACTCCTGTTGCATGCTGACCCGCAGCTTCAGGATCGGATCACCCGTATTTGGGGGAAGACTCGCGAAACGGACGCTGAGAAGACTGCTGAAATTGCCAGACTGCGGCAACTATTATCAGCTTCGAAGAATCAAGCAACTCCCGCTCAACTGGCTCAAGGCAAAGAGCTCTATAAACAGCATTGTGCGACCTGTCACACGCTCTTCTCTGAGGGGGGACAGATCGGCCCGAATCTGACGGGATACGAGAGAACTAACCTCGACTTCATGCTGCTGGCGATGGTCGATCCTTCCGCAGGCATCCGGGAAGAGTTCATCCAGTTCCAGATCGTGACAGAAGACGGTCGCGTCCTGACAGGGCTGATCATCGATCAGACTCCGACGACAGTTACCCTTCGGGGAGCAAACAACCAGACGACCACGATTCCACGAGAGAACATCGAAGTCCTGCAGGCAATGACCACGTCCCTGATGCCGGAAGGACTGCTGAAAAAGCTCTCCGACGAAGAGACGACTGCTCTTTTCCACTACCTGATGCAGCCCACTCCGGCCGCAGTTTTGACGAAGTAAGGATAGTATCAAATCTCGCCAGCATTGCAAAGAAGCATCAGCCGAGACTGGTGCGTCTTTTTTCGTTTGCTGCCAAGCAATCCGTTCCAGGCAGCCTCATTCTCCACAACTGTTTACCACATATGCCACTGCGACAATTTCTGGAACGACAGAATAATTACTTCCCCCACCAAAAATGATTGAACTGCACGAATCATGATTGACGATAAAATCCTCACTCAATATAACACGACCAACTTGATAGTCGTTTGCGTAGCGGCTTTCTCGCTGACGAAATGAACGACGACTTCGAATTGTGGAACTGAAAAATGTCGCGTCCGTTGCCTCCCCTGCCCCGCCTCGCCGTCCGTCGGCGTGGCTTCACACTGATTGAACTGCTTGTCGTCATCGCGATCATTGCAGTTCTGATTGCCCTGCTGCTGCCTGCAGTCCAGCAGGCCCGTGAAGCAGCTCGTCGCAGCGCTTGTCGAAACAACCTGAAGCAGTTGGGATTGGCTCTTCACAACTATGAGAGCACCCATCGCCGGTTCGCGCCGGGGGCCATTCGTGTTCCGTTTGCGTCCGGGAACGACTATCGCGGCGTCTTTGTGTCGCAGATTCTGCCCTACATCGAACAGCAGGCGGCCTATCACCAGTACAATCACAATTTAAACTCGACTGCCGCGGCCAATAAAGGCGTTCGGGAAGTTAAGTTGCCGGTCTATCAGTGCCCCACCGACCCATCTTCAGGTGAACAATATTCCTCAAACTTCCAGCAGGAAACCCTTGGGAATTATGGTCTGAACTGGGGAGCCCACCGCTATCTGGACCTGGACGGCAGCGGTCCGACAGGAAACGATCCCGGCGGAACAACATCTTGGGCCTCTCCATTCGGAATCAATTACGGAGCCCGGATTTCAGACATCACTGACGGGACCAGCAATACCCTGGCCATGATGGAGATGAAGAAGGGATTCGGTCCGTCATCGACTGTCGATCGCCGCGGTCGAATCTGGAACGACGACTCAAATTGCTATCAGATCACCACCCGTCTGACTCCGAACTCACCTGCTCCCGACTATTGCGTCGGCGGAACCTGTAACGACAACGCCTCTCAAGGCATGCCTTATGAACCGCCCCCGGAAGCCACCGCTAACGGCCGCGGACAATCGGCACTTGCCGCCCGCAGCTATCACGTCGGTGGAGTTCATGCCCTGCTCTGCGATGGTGCGGTGCGATTCGCGAGTGACAACATCAGCCATCAGATCTGGCAGGCACTGAGTACGCAGTGGAAGGGAGAGACTGTCGGCGAATGGTAACCTTCCACATCAACCCGCAATCGAAATGGTTGCTCTGTCGCATCGCAGGACTGTTACTCGGAGTCGCTCTCACAGCAGGACTCAATGGCTGCGGTCGCGGAGATGGACTCGACCGACGTGAAGTTCACGGAAGCGTAACTTTCGACAATCAAATCGTTGAGAGAGGGGCCATCACTTTGTTTCCCAAAGATGGGGGGCCCGTCGCTTCGACCAAGATTCAGAATGGACAGTTTCACATCGATAAAAACCAAGGTCCGATTCCTGGTGAATATCGTGTCGAAATCACCGGCCTGAAGGAGACTGGCAAGGTCCTCACGATTCAAGAGCCGGGCAGCGATCCGATTGAACGTCCTGAAATCGTCTCGTTCATTCCGAACATCTATAACAGCCAGTCGGAACTGACTCTGACGATTCCCGCCGACCAGAAGGTCATCAAGTCGGACTTCAAGCTGGAAAAGCCTCTGGCGTCCACCCGTAAGAGCAAATCACGATAAACCATTCTGCATTTTGATTTGCATTTTGATCTCCCTATTCCTGCGACGCGGAATTGAGTCTTTCATCAGTCCAGACGCGATTCGCAAGCACGAGGGAGAGCAAACGGCTCTACGACGAATGGCCCACGAAGAACTGCTCCACCTCAACAGCGTTCGATTCTCCCCTGCAACCTTCCCGGGATTGCAGGGGATTTTCTTTGAAGCATGTACCCAACGGCCGAGCGAGATTTCCGACCACTCAGTCTATGGGACAGTCTATGGGATCAGATCGTCGATTGGATCACGTCGTCCATCGGCTGATATCCGCACTGCAGAGGACGATGCAGTTTCGGAGCGAACAAGCCGGTGCTGCCTACAGCGGGCTATTGCTGTTTCCGACACCGCTCTGCGCCTGCCCTCCATTCAGACGGCGCTGGACATCAGCACTCAGTTGGTCCAGCCGAATTCCCGCTGCCTGCAGCTGACGGACAATTCGAATTTCCACCGGATACTCCGCATTGGTCTGAGGATCAGGATCAGGGCGGCGACCTTGCAGGTCTCCCTTCCAGTCATCAAGCGCTGCGACCACGACCTGATCAGGCACCCCAGCGGTGCGGATAGTGATATCCTGCTCGATATTCTGCTGAATTTGCGGCAGCGGTGTGTAGATGGCCGCGATTTCCTTGATCAGCTGATTCTTCTGAGCGGTCAGCTGACTCCCCTGCCCTGCATTGGACGGTGTCGGCAGTGGACTCACAGGTGGATTGGCAGGCTGACTCATCGACGGATTTCCTGTCACTGGTTGAACAGGGGTTCCCAGTGAACCGAGACGTGAGTCAAGGTATTGCTTCAGCTGGTTTGCGCCGACCTGAGTAATCTGCTGCTGGAGGTTCGCGCGCTCCTGCGGAGTCATGTTCTTCGTCAGGACGTTCAGTGTTTGTTCCATCTGACTGCGAGTCTGAGGGTCAGCCCGCTGCAGAGCCTCATTCACAATCCGCTGTGATTCATTGTTAAAGATCCCCTGCAACTGCGTCCACAGAGAAGAACTACCTGACGAAATCGGAGGCGGCGGGCTGGTTCCAGGAATCGGAGCGAATGGATCATTCGCCGGAAAAGTCGGGAAACTGGATGGTGTTCCCAATGGAGACGGCTTCGAAGGATTCGAGTGATCATGCTTGTGAGCATTCAGGTCCAGACCATCGTGATCCAGGAGATGAATGTAGTCAGCGACCGCTCCGTGCAGCCGTTCCGGGAGCACAGGATGCAGGCGATCCATGATGATCGCTGCATACCGTCCTGAATACGAATTCTTCAGTGATTCCCGAGCTGCAACCGACATCGTGACCACAAAGTAAGTCAGCACCAGCGACAGGGCGACTCCTTTCACGAAGCCGAAGACCGCCCCGAGATTCCGGTCAAAGTCCTTCATCTTGGCTCGCTCGATGACCTCATTCAAAGCCCGGGCGATCATGTAACAGATGAATGTGAACCCGATGTAGGCCGCTGCAAAAATCACCCAGTTGTTCAATGGGGGCTCAAGATGCACATACGGTCCGAGCGCTCCGGAGATGCCGTTGGCAAACAGGAAGCAGAGGACGATGCCCGCCAGACTGGCGATTTGAAAGATGACGCCTTTGATTGCCCCACGCATCGTGAAGAACACGAGAATGCCGAGAATCAGGATGTCATACCAGGTAAACGATTGCACGCCATCACTCCTTTAAGGCGTCTCTGAGCACGATGCTCAACGAGTTCAGAGTCTCAGGCGAGGATTTAAAATTCGCTGTGAGACCCGACCGGCAGCCCGCGTTTTCTGAAGAGGCCTGATTCCATCGTAGGCCCCTCGGGATGTCTGTCGCCAGAGCTGCTTCAAAAGCAAACTGCTGCCAACATCGCTGAAAACGACCTCACTGCCCCGGGGTTGGCCGCAGTGTATGGTCATTTTTACAAACTGGTAAAGAGAGGTTTGCCGTCCGAACGGAACCCCGCTCCCCGGCAGGAGATCCGAATCCATTCAACGAATTTGAGCGGCCTGCCAGCGGGTGACGTCCTCCGGCGTCAATTCGTAGAGATCGATTGAGCCCCCCACGGTCTGAACCGGCTCAAAGAATCGGAAGTAGCCGAATTCCTGGAAATCGGTCCCTCGCGACGCGCCGTCGCCCTGCGTGATCACATGCGGACGCCCCATGACATAGTTCACACTGACGGCGTATCTCCCCGGCTGAGGCCGCCACGACGGAGGCAGTTCGAACTTGAAGCCTAGCAGTTCAGGGGGAACCGTGCCGAAATAGGCCAGACTGACATCATTCCAGCCCCGGGCTTTCAGTTCCTGCGACAGAGGGTGAAGGTCCTGTCCCCAGTCGAGATTTGAATCGAGCAGATGAAACCTTCCGCCAATTGGCCCGCCAGCGAATTCATTGAAGTAGGCGAGATGGCTCGGGTGATACCGCAACGAAAAGACAGCCAGCACGCACAGAATCATTCCCAAAGCGACTCGGAAATGACGGGAACTCAGTGCCCACCAGTCAGCCGACGCACTGGCAATCATGATGAATAATGGAAGGATCGGCAGCACATATCGCACTCCCAGTTGCATTCCTTCGCGACTCGAAACGATGAGCACCAGCAGAATGGGAATCAGCAGGATCAGTAATGTTTTCCGCTGACCGGGTCGGCGAACAAAGAACAGCCAGCGAACGAGCCCTGCGATAAACAGCACCTGCAGCAGGTGCGGAATCTTCCACACCAACATCATCAGGTAATAGTGAGGAAACCCGGTCACACTCCATTGTCCGTCGAGAAAGACTGGGTGAGGACTTTCCATGATGAATCGCTGCTCATCAATTCCCAGCAAGTAATCGCAGGGAAACGGAACCCGAATCGACGGAATCGAAGCGAACAGCGACTGCATGAACTGCATTGCCTGCGCCCGGAACTGATACTGATTAAGAGGAACAAGATTCCCTTGGAAGCCATAGCAGGCAGCGAGGACAACAAGACTCAGTACACCTGCCAACAATCCCTGCCCCGCGACATTGAATCGTGATTTCGCGGTGTTCGTGCGAAAGACAAGAACCCAGAGCACTGCGGCCACGACCAGTGGGTAAGCCAGCAGTCCGGTGAACTTCACCCCTTGCGTCACTCCCAGCAGAATTCCTAATAAGACTGCCCAGCCCCAAGTCGGATTCAGGCACCACCTCCAGCAGACATACAGCGTCGCCATGAACGCACACATCAGCGGAGCATCCGGCGTCACCACACTTCCATGCGCCAGCAGATTCGGACAGGTGGCATAAAGCAACACCGCCAGCAACGCGGAATCCCGTCCGAGCAGTTGCCAGGTCCAGACGGTGACAATCAATCCTCCTGCAATCCACCAGACAAGATGGGCACATCGGGCCGCGAAGAAATACAACGGAAATCGGGTCGGATGATCTTCGACGAACCTCTTCCCCGCTGCCGAGTTGAATGTCTCATGATCAGTCGAGACGCCCATGATGAGTAGCGGGACAGCGGACCACATTCTCGCAAGAGGAGGATTCAGTCGATCAACGTCAAATTGACCGTCACGCAGATTCCGTAATCCAACCGGGACGTGCCAGAGCTCATCATGGGTCACGGTCTTCGACCATGCCGTGTGCACAGCGAGCAGACCGACCACACACAGCAGCAGCAATGCGTAGAACATCACGTCACGAAACGCGGAACGCCCGACCGCCTCAGCGCTGCCGGGAGCGCGTGTGACGTCTCTGGAATGGGAAGTCGACGTCACGTCTGTTTCACTCCGTCCGGGTGTCCTCTTTCCGCTGACCGTCACAAGAGTAAGAAGAAAGGGGCCCACGCGGCAATCACCACGCGGCCCCTTTCGGAACTCATTGAAATCAACTTGCTGTGTTTCTCACGCGCTTACTTCGCTTCGCGGAGGAAGGCTTCAAGAGCGTCGATCCCGGCTTCCAGAGCTTTCAGACTCGTTGCGAATGAGAGACGAACGTAGCCCGGCGCCCCAAAATCGTCACCAGACACCGTCGCCACATGGGCGACACTCAAGAGCTGATCGCAGAACTCGGTCGAGTTCTTTGCGACACCGCCGCCTGGCAGCGTTTTACCGAAGTAGCTGCTCACATTGAAAAATGCGTAGAAGGCTCCGGTCGGATCAGCAAAATCGAGACCCGGAATCGCCCGCAATCGCTTCACGACGTAATCGCGACGCTTCGAAAACTCAGCGACCATCTCCGTGATGCAATCCTGCGAACCGTTGAGGGCTTCGACCGCAGCATACTGGCTGATGCTGCAAGGGTTGGAAGTCTGCTGGCTCTGCAGATTGCTCATTCCCTTTGTCAAAGCCATTGGGGCGATCGTCCAGCCGATTCGCCAGCCGGTCATGGCATAGGCCTTACTGACTCCGCTGACAGTAATCGTCAGGGCCTTCACGTCTTCGCCAAGGGAAGCGAACGAACGGAACTGGGCTCCGCCGTACAGCAGCTTCTCATAGATCTCGTCAGACAGAACCGGGATCTTGTGCTTCACAGCAACGCGGGCGAGTGCTTCCAATGTCTCGACGGGGTATGACGACCCTGTCGGGTTGCAGGGATTATTGAGCATCAGCAGTTTGGTCTTACTGGTGATTGCTTTCTCAAACTGCTCGGCACTCAGACAGAAACCACTTTCCTGAGTGGTCGGAACCAGAACAGCAGTTGCCCCGGTCAGTTCCACCAGTGCGCTGTAACTGACCCAGTAAGGGGTCGGAATGATCACTTCATCACCCGGTCCGCACAGCGAGGCGATCACGTTATGAATCGCATGCTTGGCTCCGTTACTGATGATCACCTGTCCCGGCTCATACGAGAGACCGTAGTCGCGCTTGTAAGCGTCAACGACAGCCTTCTTCAGCTCGGGAATCCCGGTCGCAGGCGTATAGTGAGTGTGCCCGGCGTCCATTGCGGCTTTAGCAGCTTCGCAGATGTGACGAGGAGTCGGGAAATCGGGCTCCCCGAGCGTGAATTCATGGACATGAACGCCGGTGGATTTGAGTTCCTTGGCCTTGGCTGCGGCGGCAATCGTAGCGGAAGGTTTCAGAGCCTGAACGACAGAAGAGAGCTGCATGGAATTGCCTGAATCGCATGGCCCATTCATCGGGCCGGAACAGGGCGACTGCGGTAAGGACCGCTCGCCATGAGGGAAGTGACACATGGCAATCCGGTAATGCGTCACCGCACTCCGTTTGCCGGGAGAAATCGAATCAATGATTTTTGGAGGTGCTGCCGACAGAATCAAGCGTACTCGACTCGATTTCCTGCAATCGCCCCCTCACAACTTGAATCTCTCGCAAAATGGACATGTTCCGCTGAACAAGAGCGACTGGATTCCCCCAAGGAATTCAGAAAATGCTGTTATTCCCCCTGTTTCATCCCGCTCCTCAGGGGCTTATGATAATGAGAGGCAAGATCAGTTCTCTCTGACAGGGAATGCAATGTCTGAATCATCTTCCATGCGAGATCGGTTGTTTCGTCCGTGGATCACCACTCCATCATTCGGCGGACTGAAACAGGAAGTCGGCGAACTCGTGGAGACATTTCTGGGCGAGGCCGCTCCGCATCTTCGCGGCGCCGTTCCTCGCATTGATGTCATTGAGCTTCCTGAAGTGCTGGAGATTACCGCCGATGTCCCCGGCTGGCAGAACCATGAAATCACCGTCGAACTAACGGGAGATCTACTCGTCATTTCCGGCAAGCGCGCAGTCGAATCTTCCTCCCAACCGGATCAGCGGCGAGTGCATCGTGAAGAACGACGTTTTTCCAACTTTACGCGATCAATTCCGCTCCCCTGCCCTGTCGATGACTCTAAAGTGGATGCCACCCTGAAAGATGGCGTGTTGACAATTCATCTGGCGAAGCGGGCGGATATTCCTCGCCGACAGGTTCCCATTCGCGGGCCTGAAACCCAGGTCGTCACCCCGTCCTGATTGCCAACGCCCAGCCGCTGGCAGGTTGTGCAAAACGCCTGCGAGTCCCCCGTGAATGTGGGGATCAGTGACGACAAATGTGAGTGCTGCGAGTCGCCTCAACGAGATGGATGTCTTGGCCTCGACCGGCAATCGGTTCCTTTGAATTCCAGGGATGGACAATTACTCTGAACTCCTGATGTCACGATCGGTTCTGTTCGGGCTGAGGCGTCCATGGTCAAGATTCTGGTGGTCGACGATTCGGTGATGGATCAAAAGATCGCCGCCGGCCTGTTGCAGCGCGACACAGGTTGGGAAGTCGAATTCGCCAGTGACGGCCGTCAGGCTTGGAACCGCGTCCAGAGTTCCGATAAAGCTCTCCCAGATGTCATCGTCACTGACCTGCAGATGCCGGAGATGAACGGCCTCGATCTGGTCCGGGAAGTTCAACGAGAGTTCCCTCTCGTCCCGGTGGTTCTGATGACCGCTCAGGGAAGTGAGACCATTGCCGTCGAGGCCCTGCAGCAGGGAGCCTCCAGCTATGTCCCGAAATCCAAACTGGCTTCCCTGCTCACTCAGACCGTTCGACAGGTCCTCACGCTGGCTGGCGAACGCCGCACGAAACGTGACCTGCTGCATTACATGGATTCCATGGAATGTCAGTTCGAACTGGCGAACGATCCAACACTGCTTACCTCACTCGTCGCGTATGTGCAGGGAATTCTCCGGGACATGGACCTGCTCAACGAGAACGACCGCCTGCGGACCGGCGTCGCACTCGAAGAAGCCTTGCTGAACGCCGCCTATCACGGCAATCTGGAAGTCAGCAGCGACTTGCGGGAAATCGACCATCTCCGGTTCTATGAGCTCGCCCGTCAACGCCTCCAGCTCTCGCCCTATCGAGAACGTCGGATTCACGTCCAGATCCGGATCGATTCCGACGGCCTGCAGTATATCGTTCGCGACGAAGGCCCGGGCTTCAATCCAGGCTTGCTTCCCGACCCACGCGATCCGTGCAATCTCGAGCGTCCCTGTGGACGGGGACTGCTTCTCATGCGGACATTCATGGATGAAGTCATCTACAACGAACGTGGCAACGAAGTCACGATGTTGAAACTCTCCCGGCGAGGCATCGCCGCTAGCGCCTGATCTCCCAGCGCTTTCCACCTGACAGCACTTCAGCTCACAGCGAGTCAGGACATCGCAGGCTGCCAAATCGCGAACTGTCTTCGACGTGTTGCGCCTCCTTCTGAGCCACTCTTCAAAGACGCCGAATCCCGCACCTCCTTGATTGATTTGCGGGCGTCGTCGGGTCCAACCCATTGGTATCGATCCCGTACGAATCATTTTATTCGTTGCCGATCCGATACTTCCCTCTACAATGTCAACGTATGAAAGCCGCAAGCAAACGGGAGCAACCCGGCAGGCGTCACTTAAACAATCAGCATCACGATAAACTTTCTTAACCTGTTCTTTTTCAGGCACTTACACTCGGTCTCGTCAATTTCACAAGAGGCTGCGGAAGATGTCGGCAGGAGAATGGGTTGACGGTTTGCGCCCATTCACAAATACTTCGCATACGAATTTACTTCTCTGACTGTCGGCGGCGTGCCGACCGACCGTTAAGAGCAGTGCCGTCCGGTTCAGACTCGGCAACGCCAGCAATTGTCCTGGAGGGGTCAGGCGGTTCAGTCCCGTCACCTTGCTGTAGGTTCTTGCACGAGTTTGCCCCTCCGTGGTCCATGCTCCTGGTCGAGGGAAACGAGCGGTGACTGCCGCTCTGGTTCGCCCCTGAGGCCAGCTAGCAAACCACCATGGAATCCACAGAAATCCATCTGGCCTGATGTCGTTGCGTCGGCCGAATTTCCATCATGATGAAGGACAGTAGAATGCCTCGCGTCCCTGATCGCGCCTCAGCCCGTGGCCTCCGCCGCTCTGGTTTTACTCTGATCGAACTGCTGGTCGTGATCGCGATCATTGCAGTTTTGATCGCTCTGCTTCTTCCTGCCGTGCAGCAGGCACGTGAAGCAGCCCGCCGCTCGCAGTGCAAAAACAACCTGAAGCAGTTCGGCCTCGCACTGCACAACTACCTGGACACTCACGGCGTGTTCCCATACGCCCGTGGGGGAACATCTGCAGCTGATCCGAACGGAAACGGCAACCGCCTGAGCGGTGTTGTCGGCCTGCTCCCTTACCTGGATCAGGCTCCCCTGTTCAATCAGATTTCTTCACCCCTGACCGTCAATGGAACGACCTTCCCGGCGATGGGACCGGCTCCTTGGAGTGGGAGCTACCCTCCATATCGTCAGCGTCTGCCAGTCATGCTCTGCCCGAGTGCGACTGAGCACATCGGCAACAATGACAACTTCGGTCGCCGAAACTACATGTTCAACAGCGGTGACTCGGTTCACGTCGGAGCCGTGGGGGATGGCGACGCTACCCGCCTCGGTTACGCTCGTCGGCCTCGCGGAATCTTCGGCTACCAGTCGAGCGTTCGTATCTCCGCCATCACCGACGGGACGAGCAACACCATTATGATGGCCGAGCGGAAGACACCCGGGAACAACCGCGACTTCGGAAACATGGCTCAGGACACAGGTTATGCTACGGCCAATGAGTGCCGGGCAATCACAAGCAACGGCCAGTACAACGCCAACGTGACCGTTTCGCCACGAATTGGGTTGCGTTGGGCAGAAGGGGGAGCAGACAGCTCCAGCTTCAACACAATCGTTCCCCCGAATGGCCCTTCCTGTAACTTCACTGGTAATACCGGCGACTCCCGGGACGGCTTCCACACCGCTGGAAGCGCTCACACTGGCGGTATTCAGGTGGTCATGGCCGACGGATCTGTCCGGTTCATTTCCGAAAACATTGACGCTGGAAATCTGAGCGCCAACCCAGCTTACAACGCGCTGCCAAGCCAGAGCCCGTTCGGAACCTGGGGAGCACTCGGAACCAAGGCTGGCGCCGAAGTCGTTGGCGAGTTCTAAGTCATCGGAGTTGGAGGGATTAGACTTCGATCATCCCCGCGACCCAATATGTTGATCTCCCAAGGGGTCCATTCACCGGAGTGTGAATGGGCCCCTTTTTCATTGCCTCGCCCTCTCTGGAGTCACAACCTACTTCAATACAGCCGAATTTCTTCGTTAGCTCTGGCATTCACTGGTCGCTTTATCGCCCCATGCGAAGAGATCCGGCAAGGTGCTCGGCCGCATAAAAAGCAGCATGTTTCTAGGGGAATCCAGCGGGAGAAAAGCAAGTGTTGAGCTGTTCCGATTCAGCAAACTGGAAAAACTCTGTCGATTTTCGCGAATTGAACTCATTTACCGCCTGTGCAATGACGATGACAACATTGAGTTTCGTTCAGTTCCGCACTCACTCGAGGTCCGATCACTTCACTTTCCCGCTACTTGACAGTAAGTTGCTGTAGTATTTACACTTGAGTCAAAGACTGTGAGAACAGTCGACAGCACTGAAACGTCAGAATATAGCCGGGAGTGGCCAATCGTGACCAAGAAAGAAATCGTCAAAACGATCTCCGAAGAGTGTGGTCTGACGCAGCTCAAAACGAAGGAAATCGTTCAGAAGACGTTTGAAGCCATCATTGACACCCTGGTAACGGAGAGTCGTATCGAACTCCGGAATTTCGGTGTCTTTGAGGTGAAGAAACGAGCCGCGCGGAAGGCCCGTAATCCTCGTTCAGGGGAACGGGTTGATGTGCCCGAAAAATTCGTGGTGACATTCAAGCCCGGTAAGGAGATGGAAGAACGAGTCTTGCAGCTGCAGGAAGAAGCCGCCCGCAAGAACTCGCCTCCTCAACCCTCCGAGCCAGAAGCAGTTCATGTCACCGCTCCTTCGGAGCCGCCGTCTCTCCCTTCATCCGCTCCATCGTCGAACCTGCCTTTTCCTTCAGGTCCAACCTCCTTTGCTCCGTGATTTTGCGGGGTTGAGGTGGACGGGACCAACTGACCTGATTGCGATTTGACTTCACCGGATCAGCACGAAGAAATTCATGCTCCCGTCGGTCATCTCGGATCTGGATGATTTTCCCCCACTCACGACGCAACCTTGCAAGCAACGATGTGATTCACCGGGTGTCCTGCTGAATGCAGACTCCGGCCCAAGTCACTCGGTGCTGATCAGGACACAAATCAGGCTGCCGTTTTCCTGCTCAGGGTGATCAGGAAACGAGCGTTTCTGGGTGTGCTTCCTGCGATCCCGGACTCATGGAGGAGACCGATGCGGAAATTGTTCCTGTTGATCGCAATGACAGCGGCCCTGTCGATCCAATCCGGGTGCATTATCCCCATCTGGAGCGCCAGTCCGGATGATCGCGTCCGGCAGATGATCTATCAGTCAGAAAACTACCGGCAGTGTCTGGAGATCTGGGAACGAATCTGGTTCCTGGATATGCCGGATCTCGAGACCCCATATCGAACTCACGGGGGCGTCATCTGATCTTATCATCGGGCCGGCCATTTTATGGCCGGTGACAGGATGACCGATCGACTCTCTCTGTGGTCGCCCGCATCCGACCTGGATGTCAGAGTCCTCATTGGGTCATTCGCCGCCCCGAAATGCGACGCAGCCGCCTCGTTCGTTTGAACAGGCGGCGTTTTGCGTTTGATCACGCATGTGCGGCCGCCCTGACGGGTTTGGTCTCTACGGGGACGCAGCGCCGTTCGGTGAAACGAACTGAAGCGTTCGCACTGAGGCCCGGTACGGGGGCGCGGGATTGAGCCTTGGCAACGGTCGTCGGCTTCAGGGGATTGGCTGTTACATCTCCCTGCAGCGCACGATGTGGCCCCCGCACTCTAATCGGGGGGCTTCAACTCTTCTCTGCCCCCCTGCCCTTCGCTGGCCTCAGGAAACAGCCTCTTCGCGCCGATCTTCATGGCGCACGTCTCGCCCGGAGGCCCCTGTGGCCGCCAGACAGAGAGCCCCCCAACCAATCAGGAACGTGACGCCTCCGAACGGCGTGATCGCTCCAAGCCACCGTGTCCCTGTCAAAACGAGCGTATACAGGCTTCCTGAAAAGAGCAGGATTCCAATCAGAAAGCAGATCCCGGCCACGTGTGCGCATTTTGATCGCCGGGTTTGCAGCAGCAGCCCTACGGCAATCATCCCGAGAGAATGAGTCATCTGATATTCGGCGGCAGTCCTGAAGTCTCCAAGGTACTTCTGGGCACTGGGAATCGTCACTCCCAACACCTCATGGGTCTGTCCGGCGTACAGCGACATCAGCGGTTTCTCGAGCCCATGTGCGGCAAACGCTCCGAGCACGACTGACAGCCCTGCAAGGATCGCTCCCGCCTGAATCCAGCCTGTTCCTGTTCTTGCAGCCATTTAAAGCTCTCGGTTGAATTTCGCAGTCACAAGCCTAAATGAAGATTCCTGAAATCCAGTGCTTGAGAAACTTCTTCCAGACTGACCTTTCAGAGGCGGACAGACAAGGCAGGCGGAGACGGTTTCCTATCTCTCATAGCTTACCCGCTCTCCCAGTCGGCTCAGACTGAAATCTTGATGCCGAGGACTTTGATGAATGCCGCCAGCCATTTGGGATGCCCGGGCCATGCGGGGGAAGTCACGAGGTTGCCGTCTACATGAACTTCAGTGGCGTCGATAGAAACAAATTTGCCGCCGGCGAGAGTCACTTCCGGACCGCACGCAGGATAAGCGGTACAGGATCGGCCTTTGAGAACGTCAGCCGCAGCGAGGAGCTGTAGTCCGTGACAGATCGCGGCAATCGGCTTTCCGGCTTCGCTGAAATGCCGAACGATGTCGAGCACTTCGGCATTCAACCGCAGATACTCAGGGGATCGTCCCCCTGGCACCAGCAAGGCGTCATACTTCTCCGGTTTAACGTTAGCGAATGTGGAATTCAGCTGAAAATTGTGCCCCGGCTTTTCGGAATAGGTCTGGTCCCCTTCGAAATCGTGGATGGCGGTTCGAATCTTGTCGCCTGCCTTTTTGTGAGGACAGACAACATCGACCTGCAGGCCCAGCATCTGCAGGGCTTGAACCGGGACCATCAGTTCATAGTCTTCAACGTAGTCCCCAGCGATGACCAGAATGGATTTCGACATCTCACATCCTTTCTCTGAATCGATTGGCTCGACGAGACCTTCGGAACTGACGGCACCTGCCCGCCGCTGGCCGTCCCTCAGGAACGGCATGGAACTCCAATAACAAACGGGGAAACGGGAGGCACCTCTCAGGCGTTTCCCTCAGTTGCTTTCCGTTAAGCGTTAACGAGTTGAGCATTGAAAACGCTCGTCGCCTGCATCGCTTCGTCGATTTCAATTCCCTGACTGATACACGTATCCAGTTCCAGCTTCTTCGGGCAGCCGTGTGATTCCCACCAGTTCTTAGCGGCACTTCGGTCCCAGGCCCCAAACTCTTTGCAAGCCTTCAGATCCCGCTGCAACTCCAACACGTCCTGATAGCGGCGATCAGCAGACTTCTCGAGGCACTTCATGATGATGGCCTCAACATCAGCCGGAATATCATCGCGGAAACGTGAGGGGGGCTCTGGTTCCTGCTGAGCATGAGCCAGCAGAAGTTTGATAGCAGTCGGCTCCACAAACGGCGTGCGGCCTGTCAGCAGCAGATAGAATGTGCATCCGAGAGCGTAGATGTCGCTGCGACGATCAACTTCGTCTCCCCGAGCCTGTTCAGGCGACATGTACAGCGGAGACCCAGTGACCACGCTTTCCTGAGTCAACTGCAGGGCCGTTTCCGGCTGCAGAGACCGCACCAGACCGAAGTCGAGCAGCTTCGCGACATCATAGATTCCGCCCCGTTTCGCGGCGAAAATGTTGGCCGGTTTGAGATCACGATGCACCAGGCAATGGGCATGCGCTTCCGCGAGGGCATCACAGGTCTGGCTGAGGAGGTGTAATGCCCGGGAAGCTTCCAACGGGCCGTGCATTTCGACGATCTGATCGAGACTCATCCCCGACAGGTATTCCATGACGTAGTAGAAGGTTCCGTCATCGGTTCGCCCGTAGTCGTAAATCTCCACTGTGTTCCAGTGAGTCAGACGTGCGGTCGCTTGCACCTCCTGCTCAAACCGGGCGAGGATATTGGGATCCCCTGCTTTCTCCGGGCGAATGATCTTGATCGCGCAGGGTCGCTTCAGCATCACATGCTCGCCCAGGTAGACCTCTCCCATTCCGCCGCGTCCCAGCAGACGTTTCAGCCGGTACTGTCCCATCTGCTGAGCTTCGTACGCCTGCGTTCGCAGTGATCGAATGAGTCGCACTCCCCCGATCGCGATGGCGGACGTGAACGTCATTGCCATAATCGTTTCGAGGAAAATGTGATGGTACTGAGTGGTGTCCTCGATGAGGGTTTCCACCTGCGGGGATGTCATCCATGCGGCTCCAAGCACCACCAAGGGGCCCAGCGCCATGATGATGATCACCCGGGCGGCACGCTGCCATGAATTCGGAATAAACAAGGCATACGTAAAAATCAGCACCAGCCAGGGAGGACTGATATTCACCATGTAGCCGGAGCTCGCGGCATGAATCAGGGTGGTATAACCGGCGATCAGAAACAGCAGACCTGACAGACCGAAGACGGTTGCTTCGATTCCGCGGAGATGATTCAGGACGTGAGGACACTTCGCACAGAGGCGCCAGGCGATAATCCCGGTTACGCTCGCGGTGAAAGCGAGCATGCCCAGCAGAACCCAGTCCATGAGCCCGTGCGTTTCATGACGGGATAACAGAATCCCTTTCACGAGGAAGGCGGTATAACCGCACGACAGGATCAGGCTCGCCAATTGCAGGCGATCCCGGAGAATATCATTCGTCAGATGAGAGAAGTCGGCATTGCTTCCCTGAACAAAGCCGACGAGCTTCGGAGACTTTTCTCCGTCCTTCCCCGGGGACGGTTTTCGCGGGGACTGTACAGGTGTCCGTTCCTGCGCCGCCGTCATGCTGGTTGTTTCTTCCAGATTGTCGTCGGTAGACTTTTCAGGCGACATGGCAACGTCACTCTTGTTACGGTCATCGGAAGGACGAACCACACATGCCTCATCCTCTCGTCATGCGACGATGAACCGGGTCACCCGATCATCGGAGACAGGGAGTCCTCCGATTCACACTGTTTTGCAGAGCAACTTTTTTACAGAGCAACTTTGCAGGGCACAGGTTGCACGACAAGGGCTGGTCGGGACCTCCTCACAGCTGTGCCTATCATAGACGGCATGTGAGAGACCGTCACCGGTGACCACAGGGAATCAAGAACCTGACCTGCTCGAGCTGGGTCAGATTGTATGACCCGCTCACGCAAGATGATCACAAATCCAAGCTTCGGACACGAGCCTGAACCCATTCCCGCGTGGCGATGGCATGGGATTTCCTCTCGACACTTTGGCAGATGAAAAACCTGACCATGCGAACAAATCCGATTTTGAGCCCGAGATGGATCAGAGTGACGCTGCTGGCGGCAGCCCTTTACAACATCTGCTGGGGGGCCTGGATGACTTGTTTCCCCCAGCAATCACTGGGAGTGATGGGCTATCCGCCAGAAGGAGCCTCACTCTGGCAGGGAATCGGAGTCCTCATCGGAATCTTCGGTATTGGGTATGCAATTGCTGCTTTCAACCCGGTCCGGCACTGGCTGGTTGTTTTTCTCGGGCTGCTTTCTAAGGTCCTGGCGGGGACTGGGGCCTTAGGAGCCGCACTGATGGGAACCGCGCCTCCCATGGCGGGATGGTTGTCCTTTCCAAATGACATCATCTGGTGGATTCCTTTCGCCGCGATCCTGTGGACTGTCTTCCGACTCGAGAATGAACAGGCCGTCCGCTCCAGTCCGAGTATTCCTCTGGAAGAAGCGCTGCAGACGTTTCGTTCTCAAAACGGCGAGACCCTGCAGGAGTTGTCCTCCCAAAATCCACTGCTGGTGGTCTTTCTGCGACATGCAGGCTGCACCTTTTGCCGTGAGGCCGTGAGCGACATCTCAAGACAGCGATCCGAGATCGAACGTCACGGGACACGAATCGCCTTCGTTGCACTGAACGATCGAGCGGACATAGAGCCGATTCTGCAACGGTATGGAGTCGCTGATCTCCCCTGCTTTTCTGATCCGAATGAACAGCTCTACCGGGCGTTTGAACTGCAGTCGGGATCATTCTTCTCCCTGTTCTCCTTGGGGACGGTGCTTCGCGGTCTGAAAGCGATCCTTGCAGGGCATGGCCTCGGGAAGCTGGCTGCCAATGGGTTCCGCCTCGGGGGAACCTTTCTTCTTCAGAACGGCCGGGTTGTGAGAGGTCAGCGACTTCAAACCTCTTCGGAACGTCCAAATTACTCTGAACTGGCGTGCCCCGCACGATGAGAACTCAGCCACTTCCTTCACCGGAACAATTGTGGGATTTACGACTGACAACTCTTGAAGAGGATGGAGAAATGGCGGCAGGGAAGGCAAAAACCTGCTTCCGGCGATGATTTCGGGAAATCGACCAACCTGCCATTTCGGCGCCTTTACATTTTCGATCGGACCTGTAATTTTTGCGGTCAGGGCGATCTGCCGAGTAAAACCGGTGCCAAGGCTGCGTTTCAGCAAGCTCACCGTGATACGGGAGTTGCCTCAAATCGAAGCGCCTGTGAGATCTTTCACGGTTCTTGCGATGAGCCAAGCTGCATTTTCATTTGACGTGACTTGAGGACTGGCGTGGCCATCAATCATTCCGATCCTAACAATGTGCCATTCAGCGTTCTGATCGTGGATGACGACGAGCCCCACGCACAGGCCGTCGCCGACAGTCTCGCTTCGCTCGGCTGCGATTGCACGATCGCCAACTCCGGCAGCAAGGGAGTTGAAGAGATCGAAAGCCAGAATTTCGACATCGTCATCACTGATCTGAAGATGGAAGATGTCGACGGACTGGCAATTCTGCGGAAGGCGAAAGATGAACTGCCTGACGCGGAAGTCATTGTTCTCACCGCTCACAGTTCGATTCCCAGCGTCGTTACCGCGATGCAGGGAGGTGCATATACTTACCTGACGAAACCACTGGACATTCAGGAACTCCGCAGTTCCGTTGACAAGGCTTCCAGCCGGATCCGGTTGATCCGCAAGAACGTGGCCCTGAGCCGCGGCCTCGATGAGAAGTTCGGATTCGAAGGCGTGATCGGCAATGGCCCGGCGATGCATCGGGTCATCGAACAGCTGAAGAATCTCGCCCCGACTGACACGACTGTCCTGATCCTCGGCGAGAGCGGCACCGGCAAAGAACTTGTCGCCCGTGCCCTGCATCAGAACAGTCCGCGGAAGAACAAACCGTTCGTTCCTTTGAATATCTCTGCGCTGCCGGAAAGTATTCTGGAAAGCGAACTCTGGGGGCATGAGGCCGGTGCATTCACAGGCGCAGCGACCCGGCGAATCGGCAAGTTTGAGTATGCCAACGGTGGCACACTCTTTCTGGATGAAGTGGGCGAAATGCCCATGGATACGCAGATCAAGTTGCTACGAGTACTCGAAGACCGGAAGATCACGCGACTCGGGTCCAATGATGAAAAGTCCATCAACGTGCGACTGGTGGCCGCAACGAATGCGGACCTGAAAAGCATGATGGAGACTGGGGAGTTCCGTAGCGATCTCTTTTACCGGTTAAGCGTCGTCACGATTTACCTTCCGCCCTTGAGAGATCGCCGGGAAGACATTCCACTGCTGATCGAGCACTTCCTGAAAGAGCTGACCAAACGCAACGGACGTGAAGTGGAAGGCCTTACCCGGGCGGCTCGACAGGTTCTGGTCGCCTTTGACTGGCCGGGGAATATCCGTCAGCTGCGTAATGTCATTGAAGGGATGCTGGCTCTCGATACGGACGGAAAGCTCGACATCGATGATCTGCCCACGGAACTCGCCATGCTGGCAGGGCATTCGCCCGAGGGATTCCCTGCTGCTGCCGGAACAGACATTCTGATCGGCCGCCCATTGAGTGACGTAGAGAAATATTACATCGCCCGTGCATTGGAGCTGACCGGCGGTCGACGCGAAGAAACCGCGAAGATGCTCGGGATGGGTGAGCGAACCCTGTATCGTAAGATTAAAGAATACGATCTGAAATAATCTGTTTCAGTCCACAGCAGATGCCACGGCGCCGACCGGCCCCCGCTTACATGCTGCTCTTAATGATCGTTTGACTGCGGGAGGATCAAAAACTCCCGGCACACCCTGTCCCTCTTTCTGGAGGGCGGTGTTCGAATCGACTCTTTCTTTGATCGGCAAACGCCGATAGGATGGAAAATGAGTCACTTTTCTCAGTTCCAGCCTCCGCGCATTCTTAAGGAACGGGCCAATGAGAGACAGGTCTTCTCAGCGCGGCTTCACTCTGATTGAGCTGCTGGTTGTGATTGCGATCATCGCAGTCCTCATCGCCCTTCTTCTTCCTGCGGTGCAGCAGGCGCGGGAGTCGGCGAGACGGACTCAGTGCAAAAACAATCTGAAGCAGTTCGGACTGGCACTTCATAACTACCACGACGTGTATAACATGTTCCCTCCACGCCACCATGGACCTCACTGGTCAGGGAACCTTCCAAGCACGCCGAATGATCTGTGCCCTCGTCTGAGTGCCTTTGTCTCGATTCTTCCGAATCTGGATCAAGCCGCCATCTATCAAAAGATCTGGCAGTCCCCGACTTATGTCTGGGATGCCAACTATGCACTCTGGAAAATCCAGCTGCCAGTCTTGGTTTGCCCATCCGAATCCACTCCTCCTCCAATTCCTCCCCCGGGACTTAACGGCTTTTCACAGACAAATTATGCATTTAACAGCGGGGACTCGCGTGAAGTTGCTTCAGGGGCTCCCTACCAGGTGTTTCCTCATGCCGGCCGAGTCACCACAAGAGGCATTTTCGGTTACCAGACCCGAATCGGCCTCGCTCACATCACTGATGGAAGTTCAAACACCATTATGATGGCCGAAATCACCCGAGCGCAAGGTGACGGAAAACTAGGGGAAGCAACGACACTGGCCACTGGTGGTCCTCCAATTAATTGTCGGGCGACGTTCGCGAATGGCACTTACACAAACCAAACGAGTTTAGTGACGCGAGACCGCACCACTGGAATGCGGTGGAATGATGGCCGGTCTCAATACACGGCAATCAATACAATCATTCCGCCGAATGGCCCCTCCTGTCAGGGAGGCGGCGATGGAGATGGATACTTCACCGCCTCCAGTCGTCATACCGGTGGATGTCAGGTGGTCATGGCAGACGGTTCTGTCCGTTTTATCAGTGAAAACATTCATGCAGGCAATCAGAGCCATTCCGGACCATCGTTCAACTCCATCGGACCAAGCCCGTATGGCGTCTGGGGAAGTCTCGGCTCGAAAGAAGGCGGCGAAACCGTTGCCGAATTCTAAGAACTCCTGACCAGCCCGTGCGGAACATGCCGGGGAGAGGGTCTGATGTTAAGAATGCTGTCCCGATTGGCGTTGGTGATTTGTCTCCTGGGAACTCTCGCCGCCTGCGATTCGAGCCGACCCAAGGACAAATGGGTCGAAGCCCGACAGACCGTCTATCCCGCCGGTGGAGTCGTCACTCTGGACGGTATACCGCTGGCAGGTGCGACCGTAACATTCCGCCCCGCCGGGGATGGTGTCGCCTGCGCAGGGATCACCGATGAAAAGGGGGCCTTCCAGATGACGACTTATGAGACCTTCGACGGAGCAACAGAGGGGGAGTTTCTGGTCACCGTCTCCAAGTTTGAAGTTCCGGTTCCCCCAGCAAACTACAATGCAGACACCATGCCTCCGCTGCCGGCTCCCAAGCTGATCACGCCGGGGAAATATGCTGAGTTTGAAAAGTCAGGACTCACCGTCAAAGTGGGCAAGGGAGAACCGAACAGGTTTGAATTTTCGCTCAACAGCAAGTAAGACCGCGAATGAAGAAACGCATTTCTCTCATTCGCCGGCTGGACCGGTTCTGAAAGCTGTCGTCATGGCCGAGTCCGAAGTTCCGCGTCCCCCTCGGCGTCCTCGTTATTCCGGAAAGAATCCCCGTCGCTTTGAAGATCGCTACAAAGAGCAGCACCCGGAACGCTATGCCGGCGATGTCGCCAAAGTGCTGGCGAGTGGAAAGACCCCGGCAGGCAGCCACCGCCCCATCATGGTTCAGGAGATCCTGGACGCGTTAAAACCGCAGCCCGGGGAGACGGCCGTGGACTGCACTCTCGGATATGGCGGCCACACGCGAACACTGCTTGAGGCATTGGCACCGGATGGCCGTGTCATTGGATTTGATGTCGATCCGATTGAGCTGCCTCGAACTGTCGACCGTCTGAGAAAGGCCGGTTACGGCGAAGACCGTCTGATTCCGGTTCGATCTAATTTCGCAGGTCTGGCGCATCATCTGCCTGCGATTGCTCCGGAAGGGGTGGATCTTGTTCTGGCCGATCTGGGGGTCTCCTCGATGCAACTCGACAACCCCGCTCGAGGCTTCACCTTCAAAGAGGATGGCCCTCTCGACATGCGCATGAATCCTGAGAAGGGACGCCCTGCCTCAGAGTTCCTGTCCACTCAGGATCTTGACAGTCTCACAGCGCTGCTGAAGGAAGCCGCAGATGAACCGCACGCCCGGCGACTGGCTGACCTGATTCTCAAAAAGCACCAGTCGTCACCGTTGAAGACGACAACGGCACTCGCCGAGACCATTCGTACCGCCGAGTTCATGCAGCGTCTGGAACGCGAAGATGTCGAGTTGACAGTCCGCCGTGTCTTCCAGGCGATCCGCATTGCCGTGAACGAAGAGTTCGTGGTGCTCGATGCCTTTCTTAATCAGCTTCCCTGGTGCCTGAAGCCGGGGGGAAGAGTCGCGATTCTGACGTTTCATTCCGGTGAAGATCGCCGTGTCAAAGCTCATTTCAAACAGGGGCTCCACGCCGGCTGGTATGCGGCCATCAGCGAGAATGTCATCCGCGCAGGGGGCCAGGAACGGCGGGAGAATCCACGGTCTGTGTCCGCCAAGCTCCGCTGGGCGATCCGTAGCGAGTGATCCAGAGCAGTTTGCTCTACCGTCTGCCTGTGCAGCGCGCGTTTCGGTTAACGAAAGACTCAATTCGGCGCGGCAACAACTGGCAGATCAAAAGGCAAAACGGTCTAGCAGATAGCTGAATCCTGCAGGAAGCGTTGCAGGTTACTTCTGGTTTGTCGCGTCAGCGGGTTTCTGGCTTTCAGAAGCGGGTGCTGGCATGGTCTCATTGATCTGACGGTCCAGCGTGACAAACTCCAGCGAGATTGTCTGCGTTTCATTCAGGCTCTTTGAGTTCACGACAATGGTGTCTCTCACCTGAGGGCGACCTGCACTGGGGACGCGAATCAGGACTTCAACCGTCCCGTCGATCACGGGAATCGTTTGACCGCTCCGAACGCGAACCAGATCTCCCCTCAGATCGTAATACCAGGCATCATCGGGAATCTTCTGCCCATAACCGTCAGTCCCCGTGATGCTGCCGCTGAAATCCCGAATGGTCAGACGTTTCAGATTCTCCGGGACGCGAACCCGAATGACGATGTGATAATCCTGAAAGATTCGCGGTGACGCACCCGGCTCAGCATGGAGCAGATTCCCCTTCAGATCCTTCCCGACAATCGGCCAGGCCCAGACTGAAAAGCTGCCGACTTTCACGGCATTCACAGGTTCGACACTTCGCATCGTACCCGTCCCGTTCCCGCCCGGTCCTCCCTTCCCGCCGCCCGACTGGGCGTTTGAGGCGGTGGTCCCTTTGCCGGACGATTTGGATTTCAATCCCTGAAGTTCATCCGGGTTCACATCAATGGGCGACAAGGCACCTGCGTCGAGCTGCATCAGATCTGGTGCCGAATCGGTTCCGTCGCTGGGAGCAGCTTCGGCCTGCGCCAGAGCGACCCCGACATCAATCGATTCCCCGATTCCAATGTCCGCCGGGGCTTCATCAGCACCTGCAAGAATTGTGACGATCGGTTCTTCCTGACGAAGTTCACGGATGACAGGAATGGCCAGCAGTGCCAGCAACGCCATGTGGAACAGAAACGAAAGGAGATATCCGGCTCCAGCCTCACCGTTGAGATGTTCCCAGAATCGAACCCAGAAGGTCCGCTCAAACAGGAAGAACGGTTGCTCCTCTTCTTCACGCTGCTGCGACGATGGAATGGGTCGCTGAGGAGGCGCTTTGGCGCCGGGCTTTGCAGAGGCACTCGGACCACGTTTCACTCGCCGCTTTTCGGGCGGGCCAGCTGGCGGCTTCTCCCGCGGAGCAGATGGAGGTAATGCAGAAGATTGAGGTTCCGGAACGCTCATTTCTGCAATTTCTCGTCGGAAGTGAATTCAACAACAATCAAAGAATTCTCTGGACCCATGATTTTCGCAGGATCTGTGAATAAGAGCAACTTCTAAATGATGGGCGCGATTGCCTGCTCCGAAAAGGGCCAATTTCTCCCAGCTGCGGAGATCGGAGCAATGAAAACAAAAAAGCGTGCTTTAACAACAGGTGTCAAAGCACGCTTCTGGTGGTTAACAAGCACTTTGCGGGATTATTTGTCCGAAGACGGGGGAGCAGGAGCGTCTGCTTTCTTTTCCTCGGCCTTCTTTTCCTCAACTGGAGCCGGTTTCTCGTCGGCTGCTGGCTTGGACTCAGCTGGCTTCGGATCTTCTTTCTTCTCCGGTTCTTTCTTTTCAGCCTCTGGCTTTCCCGGCTCCTGTTTCTCCGGAGCCTTCTTTTCAGCCTCCATCTTCTCGGCAGGGGCGGATTCCGGCTTCTTTTCTTCCGGTTTCTCTGCAGGCTTGTCGCCGGAATTCTCGGATGCCTTCTCGGCTGGGGCCGATTTCATTTCCCCAGCAGGCTTGGCGTCTTCCTTCTTCGCGGCTTCCTCCTGAGCGGGCTCCTTGGCAGGAGCGGCTGGCTCCGCTGGAGGCTCAGGAGCTTCAACCTTCTCGACCAGCTCATCCCGATTCAGCTTCAGCTTGGTGAAGATGTCTTCAGGGATCACATAGTACCAGTCGGCGAAGCGGCGGTTCAGCTCGGCAACACGCTCGTTCCCGGATTTAACGCGAGCCTCATAGTCCTTCTTCTTCTGTTCGTAAACTTCCTGCTGCAGCTTGTATTCCTCGAGTGCCTTCTCATAGGCAACTTTTGGATCGGCGCCCTTGGCCTTGGCATCCTTCGGGGCGTCCTTTGACTCTTCTGACTTCGCAGCGTCTGCGTTTGCGGCATCAGGCTTCTTGTCGGCGTCAGCGGCGGGCTTCTCTTCAGGTTTATCAGCTTTGGCAGCTTCCTCTTTCGGAGCCTCTGGCTTGACTGGTGCAACTGGCTCCGGACCGAGGAGAGTCTTGTCGAAGTAAGCGGTAACGAAGAGATACCGGCTGGTCTTTGCTTCATCAGACTTCTTCTCGTCCTCAGCAGCCTCAGACTTGTCGCCCTCTTTCGCAGGCTTGGCTTCGATCTCTTTGGCGTCCTTCTCTGCTTCCGCAGCCGGGCTCGGCTGCTTGCCGATTTCAATATCGAGATCAGATCCGGTGAACTGTTCGCCGAAGCCGAGTTCATACATCACGCCGTTACTGAGTCCGACGTTCACTTTTCCTTCATTATAAACGAAGTCGCCGCGTCCGCTGATGAAGACACCTTTCTCGGCGAGGTCATGCTGCACGAGCGGATCGATGGAGATCGAGGCGGAATCACCCTTCAGCCCGGCACTCAGTCCGGCCGGTTTCTTGCGAACTCCGGCGATCTGCAGGTCGTCCAGGGAGGTCAGCAGCGTGTTCACTTCGCTGACTTTGAGCTTCTCATGATCGGACTTCAGGCCGACCATTTCCCAGTCGCCAGACTCCGGCTTTTTGAGTTCGATCTTCCCCTGCTGAATCACTTTGCCCTGAAGTTCATCGACGTGATAACGACCGATGATGATCTCCCGGACATCGTTCCGGGACATCTCCAGCACATCCTTCTTGATCCAGTCTGCGAACTTCGTGGAGACGTTGAATCGGCCGAGATCAGCGGTGTAGACACGTTCTTCGTCCGCCCGGCGAACGTAGTAAAGAGATTCCGAGTTCTCGACTTTCTCACCGACAATGAAGTCAACAAGAACATCGTTCCCCTTGTAGAGAGTGATGCGATCGCCGCGGCCCTCGGTGCTGGCGTTCTTGTCGAGCGGATCGACGACACCACGTTTCTTGTGGGAGAGTTTGGTGCGATCGACCAGCGCCAGACGAACGACTCCGACCATCGAGGCCGCTGTCTTTGCCAGGCGGTCCTGTGCATCGGCGGGATAATCATGATGGGACGGAATGCACCAGAGACCATCTTTGACGTCGACCTTGAAGAGTTCAGTCTTGCCCGTCGCATCCTGATAGGCGGCCACCTGCAGGCCGGTCGCCACGTTGGGATCCTCAAAGTCGGGATAGAACTTCTCGCCGACGTCCACAAAGTCATTCAGGTCCACAGGACGTTGAGAGTAGTACGTGCCAGCGGCGACCACGATGGACACTGCAGCAACTGCAATAAAGCACAGCGTCTTGATGGTCTGACTCATTCGTTTTCCTCCCGATCGCGCATTGAAAACCGTGCCCGGCGGTGCCGCAGCTGCAAGAGCTGACAGTCCTTAAGGCGTGACCACCCTGCCCTGAATCGCGTTCGAACCTGACTTCGCACAAGTATGACCGTGCGATTCACGAAGTTCGGAAGCGGTCAATGCAGGTCTGAAGCTCGAATTGTGATGCTGCATCATTCAGAAGAAAGGGCTGCCGCGTCAAGTAATCCGACAACTGAACTCTGACAACTGAACTTTGCCGGGAGCCCTGCAAGTTCGGCCATGTCACTTCCCACTGATCCGAAGCGACTGATATGTTAGAGCGAGTCGCATTGCGCCCGCCACTCCGTCAGAACACCAGGGCATCATAATGTTCCGTCGACAGCTCCTCGTCCTTCTGTGTTTTGCCGTCGCTGCGTTCCCTGCGGTCGGAGCCGACACGAAGGTTGACTACGAGAAACAGGTCGCCCCCATTTTGAAGAAGTATTGTGCCGGGTGCCACAACGACACGGAGAAGGAAGGAAACTTCTCACTGGAATCCTTCGCCTCATTGCAGCGTGGGGTGAAAACGAGTCCGGCCGTCCTCCCCGGCGATCCGCAAGGGAGCTTGCTCTGGAAAGTTCTGCTCCCCGGGGCGGAAACAGCGATGCCTCCGGAAGGCGAACAGGCTCCGAACGAAGCGGAACGCGATCTCCTGCGACTCTGGATTGAACAGGGTGCCTCCGGCCCGAAAGGAATGGAGCCTGACCGGCTCACTCTGCATGTCCCACAGATTGCCAGTCAAACCTCAAAGTCGCCCATCACGTCGCTTGCCATTTCTCCTGACGGAAAACTGATCGCGGTTGGGCGTTTCGGAAAGATTGAACTGCGATCAGTCACAGATCAGCCTCCGGCCAACTGGCCCGTTGTCCGCATGCTGGAACCTCTCCCCGGCAAAGTGGAGTCACTGGAGTTCAACGATCATGGCAAGCAACTGCTTTCTGCCTCTGGGGTCACCGGGTCTGGTGGAATTGCGACCCTGTGGAATGTTGACGACGGCAAGCGTCTTCGGGATTTTCGTGGACATCGTGACCAGATGCTGGATGCCGTTCGCAGTCCGGATGGACAATGGATCGCCACCAGTGGGTATGACCGGGAGATCATTCTCTGGAACGCTCAAACTGGGGAGAAGGTTCGAACCCTGACCGGGCACAACGGTGCGGTCTACAGCATTGCGTTCTCTCCGGATGGAAAAGTACTCGCCAGTGCCAGCGCGGATGACACCTGTAAACTCTGGCGGACCAGTGATGGAGAACGGCTGGACACGCTCGGTCAGCCACTCAAGGAACAGTACACGCTCCAATTCAGCCGTGATGGAAAGACCGTCGCCGCCGCAGGGGCAGACAACCGGCTCCGCATCTGGCAACTCACATTTCAGGATCAGCCTGGCATCAATCCGCTGATCATTTCCCGCTTTGCCCACGAGGCCCCGGTCACGACGTTCACTTATTCCGGAGATGGCACCCGACTTGTGACCACTGCGGAAGATCGCACGATCAAAGTCTGGGAAACGCAGAACTTCACGGAACTGTCACTGCTCGAGAATCAGCCGGAGATCATTACCACGATCGCTCCGGATCCGGTGCATGACCGCGTTCTGTTAGGGCGCCTCGACGGAAGTCTCGACATTCTTCCGCTACCGCCTTTGAAATCGGGTTCAGCGGTATCAGGTCATCAGACTCCCGTTGCTGTCCCGGTCACTGCAACAGGAGCAATGCAGGAGACTGCTGAGTCGGAACCGAATCAGACTCCTGTACAGGCGCAGGCCATCACACTCCCCGCCCAGATCAATGGGGTGATCCACTCACAGACAGTTGAGCCTGACCTCGACTGCTTCCGCTTCGCAGCCAAAGCCGGTGAACGCTGGGTGATCGAGATCAACGCGGCCCGCTCGAAGTCGGAACTGGACTCGTTCGTGGAAGTGCTGAGCGAAACCGGGGAGCCGATTCAACGAGTCCTGCTGCAGGCAGTCCGTGATTCCTATTTCACCTTCCGCGGAAAGAACAGCACACAGACCGGCGACTTCCGCATCTTCAACTGGGAAGAGATGGCGCTGAACCAGTTTCTCTACTGCAATGGCGAAGTCGTCAAACTGTGGCAGTCACCGACGGGTCCAGATTCCGGATTCTCGGTCTATCCAGGTGAACGTGACCGCTGGAATTATTTTGATACTTCGGGACTCTCTCACGCACTGGGTGCCCCGTGCTATGTGGTGGAAGTTCACCCGCCCGGAACTCAGCTCATCCCCAATGGACTGCCGGTCTTTCCGATTCATTATGAGAATGACGACGATGCTTCCCGAGAGGGGGGCAAAGATTCCAAGCTGTTCTTCACCGCTCCGTATGACGGAAACTTTGTGTTACGGATTCGCGATGTTCGCGGAAATTCAGGAGAGAAGCTGACCTATCAGGCCATGATCCGTCCGCCGGCACCGGACTTTGTGGCCACCCTCGCAAACCGGAAAGCGAAAGTCTCACAAGGAAACCGTGTTGAGGTTCAATTCAAACTGAAACGAAAGGATCAGTTCGCAGGGCCGGTGACGATTGACGCCGACCAGCTGCCCCCGGGCTTTTCACTGAGCACTCCAGTGATCATTGAGCCGGAACAAGTCACTGCATTCGCAACTCTCGCCGCAGCAGTCGACGCGCAGACACCGACTCCAGAACAACTCAAAGCGATCCGCTTGAAAGCAACTGCCACTATCGAGGCGCAGGACGTGACTCATCCAATTCCTCCCTGGACCGAGATCGCTGTGGATCAAAAGCCCTCCTTACAGCTGGCGATCCGTCCCAGTCCCCAAGGGGTACAACCACTGCCACAGGTGGCTGGCGGACCGCTGGAGTTTGTCATCCACCCCGGCGAAACGATCATGCTGGAAGTGGCCGCGGAACGGAACGGCTTCACAGAATTGATTGCTTTTGGGAAAGAGGACTCAGGACGTAATCTTCCGCACGGCGTGTTCGTGGACAACATCGGGCTCAACGGCTTGCTGATGCCGGCAAATGTTTCGGTGCGTGAATTCTTTATCACGGCCTATGACTGGGTCCCTGAGCAATCCCGACTCTTCCACCTGCAGACCACTGCACAGGGAGGCCGGGCAACCACTCCGGTCATGATTCATGTCCGGAAGCGCGAGAATTCAAAAGCGGACAGGACATCTGTTTTGAATGTCCCTTAAAGTCTTTACTCCATGAGATGACTCTCACGGACCGGTCGGCACGAGGAACTTGAGATGGTGCTCGAAGTGTCGGAGCTGGAGTTTCTCGGTCGTCGCTTTGTCGAGTTTGCCGAAGAACGTTGAGGGGTGCACCGGACCCGTGTGATCTCGGAACTGACGAATCGACTGCCGCAGACGGTCGACGGCTTCTCGTTCACTCGCTTCATCGCGCTGATGAACAGTCTGCGGCATCGTGGGAATGTTGTCGTCAAATCCCTGACTGAGGATTTCACGAAGGACCTTCTTCGCCATCGTGAGGCGAATGACAGGAACGAGCAGCCGCATGAAGAACGGTGGCCGTGGAAAACCTTCCATGGGAAAACGCAGCCAGTCATTCAGGTGGAGTGAAATCTGAGTCAGGTTCCACTTCCCTCGCTGAGTGTACCCCTGCAGGAGTTGAGCCAGTCGAGCATCGATCTGCTCCCAGGTCATGAACTCTTTCTCAGCCGGACTCGAGGCATTGTGACTCATCGCTCAATCATCTTTAAAAGAAAGCGACTGAATTTCTTCACAGCAGATGGACATCGTCCAAGGAAAAGTTCCGGCTCGATCAGTTCGAGCTCCATGACCGCAGGCGATCCAGACCAGTCGACGAGGTCGACGCGGGCATATGCGACATCATGTTCGAGCGTAGAAAGCGTCTGTTTAGCAACCGAGCGTTCTGCAGTCGTCGGCTCATGATCGACGACAGATCCGCCATGCTTCTTCTGCACCCGAAAATCTCCGGTCGCAGGAATCTTCCGGACAGCATGAGAATACTCGCCAGCAACGAATATCAGCGAGACTTCTCCCTGCTCTTCGATGCTCGGATTATATGGCTGAGCGAGGACATCGCTTGTCAGCAGTAACTGCGACAGGTGATCTCGGAATGACTCGTCTGCAGCGTGTCCCCTCGCGATGCCGCTGGCGCCGATGCCGACGGCAGGCTTAATGATCATGGGCCCGTCATGTTCCTCGAGCATCTCGAGTTTGTTCCCCTGCCGAATCAACTGGGTCGGCATCACGGGAACCCCGGCCCTTTGCAGGTCGAGCAGATAACTCTTGTGAGCGTTCCAGTCGATGACCGGCCAGGGATTCAGCAGTCGCGTTACCTGAGCGACTTGCGCCGCCCAATGTCGAAACTCGTCAATCCGCTCGTGGTAGTCCCAGGGAGAGCGGATGACGACGAGAGAATACTCTGCCCAGTTGACTGCGGCATCCCAGGGGATGACCTCAGATGATCCCCCGAGGCGTTCGATCTCTTCCACCAGCAGATGCGTTTCCGGATCAGTCCGGCTCATCGTCTGGGCGGATACAAATGCAATCGACATCGGGGGAACCTGAGCGCTCTTGATCAACGACAGTCTCGGACGAATCAGATATCCAGCAGCTTGTTCATCAGTTCGACAGTGTCCTCGAGGGACTTGTCCTTGCCTTCACGAGTGGCCCAGCCGGTATACCCGATCTGCTTCAGAGCAGCACGAACCGCTGGCCAATCGACGTCCCCTTCGCCGAGACGACAGAAGCCGTTCTTCACGCCCCAGTCTTTGACATCGAGCTTCACAATCCGCTTGCCGAGGACCGCGATCCACTCTTCCGGCTTGCCAAACTTGCGGACGTTGCCGATGTCAAAGTACGCCCCGACCCAAGGGCTGTTGATCTCGTCGATGTAGTCGCGGTACTGCTCTGGCGTTTCGCAGAAGCCGTTCCAGACGTTCTCGATCAGAACTGGAATGCCGAGTTCTGCGGATTTGGGAAGGACCTTGCGAATCTCAACGATCGACCGCTTCCAGACATCGTCGTGCGTTTCGTCAGCGCCAGTCACCTTGCCCGGAACCAGTAGCACCGCTGAGCCGCCGATAGCTTTGCAATCTTCGATTGCCTTGATCAGCCCATTCACACCGACCTCGCGGACAGCGGGGTCCGGGGACGAGAGACGCTGATTCCAGTGGATGTAATCCACGACGCCATGCACTGTGTAGTTGGTTTTGGCGCGGGCCGCATTGACTGCTTCGACGTTCAGCCCGGGGCTCTGTGTTTCGATCCCGTCAAACCCCAGCTTCCGGTACTCCTCCATGGTCTTGATCATGGAGGCTTCGTCCGTGCCGATGTAGCCCCCTTTGTTGGAGATGAAGATCCGGCCCCGATTTTCAGGAGCTTTCGTGGCCTCTGTTTTCGTGCTTTCAGCAGCCAACAGTGTCGTGGCAGCGGAACTGGCCGCCAGCGCTCCCAATGTCAGTCCGGCAGTCTGCTTGAAAAAATCTCGGCGCGTGGGGTTCAGCATCAGCGGGGTCCTCGGCAAGTGATCCTGTCAGGGGGGATACAATTGCAGAATACATCGGCCACCTATCTGCCGTCTCGTATGCCGATTCACGAATCCGAATCGAAGGGGGAATTTTCCGACCGGACTGCAAACGGACGAAAGGTCACCGCAAAAAAGAACGGTCCTGACCGCCAAGGGGGCAATCAGGACCGGAGAGATACGCAGTATGAATTCGTCGCGGGTTCAGCCCGGCAGGGCCTTACTTCACGGCTGCCTTCAGTGCTTCGGCCTTGTCAGTCTGTTCCCAGCTGAACTCAGACTCGGAACGACCGAAGTGTCCGCCGCTGGCAGTCTTTCGGAAGATCGGGCGACGCAACTGCAGGTGCTTGATGATCCCCTGTGGAGTCAATGGGAACAGCTCGCGGACTGCTTCTTCGATCTTGTGCTCAGGAACCTTGGCAGTACCGAACGAGTTCACGTGAATACTGACTGGATCAGCGACGCCGATCGCGTAAGCCAGCTGAACTTCGCACTCATCGGCCAGACCGGCAGCCACGATGTTTTTAGCCACGTAACGAGCGACGTAAGCGGCAGATCGGTCAACCTTGGTCGAGTCCTTCCCGCTGAATGCTCCCCCACCGTGACGGCCCCAGCCGCCGTAGGTATCGACGATGATCTTGCGACCTGTCAGACCGGTGTCCCCGTGCGGGCCGCCGATGATGAACTGTCCCGTTGGGTTGATGTGGTACTTGGTTTCACTGTTGATCAGTTCAGCAGGAATGGTGGCCGGCAGAACTTTCGAACGGACGTAATCAGCGATTTCCTTCTGGCCGACCTTTTCAGAATGCTGGGTCGAGAGCACGATGGCGGTGATGCCGACCGGCTTGCCATTTTCGTACTTGATGGAGACCTGGCTCTTGGCGTCCGGACGGAGCCAGTCCACGTCTTTCTCATTACGCAGTTTAGTCAGCAGATTGAGAATGCGGTGAGACAGAGCAATCGGCAGCGGCATCAGTTCTTCGGTCTGATTGCAGGCATAACCGAACATCAGGCCCTGATCCCCTGCACCATCAGCATCGACACCCATGGCGATGTCGGCACTCTGGGAGTGCAGCAAGTTTTCCACCTTGCAGGTGTCAGCGTTAAAGCCGATGTCATCACTGACGTATCCGATTTCGCGGATTGCGCCGCGGACGACCTTTTCGAAATCAACTTCGGCGTTCGTTCGCAATTCGCCAGCGACCATCACATAGTCAGTCGTGCAGAGCGTCTCGCAAGCACAGCGGGAATTTGGATCCTGTTCGAGCAGCGCGTCCAGAACTGCATCGGAAACCTGGTCAGAAACCTTATCCGGGTGACCGCTGCTGACGGATTCGCTGGTAAAGATAAACGAACGTGACATTCAAATTCCTCAAATTTTCGCAGAAAATTTTATCGAGATGCCGGTTTGCGACCGCCGGCTGAAACGATCCCCGGCCGATGCCCCGTCAATTTATTTGGTAAAGAATGTGTCGCTGCTGGGCCGCTGTCAAGCCCTGTGCCCGATGGGGGACAGATGGAATTTCAATCGGAAGCAAAGACCTGAATCAGAATTACGACCTCAGCCCCGCATCAAATCAACCACCCCCGATACATCTCTTTTCCCTGGCAGAGTTTTGACGGGCTCTTCTCGCCGTCTGAGTTGCCGACACGCTTTCCTCCCTCGCTCCCACTTCGATACGATCTCTTCTGTCTGACTCTCCTGTCTGACAGATATTTCCCAGTGGGTATTGAGATTGAGGTGACATGTCGAAGCGCGTACGGATTGGATTGATCGGCGCAGGTCAGAATACTTGCGAGAAGCACATTCCGGGCTTCCAGGCGATCGATGGTGTCGAAATCGTAGCGGTCGCGAATCGGAACGTGGAATCAGCGAATGCGGTCGCCGCTCAGTACAATATTCCCAAGGTCTATGAGACTTGGCAGCAACTCCTTGCCGACAACGACATTGACGCCGTCGTCATCGGCACCTTGCCAAATCTGCACTGCGAAATCACCTGCGCTGCACTCGAAGCAGGGAAGCACGTTCTGGTCGGATCTGTAATGGCCCGAAATCTGGCGGAAGCTCGTCAGATGAAGCAGGCCGCCAAAAAGCATCCCAAATTGATCGCCAGAATCGTCCCATCGCCGTTCGGCCTGATTTCTGGCCCGTCTGTCGAGCACATGCTCAAAGGTCACTTCATTGGCGACCTGCGGGAAATCGTCGTACTCGGCGTGACCTCGGACTTCTGGGATTACAGCACGCCCAAGGTCTGGCGTCAGGATGCCGAAATCGTCGGCAACGATCTTTTGCACCTCGGATTCCTGCAGGAAACACTGCAGCGCTGGGCTCCGAATCCCGTGCAGGTCTTCGCGCAGACCGAACTATTCGAGCCGACCCGACCGGTGCCCGAAGAAAGCCGCTTCGCAGAGGTCAATGTGCCTGACAGCGTCCAGATTCTGGCCGAACTGCAGGGAGGAACCCGCGCCATTTATCATTTGAGCGGGATTGCTCTGTACGGCCCTGGAACGCAGATCCACTTCTACGGAAGTCGGGGAACAGTCAAGATTCAGTTCCGGGATGGAGACGAGCGTCTCTTCGCGGCACGGTCCGGCGACGAGGAATTGAAAGAACTCCAGATTCCAGACGAAGACCGTCAGGGCTGGCGGGTGGAGCAGGACTTCATCGATTCGATTCACGGTGAAAAGAAAGTCGGCCTGCCTGACTTCTCCGCCGGAACGAAGGTCATGGAGTTCCTGGAAGCAGTCAAGCTGAGTGCTACGGAAAACGAACCTGTTTCACTTCCGTTAGAATAGCTGTGATCGCGGCGGGCCACCTGGCGTCGCGTCTTCCCTCTCGACCGGGATCCAGGTCCCGGTATTTGAAAGTGAGATTCCGATGCGATGGGCCGCGCCACTGATTCTTCTGATTGGACTGAGTTGTGTAGGTTGCTCCCGGTCAGGCGGGAGCAACTCTCTCTGGAATGCCAACTGGGATGACCCCGGCCCTGTGCCGGGCATTCATCAGGGCAGTGTGATTACGGTGAGTGGAGCTGTTGCATCCGCACCAAAGGTTCTCATCTGGACCGACCTGCCGGAGTGCAATGCACTGATCACGACCAGTGCCTTCGGGGCCACGATGAAAGCGGACCTGAAATCTCTTGACGGGTCCAAGACACTGGCCATCACTTCGGATGTCGGGGCGATCAAGGATGCTCAGTCGGGAACGGTGTCCGTCAACGGTCGCAATGTCGAACTGAAAGACGGACACGTCATTCTGATTTCGACGAAGTCTTCCCCGCCGGAGATCCTGCAGCTGGAAGTTCCTGCTGGAGACGAGCTCTGGAAGATCGTCGATAGTGGGCCGGAGGTGGAAGACGCGGCGACAGAACTTCAGATCTACGCCAAGTCGCACGCTTCGGTTGGAGACTTCTTCCGCAAGCAGGTTCCGACGGAAACGCCTGCCGCCAGTGCAGCCCCTACGAACTGACCTCGGCTTTTCTCCTCTGATTGAAAGTCGCCAATCGTGATGGATCTTCAAGGGCGCCGCGTCACAGTCATGGGGCTCGGCCACTTCGGCGGCGGCATCGGAGCAGTGCAGTTTCTGATCCGTCAGGGGGCGCTTGTCACCGTGACGGATCTTCAAACGGCTGAGCAGCTGTCAACGAGTCTTTCCAAAATTGACACGGCCTCGCTCGCCGGTCTGGTGCTGGGAGAACATCAGGAGGAACTCTTCACCGACACCGATCTCGTCGTCGCCAGTCCTGCGGTGAAACCAGGGAATCCTTACCTGCAACTTGCGATCGATGCGGGGATTCCGGTGACCAGCGAGATTGGTCTCTTCTGGGAACGCTGTCAGGCGAAGACGATTGTCGTCACCGGCACCACCGGAAAGTCCACGGTCGCGACCCTCCTGCATGCCTGCCTGCAATCCGCTGGCTGGAAGGTTCACCTCGGGGGAAACCTTGGCGTCAGCCTGCTGTCTCAGGTTGACTCCTTCACGCCGGACGACTGGGTCATTCTGGAACTCAGCAGCTTCCAACTCGCTGCTCTGGAATCACTGAATCCCCGCCCCGATCTCACGATCGTCACCAACCTGGCGCCCAATCATCTCGACTGGCATGGCACGTACGAGGACTATGAAGCGGCCAAGCAGGTCGCCTGTGCGTGGCAGACGAAAGAGCAGATTGCCGTCCTGAATGCCGATGACCCTGCCCTTCCTCTGTGGCCAACGAATGCCACCGTGATCTGGTTCGGACGGGAATGCTGGAGAGACCGTCCCGGCGTGGTCGTGGGTGATGATCACCTCATCGTGCGCACCAAGACCGGAGGCTGGAAACTCGAACTCTCCGACCTCGCTCCGACGTTGCAGGCTCCACACGGCCTGATGAACGCTGCTGCGGTGCTCGCGGCGGCCGTTGTCGGATTGCAGGTTCCCATCGAACAGGTCGCAGCGCCACTCCTGAACTATGCAGGGCTGCCCCATCGACGAC
Source organism: Planctomycetota bacterium (assembly GCA_023417655.1). Classification (GTDB taxonomy): domain Bacteria; phylum Planctomycetota; class Planctomycetia; order Planctomycetales; family Planctomycetaceae; genus Planctomicrobium. The sequence goes on along the minus strand of JAEZFD010000060.1, from coordinate 20,128 downwards.
AGGTCATCGCCGAAGTGGAAGGCCGAACCTTCATCAATGACTCGAAGGCGACCACTCCAGAGGCCACCATCGCCGCTCTGACGGCAACGAATGCCCCTGTCATTCTGATCGTCGGCGGGAGAGACAAAGGAGCCGATCTCACAGCATTAGCTGAATCCATTCAATCCAGCGTGAAGGCCGTTGTCTGCATCGGTGATGTCGCAGACACCCTTTCCACGCTCATTCACGAACAGTTTCAACTGGCGAATGCTCGAGAGAAACGACCTCGTCGAGCGGGAGACAACGCTCCCCCGGCATGGATCGCGAAAGCAGACACACTCGAAGAGGCGGTCCACTGGGCATGGACTGAGTCCTCGGAAGGTGACGCCATTCTGCTCTCCCCTGCCTGCGCAAGCCACTCCGAGTTCGCTCACTACGAGCAACGCGGGGAACGGTTTGCCGAACTCGTGAAGACGCTTCAAAACGCCGTCCAATTACCACCCGAGTCAGGAGCTGCACCACCCGCTTAGCTCTTGTCACCATCCGGAGAATTGTCGATGAAAATGGGCCCGTCGATCTGTTTCGGAGTCATCACAACCCTCTTACTGACCGCTTCTTTTAAAACGGCCTTCGCTCAGTCGGAAGCCGTGGTTCTTCCTTCCCATCCCGCGGCGTGGATCAACTCGCCTCCCCTTTCGACACAGATGCTCGAAGGGAAAATCGCTGCACTGTGGTTCTTTGAAGAACAGTGCCCGCGCTGCCGGGAACGTTGGCCTGGATTAATCAAGGCCTCTCAGGAATTGCAGGACCTGCCGGTCGTTTTCATTGCCGTGAATTCCGGCAACGATCGGGCGAGCGTCGAACGTTATCTGCGCGAGAATAAAGTCACCTGGCCGACCATTGTCGATGCAGACCGATCATTTGAATCGGCCTATCTGGGTTCAGAAATCAGCCTGCAAAATATCTTCCAGTTCCGAATCCTTGGAACCGATGGACGGCTCAGTTATGCGAACTCCGGTAGCGTTGAAGAAGCCGTTCGTTCTGCCGCTCAAACGGCAACCTGGCGGGTTTCGCCTGAGAAAATGACACCCAAGCTGAAGCAGGCGTGGATCGCTGTGGAATTCGCAAACTTTCCTGCCGCGGCGACCGCCATCAGGCAGGGACTCAAATCGACAGATGATAAAACAAACACTGCAGCGGCCGAGTTAAATGATTACGTCCTTGGACAGGCGAAAACGCTCGTCGACGAGTTTCACTTCAGCGGCGAAACCGGGGAATGGGCCAAGTACCAGCTGGCAATGCGTTTGAAACAGGAATTTGACGGATATGAAACGTCATCGCTGTTCGAAGGCGACGCCCGTAAGCTGGCATCTCACCCGGACGTGAAGAAACAACTGTCCGCACAACGGCAGCTGGGTGAAATCAAACGAGCGCTGGCGGCTAACGGCAACCAGCTGACTCCGATTCTCTCGAACCGACTGAAGAAGCTGATCGCCAATTTTGCCGACACCGATGCGGCAGACGAAGCCCAGCAACTTCTCAACGGCCCGGAAACTTCTCCGATTCGCACCGGCATGTGAGTTGTGGCGACCAGGATCAGCCAGTCATCTCGCGATTGAATCTCAGCTTGTGGCAAGTAGGCGTGTTCAATGACGAGTTGCATTGTGTGCCTTCGAACATGCCACCCCGCCACCCTACGTGACTCTAAAGAACAGCATGAGGCGGAACTTCTTGAGCGGATGCTACTTCTTCAACGGCTGTTCCATTCAACGAATTCGTGATCTGGCGAATTCGCACCCATGCAGTGCCACACCCGTTGACATGGTCAAACGGTATGCCTTACCTCTCGTGGCAACTGAGGGGACGTCCCCGAGTTTAGTCCGAGAAACAAATCATCTCTTACTCAAGGAAACGTCATGTGGAATCTGAGTCGCCGCGACTTTTTGGCATCAACCTGCGCAGCAGGACTGGGAGCCGTCTCTTTGGCACATGGGCAATCAGTAATTGCAGCCGAATCAAAGCCTGAAGATCTTCTGAAGAGGTTAGTCGAAGGCAACAATCGGTTTATTGCTGGGAAGCTGATGCATCCAGGACGTTCACCGAAGGACTTTCTCCCACTCGCCGAGGGACAATCGCCCTCAATCGGGATTGTCGCCTGCGCGGACTCGAGAGTCGCTCCTGAAATTATCTTCGATCAAGGGATCGGTGACCTGTTCGTCGTGCGAGTTGCCGGCAATGTTGTCAGCGGCGCCGGACCGCTCGTTAAGGGGAGCATTGAATTTGCAGTGGGTGAATTGGGAGTCCGCTTGCTGATGGTTCTGGGGCACTCGCAGTGTGGTGCAGTTAAAGCGGCAATCGAGCACATCGATGGGAACGATCATCTGCCAGGGTCTATTGGCGACTTGATCGATCCGATCCGTCCGGCCGTCATGAGTGTGAGGGGCCAACCAGGAGACAAGCTCGCCAATGTAACAAAGGCAAATGTACTGGCTGGCGTCAAGCGTCTGGAAACACTGGATCCGATCCTTTCCAAAATGGTTCAGTCGGGTGACCTCAAGGTTGTCGGAGGAGTCTACGACCTGGCGACCGGAAAAGTCCAAATCGTCACTTAGGATTTGGTGAGAAGAGGGCGATACGCTGCTGCAGCAGGGTGGCTGGGGCGGGCGGAAAGCAATGATCCACAAGCGAGCAAGAGTCGAAGACAAACGCCTGAGGAAATGAGAAGGCGCCATGGCCCCAGCGCAGCACCAGACTGGGGCCATGAACGTCGAATCTCGATGGAAACATGGTCCAGCGCCCCAGCTACCTGCCAAATAGCGATAGACAGACCACTACTCTGCTTTCGGCAGAGCAACTCTGAGTTTAGCTGCTGTAACTCTCTCTCTATAATCCTCCATAACCACATCGGGAAGCCCTTTCTCGAGCTGCCCTTCGATTTTCCAGACGACATTTTGCTCCGCCTCATCGTAGATCGTGGAATCAACCCGTTCCTCTAATGAAGACAACCACTCGAAGAACACCAAGGCCTCGTCGTGACTGAGTATCAGTGCGAAATTGTTCAACTTCACCCCTCCTTCAACTCACATTGACCCTGAGTGCCATCCTGATGCCGCTTCAGCAGGATAAGTATGGCCCACTGCTGTTTCGACGAACCGGCGGGGTGGCTGGGGCGTTCGAGAAGCGATGATCCACAAGAGAGCAAGAGTCGAAGACAAACGCCTGAGGAAATGAAAAGGCGCCATGGCCCCAGCGCAGCACCAAACTGGGGCCATGAACGTCGAATCTCGATGGAAACCTGGTCCAGCGCCCCAGCCACCCTGCCGCGCAACCGAAACACATCCATCCTGCCGCGCAACAGAAACCTGTGTCTCAAAGACAGGCCTCGGAGATCCGGCTTACGCGCCTACGGAGAGGACGAAGCTCTACGAATAAGGTGTCCCGGATGCTGGACACGATACTTCTTGTCCAATTCAGCGACTTTGTCTTCGAGCGAGTCACGGAGCTGGACGCTTTCGATCTCTTCCGCCATGACTCGATCAAGTTCCTCGATGTCACTTTGGTCGTCTTTGCTGTAGTTCAATTTGACAAATGGAAAGATGGCACGAGAAACCAATTCGTCGCGAATTTTAAGTAGTTCCCATTGTTCGCTAATCGTTCTTCCGGACTCTGCGTTCCTTCTTGCGAATTCCTCGTGGATTCGGCGTGCCTTTGGATCTTTAAAGCGTGAAGAGTCCGCGCCGATCATCAGAGGTATTCCGAGCTGGAAGTCAGCGGGAGTGGGCGCAGTTGAAACCTGTGATGCCTGTGGATTCCTGGGGTCGATCGACGGGTCGATTCGGTTGTTGACAGCAACGAGGATCATCGCCAGGCAACGGAACTTCAAATCGCGTTGTGCGATATAAGTTTCCGGGTGCTCTTTGCGATTCGCGAGATCAATCGCTTTGACTGCCGCGATTTCCTGCTTGAAATCTTCGCTGGCTATGGGGTGCGATGAATCGCTGAAACCTCGCAATCTCTTCGCAATTTCTTCAAGGCTCTGAGCGTCCCCCTTCCTTGCAGAGCTTATGTTCGGTTCATCTGCATTGGCGAAGTCGCATTTTCCCAGACTGAAGAACACCGTCACCAACGCGGCCGCAAGCATCACCTGCGAAGAGAAGATCCGTGTCCTCATGTGGCTTTTCCTAATAGGCCCCGTCGTTGACGCACTTTGGAGTGATCGCAGGCTAGGCTCCAGTCTATGGCAATGATTGATCCAGAGCCATAGGAATCGCCTGGCCGGTAGACATGTTTCAGGACGGCGGATCCTATAGTGGTCTGCCTATCGCTATTTGGGCGGGGTGGCATTGTTGAGAGATGGGAATGGGTGCCATGCTCATGTCGCGTCAGCAGCATGAGCATGCGAATGGACGACCGATGTGAATGGTAACGCCGGGCGCCCAGTCGATTATCACTGGACCGGGAATCACTTCCGAGATCCGCTTCCGGTTGATGTTCGGCATGCTCCTGCTGCTGACGCGACAGGAGCATGGCACACAAAGCAAGGCGCCATTGAACATGTCACCCCAGCATCCGACCTTGGTCGCTGGCAGGCAATCAGTCACGATTTTCTCGGAATAACACGGCTTTCCCAACAGAATTCCAGAGATTTGTGGATCAGAGCAAGCTTGTAGAGCAGTAGCACGCGGGGAGGAGGCCTCTCAAAACGTCCTGGGCGCAACGGCTTTCCAATGGGCAGGATCTGTTACAATCCTGAGCGATGGTGCCGGTTGCGGTGATGCAGCCGGATGTGGATCTGAATGGAAAGCGTGATTGTGTCTGATTCCCCGTTGGTGTTGCGTCAGCATGCCGAACAGCAGTTTTCCGCCGAACTCGATGCGCTGAAGGCACAGGACACCCGTCAAAAGCCGCCGGGTTGGCTGCTTTCACCCTGGGCGGTCAAAACCTATGTTCTTGGTGGAACTCTCCCGGATGGGACCGTCATCACCCCCAAGTACGTGGGGCAGGAACGGCTGATCGAAATCGCCATCGCCACACTGGCAACGGACCGGGCTCTGCTTTTGACGGGAGTTCCCGGCACCGCGAAAACCTGGGTGGCCGAACATCTCGCTGCCGCGATCTCGGGAACCTCGACTCTGCTCATTCAGGGAACAGCCGGACTCGATGAATCCGCATTGCGATACGGCTGGAATTACGCCCGACTGCTCGCGGAAGGTCCAAGTCCCGCTGCGATGGTCGAAAGTCCGCTGATGCATGGACTGCGACTGGGGCAGATCGTCCGGATTGAGGAACTGACCCGAATCCCGACTGAGATTCAGGACTCGCTAATCACGATTCTGTCGGAAAAGACGCTTCCTGTGCCGGAACTGAGTACGGAAGTTCAGGCGGTGCGTGGCTTCAACGTCATCGCCACGGCCAACAATCGCGACAAAGGGGTCAACGAACTCTCGAGCGCGTTGCTGCGACGATTCAACATTGTCGTCCTTCCCCTGCCTGATCAGCTGGAAGAGGAAGTTCAAATCGTCAGCCAGCGAGCCGAACAGCTTGGACGGGCTCTGGAACTCCCTGCGGAACGCCCCGCCCTGTCTGAGATTCAACGGGTAGTGACCATCTTCCGCGAACTTCGCAATGGTGTGACCATCGACGGCAAGACCCGTTTGAAGTCACCGTCAGGCACACTGTCAACGGCCGAAGCCATTTCTGTCATCACCAACGGGATGGCGATCTCGGCTTACTATGGCGATGGGACGATGACGGCTGGCGACCTGATCTCCGGCCTGATGGGAGCAGTGGTCAAAGACCCGGTTCAAGATCGACTCGTCTGGCTGGAATACCTGCAAACGGTGGTGAAAGATCGGGAGGGCTGGAAAGACCTGTACCGAGCCAGTCGCGACCTCGAATAGAGCAGATCAGGTTGCTCTTCCGGTGCCCGCGCAGTACGCGTCTTGATTGATGAACATCTTGATTCCGCGTGGCGATGACGGGGAATTGACATGGAACTGACAGTCTCAAACTCTTGTGTGTCGCCTGATGCTGCCCGGCCTTGAATGTCCCTGCTGACAGTTCCGTTGATCCCATGACTTCTTCGCTACATCTCTTTGGAATTCGCCATCACGGCCCCGGCTGCGCCCGGCAGTTGCGGGATGCGCTCGAAGCATTGCAGCCTGACGCCATCGTGATCGAGGCTCCGGCGGACGTCGCTCCCATTCTGTCACTGACCGGGAATCCTGAGCTGCGGCCGCCTGTGGCCATGCTGGCGTACGTTCCGGATGAACCGCGTCAGGCGTTGGTTTTTCCGCTGGCGGTCTTCTCTCCCGAATGGCAGGCCCTGTGCTGGGCAACCGAACATCAGGTTCCGGTTTACCCGATGGATCTGCCGGTCGCGCATCGACTGGCTCTCGAAGCTGAAGCCGCTTCCTCAGAGTCCCCGCCGGTCTGGAGAGCCGATCCGATTTCGCTGCTCGCCGAAGCGGCGGGCTATCACGACCATGAACTCTGGTGGGAAGAACTGATCGAGCGTCGTGAAGATCCGCAGGATCTGTTCAAGGCGATTCAGGAAGCCATGGTTGCCGTGCGTGAGGAGTTCCCGCAGGCGAGCGAACGGGATCTGCAACGTGAATCGTTCATGCGAAAGACCATTCGCAGCGTGCTGAAGGGAGGGGCTCAGCGAGTCGCGATTATCTGCGGAGCATGGCATGGGCCTGTGCTTGATGCCCTCGCGATCGCAGGCAAGCGGCCTGGCTGCAAAGTCAAAGAAGACAATGATCGACTGAAGGGACTTCCGAAGGTCAAAGTCGCCGCGACCTGGATTCCGTGGACGCAAGGCCGGCTCGCCTATCGCAGTGGGTACGGAGCCGGTGTCGAGTCGCCGGGCTGGTATGCACACCTGTGGGAATCCCCCGTCGATGCTCCCACTCGATGGCTGGTTGACGCCGCTCATCTGTTGCGGGAACAGGATCTCGGGGCGTCGTCGGCTTCGCTCATCGAAGCCCGACGACTGGCCGAGACACTGGCCTCGCTGAGAGACCGTCGAGCGGCGGGTTTGCAGGAGCTGAACGAAGCGATCCAGACAGTGCTTTGTCACGGCGACGCCGCGCCGATGCAGCTGATTCGTAGACGGCTCGAACTGGGAGACAAGCTCGGTTCAGTTCCGCCAGAGACACCTGCACTGCCGCTGGATCGCGACCTGAAGAAGCAGCAGACCTCACTGCGCATGAAGCCGGTGATCCAGCCAAAGCTGCTCGATCTTGATCTGCGAAATGAGAATGGCCGCGCACGCAGCTGGCTCCTGCACCGTCTCGAAATCCTGGGAATTCCCTGGGGCCGTCGCACCGGTGAAGGGAGCGATCTTTCGACCTTTCATGAGATCTGGACTCTGGAATGGAACCCGGAATTCGCGATCACCATCATCGAAGCGAGCGTGTGGGGAAACACGGTTGTCGAAGCCACGACTGCGAAGGCGATCGATCAGACGCAGCGCACCCGATCGCTGGCAGAACTTTCTCAACTGCTCGATGCGGTCTTGCTCGCGCAGTTGCCGGACGCGATTCCGGTCGTGATGCAACAGATTCAGACGACGGCCTCGGTGGCAACCGATGTCATCCATCTGATGGAAGCATTGCCTCCGCTGGTTCGAATTCAGCGCTATGGAGATGTCCGGCAGACGCAACTGAGTGAACTGGGTCCAATTCTCGCCGGGATGCTGGAACGAATTGTCGTCGGTCTCCCGGGAGCGTGCGCCAGTGTGGATCATGAAGCGGCGTCTGCTCTCATTGGAGCGATGGCCAACGTGCAGGGAGCCCTCGATCTGCTGCAACAGCCTGCACTGCAGGATGACTGGCGGGGGGCGCTGCGGCAGCTGATCGACAGTACGGTGCATGGACTGATTCGAGGCTGGTGCAGCCGTACACTGCTGGAACAGGGTCTGCTTGACCTTGGTGAGTTTGATTCCATCACACGGCTCGCACTTTCGCGAAGTGTTGATCCGGCGGAGGCGGCGGCATGGATTGAAGGTCTTCTTCGAGGAAGCGGCCTGCTTCTGCTCCATCAGGACTCGCTCTGGTCGGTGATGGACCGATGGCTCAACGAACTCGAGGAAGATACATTCCTTGCGACGCTGCCGCTGCTTCGGCGTGCCTTCTCTGGATTCTCTTCTGCAGAGCGGCGGCAGATGGGAGCGAGACTGAAGAGGCTAAGTCCTAGCGGTAACTCTGCTGCGACGCGACCTGCTCTCGCACCGTCAATTGACCAGGAACGTGCTGCGTTGGTCCTGCCGGTTCTCGCCGAAATTTTGGGGGTAACTTATGAGCGTCGATGAGGCGAATGAGCGTCTGCGACGATGGCGGCTAGTTCTCGGCGGCGACGAGGATCAGGCCGAGTCATCCCGCCAGCCTCAGCCTGACCTGAGTGGATTACAGTGCGATCTCAGCTCGAGTGACCGGGAACTGGATGACGTACTCCGTGCGGTCTATGACTCTGACCGGAAGGGGGGCCTCGGCAGTTCTTCCCCCAAGGTGAATCGCTGGCTATCAGATATTCGTCGATTCTTCCCCACCCCCGTCGTGCGAATTGTGCAGCGTGATGCCTTTGAACGCCTCAAGCTCCATCGGATGCTGCTGGAACCCGAACTGCTTGAAGCGGTCGAGGCGGATGTCCATCTCGTCGGGACATTACTGTCGCTGAAAAATGTGTTGCCTGAGAAAACCAAAGAGACCGCTCGAACGGTCGTCCGGAAGGTTGTCGAAGAAGTCGAGCGACGTCTGCGGCAGCCGATGATCGCCGCGGTGCAGGGAGCCATTGACCAGTCCTCGCGGACCAATCGACCGCGCCCCCGCGAGATCGACTGGGATCTGACGATTCGGAAGAACCTCAAGAACTATCTTCCGGATCAGAAGGTCATCATTCCGGAACGGTTGGTCGGGCACGCTCGACGCCGCAGCGCGTTGAAGGATGTCATTCTGTGCGTCGATCAGAGCGGATCGATGGCCGCCTCAGTCGTCTATTCGAGCATCTTCGCCGCAGTAATGGCGTCCATTCGTTCATTGCGGACACGCTTCGTGGTTTTTGATACTGAAGTCGTCGACCTGAGTGAGCATCTACATGACCCGGTCGATCTGCTGTTTGGAGCTCAGCTTGGGGGCGGAACGGATATCAGCCGGGCATTGACCTATTGCCAGCAACAGATCCCGCGCCCTGAGCAGACGATTCTGATTCTCATCAGTGATCTGTTCGACGGCGGTGATGTGAATCAGACGGTCCGTCGGGTGAATGAACTGGTGCAGTCCGGCGTGCAGGTGATCACCCTGCTCGCCCTGAGTGATGAAGGGGCTCCGGCCTATCATGAATCACTTGCCATGACACTGGCAGAATTGGGAGTGCCGGCGTTCGCTTGCACCCCCGACCAGTTCCCGGAGCTGATCGCCTCTGCCATTCGCCGCCAAACCTGGCGCCCACCGGCTCCGACGAGTAATAGTGGCTGAACACCGGCAGCTGATGCGGCCGCGTCTCACCTTTCTCCGAGCCACGCGACGCATCAAACTCGCACTCGGAAGCTCGAAACGAATCCAGCGACCCGTTTCGAATTTCCGATTTTCGAATTTGAAATTTTGCCCTCTACGCCCTCACGCCTCCGTCTGTTCCTCCCCGGCAAGCAGCAGGGTGAGGTCGACGTTGAGTGACGTGGCGAGTTCGAGCAACTGACGCCAGGTTTCCGCAGGGACGTCCACTCCTTCTCGCAGGCGACGCTCCCGGGTGCGACGTTCGATCTCCCCTGGCATGTAGATTTCGTTCACTCCCGGCAGTCGCGGGCAGCCCTTGATGGATTCCAGGTAAGTTCCCATCCAGCGATCGTAATCAGCTCGGGGAAGAAAACGCTCCACTTCAAAAAACTGCATCCAGACGCCATTCGCGCCGCGCGGCAGGTCGGTTCGACAGACACCGCTGTTTGAGAGAATTCCACACAGGACATCGATCATCACCGAGAGACCGAAGCCCTTGTGCCCCATCGACGTACCGCCCAACGGGAGAATCGAGCCGAACGGTTTGTTGTAATAGGCGTTGGGATCACATGAGGGGTGGCCGTAGCCATCGATGATCAATCCTTCACCGACCATTTCGCCTTTTTGCTTTGAGACCCGCAGTTTGCCTTCGGCAGTGGCGCTGGTCGTCATGTCGAGGACCAGTGCGTCACTGCCAGCCGGAGCCGCAATGCTGATGGGGTTGGTTCCGAGACGGCGTTCAATTCCTCCGAAAGGAGCCACCCCGCCCGGTCCCGGAGCATTCACCGCCATCATGGCAATCAGTCCGTTCAAAGCAGCTTCGTGGGTGTAGGCCCCAAGGCGCCCGATGTGATTGCAATTGCGAATCAGCACGGTCGCAGTGCCGTTCTCTTTGGCCTTCTTCATCCCCAGATTCAAAGCCAGTCGCGTTGTCACCTGACCGAAATTGAAATGCCCATCGACGACGGCAAACGTCGGGCCTTCTTCAACCACCTCAGCAGCCATCCCTGGCTTGGCGTAGCCGTCGCGGATGAACTCCACATACTGCACCAGACGCATCACGCCGTGGCTGTCATGCCCCACGAGATTGGCGTCGGCCAGTTCAGAAGCAACGATGTCGGCTTCAGCCTCTGAGACACCGGCACCGGTCAGAATCTGGCGGCCCATTTCAAGAAGCTGAGCATGCTGGAACGTGGGCATTTCGGGGGATTCCGGACAAGAATGATGAAAGAAAGACCAGAGAAACGAGGCAACCTCGAGAAGCCGCCTCCTTCGAAAAATCAATTCGCAGACGAATCATCTCAGGGAAACTTAGGGCGCGGCCAAAGCCACGAGCCTCCCGTGGGGAAATGCTCCTGTCCTCTGAATTGATGACGCGGGCTGATCGGTTTGCGCAACCTGTTTGTATCAAAAACAATAGAAGGGGTTCAACACATCCAGACATGAAGATTTGATGACGCAGCGATCGTCAAAAAGGACATATGCGCAAAAAGTCGAACTTTTCATCCAAATGTGGGAATTCATTTCTACGTGAGGGAATTTCCTGAGTTCTCTCGATTCGCCCCGACGAGTCTGCTTGACGGCCGTAAAGATTCCTTATGATGCCCATATTGAAGCGAAGGGTTTCAGGCTGAGCGAACTGACGGGCGAGTCAGCACAGTTCATCTGAGGTCCACCAGGGTGAAAATGGAGTGGAGTGTTCTGACTCTCACCCATCGCGACAAACCTTTGATGGGGATGATAATGAAGAAGTTTCTGGCTTTGGTTCTGATGCTGGGGGCTGCCTCAACGACACTGGCTCGGCAACCCATGCTGGCTCCAGAAAGTCTCGCCGTGAAGCCAACGCTCGCCAGCCCGGTTCCACCAGCACCGGGAGTTTCAACGGAAGATATGCAGGGCGTTCAGAAAGTCACTGGCACCCTTGTCGTGAACCCGCCACAGCCGGTTCCTGAACTGTCACGGATTGAGCCAGGTGTCATCGTCTGCGACGCGATCGCCGCTCCCACCTATTACACGACCTACACAAAGGTGAACTACCTGCTGGAGCGAAATATCGCTCCGTGTGCAGTCAAGAAGCTCGTTGCTGTTCCAGATCCCTGCAACCCCTGCAAGTGCGTTCTGGTTGCGATCTGCGTTCCTCCGTGTGCCTGTGAAGAAGTGATCGTGCATCCCCGCAAAGATCGCGTCACTTTCAATTACGGCAAATATCAGGTCCGCATCACCGCTCGGAACGGTCACCTGAACGTCGTCTATCTCGACTAGCCCAGATTACTCTTCCAGACTGAGTCTGCGAAACGATTTCTGTGAAACGAAGCCGCCTTCCTTCGGGACGGGCGGCTTTTTTGGTTTCTGCAGGACTGTGCAATGCCTGAGTTTCTGAACTCAGGCGGTGATCTGCCGGAACAACAGCGGTCCGAGAATCATCAGTCCGATGATGACGGCGACGATCGACGCCATCAGACATGCACCGGCCGCGGCATCCTTTGCCCTGCGTGCGAGTTCATGTGGTTCCGGAGCAATGAGATCGACTGTGTTTTCAATAGCGGTATTCAGAAGCTCTGACGTCAGCACCAGTCCGACACAGAGGATGAGAACTGCACCTTGTAAGACAGAAACCTGTAACCAGATTGCGGTCACGGCAACCAGAACAGTGGCCACGATGTGCACCTGAAACGAACGTTCTCGCTGGGCGACATCGCGGATGCCCTGTATGGCGGCTGCAAAACTCTGAGCCCATGTGAGACGTTGACGGGATGCCATGTTGTCCGTCCCTTCGGTTCCGCAACGTCGTCGTTGCAGCATCTCCGGTCAAAAGTCTGTTGTCTTGTAGACACCTGCGGTAACGAACGAGAGCACGACCAATGCCGTGCTCTCGTCTGTTACTGTGAACGATTCCGCGAAATCTGCGAGCTGAAGTCTCGTTATTTGTAACGGGGAACCCGCATCAGCACGGGGGTCGGCTCGAACAGCCAGAGCCGGTTCTGGTCACGCTTGGGGCCGAATCCGCTGACCCCCAGGTGAGCCGCCTGAAATCGCATGGACCCGCCGGCAGGTCGCATCGCCGGACCGAATCGCTTCAGGTATTGATTCACGGCTGGATCATCTGGTGAGGTGAACGAACCGACAGTGATGATCGACTCGTTATGGTCATGCCAGATATAGGCATCAACGTTGTTGAACTGGGTTTCTTCCTTGTCGAAGTTCCCCCGCAGAACGGTAACGAGTTCCCGGGCCGACTCGGCCGCATTATCCAGAGAGTACTTGTCATTGCTGAAAGCATCGGCAATGAACTTGTCGACATCCTTCTCCATCACGTTACCGTACTTCCCATAAAACCGTGCGATCACCAGCGTGTATTCGCCACGGTTTTCAAACAGAGAATGCCGTTCTCCACTGTTCAGGCGGACCAGCAGTGGATCCGTCATCTGCTGCTGAGCTTTCTCCATTTCGGCTGGAGTCAGCATTGGATTCGGCGTCAGAAATGCACGACTCAGGACCGAGTTCCGGCCTTTCGTCGGTTCGAAATAAACCCCCTGGCTCAGGCACTTTGGCTTCAATTTCTTGATCCAGACCAGTGAATCCTGGGCAAGTTTCTCGTTGATGTCCCGATAGTTCCCTGCCAGCACGCAGGTAGATTTGATCCGACGGAGATTCTTGCGGCGTTCTTCCCGTCCGAGATCGTCGGTGACTGTGATGCGCTCCTGCTGAGGTTCATACTCATAAAAGTATGCCGGCATTCCGAGCTGCCGCAGTTCCAGCACCAGTTCCTGAGCGGCCTGAGCAGGCGTCTTTCCCTCGTCGGTTTCACCCGATGCGTCAGTTGTGTGGAACGTCGCGACCATGATCATCCATGGACCACGGTTCTTCGAGAGCGGATAGGACTTATTAGGGTCAGCCTCGATTCCGGCGGCCTGCGCCAGTGAGGCCGTTGCCATCAGTACCGCCAGCAGCAGATTCGACAGCGAGAACAAGACAGATTTCATGGCACACTCCCTGTGCGATGATTCCGCGGCGACAAATCGTTCGCCACAGATCGCGCAATAACCTGACCGGCAAGGCGGTCAACTCGATCGATCCGAGGAATCGACCTCTCTCACTGCATCCTGCGTGAGAAACAGGTCGCACTGATCAAACTTGAGGAATTTCGACCGAGGTTCTAGAAATTGTGCGAAATTGAGTCCAGACAGGGAGCGTTCAACCCGCCGATTGAGCATCTGCCCGGCAGTTCTCGCCGATCCAGCAGGAGCCGACCGGCGAAAACCAGAGCTGCGGGCGTTCCGACGGTCTCAGGTGGCGGTCTCAGCTAACGGGCCAGAGATCGCCGAGAATCTCTTTCTGCAATGCCGTCAGTTGAGCGATTCCCGCTGCGGCGAGATCGAGCTGGGCGTTCAGAATCTGTCGAGGGAACGGTGTTCCTTCGGCGGTCCCCTGCACTTCCACGAAGGAATCACGGCCTGTCATGACGACGTTCATGTCGACTTCGGCCTGACTGTCTTCAACGTAGTCCAAATCGAGGACCGGCTGTCCGTTGACGACGCCGACGCTGATCGCAGCAACCGAATCCCGGAAGACTTTGCGGGGATCGAAACCGGGTTCCTGAATGCTGAACACCGCATCGACCAGTGCGATGAATCCCCCGGTGATACTGAGCGTCCGAGTACCTCCATCGGCTTCCAGAACGTCACAGTCGACCGTGATCTGACGAGGCCCCAGCGCGGCCATGTCGACGACCGAACGCAGACTGCGACCGATCAGACGCTGAATCTCTGTCGCACGCCCGTCAGTGCGGCGATCCTTCCGCGTGGAGGTCGAACCAGGAAGCATGCTGTATTCGGCAGTCACCCAGCCGGTTGGGTTTTCAACCTTCTTCTTCCAGGGGGGAAGATCATTGTTCACGCTCGCGGTGCACAGGATCGTGGTTCGCCCCGCTTGAATCAGAAGTCGCCCTGCGGCGGCTCCATAGTAAGGACGCTGAATCTGAATCGGACGCAACTGATCAGCAGCTCGACCATCATGACGTGACATTTTGATTTCCTGCACCAAGGTGCTGCTGCGGGTTGATTCTGGAAGATGAACACGACTGGTAGCCGTGAGAGAAATTCAAAGCACCAAAAATTCAAATTCAAAACGAGTGGAGAAGATCCTCCACACGATTTCGAAACTGTTTCGAATTTGAAAATTCGAATTTGAGATTTGTTATGAAGCCATCGCCTCAATAGCTCAGACGCTTGAAACAGCAGCGGCTGCCGGCAACTGATATCGAACCTCTCCCTCGACGATGGTCGTCACGACGCGTCCCTGAGCGGATCGCCCGTGGAACGGAGAATTGCGACTGCGTGACTGAAACTCATTGAGATCAATCGTCCAGCGCGCTTCCGGATCAAGGATAACGACGTCGGCCGCAGCCCCGACTGCGAGATGACCGGTCGGCAGCTCCAGCAAGGTTGCGGGGCCAACGGTGAGCTTCGAGATCAGGTCCGCCCAGGTGAGATGACCGGGAACGATCAGCGCTTCCACACAGAGCGGCAGCAGTGTCTCGAGTCCGATGATTCCAAACGGCGAACGGTCAATCTCCAGATGCTTCTTCTCATTCGCCACCGGCTGATGATCGGAAGCGATAATAGAAATCGTCCCGTCCTTCAGTCCTTCAATCAGAGCGGCACGATGTTCTTCGGTCCGGACGGGCGGATTCACTTTGTAGTTGGCGTCGTATCCGGCAATGCACTCATCAGTCAGCAGGAGATGATGCGGAGTCACGTCTGCGGTGACCCGAAGCCCGCGCTGTTGAGCCCGACGAATTTCATCGACGCTGCGAAGCGACGAAACACACATCAGGTGAATCTGTCCGCCTGTCGTCTCCGCGAGCGCAAGGTCGCGCCGGACCATGATCTCTTCAGCGGCTGCAGGCATCCCCAGCAGGCCAATCACCGTCGACTGGAAACCTTCATGCATGATCCCGCCCTGCACCAGTTCAGGAACCTGAGCATGGTGAAGGACAGGTTTGTTCCACATGCCGGTGTACTGCAGCGCCCGCCGCATGATCTCGGCATTCGCGACCGCTTTCTTGCCATCGGTGAACGCAACCGCTCCGCCGTCAACGAGCTGACCGATCTCGGCCAGTTCAAGGCCTTCGAGCCCTTTCGTCACAGCTCCGAGCGGCAACACACGGCACTGCCGAGCTCTCTCTCCCTGACGAATAATGAACTCCGCGAGAGCGCGTGTATCGATGACGGGATTGGTTCCCGGCAGACAGGCGACCGTCGTAAAGCCGCCAGCCAGAGCCGCAGCAGCGCCCGTTGCGATGGTCTCGTCTTCGTCATAGCCAGGCTCGCCAAACGAGACGTGGCAATCGATGAACCCCGGAGCAACGATCTTTCCCCGTGCGTCGATGACTTGCCCCGGCGAGCCATTTGACTTGCTCGCGTCGGCAATCTTTCCATCAACGATCAGCAGATCGCCAATCTCATCCCGACCGGAGGCAGGATCGATGATACGGCCGTTTTGAATCAGGATGCTGTTCATCGTCCCTCCTGCAGTCGTTGTTGGCAGCGGGCCAGAAGGTGCAGGCAGGCCATGCGAATAAAGAGTCCGTTGGTCACTTGCGTAAGAATCTGCGAATGCGGCCCGTCAGCGACATCCGGAGTAATTTCCACTCCACGATTGATCGGGCCGGGTGCGAGAATCAGGACGTTCGGCTTCGATCGACGGAGTCGGTCGCCATTCATCCCGAAGAGGTGAGCGTATTCAGCGATCGACGGGAAGAACGCTCCCCGCTGTCGCTCAAACTGCACTCGCAGCAGGTTGATGACGTCCGACTGTTCGAGAATGTCATCGAACCGGTGAGCGACAGTCACTCCCAGTTTTTCGATGCCCGGCGGAATCAGTGTCGCCGGACCGCAGACGATGACCTTCGCTCCGAGTTTTGTGAGTGCCCAGATATTCGATCGGGCCACCCGACTGTGCTTGATGTCGCCCACCAGCGTGACCGTCTTGCCGGCGAGCGATCCCAGCTTCTCCCGCATCGTGAAGACATCGAGAAGTCCCTGCGTCGGGTGCTCGTGAGTCCCGTCCCCAGCGTTGACGATGCCGCATTTGAGATGCTGCGACAGAAGTTCTGGCGCCCCTGATGAACTGTGACGGATCACCACGAGGTCGACGCCCATCGATTCAATCGTCAGAGCGGTATCGATGAAGGTCTCGCCTTTTGACAGGCTGCTGCCTGACGCCGAGAAGTCGACCGTGTCGGCCCCCAGTCGTTTGGCGGCGATATTGAAACTGGTCTTGGTTCGCGTGGAGGGCTCGAAGAATAAGTTGGCGACGACCGTTCCGCGAAGATGTTCGAGCTTTCTCCCGGACTGCTGCAGCTGCTTGAACTCAGCGGCATGATCGAGAATCAGTTCAATTTCAGCTCGGGTGAGGTGTTGTAACCCCAGCAGATGGCGACGATTCCACGACTCGACTGAGACTGTTTCCGAAGAAGGGCCAGGCATGCGGTCCGTTTACTTTCACCATCAGGTTTTGAATCACGGGGAGACGGCAACCACGCTCGATTCCCGACCTGAACGGCCCGGGGGACGAGTGCACACTCCAGGGGGCTTCCGCCCTGAACGTGCGTTGAAGGTGTGCTCGGCTCAGCAGCCCGCCCGCCTATCCTAATCCTCGATCCGAAGTCGGGCAATCAAGGGACTTCAACGGAATCTCCTTCCTCGAAAAAGGCCGGATTTCCGCTTGTTTCCATTGGGACCGCAGCATCGACCCGGGTAGAGTGGATCCATCAATTCTGCAGAATCGGTTGACTCAAACTCACTGCCCCGGTCCGCTCCCGTCCCGATCAATATCAACGGGCGGAACACCGCTCGGCCGCAGGAACGGGTCACCCGGCGGTGAAACCCACGTGATCGGGAATCTGAAACGATGCGACGTCCCCTGCTGATTGCACTTCTCATTGGCGGCCTGTCGATCACCGGTCTCGCTCAGTTTCCCCCGATCGTTCCGACCCGAAGCCGCAATTTCCTGGAACAGCAGCCGCAGCCGACACAATTCGTAATGGACCGCAACGGCGTACCTGACTGGGAAGTCGACCCTGAGTTTCCGGACGACGTCTTCACCTTCGTCCGCATCATGTACAACCCGTACGGCGGTTATCGCGGATCATGGATGACCGACTGGCCTGACAGCGACCTCAACCTCTCGTTCCGGTTGCAGCAACTGACTTCGATCAAAGTCAACCCGAACCCGATCGTACTCGAACTGACCGATCCGCGGCTGTTCAATTATCCATTCATCTACTTCTGCGAACCCGGCGGAGGGGGCGGCGGCCGCGGAGTCGGCCTGAACTTCAGCGACGAGGAGGCGGAGATTATGCGACGCTACCTGCTGCAGGGAGGCTTCGCGATGTTTGATGACTTCTGGGGAGAAGGCGAATGGGAAGAATTCGAACGCGGAATGCGAAAGGTCTTCCCGGACCGCGAGCCACAGGAACTCCCGCTCGATCATCCGATCTTCCACATCGTCTATGACCTGAAAGAAAAGCCGCAGGTTCCTTCGATCGGATTCGCTCAGCGCGGCATGTCCTATGAACGCCCGGACGCCAGCGAAGTTCACTACCGCGCCTACTTCGACGACAACGGCCGGATCATGGCCCTCGCCTGCCATAACACCGACCTCGGCGACGGCTGGGAACGCGAAGGCGAAGACGAGTCCTACTTCCGCGAATACTCCGAGAAGAAGGCCTACCCCATGGGAATTAACATTCTGTTTTATGTGATGACGCACTGAGCAGCCGAAACCAAAGCTCCCTCAGAGCCGAATGCGTGGGGCCAGGAAACGTTGCGTGCCACCCACCCGGGCACCCGGCGTCATCGTTAGTGGAAAACGAAAGTGACAGCCAGTTGCTGCAGAGACGCTTGTAATGAGTCCACCATTTATCGTCCTGGAAGGCGCCGACGTTGAATTATTCAACAAAGCCCAAGATGCAGAACTCGACATGGAACCAATTGACGTCAGTAACGGTGTCTATGAGTGCTACGACGCAACTGGCAAGCGGCTTTCCGTCTGCGTCATCCGAAAAGAGAATAAAGGGTTCTGGAGGCGCATCCTTTTCGGGCCAACTAGAGAATGCGTCGAAATATCTGACACTGACTTCTTTCCTGATCCTGTTGGATTAGCTGAAAAACTGCGATCTTATTGCCTGCTGGTAAGCCAAGCATCCGCCGTAAGTTCCCTAATAGCGAGCGACCTGGACGAAATGTCTCTCAAGGAGCTGATACAAACGCTCCAGAAAAACAAATGAGTAGTTTCAGTGGGGCAGGCTCCAGCCTGCCTTCCTGGGTAAAGTTGGTGGCCGAATGTCCGATTATTGCAGAAGACTTGCTCCGAGAGGAAATCCTCCCTCACCAATTTCCTTCTTTAGTGTAAATGACAGATCCGAATTAACGGAAACCGAAATTGTCAGCAAGGAAGGCAGGCTGGATCTTGCCCTACAGAAACTGCATCACAGCGTGAGGTTGCGAGTGATTCCACCGAAAAGACAAAGACTGCTGAAGATCGGCTGCGGAGTTCTGCTATTGGCTGTCGTCGTGATTGTCGCAGTTCAAAGGGTCAACAACGATCAGCCCCACTCACTCGAGCGAATTCTTGATTCGGCCGTCTCATCGATTGAGCGAATTCGCACTTATTCCTGCATCACCCAAAGTTATCTCGCGGTCGATGAGCAAATATTCCCTTGGACACTGGACCGCATGCGCAATGAAGCCGTGCTTTCCCCGACTGGTGAGGCCATGGTCTCCGAGTACCGATGCCTATGTAACCGAGAACAGGGATGGTTGAAGTGCGAGGGAAAGGAGTACGGGACTCCAGAAGGAGAAGACAAGCCATACTGGTCCGAGTTCAACGGTGCGTATGACGGAGTGAGATATCGAACGTTTATGCCAAGCAGAAATGTTGGGCAGCAGCTCACGGACGGATCTGATATTCACGGCCGAGCGTCGATCAACATTCTCCTCGGAGATGGCATGGGAGGAATGGGAAAAACGCAGGGAAGCCTGCTTTACTGGTTACGACTGAAAGATGGCGGCTGGACACTCGAAGGTCACACGGAGATTGGCGATCCACTGGTCTCTCGGATTTACCAGACCGATTTCTATCAGTCGAAAATGATAGTTCGTGCAACGCTTTCATCAAAACACGGCTATCTTCCTCGCAGAATAGAAACGACTTGGCTGGACACGAACACATCCTGTGAAGTCATCGAAGTCACCGAATTCCACCAGGCTGGTGAGGACTCGATTTGGATTCCGATTCGTGGAACTTACCAGGGCTTCTACCGCCATGCAGTGTTTCCGGATGGAATCAGTGGTGAGCAGTACGATCAAATGAGCAGCCAGGCACGATCCGAAATCGATAAGGCGATTCGGTTCGTTGCTCGCCCACTGCAACAAATGCGAACTTTCACCATCGCCGCAGACTCCTTGCGCATCAACATGGAATTGTCACGCGAGGACTTTACCATCGAGTTTCCACCTGACGCGAAGATCTATGACCAGGCAACCGACCAGACTCCGACATGGGGAGTCATTCCCTGCCGGAAGATGTGATGAGCCCAGGTCTCCGGCCTCGGAACCGAGGCGGGGGGGGGCCCCCCGGGGGGGGTGGCC
>JAEZFD010000030.1 GCA_023417655.1 Planctomycetota bacterium | reverse complement strand
GCCCATCTGGACGACCTGCGTTTCCGACTCAGGGGCTTCCGGAAGATCCATGTCATCTGTGACAACGCCAAATTTCATGACTCGAAAGCGGTGAAAGCCTATCTGCAGAAATGGAGTCACCGGATCGCAGTCCACTTTCTTCCCAAGTATGCTCCTCAGACGAATCCCATTGAACGAGTCTGGTGGCACCTGCACGAGACGATCACGAGAAACCACAAATGCCAGACTTTGGAAGAGCTCATCGACCAGGCGTATGAATGGTTCGAGGTGAATCACAATCACTACCTCGACATGCGACACTCCTTTGCCAAAGCCGCTTAAAACTCACTCCGGTGACGTGGAGGTCCTATTTAGAGACAATTTGTGGCGACAAAAGTGTTGGAGAAACAGTTCGCGTACCGACAAGCAGACATGGTCATGTACAGGGTAAAAACGAGATATCTTGTCGGTTCTGTTTTGGCTGGGGAGGATCGCCAATAGGTAAAGAAAAACAGGATCCGGGCCGAAGCGATTGCTCCGGCCCGGATCCTGACGAAGATGGCTACGAATTCAAATCGCCCCGTGACTTTCAGGTGGTTCCACAGAGGAATCAGGTGTCTCGGGCTGAGTTGAAGACGGCATGGTCTGGCACGATTCCTTTTCACGGGCGAACTTCTTGGCTTTGGAGATCCAGGGTTGGGACTTCCCGAAATGAGCCATGGCCTCTTTCATTGTTGCCCCCGGACGCTGGAAGAACGCGGCCACCTCCTCTGCGTGATCGCGGGGCCAGAACGCCCGGGTGGGGACTGAAATGGTCTTTCCGTAGGCGTCAATGCGATGTGAGTCGCGAGCATACCGCAACGCCTCGCGGATCGTCGGAACGGTCTTCCCGAAATGCTTCGAAGTCACCTCCATCGTGGCATGGGTCTCCAGACGAAACTGCGCCACCTCTACTGCATGTTCTTCTGCCCAACTCTGCCGGATGGGGACCTGAAGGACTTCTTCGCTGAACCATTCTGGCCCCAGCCCGGCGAATCGTTGAGGGTCGGCGGCGAAGTGATTCGCGATCTCGACCTCTTCCTCGTCATCGAGTCCTTCATCAGTGCGACGCAACGTCCGCTGACGGCGACGGCATGGTTCTTTGGCAACGACACCTGTCCGGCCGAGGATCGTGTCGGCGTCGGTTGGGCTGGCCAAGGCCCCCAACTGACAGGAGCGGAGCACGACACGACCATCTCGATAACAGTGAATGCCTTCGAGGTGCTGGGCCAGTTCAAGGTTCACGGCCGAAGCCGCGCCCCCGGCCAAGACTTCGCCCAACCGTGCCAGACGCTCAGCCACGCGCTCCGGATCGACAAGCGTTTCCCGGATTTGAGTTGCGGATGCGAGTGTTGAGAGCTGATGCTGGATTTCGTTGATCCGCTGCTGGGCCTGCTTGAAGTCCTCCTGCAGCATTTGCCTGACGGAGAGATCCAGCTGCGGATCGCCCAGCGAGATTCGCCAGCCAATGCAGCAACCTTCAAGTCTTTTCAGTTCCTCATTCAGATCCGAGCGTACATCGTCCGGAGCAGGAAGGAACTCTGCCAACTTTTGTTCGACACGTTGTAGAAACTCATGAAATTCCGGATTCTGGATTATCTCCTGGCGGAAACACATAAAACACCTCCCTGTGGTGAGAAAAGAAGAACTGGACCTTGCCGCCCGGAGAGCAAGCAAGGTCCATCGGATACGTCCACTACTTGGAAGCAGGGTTCACGAGGAAGAGACGTTCGCGAATCAGGTTCATCACCTGCTCGCGAAGCCACTCCTCCGGCACATGGCAGGTATTGGTGCAGTTGCCGTTCCGGTGGCCGATACACACATAGGCGGTATAACGGCGTTCGTAACCAGCAATGCTGACATACTTAGCACCTGAAGAAGCAATCATCGTCAGGCCGCACTCCCCACAGATAACCAGGCCGGAGAGCGGATAAGTCAGGGCAACACCCCGCGGGCGGGGCCCGGTGATGTCACACTCCTGATCAGCCTCCGGTGTCTCTCGTGGGCGACGTCGAGCCAAGCGCTGGCGTTCCACGATGTCGAAGATATGTTTGGGAATGATAGGCTTGCAGAAGTTGGAATTAATTTCCCACTCCTCTTCCGGCAAGCTCTGCAGCACACGGACATCGTCCTCGATGCCCGTGCAGTTGGCTCCCCACACCAGTTCTCCGTAATAGAGGCGATTCTGGAGAATGTAGGCGATCGTCCGCCCGTTGAACTTCCCGATATCCTTAGGCCGCCGCTCATAATCATTGAGGAAATTGGCAATGCGGTCACCGCCCCAGCCACGGCGCGCTGCGAGATGGAAGATCAGAACGACAATCTTGCGGGTCTCCGGATGGGGCTCCAGCAGAGAATGATCGACCTTTTGAACCCCTCTTTCCAACTTGAGCACGAGTCGCAACTGAAATCCGAACGGGACCGGACCGCCAGGCCAGTGTCCCTGGCGAATTGCGTCCTTCTTGCCGCGGACGACATTATGCGCTTTCACGCGACCATCTTCGGTGGCGCGGACGTTCTCGACGAAAGCGAGTGCGCGCCCTGCGCTGGTGGTGGGGTCGGCAAAATGGCTGTCCGCCGTCAGGACGAGCACGCCCTTTTTCATCAGCTTGCGTTTCAGCTCATCGACAGTGTCCGCCCGCGAAAGGCGTTCGAGCGTGTCAACGAGGATCAACTGGGCTTTCACCGCGCCGGTTTTCAGGTCACTCAGCATCTGGCGAAAACCGGGGCGTTTGCGGGAGTACCTTCCTGAGATTCCGTCATCACGGTAGATGGCGACGACGCGCCAAGGGGACTGCAAACGTTTCAGCAACTCGTTGATCACCGCGATCTGCTGGTCCGGAGAACGCTTGTTCTGCTTGTCGCTCGACATGCGAGCATAGATGACCGCCCCATAGGGGTGTGTCGGGACAAACTGGCTGCGCAACATCTGTCGTCTTTCTGATTCAGGCGAAAGCCCGGGCAAATGGAGCCGGACCGGAATCGGTGGCACCAATGGAGCAAATGAATGCTGCAACGCTGGCGAGCTGGCACACGCCAGCCACCGACTAGGCAGTTGCGCGCCAGGACCGTCAGTTCAGGTCCAAGTCACTCCAGCGAGACGTCAATGCGGCCGTCTCAATTTGTTGCGGACCATGGCGGTCAAACAAAAGACCTCCACGAGTTGTGGAGGTCCAGAAAGTTGCGTGCTCTTGCCGAAGGAACGGCAAGGAGATGCCGCCAATCAAAGCGTTTCGACATCTTGACGAGAAAAGTATTCCTGTTCTGCGTTGACAATTTGCCCGCGAATGGCATTGAAGTAGTTCATGAATTCCGGATCGTCTTGCAGCGAGGCGGGTTTAGACTTCGCGCTGAGAAGATTCAGTTCTGCGTTAACAGGTCGAAGGGACGGCGACATGTCTCGAACGGTTCCTGACGGCCCGGCGTCGATCTGCTCATCAATCTTTGTCGAGGTTGTGGTGGAGAATCTGCCATTCCAAAGAGTTGGCGAACAGCCCTGACCGTCGAATTGTCGCGGCATTCAGTCTCTCCTTTTCGGATTCTCAATTGGTCGCACGGGCCAGGTCACTTGCCTGGCAATGACTAGGCAGTTTCGCGCACCGCTATCTGTCAGAATCCTGGAATGACGAGTGTTGTTCAGAGATGATCGTTTCCGCAATTCGCGTGGCGATCAAATCCAGAAGCCGCTCCTGGCGGTGCTGTCGCACGAACTCGGCAAGAATCCGAGTCTCTGGTGCGGGAAGATTATTGGGGAACGGAACATCGCCCTTGCCGCAGAGTACGGCGATGTGGCGGAGTTGTGAGAGTCTGTCAGCAGGAAGCCTCGGAAAGGAAAATGAAGAGAGAGAAGAGTGTTCGGTCAATCATGATCTCCTGTGTCAGTCGTGGGAGCATGGCACAACAGCTGTTGTGACCATGTGGGATGGAAGGTCGCCTTTGATTTTGATCGCATTCGGGAAGTTCGCCTGTCGTCAGGCCGAAGAAACGCTGGACCTATGACAATGGAGAATTCCGCCAAGAGCGTCTTTTTGAACCGGCGAAGCCATTCCAGAAGAGCGTCGATCGCCTCCTTCAACGACGGTTCCGCTACAAACCGCCAATGTCGTTTGCTGATCGCAAGCAGGCGGATCGGGCGTAGATCTGCTGTTGCCTTGTTGAAAAGTATTCTTGAAGTTCGATGTTGGATGCGCTGAAATCCATGCATGAGCCAGTCCTCCCGCACGAACACACTTCTGGAAGTCACCTCTCTGTCAATGCGGATCGCCCGCAAGTATGTGGCTCCGTATTCCCATCGCAACTCCCCCCAGAAGTTCACGCAGGAACAGCTTCTCACGTGCCTCATTCTTCGAGCCTATCTGAAGACCACCTATCGGGGTGTGATTGAGGTTCTGGAAGTCTCTGATGGGCTGCGGGATCGTCTGGGCCTGAAGACGTTGCCGCATTATTCGACGCTCAAGAAGTTCGCCGACCGCTCCAGCGTGCTGGAGATCGTGGATGCGATGTTGCATGAGCTGGTGCAGAAGTTTGCTCTGGATGCCGAGGAAGCGGCCAT
Source organism: Planctomycetota bacterium (assembly GCA_023417655.1). Taxonomy (GTDB): domain Bacteria; phylum Planctomycetota; class Planctomycetia; order Planctomycetales; family Planctomycetaceae; genus Planctomicrobium. The sequence goes on along the minus strand of JAEZFD010000030.1, from coordinate 2,739 downwards.
TGATTCCACCGGCCTGGAGACCAGTTCCGCCAGTGCTCATTTCCAGTCTCGCAGCGGAAAGAAGCGGACGAAGTACGTGAAACTCTCGGTTTGCGTGTTGGCCGGATCACTGATTCCCAGTGGCTTGGCAGTGAGCTGGGGGCCCTGCAATGACAAAGCCGAAGCCGCTGAGGTGCTGGCGAAAGCGGCCACGAGTTCTCAGCCGAAGACCCTCTTTGCCGATGCGGGCTACGATGCCGAATGGGTCCATCAGTTTTGCCGGGAAGACTGGCAGGTGGACAGTGTGATCAACCCGGCTGTGCACCGTGCGGATGGCGGATTAAATGGGACTTATCGTGCGGAGATGACAGCAGAAGCATTGAAAGCAAAAGGATACGGCAGACGTTGGCTTGTGGAGTCGTACATGAGTGGCCTCAAACGCACGACAGGAAACGCCCTCTCCGCGCGGAGTGAACGCAGCCTCTTCGTCGAAGCGGCACTCCGGGTGCTGGCCTACGCCCTGCGGCGTTAGGTCAATTCCAATAAATCCGACACCTTTCAACAGAGCAATCTGCTGTCTAATTCAGTCCGATGGAAGACGCAGACACGTCGCACTGAACTCAATCATCGTGACGTGGACCGGGTAATCGACGCCGTCCACTTCTGTCTCGTTGAATTTGTGCTTGGAGGTCTTCGATGTCGGCTGTGCTCTGAACGTTCCATCGCGTCCGCGCCAAAGAGGCTTCTTCATACCGGCAACGGTAGTGGAAGAGCGCGTTCGCCAGACCGTTCAAGAGACATTCGAAGGCATCTTTATGCCTTCGATCGCGAAGCCAGGCTCCCAGGAGCTGCTGACCCGTTGGAGTCTGCAATAACTGTCCGCTTCCTGGGTGCAATGCAAAAACATGCCCATGAAACAGTGAATGACAACCCTGCGGAGTGGACCGCTCAGGCTTGATCCAGTCCAGATGCCAAAATCGGAGAAAGGCCATTGTTTTGGCGGAGATTCGATGATGCTCCTGCAACTTCGGAATCAAGTGTAACCAAACGAGGGAATAGGCATGATGGAGTGCTGCCCGCCCTTCATAGGAAATGATATCTAGGAGTTGCTTGATTTCCTGATGACCTGCGTGGCGACCGTATTGCTTCATGAGCTGGGACCAATGGGAGCTGGCCAAGCCGATTGCTCCGTCTGGATCTCCTCGCTCGAGCCGCTCGCATGCTTCATTCAACATTGAGTCGACAAATTCCAAGTACAAATCCTTTTGCTCTTCAGAATATGCTGTCTGAGGCATCAAGCTGCGTTTGGTCTGCTGGCGAAATCCGTCCCAGCTCAGCTGAGTGTGAACTTGAGACTTCAGAAGTTGCTCGAGTTCGACAACGTCTGCTCCCCGATCTTGAAGCGTCCCTCGTAGCGGAAAAGCGTCGAGCAAAATTCGGCGGCTTCCCTGTGAGCGCATCTGCGGAAGAAGGCTGATCAGCAGGTAGCGCTCCTGGGCATCCCGCGAATCTGTGGCTGCCTCCTCACAGCATTTCGCCCAGTAGAAATCCAGAATGGATTGCTGATTACCAGATCGGTGTCCGCGTGATTGCCGCTGGGAATAGAGCCTGGTGACCGGCATCCACCACTGATCGACCGTCACCGGCCCGAGCTCAACGTCCGCCTTCTGGCAGAGACGAAAAACGAACTCCTGGTCTCCGACTAAGAGCGTTTCCTGCAGGTTCGATTTCATAGCTTCCCTCGCGATCGCGCGCAACTGCCTAGCCCTTGGATTCCAAGGATTCGCAAGGGAAGGCTCAGTGATGGAAGTCTCCAGAAAACAGGCCAGTTTGAGCTGGTCGGAAAAATATGGGTGCCGGCACCAGCTGCACCGGATTGAGGAGTTTCCACGAGGAATTGTCGCTCCCAAGCGAGTCCGTGTCTATGAGCGGACCGCTCATTACGTGCTGCAATGGTGGGATCCCGCAGCCCGGAAAACCCTCTCTGACCGGGTGAATGGGGATCTGGTGGCGGCGATCGCTCGAGCCCGGGAAATCGACGACCGTCTGGAACACTTTCGATCAGGGGGAACAGGGCGCGCCCGACTCCGCCATGAAGCCTTGGTGAACGAGTTCCTGGAGGACCTCCGCCGGCGCTGCCGCGGTGGGGAAGTGTCCACTCGCACCGTGGACCGTTATTCCTCAGCCCTGCAACACTATTTGGCGTTTGCCACGCAACCCTCCTCGGAATCCAAATACCACTGGGCGGCCAATGTGGACCGACGGTTCTCCCAGGAGTTTCGGGCGTTTCTGGCGGAACGACACGTTTCGCCCAATGGTCATGCCCATACCGCTGTCCGGCCTCTTTCCTCATCCAGCTATGTCGTCGATGTCGTCAGGTCGATGTTCCGATGGGCTGCCGACTCCAGCCGAGGGAACTTGATGCCGACCGGCTTTCAGAATCCGTTCATTGGCGGAAAATCCCGGGAGGAACGGCGGCGTCCGGACTTATTCAGCGAGCCGGACGTTACTGTCGAGATGGCCGTTCAGTTTCTGACAATCTGCGATCTGTTCCAGCTCCGTCTGTTCGCCCCTCTGATTTTGTATGGACTGCGGGCGTCCGAACCATGCCTGCTCTTTCGGGAAGACCTCCAGGAAGGATGGCTGCACGTGCTGGGTCACCCGGAGATTGGCTATGACACGAAAGGGCTTTGTGACAAACGTCTCCCGCTGATCGATCCGTTACCGCAGCTTCTGCAGGACTCGGACCATTCCCCGGTC
>JAEZFD010000055.1 GCA_023417655.1 Planctomycetota bacterium | reverse complement strand
GGGGGATTTTGACTCCAAGAACTTCTGTCGTCCCCTCCCGGTCAACAGTCAGGTCGAAATTGCCTCCCAGAGCAGCGGTCTGGAACGGCACGACGATGGATGCTGCGAGATCTTCCCCACGTCGGGTCCGTGGAGTCCGGGTCCGCGCCCCGCGAGCACCACCTCCAAACATGCCGCCGAAGAGTTCTTCGAGATCGACTGCCCCTTGTCCTCCAAAGATATCCCGCAGGTCGACATCAACGGGGCCACCATTCCGAAATGGATTTCCCTGCGGTCCGCCACCCTGCCCGAAGTGCTTCCAGTTCTCGCCGAACTGATCGTACTTCTTTCGTTTGTCCTCGTCGCCCAGGACGTCATAGGCTTCGGCAGCCTCTTTGAATCGTTCTGCTGCGGCAGGATCGTCCTTCTTCGCATCCGGGTGATTTTCCCGGGCGAGCTTCTTGAACGCTTTACGAATCTGTTCCTGCGTCGCATCCCGAGACACGCCGAGAATCTGATAGTAGTTTTTCTGTGACATGCGAAAATTCTAGCAGGATCTCAAAGAGCGGGGAGGGGTCCAGACAGCAGGTTTTCTCTCCCTCATTTGATCCGTGTCATGGCGTGACAGTCAATCCCCACGCGACTGTATTGCAACCGCCTTTAAATTCGAGAAGATGTGGCCCATCCTTTCCCCCTTTTCTCTTGAGATGCCTGGACCGGTTCATGCCACACCAGCAGACTGATCTTCTCGAAGTCCGCACGACGAAAAAAAAAGGCCGTGGCGTGTTTGCGCGGAAGTTCATCAAGAAGGGAACCGTGATCGAACGGGTCCCCTTGATCGTGGTCACCTGGAACAAGATGGAAGACTCGGAACTCGCGTCTTACGTCTATACCTGGACCGACACCAAAGCAGTTGTCGCGCTCGGTTATGGCTCACTCTATAATCACAGTTTCAAACCGAACGCCTATTATGAGGACGTCGGTCGCCAGACGAAGGTCTTCACTGCCTATCGCGATATCCAGCCCGGCGAAGAAATCACGATTAACTATAATGCCGACCCCGAAGACCAGACGAACGATCTGGGATTCGATGTCCTCGATTAATCGATTGCAGGGCGCAGATCCAACGGAGACACCGGGCTTTCTCTCACAGGAACCGTGAGGCTTCTATTATTCCGACTGCCTCATTCAGGATGCCGCATTCAGATAAAGGCCCCGGCGATTCCCCCCTGTTAATGATCCACAGCGAATCGACAGAATCGTTGGCGGTGCCTCGGAATCCCGCTGCTACCGGAAATTTCCTGAAGTTCATTCGAAATCTGCCGGGACTCTGATTAAGATCGCTTGATGTCATTCGGGCTTCGTGAACGTCTGCGCCGAGAGTTGGAGCGTTCTCTAATCGAAGTTCATAGACCAAGTTCCATCGCTAGCTGGACGAAGGTGTGCCAATGAGGTTGAGTGCTGCTCCGCGATCCATCAGCGTCAACGCTGCACTGATCGCTTTGATCGTTGTTGCATCCTGGTGGGGAAGTCACGTCTCCCAGGGATTCGCACAGGAACCTGCCGAAGCCCCCGCCGCTGCTGCCGCCGCCGATCCGGCTCCCCCTCCACCGCCACCAGATCCAGAAGGTGCTGCCACCGGGCATCACACCAGCTACCTGGGCTGGATCATCGAGTCCTCAGGGTGGATCGGTGCCGTCCTGCTGGTCATCTCGATTTACTTCGTGGCTAAGGTTTTCCAGCAGATGATGGAAATCCGGATTCAGAACATCGCGCCGCCGAAACTGATTGAAGACTGCGAAGAACTGCTGAAAGCCCGCGACTACGCCGGAATTTACCGTCTGGTGAAGGCCGATGACTCGACTCTCGGTCAGCTGCTCACTGCTGGCCTGACCGAATTGCAGTACGGTCTCCCCGAAGCCCGTGAAGCCATGGACATCGCCAACGATGTCAAGATGGCAAACATGGACAAAAACATTGCCATGCTGGCGGTGATCGGAACTCTGGGACCGATGATTGGACTGCTGGGAACGCTGAAGGGGATGATCGCGAGCTTCAGCGTGATCGCCCTGTCGGACACGCAGCTCAAGGCGAGTGAAGTGGCCGGGGGGATTTCGGAAGCCCTGATTCTGACGTTCGAAGGGGTGGCCCTGTCGGTTCCGGCGATCTACTTCTACGCCCTGCTTAAGAACCGAATCAACACTTACAACGCAGAAGCCATGCTCATGGCCGACCTGTTCATTCGACGCCTCAACGCCATGTACCGTGGCGGCAACGGCGACGGTTCTCAGGCCGCCTCGTAAATTGTCCCATTTCTTGCGAACCGAGTCTGGGAGATTGACGCATGAGCCATGGTGGTGGTGCCAATACCGCCGAACCCGATCTGACGCCGATGCTGGACATGGTGTTTCAGCTGATCACCTTCTTCATGCTGGTGATCAACTTCAAGTCCGCCTCTATGGACTTGTCCCTGAAACTCCCTGTCATCGGTTCGGCGCGCCCCCTGGAGACCAATGGCGTTGAGGACTTTCTGGTCCTCAACGTCACCAAGAACGGCGAAGTCACCGTTTACGGAAACGTGGTTCCATTGGAGACTTATATCGCGAATGAGGCTCGCGTCTCACGTCGCAAATTGCCACCGGATCAGCAGGCCGACCCGAACGCCGAGTTACCGACTTCGGTCGTCATTCGCGCCGACAAGTCCTGTCCGTTTTCCGATTTAAACAGAGTGTTTACGGAATGCCAGAAGCGGGGCTTCCGCAAATTCTCGCTGAAGGCATTTAATATGGAGGACCCCGCATGAGTCGGCGTCGCCATAAGAAGAAGCGAGAAACTGAAGAAGTGAAGCTGAATATGGCGGCCATGCTCGACATGGCCTTCCAGCTACTCACATTCTTCATCCTGACGTTCCGTCCTTCCCCAATCGAAGGACAAATCGAACTCAACCTGCCGCCTCCGGTCGCCGTCGCACAGATGCGACCGATCCAGCAGATTGACAAAGGTGATTCCAACGGTCCGTCGCTGCCTGGCTTCGGAACGCTCGTGATTACCGTGAACGCTGCACCAGATGGGGAACTGGGATCTCTGGTTCTGGGAGAACGCCCCCTGCTGCGCGGCCGATTGCGGCCGGGGGACACCAATGCCCTCGATCGTGAGTTGCAGAACATCTTTTCTCTGTCTGGAGGGACATTTGATGCCATCCAGCTCCATATTGATCCTAAGCTGAATTATGAAACTTTCCTGCTGCTAATGGATGTCTGTGCCAGACAGAAGACGGCAGACGGAAAGAAGATTGAGAAACTCAGCTTTATTGAGTCGAAGCCCAAATGACAGGCCGACCCCGAAGATCTGCTCGCCGTCGCACCTTTCGGCGCGACGGACGGCGATTGGTCACGATGGTGTGTATGCTGGTGTTGCTGGGGATGATGATCTCCCACACCAGCAAACCCTCGTCCTGGCAATGGCTGATCGACGATGTCAATGAGGCGAACGCCGGCCAGTTCAATCCAGATGCCTCTGTTGCGCAGGTTCCAGACGGCAAAGCAGCTCCACCTGCCGCTCCTGTCGAACCAGAACTTACGCTGATTCCCAATCCGACGGATGAAGATCCAGAGGAATGGGCGCTCGTCGCAGACCAGTTCAAAAATATCCGCGATCGCCACCCGTTCAGTGTCGAGGAAATGCCCCCGTACTGGCGTCTCTTCCGCTGGTCTCGCGCACAGACTCGCGAGGACATGGCAAAACGGTCCAAGCGGGACCCATTCTTCACGCAGCTGTGGGAGCAACCCACAAAGAATCGCGGCAAGCTTTTTTCAATGAAACTGCATGTCCGCCGGGTCCTGTCTCATGAAGCCGACGAAAATTCGGCCGGAGTGAAGAAAGTCTATGAACTGTGGGGAGTGACTGACGAATCCCGATCACATCTCTACTGCGTCCTTACAGATTCGCTTCCGCCGGGCTTCCCCGAAGGAGCCAAAGTCGAGGCCGACGCCTACTTTACGGGGTACTTTCTGAAGATCCTCGGATATGAGGCCTCGGACGCGCAGCGCGGCGCCCCTGTCCTGATTGGCAAGATCAAAGGCTCTCCATTGCGGCAAATGCCAAAACAGGACCCCGTCGCCGCTCGGAAGGAATTCTGGCAGATGGTCTGGATTGGATTAGGGGTTCTGTGCGTGTTGCCGCTGCTGCGATTTCTTCCTTCGTCGTGGCTTCAACGGAAGGACACCGCCACCAAGACAGTCATTCTGAAGGACGCAGACGACCAGGTTGAAGCCTGGCTCGCCGCGCCTCCGCCATCCGATCCCACTTCACCTCCCCATCCGAACGAGCAGAAGAAAGAGCCCTTCAGCGAGTGAGGATCGGACTTTTCTGCGGTTCCGAAATCGTTTGCGGTGTCATCAACCCGCACAGAGCTGCGCAATCAACAGCGAAGACAAAGCAAAGCAACAACAGCTTCAGACTTCTCCAGCCCTCCTTTCTCATCGGGGATTCGATCCCGTTATCGATCCGTCAGCTTGGCGGTCACGCAGACATGCCGGGAAACCCCCAGTCGGGCGAATGCCGCTGGAAAGTCCCCGGGGAATCCCGCCTGCGCACGGCTTGAAAGGGGGGATTTTGTCTGCTAGGGTCCTTTACTTGCTTCGAATTTCGCGATGCTAGAGCGTCTCCAGCAAAAGTCATGGCCGTTCTGGCACGCGGGCACCTGCGTTTCCTTTGTCAAACGCGCGCTGCCACTTGAAAGACCGAACCGGTCTAAGACGCGGACAGTCGCCAACGAGAAAGCTTTGAGATGTACCACGTGACGTTGATCCCCGGGGATGGGGTGGGACCGGAAATCGCCGAAGCCACGCGCCGCTGCCTGGACGCAACCGGGGTCAAGATCGACTGGGATGTGCAGGAATGCGGAATCGAAGTCATCGAGAAGGAAAAGCAGATTCCTGATCGCGTCTTCGCCTCGATCAAGAAGAACGGCGTCGCACTGAAGGCCCCGATCACAACCCCCATTGGTAAGGGGTTCCGCAGCGTCAACGTGCAGCTGCGGCAGGAACTGAACCTGTTCGCCTGCGTCCGTCCCTGCAAGCAGTACAAGGGTGTTCGGACCTTCTACGAAAACACGCCAGTTGACCTGGTTCTCGTCCGTGAAAACACGGAAGACCTGTATGCCGGCGTCGAGTTCCAGGCTGGTGCCGAGAAGACCGCTCAGCTGATCAAGACGATCAACGAGTATGCCACCGGCAAGAAGATCTCCACTCCGGCCGACAAGACCGGCGTGAGCATTAAGCCGATCTCCTATGAAGGGACCCGGCGGATTGTGGACTACGCGTTCAACTACGCCAACAAGCAAAACCGCAAAGTCGTGACGTCGGTCTGTAAGGCCAACATCATGAAGTTCACCGACGGTCTGTGGTACGACGAGTCCCGCGCCGTGGCTCTGGCTTACGGGGCCAAGTTCGAATGGCCGGAACTCGCCAACGGTGTCTCGCCTGATTCCGAGCTCGTCGGCAAAGTGACCGACCTGCAGGGGAAGATTGAGTACAACGAGCGTCTCATCGACAACATGTGCATGCAGCTGGTTCAGAAGCCTGAGCTGTACGATGTGATCGTGACCTCGAACCTGTACGGCGACATCCTGAGCGACCTGTGTGCCGGTCTCGTCGGCGGACTGGGCGTTGCTCCAGGTGCCAACATCGGGACCGAAGGGGCCATCTTCGAAGCGACTCACGGAAGCGCTCCGAAGTACAAGGGCCAGAACAAGGTCAACCCTGTCGCTTTGATCCTGTCAGGCCGCATGATGCTCGAGCACCTCGGCGAGCAGGAAGCAGCCGACAAGCTGGAACGTGCCGTGGCCGCTGTCATTGCTGAAGGCAAGGACGTGACCTACGACATGAAGCCTGACCGCAACGATCCAACAGCTGTCGGAACTCAGGAAATGGCCGACGCCATCATCCGCAAGATGCAGGCCGAGTAAGCCCATCGAGGCTTGCCCGACTCGCATGATTGATCCAGCCCAGACAGGGGCGCATGCTTTCGAGGGATTTCCACCGAAAGCATGTGTCCCCTGTTTTTTTCGCCCCAACGCGAGACGCTTGAGTGCAGTCAATCCGGATGAAGTCACTGACTCACTCACATTCGTGGTGTGATCGACTACTCTGCAGGCCCGGCTATTCTTCTTCCCGGCTGACTTCGACGATCATGCCGTTCACGTCGACAACGTCGCCGATCTGCAGTTTTTTGCGGCGTCGGGTCTCGACGACACCGTTCAGTTTCACTTCTCCGCCCTGAATCATGACCTTGGCATGGCCGCCGGTCTCGGCGAGCCCGGCGAGCTTCAGAAACTGATCCAGCCGAAGCGAATCTTCGTCCTGCCCGGGGTGTTCCGACATTCGTTCTATTCCTTGGACTGTCTGGTCGCTTTTATCTGGTCAGTGATCCGGCGACCGCATGCTTTATCGAGACACGGAAGTTCCCGCCGGTGCGAAACCCAACCAGAAGGCCATGATAGACGATTTTCACTCAGAGAGCCGCACATCGCAGAAAAGGCCCGTTTGATGAATTTCGGCACAAGGTCTAACATGGTGCGGTGCACGGGACAGTCCCGGGGTGCGCCACAAATCTGTGCGACTTCATTCATACTTTTTCTTCGATAGCCAGACTGTCGAAGAGATCACGTCGACTGCTCCCATGGCCGCTGCCGAAACTCAGGTCTTCGAATTTGACAATGGTTTGACGCTGCTGATCGAACCAATGCCGCATGTCCAGTCGGCCGCATTCTCGTTTTTGACGCCTGCGGGTGTCATTTACGAACCCGCTCATCAAAACGGGACCGCCGCAGCACTCTGCGACATGATGACCCGTGGGGCCGGGGGTTATGACAGCAGGCAACTCTCCGGGGCACTCGACTATCTGGGTGTTCAGCGGAGCGAAAACGTCGGCTGGAATTTTCTGACGTTCTCCGGGGCAACTCTCGCAGAGAACCTCGCTCAGGTGGTCCCGTTTTACGCAAAAATCCTGCGTGAGCCGCACCTCGAAGAGTCACACTTCCCGGCAGTCATGAGTGGCATCGAGCAGAGCCTGCTCTCTGAGGAAGACGAGCCACAGCGAAAGGCTCTAACCGAACTCCGCCGTCACTGCTATGACTCCCCTTGGAATCGGCCAGTCGACGGGACACTGGAAGAACTGCCAGCCATCTCCATGGAATCGGTCCGTAAGTTCTATCAGGACAGCGTGCGTCCGAACGGGAGCCTGATCGGCATCGCCGGGAATGTGGATCCCGTGGCAACCTTTGACCTGATTGCCGCCCAGTTCGCTGACTGGAAGCCCGGCGCCGAACCAGTCCTGCAGCGCCGCCCCGGCTCATCGAGCTATCTTCACATTCCTCATACCTCGACGCAGACACACATCGGCCTGGCTTACGATGCGGTCCCCTACGGACATGTCGACTACTACGCTGCCTGGGCGGCTGTCAGCATTCTGAGCGGCGGCAGCAGCTCACGACTGTTCACCGAGGTTCGCGAGAAGCGTGGGCTGTGCTACTCGGTCTATGCGACACTGCACACCCTCCTCACGGAAGGTCGGGTTCTCGCCTATGCCGGCACCACCACCGAGCGGGCGCAGGAAACCCTCGACGTGATGATTGCGGAAATGCGGAAACTCGGGGATCAAATTGAACCTGAAGAACTGCAGCGTTGTCTCGCCCGAGCCAAAAGTGCTCTCATCATGCAGCAGGAATCAACCGGATCTCGTGCTTCCGCCATTGCCCGAGACTGGTTCCACCTGCGAAGAATTCACTCCTTGTCAGAGATCCGGCAGAAGCTGGAGGCACTGACTGTGGACCAGATTCGTGATTACACGCGACGATTTCCCGCCCGTGGGCTTTCAGTCCTGACGATCGGGGAACGTCGCTTGGATGTGCCGGCTGAATAGCCTTCTGTGCCCGTCACCTCATTGAACATCTTCGATCACTCGCCAACTGAAATTTGAGCCATGAAGCCTGACCGGTTTGAACTCGCCCGACTCGAAAAACTCGAAAAGATCGTCGAACTCGGACACGATCCATTCGGGCAGCGTTTCGATAACGTCTCTTCGATCGAAGCAGTCCGGAAACTGTGTCCGGCCGAAGCCGGTGTTCTCGGGGAGACCGTCCGAGTCACCGGTCGCATCATGCTGCGTCGCAAGGCCGGAAAGCTCCGGTTTTTTGATATCGCCGACGCAACAGGCCGGATTCAGCTACTGTTCTCCCGGGGCGACCTCTCCGAAGCCCAATGGGAACTGATGAGCCAACTCGACCTCGGCGATCTCATCGGAGTCGACGGTGCACTGAAGCGGACCGAGACCGGGGAAATTTCAATCCTCGTGCAAACGCTGACGATCCAGTGCAAGTCGCTGGCTCAGCCTCCTGAGAAGCACCATGGCGTCACCGACATCGAGACTCTGCTGCGTCACCGGGAACTGGACCTCATCTACACCCCCGGCGTCCGCGACAAACTGCTGCTCCGCAGTCGGATTCTCAATTCGGTCCGCCAGACACTCAGCGGGCAGAACTTCATCGAAGTGGAAACTCCGGTGCTGCATGCCATCGCCGGGGGAGCGGCCGCACGGCCCTTCCTGACACATCACAACGCTCTCGACATTCCGCTTTACCTGCGGATTGCACTTGAGCTGCACCTGAAGCGGCTGATGGTCGGTGGGATCGAACGGGTGTTCGAGATCGGCCGTGTCTTCCGGAATGAAGGGATTGATGCCACGCATAACCCTGAATTCACGATGATTGAAATCTATCAGGCGTATGGAAACTACGAATCCATGATGGACCTGACCGAGGCCATCGTAACTGACGCCGTGCGCGCCGTTCTCGCCGCTCGAGGTGAAACATCGACCGAGTCACTGATTCTCCCTTGGGGTGACAGCTCGATCGACTTCACTCCTCCGTGGCCACGCCGGACCTACGCCGACCTGTTCCAGGAGCATGCCGGTTGCGACATCACCGATCTTGAAGCAGTGAAGACCAAGGCCCGAGAACAGGTTCGACTGGGGAACATCAAGCCTGAGTTTCTGGCGAAGATGGAGGCGAATCAGCTGCATCCCGATCTGATCGTCAGCGAAGTCTTCGAAGCCTGCGTCGAAGAGAGCCTCGTTGGTCCGATCTTCGTGACGGACTATCCCGCCTCGATCTGCCCACTGACCAAGCGAAAGGTTTCCAATCCGCAGGTCGCCGAACGGTTCGAGCTGTTCGTCAAAGGGATGGAACTGGCGAATGCCTACACCGAACTGAATGACCCGAAGCTGCAGGAACAGCTTTTCCTCACCCAGCTGGAAGGTCAGTCAGAAGAAGATTCTATGGCGAAAATGGACTGGGATTTCATTCAGGCACTGAAGGTCGGGATGCCGCCAGCAGGCGGGCTTGGGATCGGAATCGACCGATTGGTCATGCTACTGACAGACAGCCGCACCATCCGGGACGTCATCTTTTTCCCGCTTCTCCGTCCGGAACATGTTCCCGTAAAAGAAGATACAAAGAAAACGCAAACTTCCTCGACACCTCAGCCGGAATAATCTTGCCGGTTTTAGATTTCCCTAAGTCTATTCCAGTCAGGCAAATTCGGCAATTTTTTCCGATTGGCACGTTGACCCGTTAAAGGATCAGATCTATCATGTCAAGTGAAATTGTGGCTTGGATGAAGACCCACCAGGAATTCGGTTGAGGAAAGTACCATGTTGGTCCTCTCGCGCAAGAAGAACGAGAGTATTGTCATCGACGAACGGATTGTGATTACCGTTGTGGAAATCCGCGGTGACAAGGTACGGCTCGGTATTGAAGCTCCCAAAGACGTCGCAATCCATCGTCAGGAAGTGTACGACGCACTCGTGCGGGAAATGAATGCCTCGAAGTGCCAGCCTGCGACCCAGGCCCCTGAACCAACGAACACAGAAACTCCTTAGGCTTTAATGCCAAAGCGTGATTTCATCTGATTCGAGACGCTGCCCATTGGCAGCGTTTTTTTGTTTCACTGGCTTTCCAGACCACTCATCGATTCGCCTCCATTCTTCGGCGGTGTGCCTGCTCTCTGCGTGGCAATTAGGTGATCCCCCCGATAGGATACCGCTCATTCCATCGGGCGACGTCGATTCGTCGTTTCAGCAGTGATGCTGCAGGCGTCTCGCACGGACGCCATTTTCGGTCATCCCCTTGCCCTGCATCTCCAGTGGGCGAAGAAAGGCAGAAGATGAGTCACAAGGATTCGGAGGCCATTGCGCCTAACGCCCACCGACTGCTTTATGCGGGGTTCATGGCAATTCTCGCAGCGGGAGTCGGGTTCTCCGTCCGCGGCGGGATTCTCGGCCAATGGGCCGAGAAGTTCGGTTTCACAATGTCCGAACTCGGATCGATCACCGGAGGCGGTCTGACCGGTTTCGGTCTCGTGATCATCATCACTTCGCTCTTCGCCGACCGGATCGGGTACGGCAAGATCATGATCGCCGCATTCGTGCTGCACTTTCTGTCGGCCGTGCTGACACTGGGAACTCCTGCCGCATTCAATGCCGGCGGGAAAGATGCCGCTTACTGGTGTCTGTTCTTTGCGATGCTCATCTTCTCGATCGGCAATGGACTGTGTGAAGCAGTCGTCAACCCATTGACGGCAACCTTGTTCCCCAAGAACAAAACACATTACCTGAACATTCTCCACGCCGGATGGCCAGCCGGCCTCGTGCTGGGAGGGCTGGCGTCCTACTTCATGGCTGCCAAAGTGGACTCCAGTGGAACCGTGATCGCTCCGGCTGTCGACTGGAAGATCCAGATGTCGCTCTTCCTGGTGCCGGTGATCATTTACGGTGGAATGCTGCTGGGGCAGAAGTTCCCTCGTTCTGAAGCCGCCTCCGCCGGTGTTTCGACAAGCCAGATGATCGGCACGCTGTTCGCGCCGCTGATGATCTTCCTGCTTGTGATTCACGCCATGGTCGGTTACGTGGAACTGGGGACCGATTCATGGATCAGCAAGATCACTGGCTCGATTCTGTCTGATCCGAAGTCAGGTCTCGCCCTGTTCGTCTACACCTCCATGCTGATGTTTATCCTGCGATTTGTCGCAGGTCCGATCGTCCACCGGATCTCTCCACTCGGCTTGCTGCTTGTTAGCGCAATTCTGGGAGCCATTGGTCTGACAATGCTGGGGAATGCAGGAACAGCGATCGCCTGCGTCGTCGCTGCCACCGTCTACGCCTGTGGAAAGACCTTCCTGTGGCCGACCATGCTGGCAGTTGCCTCCGAACGGTTCCCGAACGGCGGAGCGGTTTCGATCGGGATGATGGGGGGAGTCGGTATGCTCTCTGCTGGTCTTCTCGGGGGCCCGGCCATCGGCTTCCAGCAGGACTACTTTGCTTCCCATTATCTGGCTCAGGCATCGACCGAAACATTCGACCGGTACAAGGCCGATAAAGAAAACGTTTTCCTCGGATTCAAGACCGTCGGTCTGAACGGAGCGAAAGTCGGAATCCTGGAAGACAATGGAAAAGAACTTGAGCGAGTTTCGGTCCTGCAGAAAGAAGCAGGCGTTGAAGACGCTAATCAGATTGCACTGGACAACTGGTGGGCGAATGCTTCTCAATTCGCCAGCGAAGACAAACCACGAGTGGTCGAAGCGGGTATTTTCGGCGGTAAATCGGCATTGAGATGGACCGCCTGCATCCCAATGGTGATGGCTGTCTGCTATCTCCTGCTGATCATCGGCTTCCGACTGAGGGGCGGTTACAAGGCCGTTCACCTCACCGAGAACCCGAACCTGCCGGATGAACCCGAGGCATTGGGAACAGCAGAGTCATAAAGTGACTGGATCAGGGACTTGGACCGTGAGAGAAATTTCAGGTCTCCCTTGATCGGACAACTTGCACGCTTGATGATCCGGCCTTCAGGAACTCTTCCTGAAGGCCGTTTTTCTTTCCGACACAGGTGACCGATGACTGCCAGTGAAATGACTTCACTCGTTGATGACTCCGCCGTCGATCTGGTTCAGACCATGATGGCAATTCCTGGGAAAAGCGGGCACGAAGGTCAGGTCGTCGCCTTCATCATTGAGCAACTCAAACTGGCCGGTCTCAACAATGAGGCAATGCACTGTGATCAGGCGAACAAGAAAAGCCCCATTAAAGGTGAGATCGGGAACCTCATCGTCAAACTGCCTGGCACGCGACGCGGCCCACGACGCCTGCTAATGGCACACATCGATACCGTTCCGCTCTGCGTGGGCTGTGAACCCTATCGTGATGGAGAGGTCATCCGTTCCCGGAATCCGAATACTGCCTTGGGAGGCGATGACCGCGCTGGAGCGGCGACCATTCTGAACACGCTGAAGCTGATCCTGAAACACAACCTTCCCCATCCTCCCCTGACGGTTTTGTTTGCGGTTCAGGAAGAAGTCGGATTGCTGGGTGCCCGGCATGTCTCGATCAACAAACTCGGGAATCCAAAACTCTGCTTTAACTGGGACGGCGGCGCCCCTCATCTCGCCACGATTGGTGCGACGGGAGACGATCATCTCGAGATTGAAATCACGGGCCTCGCGAGCCACGCCGGCGTTCACCCTGAAGCTGGCGTCAGTGCCATCGTCATTGCCAGCAAGGCAATTCACTCACTGGTCGAAGATGGCTGGTTTGGAAGCGTCGTGAAAGGCCGCAAGACGGGCACAAGCAACGTCGGCGTCATTCATGGGGGCGATGCCACTAACGTGGTGACCGATCGACTGACACTGAAAGCGGAAGTTCGGAGTCATGACCCCGTCTTTCGGGCGAAGATCGTGTCCGCCTACCAAAAGGCATTCCGTCAAGCCGCCAAGACAACGAAGAACGCCACCGGTCAGGCTGGAAGCGTCAACATCACGGTGACGCCGAAATATGAAGCCTTTCGACTCGATTCGACCTCGGACGTTGTTCAGGCGGCCAGCGCGGCAATTGCCCGATGCGGTCATCAAGTGGAGCTGAAGATCTCCAACGGAGGTCTCGACGCCAACTGGATGGTGACACATGGCCTGCCGACCGTCACTCTAGGATGTGGTCAGCGACAGATTCATACCGTGAAGGAAGAACTCATCGTCCCTGACTATCTGGACGCCTGTCGAATCGCTTTGCTTCTCGCGACCCAACAGGAAGCGTAAGGTCGGAATAACGCACTTCCTGTGAATTAAAAAAGGGCGTGAGACCTCTGAATGGATCTCACGCCCTATCGCTTTTCCGCGAGTTCAACCGCTACTTGGAAGCATTCTTCTTTGCTTCAGGCTTCTCGGAATTCGCCTTCGCTTCAGCACGCATCTCCTGGAGTCGGGCCTTCTGTCCTGGAGTCAGGATGGCTTCGATCTTGTCATCTCGCTGCTGTGTTAACTGAGCGAGTTCTGCACGAAGTTTCTCAATCTGATTCTGATAAGAAGCCTGCATGCTATAGATCTGCTCGCGCTGTCCGTCATTCAGTCCCAGCATTCCGTAGCCAGAGGGGAGGCGTCGCGATTTCTTGGCCCCTTCAGGAGTTCCTTTGGAGGGAGACTGCTTTGCAGCGGCCGGGCTGGCGTTCTCCGATTTTGCCGGCGCGGTGTCCGCGGCCTGCGCCAGCATGGCGGTGCTCGTCATTCCCAGAAATGCGATCAATACAATTCGATTCAGCTTCATCACGATTGCCCTTATCGGAAAAATCAACGAACAGTTTCAACTTTTCGCACCACTCCATCAGACGAATCTTCATCATCGAGTCAGCGCCCTCTGGCCTCGACATCTTCAACGTGAATGAGTGCCATGCGGTTTCTGGAGATCCTTCATGGCCGCGGCATAGCGGAGCCCGAATTCCCGGAGAGCTGCAGTATCAAAATGCACAGCGTCCCCTTTATGGCCCAAGCCCTCGGAGGAAGCGACTGCAGAATGAGGCAGCTGCTGTGGAAGGGCGTTAATCTGCTCGTTCACCAGCTTCGCATAGACCGCCTTCCCGCCGTTCTCGACGAGATAGAACTGACCCAGTTCGCCAGCGACGAATGGAACGTCAGGAGCATCGAGTTCTTCACGCAGCGCAACCACCATCGCTTTGAGTCGCGCCGCATAACTTTCGGCCGTCTCCTTCGCTCCGGCATCACCTTCACCCTGATGCCAAAGAATCCCCTTGAGCTTCCCCGCAGCCATTGCCTGCTTCGCGCGTTCAACCGCTTGTTGATAAAGATCTCCACCCTTCTCCCATCGCGACAACGGCGTCCCCCCGACGGCACAGGGAATCAACCCGATTGTGACTGAAGGATCAGCTGTCGCCATCTCTTGCGCGAAGGACAACCCCAGGCCAGCCCCGACGATTGTGGGTTTATCAAAGTGAAGTGGCTCGGTGCCGGCGATCCATGTGTTCTCCTGACTGAACTTGAGGATACGCTCGGGCGCCGATTGTGGCTCTTTCGGTAGAGCTCCACGGCCTGCCATGTTCGACTGGCCGATCAACAGGTAAAGGTCAAACTTGTCAGCAGTCGGCAGGTCAGCAGCGTGAGTGTGTTTTCCACTCACCGCTGCAGTAACGAGAAGTCCTGCGGCCATCAGAAAGAGACGCAATCGCATGAAATCGTTTCCAGAGTTCTTAATAAAAAGCGGAGAAATCTATGTCTTGAACTGACTCGATGTCACCTCCCAAGCAGGTCCAATTCACTCCCTCTCTGATGAATCGGTAAATCTTCGGTTCAGGAAGTTGCGTAAAACTAGCAAGTTTTGCAGACACTACGCAAAGCATTTACGCCAACTTATCATTGGCAAAACGCAGACTGTCTCTTCTCTCCTCGAGAATTCCCCTACAGGAGCCGGCCATGACTTCGAGCGTTCAGGCTGATCGACGTCTTATTTTGAATGGCCTTCTCAGCTGCCTCCTCTGGCTCGTGCTTCTGACGGTCAATCCTGGGGAAATTCATGCCGGATCGCTGTTGGCGGGCGCCGCCCGTCGCGACATTACCGACTATGACGCCGGACCAGTAAATGATCCGCTGTATGTCAAAGTGATCGCTCTCAAGTCGGACAATACCTGGGCGGTATTAATCTCCGTCGATGCCGTGGCGATTGGAGAGATTGGACGAATCAAGAACGACTTCCTGCCGAAACTCCGAGGGCGGCTGTCCAGCGAACTCAGCATCCCCGGCAGCAATGTCGTTGTGAACGCCAGCCATTGTCATGGGGTTGTTCTGCCAGATATCACGGCACTGACGTTTGACGCCGTACAAGAAGCCATCAGCTCCATGGTACCCGTCTACGTCGGGTCAGGGCGAAGCGAAGAGCATCGCATCTCTGAAAACCGCCGCCTGAAACGGAAGAACGGCAAGGAAATAGATGTTCGGCATGCTTATCCCCTGCCAGCCGATAACGAGATTTCGGATGTTGCGCCAATTGATCCGGAAATCGGCATCCTGAAACTTCAGCGGGAAGATGGCAGCACACTCGGTGTCATCTATAACTTTGCTTGCCATCCAATTCAGGGAGTTCCGAGCAAGGGAAACACCGCAGACATTATCGGGTTTTCCTCTAAAGCGATTGAAGAGAATCTTAGCCGGGGAGCGACAGCCCTCTTTCTTCAGGGGTGCGGAGGGGACATCAACCCCACTTTCTATAAAGACGTCAATCATCCTCGCAGTGCAGAACCCCTCGGAAATCAACTGGGACTAAGCACACTCCGGGGGATTCGTCAGATCAACTGCGGAACAGACAATCGTCTGAGCGTGATCAACGAAACGCTGACGCTGCCACGAGGAGATCGCACCGATCGGATCGCACAACTTGAAGCGGAACAGAATCGCCTGCTTCGACAGTTCCAGGGAACGTCGCTGAACTTCGAAACATTTCTTCCGCTCGCCGTGAAGTATCAGGTTGCCAAGGATTACCCGTCCTATTATTCACACCGCTATCTCTACGATGATCAGCAGGGACGAAGTGATCTAAAGAATCTCGACGCCGAGAACAGAAAGAACATCGAGGCCTATCTGCGAAACATCGCAATCATGGAGGAACTGACCCGGGTGCAGACGAATCTCGCACTCCTGCACAAACATCAGGCCAGCCTCGTCGCCGCCGGATCCCGCACCATCGATGTCGAAGTGCTCGGACTGCGAATTGGTGACTTTGTGATGATCACGTTTCCCGGCGAACTGACGAGCCCCATCGGTATGAACATCAAGAAGAAATCACCCCACGAGAAAACCTTCGTCGCCGGCTATACCAACGGGTATATCTATTATGCTCCGACCGCAGAGCAACTGGAGAACGTCGGCGGGGCTCAGGAAGACAGCGACTGTATCCTAGCTCCGGAATGGCAGGAGATCTTCGAAACCCGCGCCGCAGAACTACTCAAGAGGCTCTGAGTGCAAAACAGGTGTAACAGGAAGTTCGATCGTGATCGCTTTCACAGGTTGAACGCGGCTGCCAGCAGCATCACGAAGACGATCCTCTCGTTCCTGTTCGCGCTGGCGTTCTTCCAGATTCTGTTCCTGCTTTTCTCCCCCTACCCACCGGGAAGCTGGCAACATGGACTCACCCATCTGGTCGCCTTTCCTGCGGCTTTCTACGTCACATGGAAGAGTCTGAAACAGGATAAAGCTGCCCGCCAGCAGCCCAGGTAAGGCGGCACATGGGCTCTCCCAAAAGAAGAAAGCCGCACCCAATGATTGGATGCGGCTTTGATCTGACAGACGCTACTCTAGCTAACGACGTCTTTGTCGGTTTCTGGAACAGCATCGCTTTCGGGATCGAACCACTCTGGCTTGAAGGCAATTCGCTTCTGGTTGGCCATAGCGAGGTTCGCTGTCATTGCCATGATTGCGTCGGCCATTGCCACGACGCCGTTACAGCGGAGTCCGCCTTCGTTCGCAGGCAGTGGCTTTCCGCCTGGCCAGTAGTTCGGACCCTGATTGCGGATGGCGTAGCAGAAGTGCTCCATCTCTTCACGGTAACCACGGCTGACGTTTGAAGCCCAGTCAGTCCCGCTGGAGGCTTTAGCGGCTGCGGAAGTCGTTTCATAGGCTTCCATCACCGGACCGCCAGACTTTCCGGCTGAACCAGAGATCACCCACAGACGCTGATCTGGACCGCCCCCGGCGCTGCCACGGCCTTCTTCCTTCCACAGCATCGCTTCCTTTTCGGTCTTCATGAACAGCGTGCCGCGGCTGCCGTACACGAGTTCTCCGTAAGGCTCGAACTTATTCGTGCTGATCGAAGAGTACGTCACGACACAGATGTCGCGATTATTCTTCTCGTAATGCTTGCCTGGGAATTCGAACGTCACATAGATAGCGTCGTCGATCTCGCGGTGGTCCTTCCACTTGTCGCTGGGGCCGACCCCTTCGATGCCGTAGAAGTTCTTCCCGCCGTATCCATGCACCGCAATCGGGTGGACCTTCCCCAGGAAGATACTGCAGGCATCCAGCTGGTGGCTTCCGAGTTCGGCCATCAATCCGCCGCCGGTGGCGTTGTACAACCGCCAGTTCACCAGCTTGTCGACGTTGTCGAATTTGAACTTGGTCAGGTCGACATCCTTCAGGGCTTCGGCGTCCTGCTTTGGAATCGACTTCACCCAGCTGTCGCCGCTCGGGAAGCTGTTGTTCCGGTGCCACTGAGCGCGGATGTACTTGATATCGCCGAGCAGACCGCTCTGCACAATGCTGTTCGCGTTGTGATAGAGCACGCTGTAGTGCCGCTGATGCCCAACCGCGAGCAGAAGGTTCTTTTCCTTCGCCTTGCGGATCATTTCCTTGCACTGGGTGATCGTTCGGGCCATCAGCTTTTCGGTCAGCACATGCAGACCAGCATTCATACAGTCGATGGCAATCGGAGCATGCGTCACGAGCGGAGTCGCAATGACGACGGCTTCGATGTTGAGCCGTTTCGCATTGTCGATCACTTCCTGGTGACTGCTGAATCGCTCGATCTTTCCTGCTTTTTCAGCTCCGAGCTTTCGAATCAGACCGATGCGGTCGTCGTTGCCGTCCCCTTTGAAAGCGCGTTCGAGGTTCGAAGGACGCAGATCGGCGACGGCGACAACTTCCATGTACTTCTCAGGATGCTGAGCAAGCAGGATGTTGCCTTCGTCCCCGGTTCCGATGAAGGCGACCCGGACCCGATCCGAGTCCAGTTCTTTGTAGCCGAAGTAAGCGGCGCCGACGCCCAGCGTGCCAGCGGCGGCGGCCTTCATCATGTCGCGCCGGGTCAGGTCACCTGACGTGATGCCGTCCACGGCATTCGAGAAATTTTCTTTGCCAATGCCCTGTTGTTCCGGTGTCAGCACCATGTCAATCCCCTCGTCTCGCAAACGTTATATTGCGGCACCGTCCGTGCGGTCGGTATCCGCCCTGACTCAGATCGATCGCCTGCAGTGGACTGTTGCCGCGGCGGGATCGTTCCGTCATGAAAAATGGAAATTTCGGCTGCTTGATTTTGCTGAACAGACTTTTCCAGTCAGTGGCAGGAGAGAGCCACTCAAACGTTCAGAAATCCATCAACTCAAGCCGTCCCTCTATTGTGACGCGCAGCACCTGCATTTTGAAGTGGAAAAGCCAACGAGAACGCCACCTTACGAGTAAAACTGTCCGTTTCCGACGGCCACGAACGCGTTCTTGTAATGATCGATTTCCGGGCGGCCGTTCACCGGCCAGGTGATCGCGATGACGTCGAATCTTCCGCTCTTGTGCAGAATTTTCTTCCGCTTCATCCATGCCAGGGCCGTCAGGGTAATCTGGCGCTGCTTGGAATAGTCGACGGCCTCCGAGGGATGCCCTTTGGCGTGAGACGACCGCGTCTTCACTTCCACAAAGACAAACGTCTCCTTGTCCATCGCGACGAGGTCAATTTCTCCCTGCCGCATCCGCAATTGCCGGGCGAGGATCCGATATCCCTGCTGTTTCAGGTAGCGGGCGGCGACACGTTCTCCCTGATTGCCGAACAGGCGTCGTATCCACCCGATGCGCATCACTTCTCCCTGCTTCCAATGCAGATTCCGCCAAAGACTGGCACTTCTCGATCATGTCATAAAAAAATCCCCCGTATTTGTGAATACGAGGGATCGCAGTGAATCGACATTCAGCAAGAGGGCCGGCTCAGTTTGTGTGAGCTTCGCCAGCCTTTGCACGACGTTCACGGAGGCGGGTGGCCTTCCCGATCCGGTCACGCAGATAGAACAGCTTGGCGCGACGAACCTGAGCGTGACGCTTCACGACCACGTCAGCCACTTTTGGTGTATTGACTGGGAAGGTTCGCTCGACACCTTCGCCGGCGACAATACGACGCACGGTGAACATCTCAGCCATTCCGTGTCCGCGACGGGCAATGACGACGCCAGAGAAAATCTGAATTCGCTCTTTGTCGCCTTCCAGAATTCGCGTGTGCACTTCGACAGTGTCACCGATGCTGAAATTCAGCTTCTTTTCACGCAGGCTGGGCTGCTCGGCGATATCAAGGAGTTTGTGACGCATGGGTCCAATTCCGAATTGTCGGGAGCGGTGCCAACGGGACAGCGGCACGTCCTCTGATGTTCAACTCGTGACAGTGCCGGCACCTGCAATCAGCAGTGTCCGGCAAGTTGTCCCCACGAGGTCAGCCGGGGAGAAAAGTCCCCTCGCGGCCGTCAAGTAAATCACCACGTCGTTGACGGGTGCGTTCCAAACTTTGTTCTTGTCGCCATCGGGCGATTGCCCCGTGGTCGCCGCTCAGCAGTACCTCGGGGACTGACATCCCGCGAAATTCTCGCGGGCGTGTGTATTGAGGATATTCCAGCATCGCAGATGAGGAAAATGAGTCGTACTTCGCACTCGTTTCGTCACCCAGTACACCGGGAATCAGGCGGATCACCGAGTCAATCACCAGCATTGCCGGGACTTCCCCGCCGTTGCAGATGAAATCTCCCACGGAGATCTCCAAGGGTTTGAGCCCCTGATTGATCCGGTCATCAAAACCTTCATAACGCCCGCACAACAGCATGATTCGCCGCTGAGTCGAGAGCTTCTGAACCAGCTTCTGGGTCAGCGGCTCTCCTTGAGGCGTCAGCATAATCAATTGAGCGGGGACGGGGGCTTCCGCCTGCACGGCCTCGACACAACTGAAAATCGGCTCACAGCGAAGCAGCATTCCTGGGCCACCGCCATATGGCGGATCGTCCACTGACTGATGTCGGTCAGTGGCCCAGTCCCGGAAATTCCAGAGCTTGATGTCGACCAGCCCGGCATCGATCGCTTTTTTCAGCAGGCTCTGCCCCAGATATCCGTCAAAGATGCCTGGGAACAAGGTCAGCACGTCGATGCGAAACATGGGGGAAGATCATCAATCCTGCCGGACACGAAACCAGCACCTTCCCAAAATGAACTTCAAGGAAGATGCCGTGTCACGGAATTTCTCGGTGGATTACAGGAACACCGCAAGCGGGAGACCTGTCAAACAGATGCTCCCGGCGATGCCGCTGACACTATTCCGCAGCTTCAGTTGCTTCAGCAGGAGCTTCTTCGGCGGCGGGAGCAGCCTTCACCTGTGGTGGCATCATCGGAGGCGGAGCCTTGGCTTCACCCCAGCTGTTTTCTTTGAACTTCCGGATCAGCACAGCGACCTTTTCGCTGGGCTGAGCACCGACTGACAACCAGTGGTCAACGCGATCCACTTTCAGGGAAACGCGCTTTGACTTGTCACGGACCATCGGATCGTAAGTTCCGACTTCTTCGATCGCTTTGCCGTCCCGTGGGCTCTGCTGATCCATGATGCAAATCCGGTAGAACGGGCGATGTGTCCGTCCCAGCTTCTTCATACGAATTCGAACCGCCACTGAAATCTCCTGAACCGACTGAACCGCCAGGGGTTCCGGCGGACCATCGTCCCCTGCAAGAAGGGTTACGATTACACTTTTTCAAAAACGATCACGGTCCGCCACAGGGAGGACCGTGCCAATCGAATCGATTTTTCCTCTTCATTCCGCCGAAGCGGCCACACAGTCAAGCAGATGACAGGTGTTCTGTGAAGAGGACTATCGACGTTTCTTGTTCTTCTTCCGGGCCTCTTTTGTCTGTTTCCGCTGTTGCTTCTTTTTGTCTCGCAACACGTCTTTGTCGACAGGACCCCGTTTGCTTCTTTGTTTTTCTCGCCCGATTCCGCCTGCCGGATTCAGCATTTCCGACTGCATGTCACGCACCATGCGCATGCGGTCACCTGATCCCAGCCCGGCCATTTGCTGCATCATGCCGGACATTTCCTTAAATTGCTTCAGCAAATTATGGACTTCGGCAGGATCAGTTCCGCTCCCGAGCGCAATGCGGTTCCGGCGCGAACGGTCGATTTTCTCAGGATTTCGCCGTTCGTCAAGCGTCATTGACTGGATCATCGCCCGAACCCGTCCCAGATCCTTATCTGGATCCATTCCGTTCATGGATTCGAGAACCTGCGACATCTGGCCCATCCCGGGGATCATCTTCAGCAGATTCCGCATCGAGCCCAGTCGCTGAATCTGTGCCATCGCCTTCAGGAAGTCGTCGAGCGAGAACTTCCCTTCCATCATTTTTTTCTGTTGCCGCTCCATCTCGTCGGCATCCAGAACACGCTGCGCCGTTTCGAGCAGCGTGGCAACATCCCCTTGACCCAGAATGCGTTGCGCCATTCGGTCGGGATGGAACTTCTCCAGCCGATCCAGCTGTTCGCCGACCCCGATGAACTTGATCGGAACGCCGGTGACGGACTTCACTGACAGGGCCGCCCCGCCCCGGGTATCCCCGTCGAGCTTGGTCAGGATGATGCCATCCAGCTCCAGTGCATCGTTGAACACCTTCGCTGAATTGACCGCGTCCTGCCCTGTCATTGCGTCACAAACAAGCAATGCCTGATCTGGCATCAGCTTGTTGTCGATTTCCATCAATTCCTTCATCAGTGCGTCGTCGACGTGCAAACGACCGGCTGTATCCAGAATCAGAACGTTGCAATCTTTCGCCTTGGCTTCTTTGCGGGCGTTGAGGCAGACCTTCACCGGGTCGCTCTTACTGGCCTCTTCCCAATAGACAGGCACGCCGATCTGCTCGCCGATCACCCGCAGCTGTTCAATGGCCGCCGGACGCTGCAAATCCGCCGCGACCAGCATGGGGCGATTGCCCTCTTCCTTCAGCATTCGGGCCAGCTTGCCGCAGGTGGTGGTCTTACCGGCCCCCTGCAGACCGCACATCATGATGACCGAGGTTTCCCCCCGGCGAATCGCCAGTGAATGGTCAACCGGGCCCATCAGGTTGGTCAGTTCCTGATAGACGATCCCGACAATCTGCTCTGCTGGACGCAGCGATTTCAGGACTTTTTCGCCGACAGAAGCTTCAGTGACTTTCTGCGTGAAGGTTTTCGCAACGTCATAATTGACATCGGCCTCGAGCAGTGCCTGTCGGACTTTGCCCATGCTCTCACGGATGTTGGCTTCCGTGAGGCGACCACGAGCGAGACTGCCCAGGGCGTCGCCAAGATTGCGGGTGATCGATTCGAACATCACTGCTTCTCAAATAAGGCGGACTTGAAATCTCGAACGTTTCGATTTGCCCTGCGACGAGGGCGCCTCCTGACTCTCTGCTCAGAAAGTCGTTTGAGGCACCGGAGAACAATCAGCCCGAGAATGCCGAAGTATAGCAGATTTTCCAGGATCCAAGAGTCGACTCCCGGTGAAACCTGCAGGTCCGTCAGACCCGCCCGTCAGAATCGGCAAGAGCGCGGAGATTTTCTGTCGGCATTCTCTCAGGAGTCGCGTTTCCCCCGCTTCGCGTCGAGAACCTGTTCATAAACCTGCTGGATCTGGGCCGTCATTGTTTGATGGCGAAAGCGATCCGTGAAGAGTTCCCGCCCTCTTCTGCCATATCGAGCCCGCTTTTCGGGGTCAGTGATCAGTTCGAGAAGAGCATCAACCAACGGGTCGACGGAATCCCGCGGAAGCAGGTAACCCGTCTCCCCCGGCCGGACCACTTCCCGGGCACCGCCCACGTCGTACGAAACAACTGGCTTTCCGGCGATGAGCCCCTGCGGCAGCACTCGTGCGAGACCTTCCCACTGACTCGTATGGGTCACGATATCCATCGCCCCCATCAGCTCAGGAATCTGTGTCGGCGGCACCAGTCCGGTGAACTTGAAATGGGCACTCAGCCCGTCTCGCGCGATCTGCTGCTCGAACTGCTCTCGAAGAATGCCGTCGCCGACAAACAGGAATCGGGCCTGCGGGGCAGCCGCGATGATTCGAGGAGCCGCTTGCAGGAGGAATTCATGTCCTTTGAGATGAAACAGTCTCCCGATCTTGCCAATGACGACATCATCCGGCCCGAATCCGAGTTCCCGACGGACGTCTTCCGGCCGCCGGGGCGGATCCAGAAAGGGCTCAACATCGAAGCCACTGTAGACCGTTGTGAATCTGTCCGGAGCAGCGATCCCTGCTCGCACGTATTCCGCCGACATGTCATCGGCGACACTGATAAAGTGGTCGGTCCAGCGAGCCGCCATCCGTTCCAAACTGACATACGTCTTCGAGATCAGCTGCGACTGCCCATAGTGAAATGACGCCCCATGGATGGTGTGAACGACGGGCAGCTTCGCATCCCAGGCCGCCCGACGCCCGACAATTCCTGCCTTGGAACTGTGCGTGTGCACAATGTCCGGCTGCAGAGATCGCAGCAGTTGCTTCAGTTGAAAATATGCCTTTGCATCATGCCAGGGATGCACGCTGCGGATCAGACTGGGAACTTCAATGAGTTCCACTCCGCTGCGACGGGCTCGCTCAACGAGACTCCCCTCCGGCCCAGTCGTCGGACCGGTGATCAAGGTGACGCGATGCCCATGTTGAAGCTGGTCCTCACATGTGGAGATCGTGTTTTCCTGCGCACCGCCCACAATCAGCCGCGTGATGAGATGGACGATCTTCACTGACTGAGGCCTTCTCTGTCTGCGACTTTCACTGGGTGCGAAGCTCTGTACCCCCGCCGAACCTTTCGTTATGCCATCGCATAGATGGCCTGAATGGCGTCGGACAGGTTGGCATACTCGGGGATACAACGAATGGTCGCGGACTGTTGCACGACCTGAGCTGTCGTTGGGCCGACCCCGCACACCACGATCTTCCCAGGCACAGAACGGCAGATGGAGGTCAGCCCTTCTAACACTGTGTGCGGAAGCTGTTCAACGCGACTGAAGTCAAGGACGAGATTCTGGAAGCCTTTGCTTCCAAAGAGATCACAAACACGGCTCGCTTCGACATGGACGTCCTTAAAGTAGAACGCGATGGAATCACCCCGAGGGTAAACGACGATCGTATCGTGATAAAAATCCGCCTGAAAAATGCGATTCGACCGGGTGACGAATTCCCCTTCTCCCCACGTCGGCATCTGAGGAGCCTGGGGAGGAGTGGCTGTCTGAGCCACCGAGTAATGCGCCGTCAAAAGGTAGCCGCCGACTTCCAGCGTCGTTCCCGCCCCCAGAAAGCCACATTTACAAGGCTGTCCATTGAGAAGCATGCCTCCCTTTCCCATCAGGTCGATGACCCAGAGACCCGAGGGAAGCAACAGGAATGAGCACTGAACTCGGGAGAGCCGATCGTCGGAGATTGTGATTCGACAACTTTCATCTCGCCCCAGAAGTGTGATGACACGATTGATCGGCCAGCGGACGCCCCGATGTGAGGTATTGAGCAGTTCCAAATCGACCTGAGGCAGAACACCAAATTCCATCCGGCTTTCATCGCGAGGACGAAATGCCATTGGCGAAGGAAGTGACGGGTCGTTTAACCAGTCGTCGCCCTGCAGCTGAATTTTCGACGACCCGATCTTCAGTTCATGCTCAGACGTCAGCCAGTCATTGGTCGGAGGTCCACTGAGATGTGTCCCATTGGAACTGAGCAGATCGATGCAGGCGACACGCGGCCCGATGACCTGAAGATAGGTATGCCGGAAAGAGACATTCGGATCGTTGAGATGGATGTCGCTGTCGGCAGCGCGGCCGATGATCGCGTACGGCGCAGGAACTTCAACGACCTCACCGGGTCCGTTGCCGGAAGAGACACTGAGCCGGAGCGGCCCTGGGGCCCCCGCGGCGTATGCAAGCATCGAAGTGAACTGATCGTCCATTGTGCTGCAGCGATTCCCTGACTGGCATGGACCTGAATGGAGACTCAAACCACGAAACAACAGTGACTTTAGAAGAAACGCAAGTTGCTTCGAGGGTTCGTCAGGTGATTCCCACCACTCTCCCTGAACCCTTGGGAGTCAAGAGGGGACCACCCTCCGGCCGTGAGGCGAACGAACGCGCTTCCCGCCTCGCAAAATTCCACTTTTTCGAAACTCTCAATGATGGCCCCGACTGGGATTATGGGGATCTTTTCGGAAATGGTCAAACTTTGCTGAAAAGATCAGTCAGGCCCGGGACTTAACGATACCTAATATCGTCCTCACGCAGGCGTTCGGATGCGAGACGGGCGAGTGCTTCCGCGCAGGCAGCCTGTGATTTCTGTCCCCCCAGCATCTCGGAAAGCGAGAGAATCTGACTGGAGCCCCAACCAAGGCGGGGGTGTGTGAGTGCCGCTCGCCCCAGAAACTCGCCGGCGCCGGAGAGGAGGACGCACTCTGGCGGCTCCGTGAAACTCCAGGCTTTTTGAATGGAGTTCACCACCAGATTCAGTTCCACCTGTCGGAAAGCCTGCGCCAGTTCCTCAATGTCCTCAGGACTCAACTCGTCCCGATCGCTGCAGACCATGCGGGCGATTCGATCCATCGCCGCCTGCCGTGTCGCCGGGCGACCGTTGGCGGTTTCCAAACAGGTGGGATCTTCCGGGAGCTCCCCTGATAACAGGTGCAGGTCGAGCGTGGTGGCAAAGGTCTCGCGTGCGACGCCTGTCGGTTCGCCACTGATGGTAATTTCTCCACACAGACTGGACAGGGGCGTGCGGCAGACTCCCAGATACAGGAGTTCGCCGGATCTCAGACGTTCGCGGTCGGTTGTCCCCTGCGTGATCGGCAGTCCGTCTTCGATGGGAATGATGTCAGTCGTGGTGCTACCGATATCGATGAGCAGTGACCGTCCGGCGGGAGACATCCGCCCCGCCCAAGTCGCCAGAGCGTGCCAATTGGCCGCCGCCACGAACTCCGGCAGAACATTGGCGTCTTCCACCGAGACGAACTCACCGCCTGTTTGCCAGACGGCAATCAGGCGACCCGTTCCCGCCTGTTCGACGGCTTCCAGAATATGGGCGACACCTTCAGCCCGCGTTTCAAAACAGTCAGCGAGTTCTCCGGTCATCGTGACAGCCAGGGGAGAACCCGCAGGAAAGTTCAGAAGAAGTTGCGTCAGTGCCGCAGCAAGTTGTCGCGGTTCTTTCCACAGAGGGAATGACTGCGACAGCGCGACCGCTCCATTGGAAGCCTTCAGATTCGCTCCGCCAATATCCAGTCCGATTGGATTCATTGAGACAATTCTGAGTTGGTGTGATGCCCGATGCGAAATTGCCCGTCCGCCTGAAATATCACGGAGCCCGAGAACTCCGGAGTCTCTGAGTCTGACGGATCGACGAGCCATTTCGCCAGCATCTGTCGGCATAACTTGCGATAGCCAACATAACTGGTCGTCAGTCGTGGATTCACTTCCAGCAATAACGGATTCCCGGGGTCGTAATGGGGAAGAAGCAGATCGAATCCAATCCAACCATGCAAGCCGGGAAAGGCCGCAATCGCCTGATCGACAAGTTCACGAATTGCTTCAATCGGGACATCGCGAGCGGGAATCATGCCGCCCTGATACGAGAAACGATCCTCAGAAGAGAACCGCTGCTCACCGGTCGGAAAGAGATGACGAATCTCACCGCTCGCGACGATCGCAATGACGGAACAGGACCGACCGGCAATGTATGGCTGGACGAGAAACCGATTCAAATCGGCCCGACCACAAAACTGCTGCCACTCTTGCCGTGAATTGAGCAATTCCATCATCAGACTTCCGGCGCCATCCCGCAG
Organism: Planctomycetota bacterium; assembly: GCA_023417655.1. GTDB lineage: Bacteria > Planctomycetota > Planctomycetia > Planctomycetales > Planctomycetaceae > Planctomicrobium. Next base: position 14,929 of record JAEZFD010000055.1, on the reverse strand, counting down.
TTTCACAACAACGGGAAATGCATCTGGCTCTGTGTCCCCATTCGCAGGCAGTGTCAGAATGGTCGGAATGCCGTGTGCCTGACAAGTCAGAAAGGTCTTCCATTTATCGCCCGCCATTCGCAATGCCATGGCATCCGCGTTCAGCAGGCGAACTCCGGCAGACCGAAATCGCTCGCAGCGAGACTCCAGAATTCCATCGAACTCAGGAGCGATGATAAGGGCGGCGGCGTCAGGGGTCGCAGAGCCCGACCACTCAGCGGAAACTCGTTCTTCTTCAGCAGGGCTCCTGACAGAAAGAACCTGAACATCGGCCTCTTCGAAGTTGGGAGCATGGCCGAATCGTTCATTCCAGGTACAAGCGACCTGAACCTGTGGCAGTCGGGCGAAGTCGGTGACAACGGCCTGCAGCATCGCCTTCCCTTCCGCCCAGAGGGAAGATGGAAGTTGCTCATCTGGCCAGCCGCCACCGCTGACGTATTCGCTGACCAGAATCTTCATAAGGCCTGACGTTCACTCAATTGGCCGAGGCCGTTTTCTCTGGCCGGAACTTGTTGAGCGTGTAATAGGCCACGGGATGCAGCAATGGCAAGCCGCTCTGAGAACGGAGTGCAGGGAGATGAAGTTCGTGCACATGCCCCCGCTGCAGCCCTTTCACGACCAGTCGAACTGATCGTCGATCACCTGAAACCGTAGCCGATTCGATCACCGGTGTCGTTCCATCAACTTCAGGGCTGCCATAAGCCGACTGATAAATATAGGTGTAGGTCTCCATCTTGTAAGACGCGAGATCCTTCGCGGTCTTCTCATTCACAGGCTCGGTAAAGGTGAGCGTGAAGCCATCTGAGTTCAACCGCATCGTCTGGATTTCGAACGGAGTTTTGCCAGTCCAGTCGAGACGTTCGACCGAGAACTCGTACTTCCCGCGAGACCCCCAACCACGAGCGGTTCCACCTGCGAACAGGTGGCCATTCGGAGTCATCTCAAGTCCGACTGTTCCTGAGCCGAATCCTTCCCGGAACGGGAAACAGGCTCCCTGATAGGTTCCATCCACCTCTTCGAGGTCGCAGCGCATCACCATGCTGTAGGTCTGATCTGCAACAAACATCTGTCCGGCGAATGGCCCGAATTTTCCGTTTGTCGTGTCGCAGGCAATGCCGCTCGCTGACTGCCCCATCTTCTTATAAGGGAACAGAATGGCAGGCAGTTCCAGCTCAGGGATTCGATCGGCCTGTGTCACGAAGCGGCTTCCTGACTCCGGATCTTTCGGACGCGGGCCCATCACGTTCTCGGAGATCCTGTACCAGTCGTTGCCGCCGGGGTGCCCGACAAACTTGCCAGGACGCAACACACGCAGCGAACAGGTCCCGTTCCAAGGTCCCTGATTGTCGGTATAGAACATGTCGCCTGCGAGGTTCGTTCCCATCCCGCCGGGGGATCGAATGCCGCTGGTTGTTGGAATCATGGTTCCATCTGGACGGACTCTCAGAGCCCATCCCCGGTATTCCACAGGACTGCTGAATGACCCCGTCAGACAGAGCGTCACCCAGAGATCTCCGTTTTTGTCGAACTTCGAACCGAAGGCATATTCATGCTGGTCGCCTGAGATGGACCAGCCTGCATTGACCACTTCAAACTGGTCGGCCTTGCCGTCTCCGTTCGTATCCTTCATCCGCGACACATCGCAGCGCTGTACGACATACAGCCAGCCGTCGCGTTCCGCCATGCCGAGAATCTCATGCAGCCCATGAGCGAATCGCGTGAATTGCGACGCCTTCAGTTCCTTCGAAAACGGGTCAGAGATCATCCAGACTTCGCCGCGACGGGTGCCGACCGCCATTCTTCCATCTGGCATCAGCTGAAACGCCCCTGGCTCCAGCACCTGTTCGGCGGGGAGTTCTGCGGTCACGATGGCGTAGTAGTCCGCCTCGACAGGGTCAGCGGCGCGTGCCTGAACCGATATGACGGCAAGGCAAAGTCCGGCGAACAGCCGAACCCGGGAGCGGTAGAACATCGCAGGTGCTTTCACGGAGGGCTTTCGCTCGCAGCAGCGGGGCATACGGGCTGTCTGGGAGCGGACTCCCAGATGAACAAACGTTGATCCGTTCAGAAATACCGGCCATCTCCCCGAACGTCAACGCTCCCTGTCTGGAGAAACGGTCGAATACCTGTTCAAATGTCCTGATCGAGCTTACTGCTCTTGAGCGAATTATTTTCAGGTAATGGATTTGTATGCCTGCCGCTGACATCCTCATTCGAGGCGCCTCCGAGCACAATCTGCGTGGAGTGACCGTCACTCTGCCTCGCAACAAACTGATCTGCATGACCGGAGTCAGCGGATCAGGCAAAAGCTCACTTGCCTTCGACACGCTCTACGCCGAAGGCCAGCGTCGTTACGTCGAATCACTGTCGACGTACGCGCGTCAGTTCCTGGGTCAGATGCCCAAGCCGGAAGTGGACCTGATCACCGGGCTCGCGCCGTCGATCTCGATCCAGCAGAAGGTGACCTCTCGCAACCCGCGCAGTACGGTCGGCACGATCACCGAGATTTATGACTATCTCCGTGTCCTCTACGCACGGGTCGGCATGGGGCACTGCGTGCAATGCCAGCAGCCAATTACTGCTCAGTCGACCGACCAGATTCTCGAGAGCATTCTCACTCTGCCGGAGGGAACGAAATATCAGATCCTCGCCCCCATCGTTCAGCAGCAGAAAGGGGAGTTCCGCGATCTCTTCGCCGATCTGCTGAAACAGGGATTCATTCGGGCCCGCGTCGACGGTGATCTCGTTTCCCTCTCTGACGATCTCGGTTTGAAGAAGCACTTCAAGCACACCATCGATGTCGTCATCGACCGCCTCGTCGCCGGCAAGGGACAGCGTTCCCGACTCGCGGATGCCATTGAGTCGGCGATTCGCCTGAGTCAGGGACGACTCATCGTTCTGACCGACGGCGAGACAACCACCGAACGACTGTACTCCGCTCACTATGCCTGTCCCACCTGCGGTATCGGCTATGAACCGCCGTCTCCGCAGCTGTTCAGCTTCAACAGTCCCCTGGGCATGTGTCAGGACTGCACCGGGCTCGGAATGCGGCATGAGATTCTCAAAGACCGCCTGATCACGGCTCCTGAGCAGTCGATCTCTAACGGGGCGTTCGAACTGATCAAGTCGATGAAGAAGGTCGGCAAGTGGCGCCGACACATTCTTCAGGGAGTCGCAACTTCCATCGAAGAAGATGTGGGACTGAAGGAAGGAGCCCTGCTGAAGCATCCATGGGAGGATCTCCCCTTCCCGGCACAGCAGCAGTTCCTGTATGGAACCGGTGACCGGAACATCACATTCAGCTGGCGGCACTCCGGCGGCCTGTGGAAACATGGCGGCAAGTGGAAGGGCTATCTCAACGAACTGCTCGACGAATACATCAAGGGGAAGAACCCCATGCGTCGCAAGCAGCTCGAAAAGATGATGGAAATCGTCAGCTGCAGCACCTGCGACGGAGCCCGCCTGAATGCGCAGGCGCGCAATGTTCGCATCACTTCGGACTCCGCTGGCAAGCAGGCGCAGGCTCTTTCGCTGCCGGAGGTCTGTGACCTCTCGGTCGACGAAGCGGTCAAGTTCTTCGAGTCACTGCAACTATCCGACACGCACAAGATGATTGCCGAAGAAGCCCTGAAGGAAATTCGGGGACGACTCGGCTTCCTCCAGCGCTGCGGTCTCGGTTACCTCGCACTCAACCGCTCGGCCCCCACCCTGTCAGGCGGTGAGACACAACGTATCCGTCTGGCCGGTCAGATTGGATCCGGACTCGTCGGCGTGCTCTACATTCTCGATGAGCCGTCAATTGGGCTGCACCCACGTGACAACGACATGTTGCTCGGCAGCCTGTTGAGTCTGCGCGATCAGGGAAATACCGTCATCGTCGTTGAGCACGACGAAGACACGATGCGGGCGGCCGACCATATCGTTGACTTCGGTCCCGGCCCCGGCGTGCGCGGCGGTGAAGTCGTCGCCGAAGGAACCGCCGATGAGATCATGGCGAATGAGCGCAGCGTTACCGGGGCATATCTCTCCGGCAGAACATCAATTGCCGTCCCGAAGAAACGCCGCACGCCAACCGACAAACAACTGAAGATCACAGGAGCGGCCCATCACAACCTGAAGGGAATCGATGTTGAGATCCCGCTCGGGCTGTTTGTCTGCGTCACCGGAGTCAGTGGGTCCGGCAAGAGTTCCCTGAGCAATGACATTCTCTGGGAAGTCCTCAACCGCGACGTCAATAAGGGCAAAGGAACTCCCGGCGCTTACAAGAAGATCGTCGGGCTCGACCAGATCGATAAAGCCATCGATATCGATCAGTCCCCCATCGGCCGGACCCCGCGATCCAACCCTGCGACCTATGTCAAACTGTTTGATGAGATCCGCAGTCTGTACACGCAGCTTCCCCAGGCGAAAGTTCGGGGATATCAGGCCGGCCGATTCAGCTTCAACGTCGCTGGCGGTCGCTGCGAAGCCTGTGAGGGCAACGGTGCCACACGACTCGAGATGGACTTTCTCGCGGATATCTGGATCCCCTGCACACTCTGCGGCGGCAAGCGGTTCAATCACGAAACGCTGGAAGTGAAGTACCGCGACAAATCGATTGCGGACGTCCTGGAGATGGACGTGCAGGAAGCGCTCGAACACTTCAAGAACCACCCCAAGATTCATCGGGTCCTCAAAACCCTGCATGACGTGGGACTCGATTACATGAAGCTGGGCCAGCCGTCGCCGACGGTCTCAGGAGGAGAGGCTCAGCGGATTAAACTCGCCCGGGAACTGGGAAAACGCTCGACGGGAAAAACGTTCTATCTGCTGGATGAACCGACAACTGGACTGCACTTTGAAGACGTGCGCAAGCTGCTCGAAGTGCTGCATGGCTTCGTGGAAGACGGCAACACCGTCATGGTCGTTGAACATAACCTCGACGTGATCAAGACCGCCGACTGGGTCATCGATCTCGGCCCGGAAGGGGGAGCCGGCGGGGGAACTCTCGTTATTCAGGGGACCCCGGAAGAGGTCGCCCGCTGTCCGCAAAGTCACACCGGTAGGGCACTCGCTCCCATCCTGTTTCCCGCAAAGAAGTCAGCAGCGAAGAAAGCAGCCGAGAAGAAGAAAGTCGCGCCTGCCGCCGCCGTCGATACCGACTCGATCGTCATTCGTGGGGCGGCTCAGCACAATCTGCAGTCGGTCAACGTCACGGTTCCACGTGACAAGATGAGTGTCTTCTGCGGGCCCAGCGGTTCCGGTAAGACCTCACTGGCGATGGATACGCTCTATGCCGAAGGGCAGCGGCGCTATGTCGAGTCTCTCTCGGCGTACGCCCGCCAGTTCCTGGGACAGATGCCGAAGCCCAAGCTCGAACACATCTCCGGGTTATCTCCGGCGATTGCGATTGAGCAGAAGACCATCGGAGCGACACCGCGTTCCACCGTCGGCACCGTGACCGAAATCTACGATTACCTGCGGGTCCTCTTCGCTCGTATCGGCGACATGTACTGCCCTGACTGCCAGCAGCCGGTGACTCGGCAGACAACCGATCAGATCGTCGAACGGGTGCTGTCACTCCCCGAGGGAACACGGCTTTACCTTGCCGCCCCGATTCAGGCGACGGTTGGGCAGAGCTTCGACAAACTCTGGGAGCGACTCAGCACGCAAGGCTTCCTGCGTGTTCGCATCAATGGCAAAACGCATCTGCTGGATGAGGTCCCCAAGATCGACCACAAGCGTCAACATGTGATCGAAGCAATCATCGATCGCGTGAAGGTCGACCCGGAATCCCGGGGACGCATTGCCGACTCAGTGGAAACCGCCCTCGAACTCGGACGCGGGGTGATTCACCTGATTCACGTCGATACCACTCCAGAGCCCAAGTGGAAGACCGACCGACTCAGCCTGCATTACTCCTGCCCCAACTGCGGCGGCGGAGAGTAAGCACAGGTCATTTCGACAGCGGCCAATTAAAGGTAAAGTCAGCTAGAGGCGAACAGTAATCCCTTGCTCGGCGAGGTATCGCTTCGCGTCTCCGATGGAGACTTCGCCATAGTGGAAGATGCTGGCAGCAAGGGCCGCACTTGCTCCGCCTGTTGTGACGGCTTCGTAGAGGTGGTGAGCGTTGCCGGCACCTCCGCTCGCAATGACTGGAATCTGCACGGCGTCGGAGATGGCGGCGGTAATTTCGAGATCGAAGCCGTCCTTTGTGCCATCGGCGTCCATGCTGGTCAGCACGAGTTCACCGGCTCCGAGTCGTTCGACTTCGCGGGCCCAAGCGACAGCGTCCAGCCCGGTCGGTTTGCGTCCGCCATGGATGTGCACATCCCAATAAACACCGGAGGCCGTGGGGTATTTTGTGTGGAATCGAGTGCCGAACGAACCTTGTGTCGGCAGTTCCCGTTCACTGACACGCAGGGCTTCCGGCCAGGCCTGAGAGGCGCCTAGCGCGGTCGGATCACCTGCTGGTACCCGTTTTGGATCCAAATTGACGACGATGCACTGACTTCCGAACCGAGCCGCCGCTTCCCGAATGAACTCAGGATCCTTCACCGCAGCGCTGTTGATCGAGACCTTGTCGCACCCGGCGTTCAGCAATCGGCGAATGTCTTCGAGCGAACGGATCCCGCCTCCGACGGTCAACGGCATGAAGCAGACTTCGCTGGTCCGCTCAACGACATCGAGAATGATATCTCGCTGTTCATGACTCGCCGTAATATCGAGAAAGACGAGTTCGTCAGCCCCTTCCGCCTCGTATCTAGCAGCGACATCCACCGGATCACCAGCGTCACGCAGGTTCAGAAAGTTGACACCTTTGACGACTCGCCCGGCATGGACATCGAGACAGGGGATAATGCGTTTGGCGAGCATGGCAGTTCACAAGTGCAGAAATTTTCAACAAAGAGGTACCTGACTGGCGACTCTGAGTTTAACGTGTCATGTATTCAAACGGAATTTGACTCACTGCAACGATGTGACGATACTCCTTATCAGTTCGTGCTTTTCCGTCGCGACCCCACTTAGAGGTTCTCCTCGAAGGATCGACCGTGTTTGACCCTGCTCTCTTCCAACGCTCGGCTGACGTTCGCGGGCTTTACCCCAACCAGATCAACGAGGAACTCGCCTGGTTCACCGGAAAATATCTGGCCCAAAGCCTGACAGAAATTCTGGGGCCCTCCCCAAAGATCGTCGTCGGTCGTGACGGCCGGGTCTCTTCGCCAGTGATTTATTCTGCGCTGATTCAGGGAATCGCCAGCGAAGGAGGAGTCCCCTATCCCGTTGGTCTGGCAACGAGCGACATGATTCAATGGGCCGTTGGGGAAGAACTGCAGGGAATCCGCGCCGGGGTGATGATCACCGCTTCCCATAACCCTGCGGAATACAACGGAATCAAGGCGGTTGTGAGGAACCCAGAAACCGGGAGTCTGGATATTCTCCGCCCCGTCGATCACCTCGCTCCACGCTATGAAAAGGATGGAAGTAATGGGGAGGCCGCTCCCGCTTCCGCCCTGCCATTCCCGCAGCAGGGCCGGTTGAATCTGCAGGAGAAGTTCGTTGAAGCGGCACTTTCCCGCTCGAAGCGAATCGCAAAAGCCAACGGAAAAATTGTTCTCGACCCGGGCAACGGTGTCGGAGGACTCTTCCGTCCGCTCCTCAAAAATGGTCTCACCGCCCGTAAGGCGAAAGTGGAATTACTCGCCGTCGCCGAACGAATCGACGGAACTTTCCCGACCCGCCCCTCAAACCCCGGCCTGCCTGGCGCAGTGAAATTGCTGCAGGAAACGGTCATCGCCGAAGGTGCCAAGTTTGGCGCGGCCTTCGACGGGGACGCTGATCGGGTGTTTCTGGTCGATGAATGGGGCCAGTTTGTTTCCGGGTCGGTGCTGCTTGCCGCACTCGCGAAAAGCCTCGTCGAGAAGAACGGCGGAACCGGAGCCGTGGTTTACTCAGCGGTTTCATCATGGCTGGTCGCCGAAACCGTCCGCGCCGCCGGGGGAACGCCTGTCATTTCCCGCGTCGGACAGGATGCCGTGAAAGTCGCGCTCGTTCAGAAGAACGCCGTCTTCGGGGGTGAGTCATCCGCTCACTACAACTTCCCGGATACCTATTGCCTCGATTCCGGACTGTTCGCGTTCGTCACCTTCTGGGACATGCTGCTCGAATCCGGATTGAGCTGTTCCCAGTTGCTCGGCCAGCTGAAACCTTGGCCGAACAGTGGTGAGGTCAACCTTCGAGTCGAGTGCAGCGACTGGAAGTCGATCAGCACCGATGTCATCTCGAAAATCAAAGCGGAATATTCTGCCGAGCAGGCGAACAGCTATGTGCTCGACATCGATGGAGTCAGTGTCTTCTCGCCACGAGTGCCGAAGTACAAGACCGTCGATGACGTGTTCAAGATCGACAAGAAGAACGACCCCACCGGCAAGACCTACCGGGAAGTCCAGAAATACACTCCGGAATGGTGGTTCAATATTCGTGCATCAAACAATGAACCCCTGCTGCGGGTGAATTTCGAATCCACCAGCTCCGCTGATGTCACCGGCCGGACTTATGCCCTGATTTCACGGATCCGTGAAATCTGCGGAAACCGGGCGAAGATCATCGTTCAGGACTGGGGCAACCTGAAGTAACAGCCGCGAACAATCCGAGGCATTGTTGAAACGAAGAACGCCCGTCTGCGGTTAAGACCGCAGGCGGGCGTTCTTATTTCTTTTCAACATCGCGCGTGAAAAAAAGAGACGTCGCCAGTCAGCGCGTCTCTTTCGTAATTCAAATAAGGCACGACGCATCACAGAACATCGCTGCTCTGCGTCGTACTCGAGTCACCGAAAGTGACTAGGCCTTCTTTTCGGCTGACTTTGAAGCCAGCTTGGCCAGACGTGACTTCGTGCGGGAAGCGACATTCTTGTGGATCAGGTTCTTGGCAGCAGCCTGGTCCAGCTTCTTGGACGCAAGGCGAAGTGCTTCACCAGCTGCAGCGACGTCACCAGATTCCGCAGCGGCGCGGGCCTTCTTCACAGCGGTTCGCAAAGCAGAACGGCCGGCTCGATTGACCAGACGGCGTTTTTCACTCTGGCGAAGGGCTTTTTTGGCGCTGGGTGTATTCGGCATGATTGTCTGAATTCTCAATGACTTAGAAACAGCAGCGAACCGCGCACGAAATCCTAGGGCGCGAATCGAAGCGAAGATCATAGCGACCCCCGTCGGCCACTTCCAGCCCCTCAGCCCATTTTTTAGTCGCAGACAGGAGACTCACTCAGGTCCTCCATAGGTGGCTCGCCCGGAAAGTTATTCATTGATGAAGTTCATGACCGAGAAATGAAAACCGATGTCGCTACTGTCCTAGTATTCATCCCGCACTGAAAATGACCCCGAAGTCGAACGCGGCGGAGGGGGGCTAGTCTCTCAAATTTCGGAACACCACTCCACGAAGAGTTACTCCATCCGCATTGTACTACTGGGGAAGCCGTTATAACGTTTTCACAAGAGTCACACTAAGGCATTAGTCCCTGTTTTTCGCTCCAAAAAACAGACCCAACCAATCAATTCGTTCTCAAACTCGGGAACGCACTGCGAGAGGTGCAATGATGGCGGTCGCCGCAACGATTGCGAAACCGCTCAACTAGTGGCCTTCAGAACACTTGCAGTAGACTTCCAATGAGTCCAATTCTTCGTACCCCCTTCATCGCGGCAGAAAAGACTCTCCCCTTTTTACATCCCCAGCTAAGCCGGATGCGAGTGGGAATTCGCGGCGAATACGCGGGATTCACCAGTCGCTGACGAAGTGGGCGCCCCTTTCTCCACGGCATCAAATTGGGTCGATCGGTTGTCATTATTGCCCTCGCCCTCTTTGACACAGAGTCGACACCGACGGGGGTTTCTCACTATGGGGGATTGCTTGCTGGCCCGGGTCTCCCCTCTTAAAATCCACTCCCGTCTGAGGTTGTTACTCTGACGAAAGTGCGAACTGAGGTTGGTGACCTGAGCCACCATCCATACTCCCGCTTGTGCTTCAATCCCCCCATTGACCTGCCGGTCAGGCCTCCCAGTCGTCTTCGCAGATTGCGAGATTGACTGAACGTCCGGATTCCATCACAAGTTCCAGACGTAAACGAGAACTGTCTCCCCGTAGAAAGCGTTCGGACGCATGGATGGGATTTCCCCGCTACTGATTTACACAGTGATTCTCGTGGGATTCGTGATCACGAATCTCATCGTGGCACACGCGGTCGGACCGCGCAAAAAGACTCCTGTCAAACAGATGCCGTATGAATCGGGGATGGACCCGATCAATGACGCACGCCAGCCGTTTGACGTGAAGTTCTATCTGGTGGCGATTCTGTTCCTCGTTTTCGATGTCGAGCTTCTTTACCTGTACCCTTGGGCGGTGAGTGCCTTTTCAGCAGGTGGAATTCCTGTCGAACTGCGTGACACCGTGTATGGGGTAATGCTGGTGTTCATGTTCACCCTGTCCGTGGCATACGTGTATGCCTGGCGCAAGGGAGTATTCAAGTGGCGGTAGGACTTCCGGAAAATGTGTTCATGACCACGCTGGATGCAGCGGCCAACTGGGCTCGCTCTAACAGTCTGTGGCCAATGCCGTTCGCGACCGCCTGTTGTGGAATCGAGTTGATGGCCACTGCCGCCAGCCGTCACGACATGGCCCGCTTCGGCGCCGAGGTGATGCGGTTTTCGCCGCGGCAGTGCGACCTGTTGGTCGTTGCCGGTCGTGTGGTGATGAAAATGCTGCCGGTGCTGCAGCGCATCTGGCTGCAAATGCCAGAGCCGAAATGGTGCATCTCCATGGGAGCATGCGCCTGTACCGGCGGTGTGTTCGACACCTACGCCGTCGTTCAGGGTGTCGATCGGTTCATTCCTGTCGACGTCTACGTACCGGGCTGTCCTCCTCGTCCAGAACAGCTGCTCGCTGCGGTCATCGATCTGCAGGACAAGATCAAGTCCGGTGGAACCTTAATGGGTCGCGAGTTCGCCGCAGAGACTACTCCGCGGGGACCAAACCCATTCGATCCGGCAGAACTGCGACGCCTGCGTGGATTGCCGATTCTCTCCGATCTGGGCCCGTCTGGCCGACCTTCCGCGTTGACTGGTGAAACTCCGATCGGTCAGTTTTCCGACATTACGGGCCGGAAAGGACGGATCCATGGCTAGTCTTGAAGAACTTCAGCAGCGATTCGGCCCAGAGATTTCGGAAAGCACCTTCCGCGACAATCGCCGTGTCTTCGTTCCCGCTGAGAAGATCTACGAAGTGCTGGCAGGACTGAAGCAGGACTTCGGTTTCGATCAGCTGATTGACGTTACTGCCGTCGACTATCTGGATATCCCGGAGGCCCCGCATCGGTTCGGTGTCGTGTATCTGCTATTGTCCATCACGACAGGCGAACGCTTGATCGTGAAGACGCACGTGGACCTCCCGAATCCTGAACTGCCATCCGTTTACTCTCTGTGGAAGGGAGCAAACTGGATGGAGCGAGAAGTCTACGACATGTTCGGGATCTCCTTCGCCGGCCATCCTGACCTGCGTCGAATCCTGTTGCCGGACGAATTCACATCCTTCCCCCTGCGAAAAGATTACCCTCTGCAGGGGCGGGGAGAACGTCACAACTTCCCTGTTCTGACACGCGCGGAAAGTTAAACGCCGAGCGTCTCTAACGGGTCATGAGCCCGCCGGTCCGGATTGCGAAACGAACTGATTCCCCGAAGGCACCACAGCGACCATGCCACTGAGTCTTGTCGACACACAGCCGCACGCCACTCCTGAAGAAAAGGAGTATGCGTGGACGTTGAACTTCGGTCCGCAGCACCCGGCCACTCACACGACATTGCGAATCGTGCTGACGCTGGACGGGGAACGGGTGATCGACGCCGTTCCGCACATCGGCTACCTGCACTCCGGCTTTGAGAAGCTCGCTGAGCATCTCGACTTCAACCAGTACGTCACCATCGTTGACCGGATGAACTATGTTTCTCCGGTGGCGAATGAAGTGGCGTGGCACCATGCCGTTGAAAAGCTGCTGGGAATTGAACTCACTCCCCGAGCGAAGTATCTGCGAACCATTCTCGCGGAACTGATGCGGATTCAGGATCACCTGCTGAACATCGGCGCCGTCGGTCTGGATCTGGGAGCCTTCACCGCGTTCCTGTATCTCTTCCAGCAGCGGGAAGTGATCTATGACATTGTGGAATACGCTTCCGGACAGCGATTCCACTGCAGTTACACCCGGGTTGGGGGTGTCCTGTTCGATGTGAATAATGAGTGGGTCGAAAAGGTCCGCAAGTTCGTCCGCGAGTTCCCGAAGGTTCACGCCGAAGTCCATCGGCTGCTGACCCGGAACCGGATCTTCATCGACCGAACCAAGGGCATCGGCATCCTCACTTATGAGGACTGCGTGAACATGAGCGTCACCGGTCCGCTCGCTCGTGCCAGCGGACTGGTCCGTGACCTTCGCAAAGATGAACCGTACCTCGCGTACGGCGATCTCGATTTCAAAGTCGTCTGCTCACGGGGCGGCGACTGCTACGCCCGGTATCTCGTCCGCATGGAAGAGATGCTGGAGAGTCTGAAGATCATCGAGCAGGCTCTCGAGAACATTCCGGCCGGCCCCGTGAATATCGACGTCGTCTCGGACGTCGTTCTCCCGGCAAAGCCTGCCGTCTATCGAAGTATTGAAGGACTCATTCAGCACTTCGAAGTGATTATGCCAAACCGGGGTTATCCGGTTCCGCACGAAGAAGTCTACGCAGCGATCGAAGGCCCTGCGGGAGAGCTTGGCTTCTACATCGTGGGGAATGGAACGACTCGGGCGTATCGGGCAAAGACCCGTCCCCCCTCGTTCATTCACTTCTCGTTGTTCCCGCACATGATTCGTGGGCATCAGTTAAGCGACGTGGTCGCCGTGCTCGGAACGTTGAATATCATCGCCGCAGAACTGGACCGATAATCCCAGCAGCCCAGTCGAGACATCATGCCTTTTCTGTCAGCAGAGCTTCGAGCTCAAATTGAATCACACATCCCGGACTACCCGGACAAGCGGGCGGTCACGCTTTGGGCTCTGCACCATGTGCAGGACGCCTTGCGCTGCGTCCCGCTGGAAGCGATCCGTGAAATCGCCGAGATCCTGGAACTGCATCCGTCCGAGGTGTCGGACACAATGTCGTTCTACGGCATTTTCCGGGACGAGAATCACAAGCTGGGAAAAGACCGACTGTGGGTCTGCCGCAGCATTTCATGCGGGCTTCGCGGTGGGGAAGAACTGTTCGAACAGTTGTGCCAGCACTACAAAGTTGCCCCCGGCGGGACCACAGCAGACGGCAAAGTGACGATGGAATTCGCAGAGTGCTTGGGCGGCTGTGAGCAGGCCCCCTGCGTGCTGGTCAATGACGAACTGCATGGCAACATGACAACCGAGTCCGCTGTCAAACTGATGGACCAGAGCAAGTAACTTTCCTGCTTTTACCGACAGACGCGACAAGAGAAATACAACGACAGGATTGATTGTGGCAGAGTACGAACCTGTCCTGCTGAAACGCATCAACAAGCCCGACTCAACGTCACTGGCCGGATATCTGGCCGATGGCGGCTATGAGGGATTGAAGAAAGCGCTGGGAATGGCTCCTGCTGACGTAGCAACCTACGTCAAGGACGCCGGTCTGCGCGGGCGTGGGGGTGCCGGCTTTCCCTGTGGTCTGAAGTGGACGTTCCTCCCCAAAGACCATCCCGGTCCAATCTATCTGTGCGTGAACGCCGACGAGAGCGAGCCAGGCACGTTCAACAACCGGATCCTCATGCAAAAGGATCCGCACCAGTTGATTGAAGGCATTGCGATCGCCTGCCACGCAATTCGATCACAAAAGGCCTACCTCTATATTCGTTATGAGTATGGAAACAGCTATCGCGTCATGAAAAAGGCGATCGAAGAGTGTCGCGCACAGGGAATTCTCGGCAACAACATCTTCGGCACCGGCTTCAAACTCGACATTGTGCTCCACCGCGGGGCCGGAGCCTACATCTGCGGGGAAGAAACAGGGCTGATTGAAAGTCTCGAAGGCAAACGGGCATGGCCGCGAATCAAGCCGCCGTTCCCGGCCATCGAAGGTTTGTTCCGCAAGCCGACGATCGTCAATAACGTCGAAACGCTCTGCTGTGTCACTCAGATTCTCAAACTGGGAGCTGAGTGGTTTAAGTCCATCGGCGTGCCACCTGACCCGAACAATCCACGCGACGCGGGAAGCTATGGCCCGAAGCTGTACGGCATCAGCGGGCACGTCAACAACCCGTGCTGTGTCGAACTCCCGATGGGGATCACTGCCGGAGAGCTGATCGAAAAGTACGGCGGCGGCGTCTGGAAGGGTCGAAAAGTGAAGGCGGTGATTCCGGGTGGAGTTAGCATGGGCTTCCTCACTGCCGATGAACTCGACACACCGCTCGATTTCAACGGGCCCGGCAAGAAGGGTTGCCTCGGGTTGGGAACTGCAGCCGTGGTTGTGATTGACGATCAGACCCGAATGGTTGACGTCCTCTACAATCTGGCCCGATTCTTCGCCCATGAATCCTGCGGACAGTGCACGCCCTGCCGTGAGGGGACTTCATGGATGACCCGTATTCTCGAGCGAATGCGAGTCGGCAAAGGGAGTCGCGCCGACCTGGACCTGCTGATTGAAGTCGCCGGATCGATGGGAATCATCCCCGGTACGACCATCTGCGGACTTTCGGATGGTGCGGCCTGGCCGATCAAGAACGCCGTCAATAAGTTCCGCGCAGAATTTGAATCCTACATCGATAGTGGCATCAGCACCGTGACACCTGCGCAAACGCTGATGCAGCTGGCACACTGATTCGGCATCAACTGATGCTCCGGTGTCACCAGACAGACGCGTCCTGAATGGA
>JAEZFD010000050.1 GCA_023417655.1 Planctomycetota bacterium | reverse complement strand
ATTCCGATGGACTGCTGTCTCTCCAGGAGTTCGGTTGGGGGCGGAAACTGGAATCCATGGCCACCACCGCACTGTTCTTCAAAGCACTGGATGTCTCCAATGATCAGCAACTCGATCTGAATGAATTTCACTTTCGGATCGAGCTCAACAAGGTTTCACCTCAGGTTGCCTTTGTCTACCGCGATACCGATCGTGACGGAAAATTGTCATTGGATGAGTGGATTCACGGACAGTCGGAAAAAGAGCATGCACGCTTGAAGCGTGACTTCCAGGTGGTGGACTGGAATGGAGACGGAGGGCTTGATGAGCAGGAGTACTTTTCCCTCCCGGGAGTCATCCCAGCTGCGCAACGCGGACCTGTTCCGGATCCGGTTCAACAGTTGGCAGCGCAGCATCAGCAGGAAATGCAGCAGTCGTGGGCCAACTGGGACACCAATGGCGATGGGGCTCTGGAGGAACAGGAGTTCTCCTTTGCAAAGTTGCACTCTCTGCTGCTAGGTCTTGAACGAACCGAATTCAAAACGTGGGATTTGAATGGTAATGGAAAAGTCGAGCAGGACGAGGTCGGTAGGATCATTGACGCCGCCTATGGTATCCGTCATCTGGATGGAGTTGTGCTGCGTCAACCCAATGGTTTCGTGCTGAACCGGATGGGGTTTCGCTATTACGACGTGGATGGAGATGGGTTCATCAGCGTTGCGGAGTGGATGTCACGTTCGAAACTCGATGAGCAAAAAGCCATCGCCGTTCTCCAGCCGCATGATCAAAACCACGATGGCAAGCTTTCCCCGCAGGAATCCTGGGGACTGCTGAGGGTAGACATCCTCTCTACTTTCTTGCGATCCGACAAAGATTTTGATGGCTATCTCACTCCAGATGAAGTGATCGCCGGGGCCGAGAGTTATCAGAAAGAGATTGCGAGTCGCGTCTTTCCCGGTTTCGATACCAACGGAGATGGGAAACTTGATTTTCGAGAGTATCGATTGTGTCCGCTGGCCAATTATGACGAGGCTTGGCACGAGGGGCGAACCGATCGGAATGCCGATGGACAGTTGACGCTGCAGGAATTCGGCTGGGGGCGAACTGTTGATTCATTAGCCATGACAGCCCTGATCTTTGCAGGCTTTGATGTTTCCAAGGATGGTCAGCTCAGTCTTCAGGAATTCTCATTTAAGGCGGGAACAGCGAAACCTGCTGTTGTGCCGCCGACCTTTGCGGCTCGCGACACGAATCAGGACGGCCAGGTTTCCTTGGAGGAACTGTTAACCGGCCGTCCAGCGGGAGAGCATGCTCGCTTGACGCGAGATTTCCGGGTGGTGGACTGGGACGGGAATGGTGTTCTGTCTGAAGCAGAGTTCCTATGTCTGCCGGGCGTAGTCCTGGTCGCTCAACGAGGAAATGTCCCTGACCCGATATTGCAACTGGCAGAACAGTCGCTGGAGCACATTCAGCAGTCGTGGGCCAACTGGGACACCAACGGGGATGGAGTTCTCGATCAGCAGGAATTCATCGCCGCCAAACTGCCGGCGCTGATTTCAGGCCTGGCCCAGACGGACTTCAAAGTCTGGGACCGGAACGGGAACGGCTCGATTGAGCGTGACGAAGTCCGCACTGTCATTGACGGCGCCTATGCGATCACTCGTCTGGACGGGTTTCCGCTGCGCAGGCTCAACGGCCTGGTCTTCGACCAGATGGGGTTCCGCCATTTCGACGCGGACGGAGATGGATTCATCAGCGTCGCCGACTGGATGGCGAAGACGCAGTTGGATGAGGTCAAGGCGAAAGCTTCCCTGGCGCCTTATGACCAGAATCAGGATGGTAGACTGTCGCCTGAAGAGGCTTGGGGCAAAATGCTGAAAGACCCCCTGGCAAAATTTTTAGCAAGCGATAAAGACTTCGATGGCTTGCTCAGTCCCGAGGAACTGCAGAACAGCGCCGAGAGTTATCAGAAAGACCTGGCCAGCCACATTTTCCCTGGCTTTGATGCTAACGGAGACGGCCAGCTGGATTTTCGGGAATACCGCCTGTGCCCGTTAGCGAATTTCGACGAACCCTGGCATCTCTCCCGTTCGGACAAGAATGCCGATGGGCTGCTGTCTCTCCAGGAGTTCGGCTGGGGGCGGGAACTGGAATCCCTGTCGACCACCGCACTGTTCTTCCAGGCACTGGATGTCTCTCAAGATCAACAACTGGATCTGAATGAATTCACATTTTCCACGACGCACCGAAATCCTCAGCGAGACTTTCAGCGGGCGGATCAGAATCGCGATGGGTTGCTCGATGTTGAAGAGTTTCTTGCAACTTATCGGGATGTGAAACTGGCACAGCGAGATTTTCAGGTGTTTGATTTCGATGCCGATGGAAAGATTTCCTCTCAAGAATATCGCAGCATCCCCTCGAAAGCGGGCGTGACACAACGGACAGCACCGCTCGATCCGATTCTTGAGCGTGCCAACGAAGTGTTTGCCCAACTCGAAGCAGCATTCCGTTCTGCCGATCTGAATGGCAACGACCAGCTGGACGAAAAAGAATTTCGCAACGGACGCGTCTCTCGGCAGCTCCCAGGCTTGCAGTTGAGCACCTTTCGGGACTGGGATCGCAACCGGGACGGTGTGTTGACCATCGGAGAACTGCGACAAGTGGTTGACGCAGCCTATGGGATCAGCCGATTTGACGGACTTCCCTATCGGGCCTCCTCCGGTATCACCTTCAACAATATGCTCTATCTCCATGTCGATGAAAATCGTGATGATCGTCTCAGTAAAGAGGAGTATCTCAAGCGGGGATACGGCGGGACCACCGCGGAGGAAAAATTCCGCGAAGCCGATCAAAATGGCAATGGAGTCATCGATTTCGCCGAGTGGACGGCCGCTCCTCACTGGATCATTGATCCCGTCTCGCGGTTCCTGGAATGCGATAAAAATCTGAACGGGACGCTGTCTCAGGAAGAAATCACGGCCAGTGTTCCCGAATGGCAGCGGGTCATCGCGGATCGTCTGGTAGCGGCGTTCGATGCGGATGGAGATGGCGAACTCTCTCTGGCGGAATACCGCCGGACGCCCCTCGCGAATGTCCTGGCTCCGTGGTACGCCAAGCGGGGAGATCGTGACGGCGATGGACATCTCTCATTTGGGGAATTCTATGAGGCGAAAGGCATTCCGCTGACGGCCTTAGCTTATGATTTTTTCAATGCGTTCGATCGTGATCAGGACGGAAAGCTCAGCCTCAACGAACTGGACTTTCGTGTCGATCCCGTCAAAGCCCCCATTGAAATTGCCTTCCGTTATTACGATACCAATCAGGATGCCGCCCTGACGCTGCAGGAACTCCTGGTCGACTATCAGGGACGTACGGATGCCGGAGCGCAGGCGACGATCGGCCGCTGGGAAGAAATGTTTCTAGCTGCGGACCGCGACGGGAATCGTCAACTCTCGTTGAATGAGTTCCGGGAAGGCCGGGGAATTCTCAGCGGATCACAGCGGCAACGGAGTAACCACCTCAGCGCAGAGGTCGCCAGAAATCGGCACGCGGCCCCACCGAGCGATTCTCGTTTCTGGATCATCATTGCCGTCAATATTCTGCTCGTCGGAGGAGTCGTCTGGTATGCATTGTCGCGATAGGCAACGACTGATCGTCTGGCTCCACACGTGTGCGCTCCGAAGCGGCTTCACACGATTGGAATTGACCATGGCCGTCGTTGTTGTGCTTTTACTGACCCTCCTGATGGTGCCATGGATCCTGCAGGCGAGAGAACGCGCCCGGCGGAATACCTGTACGCAGCGCATGTCCCGTTTGTCTCAGGCGATCCTCGCCTCTGAGCAGCAGCACGGGAACTATCCCATGGCAGCGCACTGGAGCACCTCCGCGCTACAGAGCCTGGCCTTGCAGGAATCCACACATTGGGACCGGTTCATTGGGAAGAACTGGGCCATTGAACTGGCCCCTCATCTGGGTCTCTCCGCGAGACTGAGTGAATACGACGACCTCTTGCCCGTCGGGGCAGAGTCACAGCGAGTGATTCGGGAACAGCAAGTTCCGGAATTCACGTGCCCTGCCGATGAATTCAATCACGCGGAAAATCGATTTCAGTTCGAAACTGCGGGTGGACAGGTCATGGAATTCGGCCGGGGAAACTATGCCATCAATGGCGGAACCCATTCTTTTCACACCAGCCCGGGAAGCACACAAACCCCGACTGGCGATCACGCGCACCTCCACATCGATGGAGAAAATCGCGAGTTTCAGTATTGGGGAAATGGAATTGCCGGTTTCAACAAATCATTTCGGCGGGAGGACCTCACGAATGGTCACTCGACTCTGATTGCCTTCAATGAAGTTCGCGCCGGAATTGACCCAATTGATATTCGCGGCTGCTGGGCCTTAGGGCACATTGCCGGAAGCGTGACCTGGGGGCATGGAATTAATGGAGATGCCTACGGACCCAACAATCCCTGGGCGCGATCCGATGACATCCAAGGGGGTGGGGCTCTGAATGAAAAGTATGGGCCGGAGAAGCTGATCGAATTGGGAATGCCCTGCGTTTCCTATATCGACAAAAATCAGAACGCGGCCTCTCGCAGCCGCCACAGTGGAGGAGTAAATGCCGCGTTTCTGGATGGAGCCGTGCGGTTCCTCTCCAACAAGATTGACCCTGGAGTCTGGCACGCCCTGCATTCCCGCGAAACACCGGTCAACGAATTTCACGATGACATCACAAAACTGGTCAACTGGCCGGGCTCAAGAGCGGACGCGCCACGACCACAACAGGCATCCCAGGCAGGATCACAGGAATTGAGGAACTCCATCAACATGGTCTTCGTCAAAATCCCTGCGGGGGAATTCACGATGGGAGTCCCTGACCTGGGAAATGATCATGATACTCCTCCCGAGACACCTCCGCACGCTGTCCAGATTTCGTCTGACTATTTTCTGGGCGCGACCGAGGTGACACAGGAGCAGTTTCAACGGGTCATGGGAGCCACTGAAGCAGAGGGCTTCGCTGACAACACGTTGCCGGCCGTGAATGTGACCTGGTATCAGGCCCAGGAATTCTGTGAGCGGCTTTCTGTGCTGCCAGACGAGCGAGCTGCAGGACGGACCTACCGCCTGCCGACGGAAGCCGAATGGGAATATGCCTGCCGGGAGACGAATTCCAAACCATACAATTGGCGATCAAGTCGTTCGGCTCATGACCTCTCTGGAGAAGCCGCCGGTATCAGTCCTCCACTCCCCTTGACCAGTGTCGCGTCCTCTCCAGCCAATTCACTCGGCTTGTTCGACATGCGGGGGAATGCCTGGGAATGGTGCTCGGACTGGTTCGATCGAAGCTATTATCAGCGCTCCCGGACCGTAGATCCTGCCGGTCCTCAAATGGGGTATGCCAAAGTGATTCGCGGCAGTGACTGGATCTATGTCGGGGAAGGTTGTTTCATTAACTATCCCATCCTCGCTCCTTGGAAATCGTCCCCGTTCGTGGGTTTTCGGGTCGTCTGTGTTCCCTCCCCGTCCTCTGCCATTCAAGCGGGACCAGCGCAATGACATTACTCGTTCGTTTCCAGACGGCGGATCGGGAGGGACAGAGTTCATGCATTCCGTAATGAGACAAAGCGATTGCCCCATTCCACTGGTCGTCGACAGGGAAGAGACGGAGAATGAGTCCCCTCGTCTCCTGGTGACACTCTGCACCTATAATGAACGGGAGAATCTGCAACAGCTCATTCCGGAAATTCAGCAGCTGTTACCGGCGGCTGACCTCCTGGTCATTGATGACAACTCTCCGGATGGAACAGGGCCATTTGTCGAGGAACTGGCGGCGCGGGACACGCGGGTTCACGTCATTCAGCGTCCCGGTAAACTCGGTCTCGGTTCCGCGACGACCGCTGGATTTCGGTACGGCATCGAGAAAGGCTATGACTTACTCGTCAATCTGGACGCCGATTTCTCTCATCCGCCTCGATTCATCCCGGCACTTCTGGACCGAAGTGATGAGGCCGATATTGTCATCGGGTCACGCTATATTGAAGGCGGAGAGGCAGTCGGGTTGAGCTTGCGTCGGCGATGGATGAGCTGGTCGCTGAATCTCTACGCCCGTGCCGTCCTGCGGCTCTCCACCTCGGACAACAGCGGGAGCTTTCGATGCTATCGGGTAAACCGACTCGCTCAGGTCGACTGGTCCCGCACCCAGGCAACCGGCTATGCCATCCAGGAAGAAATCCTCTACCGTTTGATCCAGATCGGAGCCACGTTCCTCGAACTCCCCATCAGCTATGAAGAACGGCGCTTCGGTCAAACGAAGTTGAACTGGAAAGAAGCGGTCATGGCGGCAACAATCCTGCTGAGACTTCGGCTTCAACGGAAGTGATCATCAACCGGCATTTCGAAACAATAGTTCCGCGGACAGACTGCAGCTCATCCATATGTTCCGGAGAGGCTATTCCGGTCCTCCATGATATGCAGCCATCTCACTTGCCGTTTCCTGTTCTAACTCATACATCCATTGCATCCCTTCGGCGTTCTGCTCTCCAAGGTGTTCTGCCCAGTAACACGCTCCTTCGAGATACTTTGCAATGGAGGCCATTCCGTCTTCGAAGACTTCAACATTGATGATGCTGGTGTCCTGAAGCAGCATGGAACCTCTCGTTGATTCCGGATAGCGAAAGCTCTCGCCTCGTGGATCAATCTCAACGAAATCCTTCAGCAGCGACTCCACTCGATCCAGAACTTCGTCGCCTTCTTCCAGCTCAATCAACAGCTGACGGACTGTTTTCCAGTTGTCTATCAGCTTGTGTGTCTGCTTTGGCGCGGCTTCTTTTCCGCAGAGCGACGGGAGAACCCTTACAAGGTGCTTTAGTTCAATCTCGATTCCGTGGCGATAGGTCATCACGAGCGGATAGATGAGACAGTCAACGCTCATGGGATCGGCCTTCAGGCTTGCCACCAGCCTGGCGCCTGCTTCAAAATATCCACTGGCGTACCGATCAAATCCGGCAGGACCGCCGTTTTTGCCGACGCATGCGTTCAAGCGGATGTCGGGACCAGGGCAGAACAGGCTGTTGTGCTTGTTGCCGAACGGACCGTAATCGAACAGGGCCTTCTTCTTGCTCGTTTTTTTCTCCAATGGGAAGACGCGAATCGCGGTCAGTTGGTTCTTGACAGTCTTCTCAGTCCATCTTTTAAACGAAATGGACACCAAGTTCCTGCAGAAGAGACTCCGCCTCATCGTCCAAAGGCTTCAGGCAGGCAATGCAGAGCATTTCACGCGGACGAGTGAAGGCCACATAACCAAGGCGACATTTGTCTTGCTTATCAGCAGTTCGTGATGCACGGTCGGTTGACAGCCATTTTTTCAACTCCGCAAGCCCAAGGGCAAGCGCGAGCACCGCATCCGCTTCCAGCCCCTTGGCTCGTCGGATCGAGGCACACTTCTCCGGGTGTATGTCGACATGCCCCAGCGCCAGATGCGTCTTGAGTTGCCCTAGGCCGTCCTCCAGAGTCTTCAATCTGGACTTCGAAACCTCGTGACTGAACGTGTTGGCGATGAACGCCACGAATTCCTGCAGTCCGAAATCTTTACGCAATGCATGCCTCAAGACGGCTGTCCCTGCAGCACGCCACTGAAGTCGCGTCAACTTGAACTCAAGGCAAGCCTTTCTGGGGGTTCGATCGAGCGCCGTTCCAATCAATTCCAGAGCGTCCCCCAACAATGTCGGCGTCTTCCTTCCCAAATTGGAGGTTGCGCGAATGCCAAACTCCTCCATGATCGGATCAAAAGTTGCATTTTTCTCCGAGAGATAGAGCCGTGTGCAAACAGAACCATGGATCTGGACATCCGTGGCACGAGCCTGAAAAATGGTGACGATTTCCCGAAGGTCAGTTGCCCGAATGAAGAAAACTCGCGCATCTTCTCGCCTTGGCTTCAAGGACCTTTGTTGAAGGTCACTCCGGAATCGATTCGCAAACTCGACAATTTCAGCATTCGATCGATGATTATCGATGAGCGAAGTGGAATCTGCTTGCGGTTGAAATCGAAAAAACGGCAGCTTGTCGAATGTGGGTCTTCTTGTTCCCCGATAAGTGAAACCCATTACGAATTGCTCGGGATCACCAACCGCATAGATTCGGGTTGTCCCGCCCTTCCGCAACTGCTGAATAATATCAAGCATGACAATATTGGTGTCTTGAAACTCATCCACAAATAAATGGGAAAGTCGCTGCGCGAGCCTGGTACGCACGGTTTCAAGTTTCAAGAGATCACGCGCCACTGGAAACATCGCATCGAAGGGAACAACTCCCTTGTTGATCAGATTTCTGGTGCGGATCGATGCCCCACTTCGCTTGTCATGAAAATCGATCGCCGCATAAAGGCGGTCTTCCGGAAGTTTGCCAAAAAGAGTTGCACACGGCGAAAGAATGAAACGACTGACGAATTGGTGTGTCGTACCAATGAAAACGTTGGGGCGCACCCGGGTTCTCCGGTGCAGTCGTTCGCGAATGGTGTTGGCAGCCGCGTTCGTGAATGTGATCGCGGCCAAGTGCTGCTGCGGTAGCAACGATGACATGGCCTTCCCGATCTCATCCACCATTGTGTGCGTTTTCCCCGCTCCAGGTCCCGCAATGGCGAGTCGGGGGCGGTCGAATTTTCTCGCCATCAGCTACTCCCTAACGAAATTGATCGCGTTCTTGATGTATTGAGGAATCTCAAGCGTTCTTGGCGTCCGCTTGTTTTGCAAGGCCTGCTGTGGCTCGTCTTTCAACACTGAGGCCAGAGAAAATGCAAACTCTGCCTTGCAGTCCTCGATTTCCGCAAAGAACATGTCGACGTTGATCTCGGCATCGGCCGTCTCTCGCTTAAATTTTGGACCGTTGTTCGGCTTACTCAATGTCAGAGCGTCAAACAGTAGTTCCCTTGCCTCACCTGACTTATTGGCCGTGACCAGGTCTTTTTCGAAGGTGCTGGCCGTTGTCTTTTCCACTTTGATGTGAGCAGCATCCACAAACTCTGCTTGAAGCGAATCCGCGCGATTCTCCGCTCGGGTGCCGGAGTCGCTATCAGTCAGAACGACGCACTTCTTGAAAAAGCCGTTCTTGACCACCGTGAGGAAGTGTCGAAAGGCGACACCGTTGACGTTGAGAACCGTGCAACCGACCGACTCCAAACTCTTTCCCGTCTGTTGTTCGAAGAAATGCGGCATCAAGATTTGCTCGGAAATCCCTTCGACGAGGATGAGCCGTCGGGCAAAGAACATTTGAGACTTGGTCGCATCCAGGTAGAGGCTGAGGAAACGTATAGATGCCTTGTCCTTGACGGGATCAAGCCCATCCAGGACGTAGTGGACGCAGAGTCGGCCATCGAGACCGCTTCGGAACACAACGACCGTGTTTTCAAGATCTAATTTGGCGGCGATATGCGTCGAGTGCGAAGTCAGAATCAATTGCAGTCTGTCTGAATGCCGCTCACGGACATCCTCAATGTTGCGTGCCAAATGATCTTGAAGATGCGGATGCAGATGAGCTTCCGGTTCTTCAATACCGACAAATCGAAAACAGACGAAAGAGTCGTCGCTCGCGGCAGGGTCTGTTGCCTTGGAAAGTTGTGACACGAGCAGGGCGATGTACAGCAGATTGTTACGGCCCAGACCATTTCGTGCGACTGTCATCGGGTTTGCACCATAGGTCATGCCGATCTTCTTCAGCAATTCAGCCGCCTCGGGGGCGACGAACTGAAGCCCGATGGCATGAGTTTCCCCCTGTGTTTCAAGCGATACCAGCTTGAGGAAAGACTCGACATCGGTCTTGATTCCGACCAGAGACGGATCAACGTCAATTGCCCGCTTCAACTCGGCGAGAAGGCGTTTGACATCCGTATAACGAGACTCGCTGCTCTGTCGTAACACCCGGTAGAGCAGCCGTTGTTCGCCGCCATCGACAAGCTCTCGCTCAGCATCCCGGAGTGCGTCGAGTATTTCGGCTCGAAGCATCCGAAGAAAGTAGGCTTCACACTCGTTCGCTGGCCTGCCCCCTCCATAAATGACGTAGCGGTATTCCCCAATGGGAAAGTCGACCAGGAGCGAATCGTCGATCGGCGGTGCATCTTCTGGTAGCGGCGTTTCTTTTCGCCGCTCTTCATGCACTCGTTTCTGCTCAGCAATCGCGGCTCTCTGTTCAGTGATCCATTTGGAACCGTCAAAATTCGTGCGAATTGAAAAGCGATAAGTGACTTTGGCCTGTGTGAGTTCGGTGTTGGAGTACCAGTCCCCGACAACGGGATGCTGCTCTTCGCTCAGAGAATCGAGCGTGGCTTCGATCACGATTTCGGGAAACAGGACGCTTTCAGCCGCGATCGTTTCGTCAAGGACCTGTTGCTTGAACGAGGCCATGATCTCATAGTTGAAATCATCGGTATCGAGCATGCGGCGCTGCGTTGCCGACAGTTCTTGGCCAAAGAGCAGCGAGACGGCGCACAGCAGATTCGACTTTCCGACGTTGTTTTCTCCCAAGATCAATGTGAAGGGCTTCAGCCTAATCACGAACGCCGGATCGCCAAAGTTACGGAAGTTCTTGATTTCCAGTTTGCTGAGATACATTCGAGGCGGATTCCATCAAGAGGCTGTCGATGACGCTGTTAAGTGCAATCCAGAACGAGTGCGGAGTATCAGCTTTTTGAATTCCGATGGGAAGGAGATCGACCGAATCTCAACAGAGAGAATCAATGGGGCGCGGCTGGGATCGAACAGAAAATCCAGAGTTGGCTGAGAGTGGAAGTTGGTCATGCTGGCGCTGGCCGCTATCAAGAAACTAACCGAACAACTAAATCTCGATCATAAACGCGGTATATAAGGTGAGCCCCCACGTTTATATTCGGGCGCTGAAGTTCTGCACGAGCAGCCGTGCGAAAACCGGTTTTGGCCGGTTTTCACAGGGCCGCTTTTGTTTTGGACTGGCAGTCGTCTCTCTGGCAAACAACTAACGATGAACAATCGTCTTCGTGTCTCCTGTTGGGCAGACTCGCAGGGAGACTGCCATTCCTCTCACTCGGTTCTGATCTCTCGAAAGGAGGCCTCATTGCTGACGAAGCGACATTTGGCCATCATCCGAACGTCTCTTCTGTTCTTAGACGAAGGAATGAGACGTTTGTTGCTTAGCCGCGTCCCTCAGATTCCATTTGGCCGCCGGGAATGGAGCCTTGACGGGTATTTCTTCGATGAAATCACCGGTGCGTTGGTCAGGTTTGAAAGTTGCGACGGATCAGACGAGCAACTGAGTCTCGTCCGGAAAGTAGGACAGTACCGAATCCTGTAGAACGAGAGGGAGAAAGTTACGATCGACAGAATGCACCAAATCGTAGGGAAATCGAGTTCTACGAGGCGCTGTAAATGAACTGGTTTACAATGTTTCATGAGTGATTAACCCGGCATCCGAGAGCTGCGTATCCAGTCAGTGAGTCTGTACCTGCCGCGACATCCTGAGGAGGGCATGATCTTCTTCGTTGGTCCAAACCCTAACTTGTGCTGGCGATGCACCTCCATCGACCAAGTTCCCAGCGGGTTAGGGTTTGGCAGCTAACTTGGTCGAGCTGGGCAGCGCTCCTATCCCGACGGACGGGAGTCAGCACCCTAACGACGTGCGTCGGTGCTGGTTCACAGCTAAATCTCGGTCCAAAATGCGGCATATAAGGTGAGACCACTGGCATAACTCGCAGCAAACGATGTCGCTGTCACCACACCCGTCCGGAACCTCTCGAAATCGGTGCCGGACGGGTGTTTTTGTTTCCATTGGTTGAAGCATTCCCCCCTCTCGTCCGGAAGGAGGACATTCCCATTTCTCACATCGTTCAGATTCGCACCGAAGTTCGGGATCCCGTGGCCATTCGAGCGGCGTGCCACCGGCTCCAGCTTCCGGAGCCGGTCTACGGCGCAGTGAAGCTCTTCAGCAGCACGGCGACCGGTTGGCAAGTGCAACTGCCGGAGTGGCGCTATCCGGTCGTCTGTGACGTCACCACCTCCCGGGTGACCTATGACAACTTCGCAGGTCGCTGGGGGACGGGGCAGGAACTCAATCGCTTTCTGCAGGGTTACGCGGTCGAGAAAACCAAGCTCGAAGCCCGGCGGAAGAATTATTCCATCTCAGAACAGGTCCTGACTGACGGATCCATCAAGCTCACCATTCACACCGGAGGCAGCACGTGAGCCCAACCATTGAGCTTCTCATTGCTCCGGACGGCTCGTCCCGCCTGGAGACCACCGGCTTTTCCGGCCCTCACTGCCGGGACGTGAGCCGGTTCCTGGAACAGGCGCTCGGCCAGTCCGCGCAGGACGTCATCAAACCCGAGTTCTATCAGACGAGCTGCGAAGCCGAATCCGTTCGACAGCAGGTCTGAGCGCTCCGGTGATGCGCACGTGTCCCCGGGTTGGTCCCAGGAATTTCATTTCATCCACAAAGAACAGGAGTGACGATGACACTGACACAGCGGCTCGGGGAATACGTCCGTGCCTGCTTTACCGGCATCTGGATTGAAAGTCAGGAACACGCCGATGCCCTCGTCGAAATCGCCGGACTCTGCCGCCAGGAGCAGTGGACGCTGCAGACCTGGGATCTTGATCAAGGACTACAGGGAACAGACTTCTCCGCCGCCCCCGGCGGGAGGGATCCCCTCTCCGCAGTCCATTCCGTCGCATCACCGGCAGCAGCCGACGCCACGACCCTTCTGGTCCTGCAAAACTATCATCGGTTCCTGAACTCGGCCGAGATCATTCAGGCCGTGGCGCAGCAGGTGCTGCTCGGTAAACAGAATCGCACCATCTTGGTGATTCTCTCCCCGGTGGTTCAGCTGCCGGTGGAACTCGAGAAGCTGTTTGTGGTCCTGGAACATGAACTGCCAGATCGTGACCAACTCGAACAGATTGCGCGTGGGATTGCGACGGAGGCGGAGGAACTCCCCCGCGACGCCGAGTTGGAAGTCGTCCTGGATGCCGCCGCCGGCCTCACACGGCTGGAGGCTGAGAACGCCTTCAGCCTCTCGCTGGTGCGACACGGCCGGATCACCAGCGCCGCCGTCTGGGAACTCAAGTCCGGCATGCTCAAGAAGTCGGGCCTGCTGGAACTGCATCAAGGCACTGCGACCTTCGACAGTCTCGGCGGTCTCGAGTCCCTCAAATCCTTCTGCCAGCGCACGCTGAAGTCGAGTCGCCGCAATGCACAAACCCGGGCACGGGGCGTGCTGCTGCTCTCGCCTCCCGGTTGCGGAAAATCGCAGTTCTGCAAGTGTCTCGGCAATGAAGTCGGTCGGCCGGTCCTGACGCTGGACGTTGGCAGCTTGCTCGGCTCACTCGTGGGACAATCGGAGGAGCGCACCCGGCAGGCACTGCGCATCATTGATGCCATGGCGCCCTGCATTCTGATGGTGGATGAGGTTGAGAAGGCCTTTGCCGGCGCCAGTGGGAGCAGCGACTCCGACGTCAGTTCTCGAATGTTTGGCCGCTTCCTGACGTGGCTCAATGATCATACCTCCGATGTGTTCGTTGTCTGCACGGCCAATGACATCGCGAAGCTGCCGCCGGAGTTCGCTCGCAGTGGTCGCTTCGATGCGCTGTTCTTTCTCGATCTGCCTAGCCGGGAAGAAAAGGACGCCATCTGGACGCTCTACCGCGACCAGTTTGAGATCGCATCCGAGCAGCCGCAGCCCCCTGATGAATCATGGACAGGAGCGGTGTGCCTGATGTATCCCGCTTGAACCCGAATTGGGATCAAGCGGGGAGACCTTGTTGATAATGTTTTCGAACCATGGCCGTTTGGTCGGCCATCGTACCTAAGAGGTAAGTTGATGAAGCGTGTGATTCATCGGCGAAACAACTCCTCCGACAATGCAGGACACGGGCGATACTCTCTGGCCTTGGGAGTCCTGCTAGGTAGAGTTTCCGCATGACTAATTGTTAGTGAACCAACTGAACACCTTCGGTAAATCCAGACCACATTTCCGCAAATACGAGAGCCGCCTGGGAGATTGGACCCCGGGCTAGGGAATGTCCCAAACAACCAAATGAACTCGGCACCTTCAAATGGTTCAGCACAGTTCTCATCGACTGACGGATTCGCGAGACAACCAACTACCTCGCGATGTTTGGGGGAGCAGCAGACCGCTGTTGGGTGGAATTGCAAAGTTGGGGTCTAAACGGAAACGCTTGAGTATCAACATGGGAACCAGGGAAGCTCGGCTGAGTAGGGTCGTCACACAGCAAGATCGATGCCTGCATCGATCTCAGCACCGACCGATGAGGCAGCCGAGTGGCGGAGCATCCGTAGTAGTCCGAGACGTTAACGACGTTCACATGGCGAAGGGGTGCAGGATGATTTGTTTTTGGACAACCAACGTGTTCTTCAATTTGGAGGGTTCCAAATGAACATCGAAGAAGTCCAGAGGAGACTCTGGGAGCAATCGAAGACCCACAAGCAGCACAGGGAATCTGGAGGTCCGTTGTTTCCGACCGATCCATATGGCGGCCGGATTCGCAACCTCATGGACCTGATGCACCACCCTGAGTGGATCGCTGCTGCTTGCGACGTGGTCTTGCGCCGCTCCCGTGGTAAAGCGGCGGGCGTGGATGGAGTGCGGGCACACGACTTCGAAAGATATCGTGATTACCTGCTCGAACAACTACGCCTGGAACTGAAACGTGGTACGTACCAGCCTCGCCCGTTGCGACGCGTGGAAATTCCCAAAGCAAATGGCAAAATGCGCCCGCTGGGAATTCCCTGCCTCCGCGACAAAATTGTGCAGGAGGCCATGCGTATGGCGTTGGAGCCGATCTTTGAGGTGGAGTTTCACGACAATTCCTATGGGTTCCGACTCAATCGGAATACGCATCAGGCCGTTTATCGCTGTCAGCAGATGGCGATGACCGGCCATACCTGGGTCATTGAGGGTGACGTCAAAGCCTGCTTTGACGAAATCTCGCACTCGGCGATTCTACGATGCGTCCGTGAAAAAGTGATGGACAACAAGTTCCTCGATCTGGTGAAGCGCTTGCTTAAGGCTGGCGTGATGATCGATGGAAAACTCTATCCCACTTCGAAAGGAGTTCCACAGGGAGGAGTGGTGTCACCGCTGCTGTCAAATGTGGTCCTGAACAAGCTGGACTGGTTCCTCCATTCCAAAGGCTCTCAGGGCCAGGCAGCTCAGCGGCGATCTAATCAGAGCCTCCCCAATGTCCGGTTCGCCCGGTATGCCGACGACTGGTGCGTGTTTTTGACACGCGGTAAGAAACGGTATGCCGAACGGCTGCGAGATCAGATCCGCAATTTCCTCAAGGAAGAATGTGGATTGCAGCTCTCAGCCGAAAAGACCCGGATCACCCATGTGAGGGACGGGTACGACTTCCTTGGCTTCCACCTCGAAGCGAGCGTGGGACGATCGGGGAAAGTGGTGCCCAAGATCAAGGTGAGCCAGGAGGCCGCCGCCAGTATCCTCCAGCGATTGGGCGAAGCCATTCGGTATCGTCCGACGCAAGAAAGCGTTGCAGCCCGGATCAAGAGAGGTTCAGCCGTCATTCGTGGCTGGTCGAACTACTTCAAGATCGCTCACAACTTTCCCAAAGTTGCGAACCGGCTGGATCACAAGGCTTTCTGGATCATGGTACAGGCGATCTCCAAAAAGGAAGACCTCCCGGCCTCCAAAGTCCTCCGCAAGTACCGTCATCGAAACACGATTGGTGTTCACGAAGACTGTACGCTGGCCCTGTTCCATGCGACGAAAGTGTCAATTTATCACTCGGCACCTCAACCGTATGAGCCAGCGAGAGCCCAGTACCAAGCCGCCGAGGACGACTTAGAAGCGGATTTCCGCATCTATGAACATGGGCGGTTTGGCAGCGGAGACCTCAAATGGAAGGCTCTGATTCGAGACAATTTTTATTGTCGCGGTTGCGCAGTGCTGGTCTCGGCCAACACTTCGCACGCAGACCACATTGAACCTGTCAGTCGCTTTGCCAATCTCTCCATGGCCGACAACTTGTACAACATTCAGACCCTGTGTCGACGTTGCCACCAGTTGAAACACCATGGCGAGAACTGAGTTGAGAATTATCTGGAAAGCCGGATGCTTGGAAACTTGCACGTCCGGTTTGGGGTTGGGGTCGGGGTGCAAATCCCCGGCCTACACCACGAGATCAAAGCCTGCTGCCGGCTCGCGGCCTTGCTGGAAGTCTCGCTGTTGGACGCTTCCGGATACCTCGTTCCCGTGGCGATCACCGCCGCCGAAAGCCTGCACCGGTTGCGCACCTGGGCGAACGGCCGCTGCCTCTCGGCACAGCAGCCGGGGGTGTTTCAATTCCCTCCGCCTTCGACCGGCTCCCGGCGCAAGGTGAAACGAGAGACTTCACTCAACTAAGCTCTGCTGAAGAGGAGGCCTGATTGCTGACGAAGAGACATGTCGCGTTCCTTCGGGCCGCGTTGCAGTTCTTCGATGAAGAACTGACTCCCCATGGACCGGAGGCGGTCCGTGCCTATTTCAAAGAGCCGCTGGAAGGGGATCTGGCCGCTGAGGAGATTAGGCGACTCCGGGAACTGCTGCGTTCCCTGGAACTCAGATCCATCGTCTATGAGCCCGTCGGAATGCGTGTGGTGAGTCAGGAGTTGCTGACGGCCGAACAGGCTCAGCGAATTTCTGACATCGGAGAGCACCGACTGGCCACGGTCCTCCTGACCTCAGGGACCTGATCCTCCGGCTCACAAGCCTTCCATCAGCTCCGCGAGCGTGATTCCCAACGTCTGAGCGATCACGTCCAGATTCCGCAGGGCGAGATTGCGTTCGCCCCGCTCGATCCCGCCGACGTAGGTCCGGTCCAGGCCGCAGGCGGCCGCAAAGGCCTCCTGGGAATAGCCTTGCTCCTTCCGCAACGCGCGGACTCGCTCCCCGAACCGCTCCAAAATGTCTGCTCGCTTCGCCATGTCCGCATTGGAGTGTTGACTATCGGTATCACTCCACGGACGATGAGTATCATTCGGCATTGATGACGATGCGCATCATCTGTGCGTTTCGGTCCCCTTATCACTCCACCACTCAACCCGAGGGCCTGATGTTTCGACGACCTTTGATTTTGTTCCTCTTTCTCTTTCTGGCCGGTTGTGGACCGGTCAACCAACCCGTCTGGAACCACGATTCCCGCAGTTTCTTCTACACCCGTTCGGATGGGGCCGTCCTCCAGTATGACGTGGAGAAACGGGCCACGCGGACCCTGTTGCCTCCCGGAGATCCCCTGCCACAGCGGATCGCTCTCGGGGCCGGCCGGCCGACGGTCAGCTTTGCTCAAGTGGCTTTTGGCCCCCAGGCTCAGGCTGCGCAGGTCGGAGTGAATTCCTTACTGGATGGCACACAGGGCTGGAGTCCGCTCGAAGTCTGGGGAGAGACCAAAGCTCGCAGGGAACTGGCCGGAACGGCCTGCTACCACTCTCCGAAAGGCAATCGGATTCTGATCTGGTCACAGCTGCCGAAACCCGTCCCGGAATTGATCACGTCACCCACCCCGTTCGGCGTGTTCTTTGTTTACGATGTCCCCACCAATGCGCTGTCGCAACTGAAGACGACACCTCCGGCCATGCCATTGCTGCAGATGATCAATGCGTCGCCGTTCCTGCCGGATGGGAGTGGGTATCTGGGGCTCAAACTCACCGAGGACCAACCCCTCCTGGTCACCGTCACCTGGGATGGCTGGGAAACACCGCTGGAACTTCATCCCGCGCTGAACGCGTTGCTGCGGACGGTTGCCGGCGCGGCGTCCGAGCGGCGGACGGCCCTGGATGTCCTTTATCCACTCCCTCAAGGGACCTGGAGCGGAAAGACGCTGACCTTTGCCACCCGCGCTGGCGTCGTCCAGCTGGATACCGGGACTCATCGCGGCGCACTCGTCCCCCTCTCGGAACAGCAGCAAACCGAATTTGACCAGATCGTCCAGGCCGACAAGGACGACTTTCCCTGGATGACGCTGCAGGTGGCCGCCTTCTCCAGTGGGCCGTACCGTCTGCATTTCCGACAGCAGCGCGGACAGGAGAACTTTCCGGCCCGGGTGGAACTGGTTGACTCCCGCCAACCCCGGCGCCGTGTTCTGGTGGAAGCCCTGATTGCTGAGGAGTCCCTCTGCCACTACCTGCATCCGTCTCCCGATGGCCAGCTGATTCTGGCGTGTCTCCATGATGGGTTTCGACAGAGTCTCCACGTCATTCAGCCGGAGGGAGAGATCCTTGTCAAGGTGGACGCCGGCCCCTGTCGTCAGCGGAAAGGGACGCCATGAACCATCGACGACGAGGCGAAATGGATTTCTGGTCCATTGTCTCCCTGCTGTTTCTGGTGGGGCTGGTTGCGATGTTTCTGTATGACGGCACCCGGCCCACGGTGATTCCGCAGCTCCGCGGACATGTTGAACAGCCGTTCCTGGGGCCACCCGCCCTGGTGATCACAGCCTTTCATCAGCACCCGGGCAACCTCCGACGGGGGAGACTGCAGGTCATGATCTCCGGACCGCAGGTGCGGGATCCCAGCGGCCAGAACACGCAAACGCACAGCTTCGAGCTGTGGGAACCGAACGAAGACCATCCTGTGGTCCTGAGGTTTCCGCTCCGCGAGTATGACCCGACCCAGGAGATTCCCATCCGGTTTTCCCTCCAAGCCGCCGGTATCCAGGACTCGGTGTATGCCGATGCCTGGGTCGGTGAGGGCTGGAAATCCAATCAGAAGTAGATTTCGCGCCCGCCGTTTCCCAATCCGTCCCCACCTCCCGCAGCGCGGCTGCCGGGAGGTGTTTTCATTTCCAGAAAGGACCATCATGCCTGCTTCGCTACTGGAGGAACCGCGGAGCGGTCCCTCGCCTCACACACCCGCCGCCCGGCTCCGCACGACGATGGCGGCGGCGCGACTGAGCTTCACATGGCTGGGGGTCCGCAAGACGCTGACTCCCGATCAAAAGAACCAGGCGGCCGACTCGTTCGGAGCGGAAGGCAAGTTCCTGTCGGCGGGCAAAAAGCTCCTCGACACCTCGCATCCGGCGTTCAAGGCCGTCACGGCGATCAAAGGCCGCTGCCAGAGCTACTGGAGAGCGATGGCATTGCCTTATCCGGAGCCGGGGATCCGGCTCATCCGCCAGCAACAGCTGAATGAATTCGACAACCAGCTCGTCCAGTTCCAACAGGACCTGACGGAAGCGGTCGCCCATTTGGATCAGCATTACGGCGAGCTGCGAGCGGCGGCCCGGCGACGACTGGGGAACCTGTTTGATCCGACGGACTACCCGGTCTCCTTGATCGGGCTGTTCGGGATCGACCATGACTATCCCTCCGTCGAACCGCCGAACTACCTGCAGCAGCTCAACCCGGAGTTGTACGAACAGGAATGCCAGCGGGTGCAGTCCCGCTTCGATGAAGCGGTCCAGCTGGCAGAGCAGGCCTTCCTCGAAGAACTGTCAAAGCTGGTAGATCACTTGGGCGAACGGCTCAGCGGAACGGTCGATGGGAAGCCGAAGATCTTCCGCGACACCGCCCTCACCAACCTGACGGAGTTCTTCGACCGGTTTCAGGCGCTCAACATTCACTCGAACGAGCAGCTGGATGAACTCGTCGAGCGGGCCCGGCGTGTTACACAGGGGATTGAACCGCAGCAGCTGCGTGAGAATCGGTCCCTGCGGCAAAAGATCGGCCAACAACTCGCCGGCGTCCAATCATCACTTGATGGCCTCCTCGTCGACCGACCGCGCCGCAATATTCTCCGCGCAGGGCGGGGCCCTGCACCGGGTACGAGCTGACGCTCGGCACGGGAGTGAACGCTCTCGGTGATCGCTGAACCGACGCCACAATTGGAAAAGGAGGCGCCGTTGGAACTTCGGATTGATGCGAGGGGAGGAGTGCACTGTCTCTACGACGAGTCCATTGATCTGCCAGCGCTGGGAGCACTCACAATCTCTCGGGGTTCGCATGTCGAGCCCACGGCAACCGGTCAGTGGAGCGTCGATCTCTCCCCGGTGAACGGCCCGGTGCTGGGCCCGTTCCCGACACGGTCAGCCGCGTTGGTGGCGGAGGTCGCCTGGCTGAACGCCCATTGGCTGACGCCGTCCTCGGGAGCGTATTCGTAACGTCGTTTGGCCTGCAAGGCGAACGACAGGAATTTTCTCGCCCGCACATGGCGGGCGGCCTGATCGAGCGTGTCGCTCGACGGGATGGTTGTGTTTTTCACACACGACCCTCCCGTCTGGGGGTGGTCGTGTTCCTCTCTTCTGTCAAGGAACAAACGATGACCCAGCATGATCTCAACTCCGCCGTGGCCCTGGCCACCGGCGAATCCCTCTGTGAAATCCGCCGGCGCGGGTTCTCCGTTGCCAATCCGCGGAACGTCCGGTTCGATCCCGAGCCGGATCAGCTCATTCCCCAAATGATTGACTGGGATGACGCGTCTCAACGCAACATTCCCCTCCTGGGAAGTGGGAGGATTCGGGGAAGAAGAATACGACGCCTGCGTTCCATTCGTTGATCCCCGGTCTTTTCCTTCCTCCGCCGAGATCTCCTCCTGAACATGATTTTCAGAACCCTCCAGAAATTCTCAGCTGGCCAGATTCTCATCACGACCCACGCGCAGCAACACCTCATCGCGGCCGAAGTCCAGCAGGCCCTCCGTCGCCATCTGGCCGGTGACTGGGGGGACTGCGAACCCGACGATGCAGCGGCCAACGATGATGCGCTCCGACAGGGAGCACGTCTGCTGTCCGTCTATCACACGGCCGAAAACGTTCGCTTCTGGATCATCACCGAAGCGGATCGCTCCGTGACCACGGTGCTGCTCCCGGAGGACTACTGAGCCAAGCCTGGCAATCTGACCTTGTCAACACTCTGACTCTCCAACTTTCACCCAGAACGGAACCCCATGCAGATCACGTTTATCAACAACGATGGCGCCGGCTTCGCCGATCGGATCGAGATCGAAGACGGCACCACGATTCAGCAGTTGTTCACCCAGCGACTGCCTCACGGCCGCCCTGCGGATTACCTGATCCGGGTCAACCGGCAGCCGACGACTTCGGACACCGTCCTGCAACCCGGCGATCGGGTCAGCATGACCCCCACCAAGATTGAAGGAGCGACGTCGTCGAACTCCGCTTGCCTGACTCTCTCCACTGCTCAGAAGGATGGCTTATGGGAGCCCGTCAGCGGCTCAACAGTCTGTACATCACGGGGATCCTCATCGTGGCCACCGTCTGTGGCGTGGTGACCGATTCCGGGGGCATCTTTGCCGGCGTGACGATCGTGCTCGCTGCGATTCTGATTCATGGCGGGAACATCCGTCCCAGTCCCTCTCCCCGCAGGCCACGGCAATCCCGCCGCCGGTGATCCGTCCTCCATGACTTCGACACAGAGCCCTTCGTCAACAGGCGAGGGGCTCTGTTTTTTTCAGGAGTTTTGCCACATGAACTTTTCCCTCTGCCGCCGTCCCTGGCTGCGGATCGCCCAATACCTGGAGCAGCAGTACCACCGGCGGCACCGTCAGCCGCAGGATCCGACTTCCTTGCCAGAGGAACACGGGTTCCGGGTCGAGCGGTTGCAGCACCGTCTGCACCTCGCCCAGCGCTGCCGCTATGTCTCTGCGGAGAAACAGCTCCGACGCCAGCTCGCTCAGGCCCTGCGTCGACTCGCCAAGGACTGTCTGCATCAGGCCGAAGATCTGGAACGTCTGGAATCCCCGTCGAACGTTCCCACCCTCCGGCTGCTGCTGGAGGAACTGCAATCGCTGCCGGAGGAATTTGACTGGGTCGACATCGACTGGCTCACCAAGACGCTCCGTGTCCGCACCGAACGCATTGTCCTGGAAGGAATCGATCTCGGCCCCTTCGAGATTCGCCTCGCGCTGGATCAACTCGGCTGTGCCGAGCCCTATCAGGTCATCGCCCTCGATCCTTGTCGCTCCGGCAGCAGCGAGGACGTCACGCACCCGCATGTGCAGAGTGAGACCCTCTGTGAAGGAGAAGGGCGACACCCCATTGCCAGGTCCCTGGAGCAGGGGCGGCTCGGGGAGTTCTTCCTGCTCGTGGCCCAGATCCTCCGGACTTACAACGCCGGCTCGGCCTATTGCCAGCTCTCCGACTGGCACGGGGCGCCGTGCTCCGATTGCGGCGACACGATCTCCGCAGAGGACGAATCCACCTGCGAGCGTTGTCGCTCCCGGCTGTGTGACCGCTGCTCAACCCGTTGTACCGCCTGCGATGACACGCTCTGCGATGCGTGCCGTTCCACGTGCGAAGCCTGTCAGTGCAGTACCTGTGATCACTGCCTCAGCCGTTGTGAGTCCTGTCAGGACTCGATCTGCAGTGGTTGTCTCGATGACGATCTCTGCCCCACTTGCTTTCAAGACTCCCTGGAGACGAACGATGACGAAACAGACGCTGAGGAACTCCCTCTGGAACCGACGTCAGCGACGACGACCGCGCCGCAAACGCCAACAACGACGCCCGACGCTGCGGTTCAGCCCGACTGCCTGGGCCAAGCTGCAGTTCCTGCGTGATCTTGGTCCCACCGAAGTCGGTGGGTTCGGGATCTCGACACCGGACGATCAGCTCTTCGTCCAGGACATCCAGCTGGTTCGGCAGAGCTGCACGGAGACCTTTGTCGCGTTCGAGGACGTGGCGGTGGCAGACTTCTTCGAAGATCAGATCGACCTCGGCCGCCAGCCGGCAGAGTTCGGGCGGATCTGGATCCACACGCACCCGGGAAGTTGTCCCCAGCCCAGTCCCACCGATCATGACACGTTTGACCGGGTGTTCGGCCACTGCGACTGGGCGGTGATGGTCATCCTCGCCCGCAGTGGAGACACCCATGCTGAACTGCACTGGAAGGCCGGCTCCGCGTCGCTCCCCCTGAATGTGGAGGTCGATTTCACACAACCGTTTGCGGGAAGCAATCACGCTGCTTGGCAAGACGAATACCGCACCAATGTGTATGCGGAGACTTGGTTTCCGGAACGTCGCTCCTGCTCCGGGAAACGACTCATTTCCGATCAGGAATCCGACCTCGATGCGGAGTTCGCAGACCTGTTCATGGAAACGCAGGCCGGGGAAGTCCAGCGTCAATCCAGCTGACCGCATTCCAGTGGCCACACGCCCGGGATCTTTTCAATTAGCCTCAACCCCAAAGCATTGAAATGAACGACCCAGACAGATTCGAACGCCAGCGGGATCTCGTCCCTCGCGATAAGTTAAAAGACCTCACTGTCACGATCATCGGCGTCGGAGCCATCGGCCGACAGGTCGCACTGCAACTGGCGGCCATCGGAGTCCGTCACCTGCAGCTCGTGGACTTTGACACGGTCGAAGCGACCAACGTCACGACGCAGGGTTACTACCAGCAGGACTTGGGCCAGCACAAAGCCCATTGCACGGCTGAGCAGGTGCGGCGCATCGATCCGACTCTTCAGGTGGAGCCGGTTACCGATCGGTTCCGCCCCTCGCTCCGGGCAGGACAAGCCGTCTTCTGCTGCGTCGACAGCATCTCCGCCCGGGTCACCATCTGGCGCAGCCTGAAGGATCGCTGCGAGTTCTGGACCGACGGCCGCATGCTGGGGGAGGCCATGCGGATTCTGACCGCAGCCGACGCACTCTCCAGGCATCACTATATCACAACCTTGTTCCCACAGGCAGAAGCGCAGGTGGGATCCTGTACTTCCAAAAGCACGATCTACTGCGCCAGCATCGCTGCCGGACTGATGGTCCACCAACTCACTCGCTGGCTGCAAGGGCTCTCCCCGACAGCGGACCTTTCATTCAACTTGACCAGTGATGAACTCGTCATCTTGTGATGACCCAATCCCCATGCCTGTTGAAGCCCTGGAGACGCAGACCGGTGTGAGAAAAGCTTGTGGCGGTTTTGTGGCGTTGTCGTTCCAAGGAATGCCATTCTGGCCATCTTCTTCACCGACTGCACCGTGGATGTAAGACCATGGGACAACAAGACTTCGTGTCGGAAGGGGTATCGTCGACATAAGCTGAGCAGAGAATCCCCCTCTCTCCGCTTCCAAAGAAACAGGCTCCGCAAGTCCCGACGAGATTGGGGCTTGCGGAGCCTTTCTGTTTACCGCTGTAGGCAATGTCCCGGATTTGTCCCGGTCGCAGAATCCCGCCATCTCTTGCGAGGACTGCCTGACAGAACTGGACGCCAGAAGCAGTGCGAGCCCGGCGCTGGCCCAGGTCATGAGTTGGATCGCTTTCATCTTCGAAGCCTTTCGAAATTAAAAAAGAGAAGAGGGGGAGCAGACCACGCGGCCTGCTCCCCCTCTTTCAGAATCTGTCGTATCAGTCGGGGAACTTCAGTTCAGACATGAACCGTTGCGATTCCTCGTCTGACAGGTGGTAATAGACACTCCCCATCGATCGGTCCGGCGCATGGCCCAGCCAGATGTTGATGACTCGTTCCGGGATGCCATTATTCACCGCATAGGTCCGGAAAAAATGGCGGAGTGAGTGGATGGTGTAACCTCCGTTTCTCCCGGCTGGAATTCCCAGCTGCTGCAGTTTGGTGTTGAAGTCCTCGTTCAATTTCTTCGTGCTCACCCAGTGATTTCCCTCCGGATATGTCGCGCTGGCCACGGCCGTGAAAAACCAGGGGCGCTGCCGCCGGGGAAACGTCTCCAGGAGTTTTCGCAGTCGGGGATGGATCGGCACCTTGCGGGAGTCTCCCGTTTTGGTCTCGAGTCCCGGCCGCGATTCGATCCGGATCCAGTTTCCGTCCAGATCGACGTCCTGCGGCTGAAGCCGACAGAGTTCTCCGCTTCGCATGCCCGTGAACGCCAGCGTCGCGCACATGGGGAGGCGGTAGGGCGTGGCATGCGCCAGGATGGCATTGACCTGGTCCATGCTGGGAGATCCTTTCGGGATCAGCTTGACCTTCTGGAATTTGAGCGACTCCAGAGGATTTTTCGGCATCAGGTTGCGGGCCACACACCAGCCAAAGAACTGCTTGAGGAGGTGACCTTCAAAGTTCATCGAGCGTTGCGCGAGTGTTGTACTCCGTCGCTCACGATAGCTATCGATCACAGGCAGGTGAATCTGATGCAGTGATTCCACCTGTTGTCGGGCGCAGTCGCTGGCGAAGGTCTCCAGCACTCCCCGGTACTTGACAAGCGTCTTGGGGCGGCGACGTTCCGTCACCTGATAATTGAGAAAGCGGTCAATGGCGTCCTTCAGGCAGCAGCCACTTACCGCGGGGGGCTTCCGATCGCCGAAGAGTGCCAGAGTGGCTCCCTCATTCTTTGCGCCTTCGAGAAGCAGGGCCCGTCGCCGGGCTTCTTTTTCGTTGCGGGTTTTTAGAGAGCGGCGGCGGTGTTGCCCCTGATGACAATAGTCCGCCGACCAGATTCCTTTTTGACCTCGTTTCACGATGTAGGTAAATTCACCCACTAGAATTCGTTGCTGTTTTTTTAGTTCCATTCTTTTCCATTAAAGATTTTGTCAAGCGCGCGCTCCCGCCAAATCAGGAGGCGTTTTCCTCGCTTACGAAAGGCACCATCGAGCCGGCCTTTCTGCACCCACTCATAGATCGTTTTCACGCTCACCCCCAGCAATCGCGCTAACTCGCTGACCGAGACAATCGGCTTGTACCAGGCGGGATCGCTCCCTTCGCCGGGGATGAGCTGGCTCACATTCATGACATTGGTCCTCCTCTCTGAGTGTTTCGAATCCTCATTCATTCCTTCGATCGGACCACCCGACTGAAAGAATATTCTTTCACAATACGCGTGGAGAAACGAAAGTCAAGTGCTGATCTGCAAGTTCTTTTTCAGCGCAATCTCGATCTGACTGAGGTTCAACAGGAGCAAGCGAATGGCGTCATCCGACCGGTACTCGTCATCATCCGTTTGGGTCCGGAAGTTGAAATATTCATCCGGAAGCAGAATGTCCGGATTCGCCCCTTGGCGGTAAACCGAAACATGGTCCTCATCGGCGACGGTCAACTTCCAGGGCTCGGGGAATGCGCCCTTTTCCTTGCTGAACAGCACGTCATTCCCATCAGGATCCTGCAGCCGTCTCTGATTACGCTGCACGGTTTCCTCGGCATAGTGGACGATCAAGTAACTGTCTTCGATCGAAAAGCCAGCGCGCACCAAATGAGTCCCGATGGTGAGACGGGTGGCCTGTCGGAGCGAGAATTCCCGCTGCATGCCGCGGGAACCGGCGGGGGGCATGCCGGGAAACAGTTCCGGGCGACTCAGGATGTAACTGGCGGTGGTGGCATGCAATTTTCCACGCTCAACCACATCCTTCAGTTTCAGGTGAGTCTTTTTCGGTTCCTCGGAGCGACGTTTTTTCATCATCGGATGATACCTCGGGGGCAAGGGGGATCAAGCGGACGCTCGGTGACCGACGCCTGCAGGCGCTGCCAGCGCAAGGCGCAGGTGCGTGCGAGCAGTTCAATGAACTGGTGTTGAAGATCGATAGAACTCTGTTGGGAGGAAGCCCCGGCGACTCGGGGGGAGGGGGGCGATTGTTTCATCCTTTTGATCCTTTCTCAGGACAGGTCTTGCTGGGCGGGAGGGGACTCATGTGATGTCTGCGAGGGAGTCCGATCCGGGGAATGATGTTCTTGGGCCGGAACTCCGGCTTACTTCAGTGTCTGTTCCCGATGTGCTCCGTTCATCCCACCACCAGTTCACTGGCCAGCAGGTTGAGGGAGAGGTCGGGGTCGGTGGGGAGATCGCGGAGCCAGCGGGTGAACTGGTGGAGCATCAGGGCGGCGGCGAGGCTGGCGCCGTAAATGGTGCTCCGGGACGTGCAGCTGCCGGTCTGGGCCTGGGATTGCGGGAACAGGGTGGTGGCATAGTGTGTCCGGGAGGTCTCGTCGGTGGCGGTGAGGACCCGCAGGACCTCGCCCCGCATGCGGCCATCGCACCAGAAGGCGACCTGACTCTGGACACTCCGCCAGATCGCCGCCCGGGCGGTGATGGAATCGACGCAGCAGAACACGACCGACCCGGTCTCGTGCCGGGAGCGGTAGCGGTCGGCGATGGTTTCGACGTGCAGCTGCGGATCGATCCGCCAGAGCAGTCCCGCCGTGGCGTCGACCTTGAGAGAACCGAGGTCCTCGTGGAAATACCCCTGCGTGGTGATGTTGGTCGGTTCGACTCGATCGGGATCAATGAGTTGAATGTGACGGGCGCCGAGGGCTGCCAGTTGCAGGGCGACCTGCCGCCCGATGGCCCCGACTCCAATCACGGTCACAGACAGCGACTGAAGTCGCTCCAGGGGGACGAGCTCCTGCTGTCGCAGGAAACGATCTGTCATGAGAGGCCTTTCTCCATGCAAACCGCCTCATCCCGGAGAGCGAACTCTCCCGGATGAGGCGGTCGTGTGTGAGTGATGGAAACGAATTAAATCGCAGCCGCTTCGAAGAGATCTTCGGTGAAGAACTCTGCGAAGGGAGGGGTGCGTGGGTCGAGGAACATTTCCTCCTCTTCCTGCACGCACTCCCGGTACTCCTGTTCCCAGGCTGCGAAGTCGGCCGCTGGGAATGGTTGGGAGTAGTCGATCTCGACCTGCAGCGGCAGTCGGGCGGGTCCCTGCCGCCAATGAAGTTCAGCGGAGGTGCTGTCGTCCCGGGCGAGGATGAACATCACGGCCCAGTCACAGCGGCCGAAGCAGCGGGAGAACGTTCTGCGGTCGACCGCACTCGGCCGGGGACAAGAGCCGGGATGCGTGTGAATCCAGATCCGCCCGAACTGCTCGGGACGACGGCCCTGGTCCACCTGATCGTCGAAGAACTCGGCGACGGCGGTGTCATCGAACTTGACGGTCACCGTTGTGCAGGTCTGCGGCACGAGTTGCAGGTCCTGCACACAGAGCAGATGGTCGGCAGCAGCAATGCCAAAGGCTCCCACTTCCG
Organism: Planctomycetota bacterium; assembly: GCA_023417655.1. GTDB lineage: Bacteria > Planctomycetota > Planctomycetia > Planctomycetales > Planctomycetaceae > Planctomicrobium. The sequence continues at coordinate 3,275 of JAEZFD010000050.1, read as the reverse complement.
TGGAGCCGAGATCACGCAGGTAACGGAGCTTCGCCCAGGCGGTGGGAGTGAAGCTCAGTGTGGGCCGGGTCAGCCGTTTCTCCCGTGGCCGACGCAGCTGGCGGCGGAGGAGTTGTTTCGTGCGGTGGGTCTGTTTCGTCATCTTCGAAATCCTGTTGCAGGTCATGGCAGTCGGCACAGAGCAAGTCCGTCCGACAGGAAGGGCAAATGTCCCGGGCGCAGTCGGCACAGGACGCCAGGCAGCTGGCGCAGTGGGGCTCCTGACAGTCGTCGCAGAGATGTTCACAGCTGGAACAGAGGGAGTTGCCGCACTCCCGACAGCTGGTGAGGCAACCGTCGCAGCGCTCGACGGAACAGTCGTCGCAGGAGCAGAGTTCTTCCGTGCTCACGGTCCCCCCGCAGTCAGAACAGGTCACCCCCTCCCAGTCCACGAGCTTCGAGTAGGCACTGGAGGGGTTATAGGTGTGCAAGACTCGGCTGATCAGCAGACAGGCGTCGCACAGTCGCCCTTGGGCGAAGGCGAGCCGAATGGCCTCCTTCGCCTCGCCCTCACAGAGGGTGCGGTCATGGACATGGGGATGCGTCGTGTCCGGTGAGTCCCCCGCCGGATGTGGCTGGAGGGCAATCACTTCGTAGGGCGGAGTCTGATCCAGCTGGGTGGCCTCGAGCCGAATTTCAAAGGGGCCCAGTTCGATCCCCTCGAGGATCACCGGTTCGGTGATCACGCTGATCGTCTTCTCCCCGAGGTCATAGCGAACCTCCGGAAACTCCAGTTCGAGGGCCTGCAGTTCGTCATGAATCAGCCGCAGGGACGGGAGAGGACGTTCTCTCCACTGAGTCGCCACCAGATAGCGACAGCGTGAACCCAGTTGTTCGAGAAGTTCCCGAGAGCGTTCCTGCAGCACGGCGGCAGTGGCGGGGAGGTGATGCTTTTCACAAAGCTGCCATTGTCGCCGGAGATCCTGCAGACGCTGCCAGTGCTCGGTCGGCAGATCGGGAGCCGTCGGTTCCCGGGAACGGAGCTCGTAATGGTGGTGGAAGACGCCCGCCGCTCTGAGGCGAGTGCGCTCGGTTTTGGACATGACATGTTGTCCTTTCGGAAAAGCGGACAGCCGGTCACCGACCGGCTGTCACATTCGATGAATCAATTCGCAAGGGCCTCCCGTGAGGGTGGCCCGGCCCACGTCCTCACGCGCCCTGAACCGAGGGCTGAACAGCCCCTTCGATTTTGGTGGGGGTGAGGGAGACGCGGTCGCCGGGCTGGAGGACGTAGTCGGCCGGGGCCGGCTGGCGGTTGACGCGGATGAGGTAGTCGCCGGGCGAGGCATGGGGGAGACGGTCGGAGAACAGCTGGTTGAGGGTGGTCTCGGGAGCGATGTCGATATGGTCGGCGAAACCGCCGCCATCGTTGTTGAGAAACAGAATCTTCATGGGGAGTCTTTCGTAGATGAGTCAGAAAAGGGGATCAGGAGACGGTTCCTGATCCCCGGAGGTGAGATGGGTGTTCTGCCACGCGGAATTCGGTCTCTCATCAATCGAGACACGTGCTGCGCGGGCACTCGGTGGAGCCAGCGGCTCCTAGCGGCGGCGGAAGCGGATGCCACCGGTGCCGATGGCACTCAGCAGCAGGAGCAGCAGCAGTCCGGCGAACACCAGCCAGGATCCGGCGAGGTAGGCCACTGTGCCGGCCACCAGCAGGCAGCCGTTCACGGTGGCGACATTCAGTTTCTGTCGAGCGGACATGTGTCCTTCCTGAGAGCAGTTTGCTCTACCGGGTGCCCGCGCAGCGCGGGACTCGAAAGAACAAACGCTGTCCGCCGCGTGGCGGAACGGAGCAGGTGAAAAGTGAAATGCATTAGGGACGTGCCGATCGGGAACGACGGTATGAATGGGCCGCACCATTGCGGAGCATTTCGAACTCATCCCAGTCCAGGAACCGGGGTTCCCGGTCGACCGGTTCCGGCACCAGCGGAACAAACCCCAATCGGGAGATGGTGGTGATGCTCTCGCCGGTGGAGCGGGCGATGGCCCGATTCAGATCACGTTGACGCATGGAAAAGGTTCCTTTCCGAAAGTGAAGTGAGCGCAACAAAAAACTCCCCAGGTCGGGGAGTCAGGTAACGCAGCAGAAAGCAGAAAAACTCAGTAATCGTCAGGCAGCAGCACGGTGGTCACGGACCGGTCCGCTTCGGTGATGATCCAGAAGCGGACGTTCGTCGCCGTGTGGTAGACCGACAGCAGTCGGGCGTCGTTGGTCAGTGCCCAGTCATTGGCAGCGGCATCATCGAGGTCGCAGTCCCCCCAGTCGCCGGCGTGATGCCGGGCGAGAGAGTGCGAGACGTCCTCCAGCGACACGGCTTCCAGTGCCGCCGGGGTGATCACCACCTGCCCCAGCGGGAAACGCGGCGGTCCGGTCGGACGAGAGGTTGGCATCCAGAAGGTCCTTTCGAGATGAGAAAAGGGAAACAGAAGCACCGAGGCCCACCAACGAAGACACCCCGGCGGAGAGGACATGTTGTCCTCCCCGCCGGGGTGTCTTCGCTGTCAGGTTGTGGGGATGCTACGTCGTTCGCATCATGTATTGTGACACGATTTCGAGCGAAATTTAGGGATGCGGCCCCGATGTCGAGGCTGTGAACACCGTCAACGATGACCGCAGGCGACTCATTTCACTGAGTCACGCAAAACATCAACTCGCCAGTTGGGCGCGACGTTCCATTTCACTTCTTCATTCTTCTTTTTCTCTTCATTCTTCTGCATCATATATTGTGACGCGATTTGGGCGGAAATTTAGGTGCTTGGCTTTCGTCACCACGGAGGCTGCGCGGAACTCCGCGCCATCGGATGGGCATCCTCAAAATTGCGGGGCACGTCGTCCAACGTGCGACATTACGGAGACCTCCCGAATTCATTCGTTTTGGGATTCGAAGTGTCCCATCATGTCCTGTCACTGCATGATTGCCGAATTGATCGGGGATATTTGTCTGGAAATAGTACGGGCATTCAAGATTCGCTGGTCATGAGTGCGGCGAGCCAGATGAAGCCTGCAAAATTGCAGGCTTCATTCCATAACGGGTGGCGACCCTGCGACACCGTTTGATCCGGCAGTGGAAGCGTTGGATGACATTTCGGTGTTTGTAACGCTGTTTGTCATCACGCTTCTTGCGTTTCTGGGTCGGATTGGGACGGATGCAGACTTTGGCTTTCAACTGCCGCAGTTGCTCCCGGATGTCGTTACTGTCGTAGGCACGGTGGGCCACTACATGGCCCACCGT
>JAEZFD010000039.1 GCA_023417655.1 Planctomycetota bacterium | reverse complement strand
CAGCGGCGAAGGGATGCTCTATCGCGCCAAAATGCACGCACTGATCGAAGGCTGGCGAAAGCTCTGGGGACAGGGAGATTTCCCGTTTTACTTCGTTCAGATCGCACCATTCCAATATGGCAACACGGCTCCTGATGTCCTCCCGCGACTCTGGGAAGCACAGGCCGCTGCCACCGCCATTCCGCAGACCGGCATGGTTGTGATCAACGACATCGCGACACTGAACGACATTCATCCGCCCAACAAGCAGGATGTCGGAAAACGCCTCGCCAATTTGGCCCTGAAGCGAACCTATGGAAAGAACGACATCGTCGACACCGGGGCCACATTCAAGTCGCTGACGTCTCGTGGAAATGAACTGGTTGTCGCATTCGACAACGTTGCCGGGGGACTCAAGACACGCGACGGTAAGCCCCTCACCCACTTTGAAATCATCAGCCCTGAACAAGGCTGGACGGCAGCTGACGCCCGAATCGAAGGTGATCAGATCATCCTGAGTGCCAAAGGGGTCACTCAGCCTGTTGCGATGCGATTTGCCTGGCACAAACTGGCAGAACCCAACCTGATCAACGGGGCCGGACTGCCGACATCCGCATTCCGGGCAGGTGACGTGCCGAAAGTCGACTTCTCCAAGTCGATTGAAGAGGTCAGCAAGTATCAGCTGATCTACGATGTTGACCTGTCGAAGCTGGGCGCAACGATCTCCTATTCCGTGGATGAGTCTCAGAGCTTCAAAGAGGAATTCGACCGCGTCGCTTACCTGGTCGAACTGCAGGAAGCCAATGGAACTCCGCAGTATGTTTATGCGTCCATGGACGCTTTCACGAAAGACGTGAAGCTGGTCGGAATTCCGACTGCTGAGAGCAAGGCTTCCTTTCAGAGAACGGTCTCGAAATTGACGGTGAGGTCAAATACGTCAGCTGTCAGCGAAGTGACCGATTCGGATGGGGGGAATATTGAATTCTGGCCAGACAACTATGGCCCCCAGAACACTGGGAACGTCCCCGGTGCAGCGAATGACAAATACGACTTTGGAGATAGTCCACAAGCTCCACGCGAAGGTTATGGTTCCATGCAGATCCATCACTTCAAAGCGAAGCAGACCGTGTTCGCAGTGAATAACTGGAAGGCCGGTCCGAATGCCGACGTCGGGATCGGAAACAGTTCCGGTGATACGCTCGACTGGACTTTTACCAGATCGGCCTCGAAGTACTCGCATGCCCGCCTGCGGGTCTTTGTGCGTCCGACTCAGAAATAGAAGAGTCGTAGGAAAGACACGAGCCGGGTGCGAAGCGATTCACACCCGGCTCGTTCCATTTCCGCTCCTGGTTAACTGGCGGACGGCCCGGTGGGGGCTACTTGAGAAACCGGCACTTCGGTCGGGACAACCAGTATCGCGGCCGTAGGAACTGGTTCTGTCTGTCGGGCAACAGAGAGCTCCTGCAACTCCTTGTTGAAGATCTTGATGAGGGCATACAGGCAGCACGCGACGATGGGACCGATGAAAACTCCCCACAATCCCATGGCCTGAATCCCGCCGAGCACGCTGATAAATGCCAGCAGGGGATGCAGCTTCACGTTCGAGTTCAACACGTATGTGCGGATGATGTTATCGATGAAGCCGACGAAAATCAGACCGTAAGCAACCAGGAAGATCGATTCAGCGACCCGGCCGTGCGTGAAAAGCCAGATTGAACAGGGGACCCAGACAATCCAGGTTCCCAGCAGTGGAATCAGCGCCGTGAACGTAGCAAGTGCTCCGAGCGCAAACAGGTGCTTGAAGCCCAGCACCCCGATAGCGAGCGTGGTGGCAATCCCCTGCCCAAGAGCGGCGAGAAACGTGGCGATGACGACTCCCTGCACCACCTTTGCGAACTCGCACAGCAGTTCGTCCTGATAGTTTGCATCGACGGGGATCAGGGATCGCGCCGTCTGCAGAAGTTGCGGCCCTTCCGCGAGGAAATAGTAAAGCGCCATTCCATAAATCAGGACTCCAATCAAAACGGCGACAAGGAGTCCGACGAATCCGCTCAGGACTCCGAGTGTCTGGCCCGCAGCTCCGAGCGATTTGTCGCCGATGGCTGTCATCGAGGATTTGAACCACCCTGAGACATGCCGGGAGACTTCTTCCGCCGTGAGCTGCTCGTCCGGACTCAAAAACCGATTTGCAAAGTCGACTCCATCCTGAATGAGCCGCTGGACGGTTTTCGCATCGGTATCCGCTGCGAATGTGTAAAGCTGCAGGGAAGCCAGCACAGTCATTGTGATCAGTGGAATCAGCACGGCTGCAAGCAGCATTCCGGTTGTCAGCCCGGCGGCGGCAGCCGGTTTCTGCCCGATTCTGGCGAGAAAATAGCGGTAAATCGGCTGGGCAACGATTGCGGTCATGGCTGCCAGAAAGAGCGGCAGGACGAATGGAGCGAGTACTTTGTAGAAGGTTAGGCCCAGCACCACGATCAGGACGATCATGATGCCCAGTGAAATCAACCGTGGCATATTGCCCATGCTGCTCGTCCCCAAAGGGTGATGATGTAACGTTGGAAGTCTCAGCAAGCTGGCGCGATTCGCCAAGTGAGAGTCCGTCATCTTCGAGCCAGAATACAGGTTGCCCGCGGCCGCGACCAATGTTCGGATCGGACATTTCCAGTGAAAGCAGGATGTTCCTGCATCCTGAAGCCACGGAAGAAATCGAGGGGATACGACGTCCAGTGGGCATTCAGAACTCTGACCATTCCCTCAAGAGCGAATCCGAAAATTTCTGCTATCATTTCCCGATTCACATTTTTGCGTATCAGGAATTTGCTGTGAGTATGGACGATCGACAACTGGACGATTTGCGGAATCCGCCTGCCGAGCGGCTGGCCATTAACGCCTGCACGGGGGTCACCGCAGAACGGATTCTTTGCCGGACCGTCGGCCGGGGACAGACTGCGGCATTTCTGGCGGAATCACTTCCCAGTTCGTCCGTGACCTGTCACTTCATCGATATCTATCCTGCTGAAGATGCCCGGGATCTGACGACGAATTTCCCCAATCTGAATATCGTCTGCTCCCCCGATCTCCCGGAGGGTGAAGTCGATCTCTTCGTAATGCCGGTGGCCCGCGGCGGCGAAGCCGAGCTGACCCGCGAGATCCTGCAGCAGGGATATGACCGCCTCGCCATAGGCGGGATGCTGATCGCGACCAGCGACAACAAGAAGGACGTCTGGCTGCATCACGAGATTGATAAGTTCGGCCGGAATATCGACCGAACCCCAAAGCGGCACGGCGTGACTTACCGCATGAAGAAGTTGAAGCCGCTCAAACGACTGCGCGACTTCACTGCCGAATTCGTTTTCAGGGATGGCGAAAATCTGGTGCAGGCGGTCAGCCGTCCCGGAGTCTTTTCACATCGCCGCCTCGACGTCGGAGCCCGGGCCCTGATGGAAGTCATGACCATTAATCCAGGCGATCACGTCCTGGATATTGGTTGCGGTTCCGGCACTGTCGCTCTGGCTGCGGGATTGCGAGCTCCGGACGTGCATGTGCATGCCATTGACTCCAATTCACGGGCGGTGCAGTGTGCCATTGCTGGGGCTCATCTCAATGGATTGGCCAATTTCACAACCGGCATGACGGCTGACGGCGAGCTGTTCGATGACGAACGGGACCTGTCCGGCACGTTCGACGTCGCTCTGGCGAATCCTCCGTACTTCTCGCACTTCCAGATCGCCGAGATCTTTTTGCAGAGCGCACGGAAGGGGCTGAAGCCGGGGGGGCGTCTGTACTTCGTCACCAAGCATGCTGAATGGGCGACCGCCCGCATTGAGCAGTTGTTCGATGACGTTGAGGTTCAGGACGTTCGGGGATATGACGTAATCTCAGCGAAGCAACGCGCCTGAGACCAGACAGACGACAAATTCAGCGGACAAATCAGATAAGCCCGCCGGGAAGGTGATTCCTTCCCGGCGGGCTCGTGTTTTTGAGCGGCGTGTTGATTCGTTCATGCCGTGGAAATTAGACCGTTTTGCAATAACCGAAACGCGCTGCGCGGGCACTCTGTCCAGCAAACTTCTCTAAACTCCTGACTGCGAAGTCGGGTTGGCCGAGGATCGCAGAGACTTGATCTTCCCCGCGGACGGCTTCTGGTCTTCGCGGTAGTAAGAGCTGTATGTGTCGAATTCATAACCCGACTCAGCAATGCCCTCGCGTTTGAAATCATTTGCAACGGCGCCAATCACGGAGATGCCGTGTGCATTCAGGGTTTCACGAACTCGGGTAATCGAAGCCCGTTTGGTTCGGCCCATTCTCACGACCAGCAGCATTCCTGAGGTGTAGTGTGCAACGATGCAAGGATCGCTCACCGCGAGAACAGGCGGCGAATCAATCAGCACGAAGTCGTACTCTTCAGCCATCTCTTTCAGCGCGACCTCCAGAACGGGCGAAGAGAGGAGTTCCGCGGGATTCTCGGGACAGAGCCCTGCCGTCATGACTGAGAGTCCATCAACGACTGTCGAACGAACCGCGTTCCTCCATTCGATTTCCTGCAGCAGGACGTCGGTCAGCCCAACTTCCTGATCGAGATGAAACAACGCATGCTGCGTCGGTCGGCGCAAGTCGCTGTCCACAAGGAGGACCCGTTTTCCAGAATGAGCGATCGCAACGGCGAGATTGCCGATCGTCGTGCTTTTTCCATCACCGGGAGCGGCACTTGTCACCTGCAGGATCTTGGAACCCTCTTTCATGGCGACAAACAACGTTGTTCGCATCGCGCGATAGGCCTCGGCTTCACGGGACCCCGGGCGATGGAAGTAAATCAGTGCCGGGGAGAGCCCCGATGCCTTGGCCTCGCGTTCCAGTTCAGGAGATGTCGAGATGCTTGGGATCGTTCCGACGAGTGGTTCCGGAATAGCTGCGTTGACATCATCCAGCGTCTTCAGAGAGGTGTCGTACCATTCCCGGAAGTACGCCAGACAGAAGACGATCCCCATCCCCAGGATGGCACATGTTCCGACCAGTTTGATCACCCTTTTCAGAGATCGCTCGATCCGCACCTGCGAGATCTGCTGCAGTCGGTATCCTTCCTGTCCGCGTGAGATATCGTATTCGGCAATCTGGTCGAACATTCGTTCGAGGTGTTGTTTCTTCTGGGAGATCTCGTCTTTACGGCGCTGATCTTCGATTTCGAACATCTCAGCCTGTTTGGCCTTCTTCTGAGCATCGGCATGCAGCAGGGACAGGTTCTCGTTGTCGAGATCCAGTTCCTTCAGCTGACCTACGAGTGTGTCGCGATAGACGGAGATAAGATCCATCCCCAAAGCCGCCGATCGGGCAGAGACAGCTCCGGAGGTCTCACCGGCTTGATCTGGTGCCTTTAACCCTTGCCGGGCGTAGAAATTGAGGATCGTCTGGATCTGCTGACGAACGTTCCTGACCTGAGTGTGCTGCTCTCCGAGAGAATGCAATAACCGCTGCTCAAGAAGTCGGGCACTCAGCAGCTGCGAATCCAGCTGAGCTTTCTCCTGTGACGTGGCAATGGCCGCTCCACCGCCGGCACCTGTTCCGCCCCCACCGCCAGACGTACCGGTCGACAGGGAGTGAAGCACCCAGAATTCCATCTCTTCGCGAGATGTCTTCTCGCTGATTTTGCGATCAAGTGTTGCCAGGCGCGCCTGAATACTCGAGCGCTTCCGTAGGTTCTCGTTCTGAGCTGTTTCAATCGCCGCGAGTTCGGTTTCGTACTGATTCTGAGCCGGCGTCGGCATGCCATTCACCGAAATGACGGGCGAGGCCTTCAGATAAACCGGGGCAGAAGAACGGAACTCCTGATATTGCTTTTCGAGCGCAGTAATTTCCTCGTTCAGTGAGTCCTGTCGGTCGAGCAGCGTCTGATAGAGCTGTTTGGCGTTCGCATCCCGTGTGTCTTCAAGATAGTCACGGTAGGCTTCCACCATCGCCTGGACGACTGCTTTAGCAATGCGTTTGTCCGGGTGCAGATAGGTGATGTTGAGAATGTTGTCGAACGAAGATTCCTGACCCGCGCTGCGGTCGACGGCGAGTCCTTCCGTAATTTCTTTCAAGGGATCATATGCCTTGGCCAGCGCCGGGATTTCATTCAGCCCGTGATCCTTATAGGCCCGTTCTACAATGAGGTCGGTCTTGATGAGCTGGACGTGATCGCCTCGTTCGCCGTAGCGGTTGGCTTCGGTGCTGTTGGCTGGCACGCTGGCCTTCTTCGAAACGAGCACCTGTGTCGAAGCGGAGTAAACCGGGCCGAGATAAAGGTAAAGCCCGATGCCGGCCAGCAGTCCCAGTGAAAGACCGATCGCGAGTGGCTTCCAGGCGCCCAGCAGAAATCTGACCAGATCCACCGAGCGGCCACTGGCGGACTGAGTGACGTTGAACGGAGTGAAATCAAATTCCGCTGCGGAACCGGGCTTGTTCTGTGGAGCAGACACGAAAGTTTCCTGTATTGCGATGCCTGACCGGATTTCAGTCAGACAATCATGTCAACCGACACGTTCAAGACTTGGTGAGACTGGCGAACGGCGTCTCGACTCGGCTTCATTCCTGGTCTCAAGTTCAGACAGTGACAGGAGTCTCCGTCGAACGACGGGGCGTGATGGCACTGGTCTGGTAATACGCCAGAGTCTCTTTGAGACCCTGTTCGAGACTCACAAGGGGTTGGTAACCCAGATCGTTCTGAATCGCACTGATATCTGCCCAGGAGTGGAGAATGTCGCCGACTCGGGCGGGCTTAAACGCAGGAGCGAAAGGCTGATCAAGTCCCAGACAGATCAGCTGCAGCAACTCAAGCACACTGATCGTTGTTCCACTGGCGACGTTATAGACCCGGCCTGTAACCCCTGGCACCGTCGCGGCAAGTATGTTGGCCTGCACGACATTTCCGACAAACACGAAATCCCGGGACTGCTCACCGGTTCCATAGATCGTCGGAGTGCGGCCTTCGACGAGAGCACTCGCAAACAGAGGAATCACGGCCGAATAAGGGCTTTTCGGGTCCTGACGCGGACCGAAGACATTGAAGTACCGCAGCCGGACCACTTCGAGGTCATACGACTTGGCGAATGACTCGCAGTAGTATTCGCCAGCAAGTTTTGCTGCGGCATAAGGGGAGAGGGCCTGGGGAACTTGATTCTCCCGCTTTGGCATCTCCGGTGCATCGCCGTAAGCGCTGCTGGATCCGGCATAGACCACACGGCGGACGCCAGAACGTCGGGCCGCATCCAGGACATTGACTGTTCCGGTGACGCAGACGTCATGCGTGGCGACGGGGTTCTCGATGCTTAACGGGACGGAGGCGAGGGCGGCCTGATGGAAAACAATCTCAACGCCGCTGACAGCGCGATGCACGGCGGCGGTGTCGCGGAGATCACCTTCGATAAATTCGAATTGCCCGGAAACATGCTCAAGATTTTTGAGATGGCCGGTAGAAAGATTGTCGAGCACCCGAACGCGGCAACCCTGCTCGATCAGTCGCGTCACGAGATGCGAGCCGATGAACCCTGCTCCCCCTGTGACGAGACAACTTTCGAACGAATGCATGATGACGCCTTGTGTGAAAATGTCGTGGCCGGATGGCCGCAGGCAAACAATGGGCGTTCTGGCGGAGAATGACCGCTGGGTATCGAGTGCGGTGGATCTTGGATGAATCCAGTTGCACTGATCTTACCGATTGCAGAGGTTTGGCCGGGCAGTAGACCGTCCGCCGGGAACGCTGGTTCTCGGAACTCTAGTTCGATTCAGGAGGACCGGCCGAGAATGCTGGCAGAATGGTGCATTTTTACCCAACCTTTGTATCGATTAAGCAACGCACAGGCGGAGACCTGACCATTTGACCGACATTTTTGCAGACGAACTGTGATCAGCTGTTAAAGTAAAGTCATTGAAAACAAAAAGTGTCCTCCATCCGGGACGTTCGTCTAACCTGCTTTATGGCAAGCGGTTGCACGCCGGTGTTGGTTCTGACGCGCATTGACACCCGCGAGAGGACCCTATAATTTTGCACGTTTCAAGGAGTGTTTCCCGCGAAGCGTGCCGACAGTGATGTCATGTCAGTGGTCTGACTTCTGGTTTACGATCACTTCCGAGAATTCGTCAACTTCGGCAACCTGTGATGCCCTCCCCAAAGGGGCAGTGCCCGCGACAGGCTTTTCAGTCGTCAATGAAGTAAGGACTTAGAAAAATGGCAGGAAATCTTCAGGAATTCAGCGACGCCACCTTTCAGGACGACGTGCTGTCAAGCAGCGAGCCGGTACTAGTGGACTTTTGGGCTCCCTGGTGCGGTCCTTGCAAAATGCTGACTCCAACCATTGAAGCACTTGCCGAGAAGTACGCCGGTAAGGTGAAGATCGGGAAGCTGAATACGGACGAAAACCGTCAGGCTGCGATCAATTATCAGATCAACAGCATCCCGACCCTGATCGTTTTCAAGGACGGAAAGCCTGTTGACCGTATTCTCGGCCTGCAGCAGCAGGATCGTATCGCTCAGCTTCTGGACAAACACGTCTAATACGACTTGTTCCTGGCAGGTCTCAAATCCTTCCAGGAACAGTTTGTGCGATGCAAATGTCGACTGGTCGCTGACACCTCAGGCGATGCCTGATGTCCGTGGCCCAAGCTGCCGGTCACGAAATGGTTCGCGGCCGTGACCGAAGATTTCCTCCAGTCGTCGTGCAGGACTGGAGGAAATTCTCTTTTCTGCACTCCTGAAACTGGCAACCGGCGGCTCCCTGATGGTTCGTGTGGGAAGTCCCCCGATCAAGCTTCCCGGTCGGCAGGATTCGCCGCAACCAGCTCTCTATCGCCTTGTCTCGCACCCGTCGTCGCCGATGTCCCCGTTCTGCTCTTGAGTGGGAAAGCTGGCAATGACTATTTCTGCCGGGATGCCTCGCTGTTCCCGGAGAAGTTCATGGCTCTGCAGACTCTTCATCGCGATTCGCCTGTCGGCGATCCGTTGGTCACATCGCATTCTGAAATCGACGCTGACGATCAGCTTTCAGAAGCCGCCCGATTCGTGACGCATCTGCAATTGCAGCTGGCCGAACTCGACCGCCGCGAGCAGCAGTTGAATACACAGATCGCGCTCGCCGAAGAACAACAGCAGGCCGTCCGTCGGGACACTCTGCGCCTCGCCGACGCCACAACGGCGGCGAATCAGGCATTCGCCGCTCGCCAGAAACAATTGCAGCAGGCGGAACTCGAACTGCAGAAGCGTGAAGAAACGCTGGCCCAGCAACTCGCAGAAGTCGCCCAGTTGACTGAACAGCTGCAGCTGGATCGGGTGAGCTTCTCACAGATGCAGGAGACGCAACGTCAGCAGGCGGCAGAACAGATCGAGCAGGAGCGGCTCGCATTTCAGGAAGAGTGTCTCGTCCGCCAGATGGAACTGACCGAGCAACGTTCTGAATGGGAACGTGAACGGGCGGAACATCAGAGAGAACTCAAACGGCAACAACAGGCCTGGCTTCAGGAGCAGCAGGAGGAACGTCGAAAACTGGCCGAATCCGAGGCGGCCCTTCAGGCGACCGCTGCAGAGGCTCGAGCCCAGTTTCTCGAACAGATTGAACAGGATCGGTTGCTGGCTGAGCGCAAGATAAGCGAGGAGCGCCAGCAGATTCAGGAGGAACGGCGGGAGATCCTCGCGGAAGTCGAGGCCGAACGTGAGCGGATTCGCGAGGAACGACTTCTCATCCAGTCACAGCGTGAGGAACAGGATCGCCTTAACCAGCAATGGGCCGAGCATCGACGTGCCGAACGCCGGGATCACCTGCAGGAACTCGAGGAGATCGGGCGAGAACGCCTGGCTGCATTGGATCAACGCGAGGCAGAGATTCACCGCCGCGAGGTCGACATGCAGAAGCGAATTCGGCTGCATGAAGATCATCTCGATAAGGCGCGTAAGGAGCTGGCAACTCAGCGCGATGCAATTACCTGGCAGCAGCAGAGGCATCGTCAATGGGCTGAACAGGTGGAGCAATCCGTTCAGCTACGGCTCTCGCAGATTCGACATTTCCGTGACCTGCTGACAGAGCGGGAACGCAGCCTCGCCGAAGAACAGGCCCTGCTGGCAAAGCAGCGCGATGAACAGACTTCATGGACCGCGATGCAGCGGGAAAGTCTGTTGTCGGAGCGGCGTCAGTTCCATGAGATGCAGCATCGGGAACGTCAGCTGTACGACATTCGGCAGGAACGTCTGGACCTTGAAACCGTACAGTTTCATGAGATGTGCCAGCGGTTGCATCCACTGCTCGAGCGATTGCAGACCTTCGTTGCGGGATGTCCCGCTGATCCGGCCAGCGGTGACGCCGAATCCTTGAATACTGCGGCGAACCTGCTGGTGGAACAACTCGGAATTCTCGAAGAAACCCAGCGTCAGCTGTCGGCACAGCAGCAGATCCGACGTGAAGAAGAAGTCCGTCTGACCGCCTGGATCGAGCGTCGTGAAAGCTGGATGTCCGAGCGGGAAACTTCATTCAATCAGCAACTCAGCGAACTCATCGCCCGCGAGTCCGCATGGCAGGCCGAACGTGAACGCTGGCATCAGGAACGACTTGAAGTCGAACAGGCCGTGCGGGCTCTCGTGATGAGTCTGGAAGGTGAGATCTCGATATCCCAGCCGGAAACGGTATCCAGCAACGCCGCCTGAGTTTCATTATCCCGAAAAGAGACAGGCCGCCGGTTCCTCTGATAAGAAATCGGTGGTCTGCAATGATGAGTCCATTTTGTTTTTTATCTGCCCAACCCCGCCGCGCGGGAGACAGCGTTTTTACTGTCGAAAGTCGCGCTCCTCGGGCACTCGTTAGAGCAAACTGCTCTAACGTCCCACGATATCGAAGATTTCAACTTGCGACGTCGCTGCACGGAGTTGTTCGCGAATGTCTTCTTTGCTGACGAGTGATGCGATCTGGCTCAGCATCGTGAGCTGGACTTGAGGCGTTTCTTCAGGGGTGATCAGCAGGAAGATCAGGTCCACCAGATTCGTGGAATCCGCCTGAAACTGAATTCCGTCGCGAGCACGTCCAAAGACGATCACTGGTTGTGCCAGGCCGGGGCAGCGCGCGTGAGGAATGGCGATCCCCATCCCCACATCAGTGGAAAGTTCGTGCTCGCGTTCGATTGCTCGACCGGCGATTGCAGCCCCTCTCGGCAGCACCGATGAGGGAATCATCGCTGCGAGTTCTTCGATCGCTTCGTCCGCGGTGGTCGCGAGAACATCAAGTTTGATTCCGCCTCGCTGGAGCGCCTGACTGATCGTGATCACGGGCTGTCGCGGGTATTCGTCTTCAATTTTCCCGACGACCTGTTCGAGAATATCTTCCATGGTGACCATGCCGACAGGTCGTCCAAGGCTTTCGACGAGGCAGATCGTATTTCCGACATTCTGTAACTGGATCAGCAACGTTTGCACATCGGTCTCGAGTCCGACAGTCATTAGCGGACGGATTAGATGGGTCCATTCCGATCCGATCGACGATTCGCCGATCAGATCCTTCGCCAACAGATAACCGATCGGTTGACCGGTCCGAGGATCGACGACCGGCCAGCGCGAGAAGTGTTCTTCGGCAATCTGGCGACGCACCTGTTCGATCGTGGCGTTGTTTGGAATTCGCTTTACGCGCGGCCAAGGGATCATCAGGCGATTGACCTGTTGACTGCCGAGATTTGAGACATTTTCGAGGAGCAGTCGCAGACGGAGATCGCGAACGGTCTTTTCTACTTGATCGCGGCTGGCACCGAAGTCGGACAGTACCAGCCGGGAAAGTGCGACCGCGGCTTCCCCTTCTTCGTAGACCGCTGCCGAGGCCCCCGCTTCTTCGAGATGCTTGCGCTCTTGCAGATAACGAGCCCGGACCAGAACCCGAATTTTGGGATTCAGATGTTTGGCAGCATGGATGATCGTTCCGGCGTTGGACGACTGCGGCAACGTCACGACCAAGTGTGAAGCTCGTTCTACTCCGGCCTGCTCAAGTACGGCATCACGGGCACCGTCTCCAAAAATGGCGAGCTGCCCCTGACGATTGGCTTCGTTGATCGCGTCCATGTTCAGGTCGATTACAACGGTTTTCATCCCGGCGTCGCGAAGCAGCTTGTTGACCGAACGTCCTACGGGACCATAGCCAATGACCACCGCCAACCGCTCTTCCGGCGTGGCAGGCTGCGAAACGGCGTCAGCCACTGACTGATTTGTTTTCTTCAGTCGTGCGTCACTTCGGAGGTTCAGTAGCTTCCACAAGATCGGTTGTGACTTCAGCCATTTTTCGATGACCGGAACGAGCGTGAAGAGCATCGGGTTGATCGAGATCGAAAGGATTGCCGCTCCGACGAGGACACTGTTTCCTTTGGAGGAAATCAATCCATAAGCCCGGGCAACGTCCGACAGAATGAAGGAGAATTCTCCGACCTGTGCCAATGCCAGCGCGACAGTAAGTGCAGTGCGAACTGACCAACCGAGACAGACCACAATCAGTAGCGCTGCCATCGGTTTGACAAGCAAGATGATCACCATGGCGACGACGATCAGAACAGGTTCTGCACTCAAAACGGCTGGATCAAAGACCATTCCGACGGCGACGAAGAACAGTACCGCGAAGGCATCCCGCAAGGGCAAGGCATCTGCGGCGGCCTGATGGCTGACCGGGGACTGGGCCACCATCATCCCTGCGAGGAACGCACCCAGTGCCATCGAAGCCCCGAATGCAGCATAGGCTCCCGCTGCGACGGCAATCGAAAAGACGAGAACTGTCAGCGTGAACAGTTCCCGTGACCGCAGGCGGGCTACTTTTTCCAACGCCCATGGAATGATCCGCATTCCGAAGACCATCACAATCACAATCAGGAAGACGAGCTTGCCGAGAGCGAGGAGAATGGGGATAGCGGGGTGGACCTGACTCGCTGCTTCCGTAGCGTGTTCTGCGTTTCCACCGGCGACCTGACCAATCGCAGGGATCACGACCAGAACCATGACTGTCAGCAGGTCTTCCACCAGCAGCCAGCCGACGGCGACGTGACCTTCCGTGGAGTGCAGGATGTTGTTGTCCATCAGCACCCGCAGCAGCACAACTGTACTGGCGACGGACAGAGCAATTCCGATCACCACCGACTCATTGACCGGAAAGCCGAAGTACGAGAATGCCAGCCAGCCGGCGACTGTTGCCACCGTGACCTGTCCCAGCGCACCGGGAATGGCGACCCCTTTGACGGCCATCAGATCTTTGAGATGGAAGTGCAGGCCGACCCCGAACATCAGCAGAATGACACCGACTTCGGCCAGCTGGTGGGCCAGTTCGGCATCCCCGACAAATCCCGGGGTATGGGGCCCGACCATGATTCCCGCAAGCAGATAGCCCACGATCGGTGAAAGCTTCAGCCATTGCATGAGCAGCCCGAATACCCAGGCCATTGCAAAGGCTGCTGCAATCAGTTCAATCAAAGGCAACGCGTGCATATTCGCTTTTCTCTCAGCGTGGCATGACAACCGAGATGTTTTTCTCCATGATGTTGGAAGGGAAAGTCACCTTATAGACTCATTTCGGAAAAGCCAGTCAGGAACCCGTTGTGGCTCAGGAATTACTCAGAAATGATCAGGCCGGTGTTTCGTGGTTGACTCTCAATCGCCCTGGTCGCCGTCACGCGCTCTCCTTGTCCCTGCTGGAGGAGCTTGATGCCGCGCTCGTCGCCGTGAGTCAAGACCCCACGGTACGCGTTGTCGTGCTGGCCTCATCGGGAGCGGTCTTCTCGTCCGGGCACGACTTGGGTGAGATGCGGGGACAGTCTCCTGAATCCTACGAGCTGCTGTTTTCCACTTGTTCCCGAGTGATGCAGCGAATCCGACAGCTGCCGCAGCCTGTCATTGCACGGGTACAGGGATTCGCAACTGCCGCTGGTTGTCAACTGGTCGCGGCGTGCGATCTCGCGGTCGCCAGTGAGACGGCCCAGTTCGCGACGCCCGGTGTGAAGATCGGGCTGTTCTGTACGACTCCGATGGTTCCCCTTGTCAGGAACATCGCACCGAAGATTGCGATGGAAATGCTGCTGACGGGGCAGCCAATCAACGCTCAGAAAGCGTTGATGGCCGGTCTGGTGAATGCTGTTGTCCCTGAGGATCAGCTGGATTCGGTGATTGATCATTATGCGAAGTCAATTCTCGCATCGAGCCCGCAGGTCATCGCGCTCGGGAAACGCGAGTTCTACCATCAGCGAATGATGGACGAGGCGAGTGCCTATGACCGGGCCGTGAGCGTCATGACCGAAAACGCTCAGATGCCTGATGCCCAGGAAGGGATCTCCGCATTCCTTGAGAAGCGGGCTCCGGTGTGGCAGGAGCTTCCCGCCCCCTAAGTTCATGAATGGAACTGTCGAAAAGGCAATAGTTCGACCTTCGCCTGACTCTCGGGATGTCTGCATTGGGTGCGGCTCAATCTGATTCTGAAAACGTCGCCCCTGACGGGACGCCGAGCCGATCTCCCGGACTTCTTCAGCGTCTGCGGGAATATGGTCGACGTCAGTTGCCGGAATCTTCGAAGTGGAGAAGGCTGCTGTTTGCAGTCCTGCTCTCCGCGTTGATTTTGCGACTGCTGGCCGCATTTGGGCTGCAGTTTCTGCTGGATCATCGCTGGCATCGTGATTTTCTGATCGAAGGGGATGCCGAAGGTTATTGGCTCCTCGCGCAGACTATCGTGAATGGTGAGACCTACGCGGTTTACACGCCTCCGCGATACGCGTTGCGAATGCCGGGATTTCCTGCTCTGTTGGCGATTCCGATCAGTATCGCCGGTCCATCCTTGTTCGCGGCGCGACTCTTTCTCGCAGTGGTCGGCACCTTAGCCTGCTGGCTGACTTATCTGCTCGGAAAGCGGCTGTTCAATGAGAAGATTGGGACGCTCGCTGCCGCGATTGCCGCCTTCAGTCCGACTCAAATCGTCTTTTCGGTCGAGATCCTCTGCGAGACCGCGTTCGGACTTTTCGTCGTCTGGAGTCTCCTTGCGGCCCATCGCGTTTATGAGCAACTCGGCTCTCCCCGGTTCTCTGGGCCTCGACTCCTTCTGGCCTCATTGTGGACCGGAATCGTCATTGCTGGCGGGGTCTATCAACGGCCCAGCTGGATTCTCGCGGCTCCCATAGCGGCCGTTCTGTTGTTGTTATTGGTCCGACTGGGACGCCGACTCTGGGCTGGAATCGCCGGCGCCATGATGGTAGTCGGAATGGTGGCGGCACTGCTTCCCTGGGGAATTCGAAATCAGGCCATAACCGGCCATTTCACGCTCACCACTTTCTGGATGGGACCGAGTCTCTACGACGGAATCAATCCTGAGGCGACCGGTGACAGCGACATGACGTTTTATGATCGTGATGCCCTGATGAAGACGATGGACGAATATCAGGTTGATCAGCACTACCGGCAGGCAGCGAAAGACTTTGCGATCCACTCCCCGGGCCGCGTCGCTGAACTCGCATTTGCGAAAGCTGTTCGATATTGGAAGCCGTGGCCGAACGCGGAGCAGTTCCGCAGTCCAATTGCTCTGGCCGCAGTCGCAATTGCAACGATTCCTGTCTTTCTACTCGCAGTCATAGGAGCAATTGGAATTCTCCGAAATCCCTCGCAGATTCCGCTTTCTTTAGCCTCTCCAGGTTCTCCTGTTGCCCTGGATTACCGAAGGCCAATCTGGTCTGTTGGGATTTTGACCGGCCCGGTATTCTACTTCGCACTTCTGCACATGATCTTTGTCGGATCATTGCGGTATCGCCTGCCGGCCGAGTTCCCCTTGTATGTCCTTGCGGCGACGGGAATCTGCCTGCTGGCAGGGCAGGTTCGAGGTCATCGCAAGTAAACTGGCATGTCACTGGTGACTTGGAATGGAATCCGAGACACACTGCTGTGGATGGTGGTTTTACTGCTCATTGCAGTCATCACCGTTGGCGGAATCGCTGCGCGCTGGTGGGCGGCGAAAGATGATCTTCTGACAGATGCGATTCGCTCTCATCTGGCGAAGGTTCTGCCGGATTGCCACGTCAGTTTCGAGGCGGCCCGCTGCATTGACCTCGCGCATTTCGAAATTGCACATCTTTCGATCCAGTCGCGACAGACCGGTGAAGATCTGCTGCGGGTCCCCCGGACCGTCATTCAGGTCGATTCCGAGATTCTGCGGAAGAATCATCGAATCGTTGTTCGGGAACTTGTGGCGCATTCCCCGGAAATCCATTGCATCCGCGATGCCCAGAACCGCTGGAACTGGGAAGGAATCTCGATCAAGCCTCCCCCGACGGCCGTCTCTCCGGAATGGACGATCAAGAATGGAGCGATGCGGGTCGGATTTCAGTCCCCTGCCGACGGTCAGACCCGATTTGTGAATGTTCAGGATATTCAGGCGATCTTCCGGCCCGAGTCGCACCAGCGTTACGAGTTTGAAGGTCGCGGCGCCGCAGAGGTCTTCGGCACCCTGCAACTGTCAGGACTGCTCGACAGTCTGACCGGCGAATGGTATCTGCATGGTGCGGCTGGAGACGTCCGTCTGGGAGATTCACTTCTCGACTTGGCTGCACGATTCTCGCCGGACGTTCAGGAACAACTGGCAAACCTGAGACGGACGAATGAGCAACTGCTCTCCCAGATGATGAATCGGCAGGTTCCCCGAACTGCATTGCAAGGACCAGCATCGGTCCCTGTACAGGGAATCTCATCAACAAAACGCGCACAAGACGCCAACAGCCCGACCAGTCTGCTCCGGGCAGACATGGCGATCCAGTTCGAACTGGGGCAGGCATCCCCTGTCTCGAAGCTGACATACCAGTTCACCGGATCAATCACACATGGACAGGTGACTGAACTGCTCCTGCCTGTCCCGCTCTATCACCTTGATGCCAAGTTCCGGATCTCGCCTGACCTGATCGAAATCCGTGACCTGCGCGCCGCCAACGGGGACAGCAGTCTCTTCATCAGCGGTTCGGCAACACGTCTGAATGGGCAATGGGCCAAGAACTTTTTGGTTCGGGCGACTCGTATCAGTCTGGACGAGAGAATCCGGAGTTTCCTCTGGGGGCGTCCGGCCCAATTTTATGATCTGCTGTCACCGGGAGGCACTTTCGATATTTCAGTCGGTCTGACTCAGGGCCCGGGCGAAGCCTTGAAATGGCGCCTTGAGGAATTCGAAGCAATCGACTGCCGCGCAACCTGTGAATTCTTCCGTTATCCCGTCGATCAGGTGCGTGGAAATATTCAGCAACAAGGGACAGCGTTCCTCGTCAATCTGCAGGGACAGGCCGCCGGGCGTCCGGTGTTCCTTCAGGGGAAAGTTGACCCGCTCAATCCGGCTGATGACATTGATCTCCAGATTGAAGTTGATCAGTTCCCGATCGATCAAAACCTTCGCAACGCACTCGCCCGACCGGAACAGGCTCCGATCCGTGCGGCTCTTGATGCTTTGAGGGTGAATGGGACCTCCGGTCAGGCACGTGTGCGAGTCGTCCGTAATCCCCAGACTGGGGGAAAGGTCTTCATCTGTATTGATGGGGAACTTGTAGACGGCACGATGAACTACAGCGGCTTCCCGTATGAACTGACCAATATTCGCGGACGCCTGCACTTCAATCCCTTCGAGAAGAATGCCTGGCTCTTCGAGAAGCTGTATGGGAAACATGGGAACGCTGAGGTCTCTGGCTGGGCCAAATTTGATCTCCAAAAAGCTCCCGGCGAACTGTCGCTCGAACTGGCCGTTTTGCAGGCTCCGCTCGATCTGGATCTCGAACGGGCCACCATCGCCGCAGCGCCGGAGATGAAATCGGCCTGGAATGACTTTGGAATCAAAGGGGCCGTCGATATCGACAAGGTCTCGCTGACATGGCGCCCAAACGAAAAATGTCAGGTGGCACTCGACGGTATTCACTGGACCAACGGGCAGTTCACCCCGAAGTCACTTCCATACACCTGGCATAACATCACCGGAACATTGAAATGGGACGGCGGCCGACTCGGCATTCACTCTCTTCAGGGAGACCACAACGGGTCCTATCTGCTGATTGACGGGTCGACCCCTGAGTCTGCTTATGTCCACATTGCTCCCACGGCTGATATTGCGTGGCGGCTCTTCCTCGATGAAAAGACGCTGCACATCCGGAAGCTCGCACCTGATGAAGAATTGAAGAAAGCCGTTCCCGCCTACATGGGCTCCACACTGGATGCGATTCAGCTCAAGCATCCCTTCGACCTGACCGTCGGACTCGATGTGAAAGGATGGACCGCCTTTCCTGATCTGATGACAGCGTCATGGTCGACCATCGTCTCATTGACTGACAATGCGCTGACCGCGGGAATTCCGATGACCAATGTCACTGGAAGGGTCATCCATCGGGGCAGCTGGAATGGTCGCAATCTTGAAATGGAAGGCTTTGGCGAACTGGAGACGCTTCGGGCTCTCGACATGCCGTTCCGCAAGATTCAGGGACCTTTTCTGGTGAAATCGAATCGGTTGACGATTGGAACACCGAAGCTCTCCGGGAAGGAACCGGTCTACAGTCCCGGCAATCCTTACAAGCAGGATCAGGTCCGGGCTCAACTCTATGGCGGCGAGGTCGGAATTGATGTTGAGCTCGAACTCACCGGAAACTCCAAAACGCTTCCCTATAAAGTCGAGTTAAACATTGCTGACGTTGAACTCGGAGAATGGGCGCGAGAGCATCGCTATGAGAAGTTGATGGGCAAAGTGAACGGCGTGCTGCAGGCCTCCGGACGTGGCACCGACACAACCAGCACAACTGGACAAGGTTGGATCCAGATTACGCCAGCAGCACTCTATGAGTTACCAGTCTTCGCCCAGATGATGACGATTCTCAGCTTCCGTCCGGCACAGCCGGGGGACGCGGCGTTCAACTATGCCTATGCCGACTTCACTATTCATGACGAAGTCTTCGACTTCGGGAATATCGAGCTGGTCGGTGACTATCTGAAATTCGGCGGACGGGGCTCGGTCGGCTTCGCAGGTTCCAAGGCGGGGTCTCTCGAACTCGATTTCAATTCAAAAGCCAGTCGCAGAATTCCACTGTTCGGACAGGGCTGGGTCTGGGTTCAGGTCTTCGGAACGACCAGCAATCCAGTCGCAAAGATCCAGCCAACCATTCCGAACGTGTTGGACGATGCCTTTTCGAATTTCCGACAAGCTGTCGAATCCGGGCAGCAACAACCCCGGACGCCTCCCCGAATTCTTCGCCCACCCACCGCCCGGGCCGGAGCACTTCCGAACTGACCGCGTGTTCTCTCGGCCTCAAGCCTGAGCAGAAATTGAACGTTGTCCTGTCCTCCTTGGACAACTTCTGAACGCAGGTTTTAGTTGTGCTGTTGATGTATATGTCATTGATGTAAATGGCTTTATGTTCCTGATCTCTTGGTCGCTGCACTCTACCGGCCGGGGACGAACGCCTCGTACCTGACGCTTCGACCGCTCCGTTCCTCGGTATGGGCGATGAAGTCGTCATGGTCGCGCAAACCGGGATAGAAGGCAGCCCTTCCACAGAAGTCTCCCCCTCGAACTGAGCCAATCTTCAAGAGCGATAGAAATATCCGGGCGGACATGTGCTGCAAAATGCAACAGTGGATCGAGGGGGGTGGTCTGGACAAGATTCGGAGTTTCAATCAGATGCGATCACACAGCAATCAGATGGAAAAAAATATCAGTGTTGACGCTGGTAATTCATCGGTGCATCGGTAGAAATGGATCTTCAGGGACTATTCCGTTCCCCATTTCATACCTCCACAGAGATCCTTTTGCCCATCTTTTGGGATCTCATTGGGTGTAAATCTACTTCCGAAATCTTGTTTTCCTTTCTAGTTTCCAGTGTGAAGGTGTCTCATGAATCCTAGTGCTTCCATGCGCGGTGATCGATGTTTGAAAGGCTCTGAACGAGCAAGAACTATGGGCTTCACCCTCATCGAACTTCTCGTGGTCATAGCAATTATTGCTGTGCTGATCGCTCTGCTCCTCCCGGCGGTCCAGCAGGCTCGTGAAGCGGCTCGAAGAAGTCAGTGCAAGAACAATCTAAAGCAGATTGGCCTTGCTCTTCACAACTATCATGACGTGCATAACCGG
This sequence comes from Planctomycetota bacterium, assembly GCA_023417655.1. GTDB lineage: Bacteria > Planctomycetota > Planctomycetia > Planctomycetales > Planctomycetaceae > Planctomicrobium. The sequence continues at coordinate 144,362 of JAEZFD010000039.1, read as the reverse complement.
TTTGTTTATGGCAAAGGCGGAACTCGAGGCGGCGGGGATTCGAGCCGACTGGATGGCAACTATGAACGTCGAAGTGGTCTCGTCTCCCTCATGCCCTTTCTGGAGCAGACTGCTTACTACAACCGAATCGAGAGTGGAGATTCGGGCGCCGGAGTTCCTCCCGGTGGAGCAGCCCCTTGGTCAAGCTGGAACGGCTACGATCAGAGAATGGGATTTCTTTCCTGTCCCACCGATCCCGGAATTACCGCCCAGAAAGGAGTTTGTAGCTATGCCTTCAGTCGTGGAGACTTCATCGGAACCAACGACGTGACAGGTCGCGATGCCGGGGTGACGAATGGCCTTTTTGGTCGGCACCATTGCGTCAAAATAAGTGACGTCACGGACGGGACCAGCAATACAATTGCGTTCAGCGAGCGAGTGCAGGCATCCTTCGGTATTGGCTCAAGTGCCAGCCCGACGATCCAGCAAGGGATTTTGACCTCTGTCTCGTCGATCACCACGAATCCCGGTTCTTGCATCGCGCAGGTCGCTGCAGTCTCCCAAGGTAATCGCTTTACCACAGCGTCGGCTGTCAAAGGAAAGTTCAGCGCTGTCTGGTGCGATGGCCAGCCTGAAAACACATCCTTCCACACCGTGACACCCCCAAATGGTCCTTCGTGCTCGAATGACGCAAACGGCAGTTCCGATTCCGCCGTCTCTTTGCTGTCTGCGAGCAGCTACCACACCGGCGGGGTGCATGCATTGATGGCTGACGGAGCCGTTCGATTCATCTCGGACAGCATTGACACTGGTAACCTTGGCGTCGCGACCACACTCGGTGGCAGAAGCCCATACGGTATCTGGGGAGCACTTGGGACCAAGGCGGGAGGCGAGGTCGTGGGCGAGTTCTAAGCAGCTTGCTCTCTGAGCATGTTGTGCGAGGTCAATGTTCTCCGCGTCATCTCTCAACCGAGATGGCGCGGAGAGACTGGCGTCCTGTTTCGAATATAAGGTTCCTCCTGCACTGAAGTGATTCCATGCGTCATGTACCTCTCCTGATTCTCGTTATCTGCCTACTGCACGGGTGCGGCAGTTCAAAGCGAACGGGTTCTGCCCCTACTTATCAGGTGACCGGGATCGTCACCTATAAAGGAAAGCCAGTGGAGGGGGCGGACATTACGTTCTATAACGCGGAGCGGAATCTCAGTTCATTTGGTCGGACGAACTCCGACGGCAAGTACCAGATGTCGACGTTTTCTTCGAATGACGGTGCGACAGCGGGAAAAATGACTGTCACGATTTCGAAAGTGGAAGTTGCTCCACCTGCGCAGACTTCGGCAGTTGACGTGACTTCTCAGGAATACGTGCCGCCGGAGTATGGAGTTTCCACCGCACCGAAGGCTCCTGCCAAACCAGCGATTCCTGCGAAGTACGCGAGTCAAATCCAATCAGGGCTGATCGCCGTCGTACAGGAGAGCAACGACAATACGATTAACTTTGAACTGACAGACTGATGACTGACGTCGATCTGCGACTTTCCCCCTTCTGTGGAATCTTACGACAAAAGCCCTCTGTTGACTCAGATGCAGTCAGCAGAGGGCTTCGATTTCAGATCTTCATCCCGCATCAGCCAGATCATACGGCCGACGGCCATTGGAGCGAGTGCGGCAGCCTGCTTATGCCCAGGTCACAACGATCAGGTCTCAGGTCTTCAGTGCATCCAGAATGCGGAGGGTCGCTTCTGATCGGTTCATCACGTAGAAGTGGATACCGGGGATCCCTTCGTCGATCAGTTCCTGGCACTGCTTCGTCGTGTAATCCACGCCGATGTCGAACTGAGCCTGCTTGTCTTCCTGAACGCTTTCCAGTGAGGACAGCAGCTCCGGGGGAATCGCTGTTCCGGAGAGGCTGACGATCTTCTTCACTCGGGCGAATTCAGTGATCGGCATAATCCCCGGCACGATGGGGACGTGAATGCCGGCGGCTTCGGCAGAGTCGCGGAAACGCAGGAAGTGTTCGTTCATGTAGAACAACTGCGTGTAAATCGCGTCGGCCCCTGCATCGACTTTCCGCTTCAGGCAGGTGAGGTCATGTTCCAGCGAGGGAGCTTCAGGGTGCTTCTCGGGATAGCCCGCGACGCCGATCCCGAATTCGCTGTAGTGTTCCCGAATCAGTGATACCAGCTGATTCGCATACTTGAAACCGCCTTCAACGGGTTTGAATTCTTCTGCGCCTGCTGGAGCATCACCCCGCAGTGCCATGATGTTACGAATGCCTGACTGATACGCACCATGCAGCCAGTCGAGCAACGCGTTCTGGGTGGCACCAACACAGGTGAAGTGCGCAGTTGCAGGCGTGTTCCACCGTTCCTGGATCAGGCGGCAGAGTTCGATTGTACGGGTTTGAGTACTCCCCCCGGCGCCATAGGTACACGAGACGAAGGCCGGAGTTCGGCTCATCAGCTGATCGAGATGCTCAATCAGCGAGACATCCCCTTGTTCTGACCGGGGGGGGAAGATCTCGAAGGAGACTCCGAATCCGTTGGTATAGGCGTCTTTAATGCTCATTCCCGTGCCTCACCCTTCTGCCGTGTTTTCCAGAGTCCCATGCTCTGGAAGTGAAAGAATAGTTGCCTGATCCTACGAGGAGCAATCTCAACCCGATGTCATTCGGTTGAAGTGCTGGAGTCAGGGAATCACATTCAAAGTCGACGAAGGTGTTTTCGGCAGCGGAGTCTCCTCCAGTAGCTCGTAAAACACATTTCGCTGCCGGGGAAGATAGCCAGCGTCGGAGATGCAGCGACGAATCGCTTCGAGCGAAAGATGGAAGACTGTCCCGGCCTGCGAAACGACATTCTCTTCGATCATCAGACTGCCCATGTCGTTCGCACCGAAGAACAACGCCAGCTGCCCGATCTTCTCTCCCTGCGTGACCCACGAGGACTGGATATTGGGAATATTGTCGAGATAGAGACGTGCGACTGCCTGTGTCTTCAGGTATTCGAATGCTCCAGCGGGCGGGAGTTGAGACATGTCGACTCCCCCTTTGCGTCCCTGCTCGGCGTCGCGACCGAACCACGGAGCCTGATGAGGCGGCTGATGTGTCCAGCAGATGAACGCGGTGAACCCGCCAGAGCGGTCCTGCTGTTCGCGGAGACGGTCGAGGTGTTCGATCCGCTCTTCGAGGGTTTCGACGTGGCCGAACATCATTGTGCAGGTGCTCTTGCCGCCCAGTTCATGCCAGGCCTGATTTACTTCCAGCCAGCCGTCGGTCAGGACTTTGCCGCGAGTGATCTGCTTTCGGACCCGATCGACGAGAATCTCGCCGCCCCCGCCAGGTAGGCTTCCCAGCCCTGCGTCTTTGAGACGCTGCAGAACCTCTTTCAGCGGGAGCTTGCTGACTTTGTGGAAGTGCCAGAGTTCCGGGGGACTGAACCCATGGACGTTGACTGTCGGGAAATTTGTTCTCAGAGATCGCAGCAGGTCTTCGTACCATTCGAGCGGCAGCTGCGGATGGAGTCCCCCCTGCAGGAGAATCTGATCACCTCCAAGCGCGATCGTCTCCCGCACCTTTTGAAACAGGGCTTCTTCGGTGAGGACATAGGCCTCGGCGTGACCAACAGGACGGTAGAACGCACAGAAGTCACAGACCGCGGCGCAGACGTTTGAATAGTTGATGTTCCGGTCGATGTTGTACGTACGAATCGGTTCCGGATGCAGTCGTTTCGTGACCGCGTCGGCGGCCTGCCCCAGCGATGTCAGATCATGCGACCGCAATAACGCGACTCCCTCTTCACGGGACAGGCGTTCGCCGGCGACAGCTTTTTCCAGAATTGATGTCACGTTGGGGGTCGCGGTAGAAATCATGGGAAAAAGGCTTCTGCAGAGGGTGTCAGTCCGGAATCAGGGGTCCGGTCGGCCTGATGATATCGGACATGGCTCGAAGCGTCACTGAACAAACAGGCAGTGCGAACGCAGGCGGTCGGGAATGCTCGTTCCCCACAACGCTGACATTCATTGGATCGTTCACTTCCGAGGCGTCGATAACTTCTTCATCTTCTTCCGAAAGAAGTGAATGTGCCGGGCAGAGCGAACCGGCAAGACCTGCCAAACTGCTCTGGTTCAAATTCTCCCGACGGAGTATACGACAGTCCCCGACCGCGATTGTTCATTCGATGTGAGAATTGAGAGTGATTTCGGGATTTTACGGAGATCAGGAAGGCTGCGTGTTCTGTTGATCAGGACCGCTTCATTCAGATCAGCATCGCGATATGTGACAGGTCTTTGAGACCGTTACTGATGCGAAATCAAGATAAGAATCTGCACAGGGAACGCGTGCGGATGACGGCAGAGAGTCGCGTGTCAGCGATCTCTGATACAGGAGGGATAATGATGACTCGCCTTGAGAACTGGCTGGCTGACGCCAATCAGTTGAGCACCGAGAATGCGGCCGGGAAGACACCTGTGCTTTCATCCGCTGTCGCTGATCAGTCTGGGGACGTAGCTCCTTCTCGCCTTCAGCGGTCAATCTGGTGTGCTCTCGCTGGACTGACATTGTCCACGGCCGGGTGTGCCAATATGAACCATGCTCAATCCGGAGCCCTGATGGGAACCGCGATTGGGACTCTTGCCGGTGCTGCCATTGGTTCAGAAGCAGGCAGTGCCGGAGCTGGTGCCCTCATCGGGGGAGTGACTGGCGCAATGGCGGGGGGGGTGATCGGTGATTCCGCGGATGCACGTGAAGAACGCGATATCGCAATTGCCGAACGCAATGGCATCATCGCCAACGCCTCGTATCAGGCCCAGAAGCAGCCTCCGCTGAATAACTTCGACCTGATTCGGCTGGCTCAGTCAGGCGTCAGTGACGACGTCATTATCAACATGATCCAGACCCGTGGCGGTCAGTTCGATCTTGGGCCTGACGCTGTGATTTCTTTGAAGACCAATGGAGTCAGCGATCGGGTGATCGTCATGGCTCAACAGTCTCCCACATCAGCAGTCCCAACCGTCGTCCCGGCGCCGGGAGTTGTCCCGGGAGTTGTCGTAGTGAAGCAGCCTCCGACAGTGCTGGTAGAGCCGGCTCCTGTCTTCGTCGGAGGATGGTGGGGACCTGGGCATTGTCATCCCCGCTACTATCACCACCATCACCGCGGTCCCCGAGTCGGAATGAGCTTCGGATTTTAGAGGCTTTGGTTCGATCGTTTGCGTTGAGCCCAATCTCCAATCGCATGATCTGCGGACATGATTGGCGAACAGGTGGCCGCGCCGGAATTCCGTCTTGAGATTGCCGTCCTGCGGAACTGGCGAAGCGGATCTCCGTTTGTGGTGCGGACGCTTCTGTCCTTCGCAGAGAGCTTCCCGGAGGCGAGATCAGGAGGCGGTGCCTGAGCACCCGATTCTAGAAATCAAGCTGGAAGCGGGTCATGAAGATGTCCGTCGCAGCGCGATCGGTTCCCACAATCGGACCGGTCACAACGCCGGGCTCTGAGATCGACCGGATGTAATTGAACACGAGCTTCGAATAAGGAGTCGTGTACCAATTCACACCCAGCGTGTAGTCGGTGATCTGGCCCCCGCGAATCTCTGTCCCGGTCCGATCGTTCAGATCGAGATAGGAAAAGCGGCCGGCAACTTCCCAGGCACCCCAACCGCGGGGCGTGCAGTCACGACAGAAGCCAAAGTTATTTCGTGGAATGATGCGGTCGATGGTCCCTGTCTTGCGGTCATAGGGGCGGTAGTCATCCGTCAGAAAGTAACCTGCCTGAATGTAGGCACCCGGCAGGACCGCAACTCCCTGTTGAGTTGCCATGAACACGGCGTTGCCGACCTGATCGCGCGTACTGACGAAGTTGACCATGGCCTCGCTCTGCAGCGAGAAGCGACCGTTCACCCATAACAGTTCCGTCCCCAGCACATTGAACGCGTCGACATGAATATTGCCTGTCGAGACGAATGGGGGCGTTCCATTCAATCGGCCTGAGACACCGTTTCCACTTGTTCCGGGATCGCCGGGATTCACCCCGACAAAGGCTTCCGGCTGTGTGCGGAAGTTCACCGTATGATTGTTCGGAGCGTTAAAATAATGCCCCAGTCCCAAGTGCAGATACTTCCGGCCGTCACATTCCCACATCGGAAGAAATGTGATGCGTTCGGCAGAACCGTAGCCGCCTCGGAGACTCGTTGAGCCACCGTACTGATCGTTTCCGCCGGCGAAGATCGAAGCGGCCCAAGTCATGTCCAGTGAATCGTTCACGTCATAGAAGCCAAGACCAATGTGGCGGAAGGGAGTGAACGGGATGAACAGAAGCGACCGCTCCATAAAGGTCGTGTAACGGAAGCTGCTGACGACCTCGAGACTGAAAGGCTGCTTCCAGTTCCCCAGCCGGACGTTTCCGAAGATGGGAACATCAGTCTGCTCGACAAACAGGTCCATGATCGTCGGGCGACCGACAAAGCCGAAATCGACCTGAGCGAAGTAGTTAGTGTGAGGAGTAATCTGGCCTTTGGCTGCTAATCGGAAGCGACGGAAATCGACTCCGTTGGGAATCCGGTCATAATCATTCAGGCTTCCCTGATCCTGATTGAACCAGACAGCATCCGCCTGAAAGACCCCAATCACCTGAACGGTCGGAAACTTCGTTTTTGAGTTCTTCGTAACGAAGTCATGAAACGACTTCTCGAGTGAACCGAGCCGCTCATCCTGTTGCAGATCGAGTGCCGTGACTCCCGCAGGTTCGATAGGGAGAGCTTCCGGCATCGCAACCGTGCCGACATCATTAATGACGCCGACTCCGCCATCCGAATCTGCGAAGAGAGCGGTGACTGTCGGATCCGCGACTGGAGGTCTTCGAGGTGCTTCGATTTCTTCCACCCGCTGCCGCAGGTTTAGATTTTCGGCCTCAAGTCTATCCAGTCGTTCGATCAGGACTTTGACAGCCGCCCCGTCATCCCCGCGTAAGGCCTGCGGGAGAGCTGCGACAAGGAATAAGCACGTCAGCAGTGAGACGAGTCCGGCATGAGAGATTTTGCGAGATTGAAGGGGCCGCATCGCGATTCCCTCCTTCCAGCTGTCTTAGGCGTAATAATTGGTAAAATCGGAATTCTCCCCTCAGTATCGGCATCGCGCATTCGCCGGAATCACGATGAATAAAACTGAATGACGATTTCTTCAGAATCGAAATTTTCTCTCAAGTTCCAGTCGCAAAAACGCACGTCTGTCCTCTTGCTGGCGTCGATTCCAGATCCGTGACCGACTGCGCGAAAGCCCCGCCCGCGGCGTACAGCGATTTTGCTTTCCAGAATGCGCAGCTCAGAGATACTGCCCGGGGAAAGTTGGTGGAGTGAAACTGTTCTCCCCCGCTGAAACCTCACACACCGAGAAATGCAATAATCGGGCTGGAAGCCCCTCGTGAGAGAAATAGAGAATGAGCGGAAGAAACCAGCAGCGCTCCTCTAATGACAGCGACCGCGGTTTCAATCCTCCGAAGTAATGATCCAGTCTCTTGAATGACGGATCGAGTAGAAGGAGTCCCGGTGGGCCAAGCTCAAGGGTTGAGCGGATTGACCCGTTTGAGTTTCCTCTTCACAGCCTTCAGGTGCTTTCGCGAAACAAACCAGTCCGTCAGCCCACAATCGCCGCAGATCACGATTTGATAAGTGGGATATTCCCAGAAGCCAATCGGCAAGAGATTAGGACCTTCCGCTACGTTTGCATTCACTTGTGTGGTAAACAACTCAGCACTTCCGCATTTCCGGCATGTGTTGATGTCTGCAGTTGTCATGTTACTGGCCCCTGGATATGAGAGTACTTGGCCGAGGTTCTCTCGAACGCGCGAATTCTAACTTTCTACGCGAATCGACACGGCATCGCCCTCTATGAAATGAGACACTCGCTCACCGCTACCGGGACCACTTCCTTACCGTATGTTTACGACGCGTTTCGACACTTTCGGATAACAATTGCACTGACCAGAAACGAAAAAACCCGGAAACAGCGAGTTGGGGGACGTCGTAGCGCAGCGTGCTTGATGGAATTTGATGATTCTTGATAGGGAAAGGGTTTAAGGCGTATCGCCCTGAAATTCGATTGTGTACACTTGTTCCCAGTTTGACGGATTTTGACGTCAAGTGTAGCGCAAACGTAGCAAAATGGGGCTGTGGCGCAGTGAAGAAGCATCTCACGAATCCCGTAGTCTCAAAGTTGCCGCCGCCGCCTGGGCGGGCAACTTTTGTGCATGACTCGCAGCTCCAAGGGTTCTGTGTTTCGGTCAGTCCTGCCGGTCGAAGAACTTTCTACTTCTATGGCCGAGTCAACGGGAGACCACGACGCATCCGGATCGGGACGTTTCCGGAGTTGACGGCCAGTCAGGCTCGCGAAATCTGCAAAGGCATCATCGGGGACGTGTCCAAAGGGAAGGACGTTCATCAGGATCGAGTTGCCGGAAGGAGAACTCTCGGAGAGTTGTTTGACCTGTACCTGGAGTCACATGCAAAGCTGAAAAAACGAACGTGGAAGCGGGACGTTGAAGAGTTCGGAAGGTTTCTCAGCAAATGGAAGAAGAAGCCTCTGTCTGAGATTCGTCGCGGAATGATCTCGGAGCGGATCTCTGAAATCGTCGCCAGCAACGGGAAGGGGGCCGGACACAAGGCACGCGCACTGCTCTCCAAGATGTTCGCCATTGCAGTGAAACATGAGTGGGTAGAGTACAACCCAGTAACCGGGACAGACCGGCCAACATTTGAACCCCGAGACCGTTATCTGAGGCCAGATGAGGTACAGGCGTTCTTCTCAGCCGTAGACCAACTCCAGCGGGAAATCAGCCGCGACTTCATCTATATGGCCGTCTACACCGGCGCCCGGAGGGCAAACCTCTGTTCAATGCGGTGGGACGAAATCGACTTAGATCAGGGACTCTGGACCATCGGACGTGAGAAGTTCAAAGGAAAGCGATCCAAAGTTGTCCCGCTAATTGATCCTGCGATGGGAATTCTTCGCCGACGATTCCGCAACCGGGCTTCCGGCAACCCATGGGTGTTTCCGGGAGGTGGAAAGCTGGGCCACATCGTCGAGCCCAAAGCAGCGATGGCGAAGGTGAAGGAAATCTCTGGAATCACTGATTTGCGGTTCCATGATCTTCGGCGCTCCCTTGGCGCGTGGATGAACAACAGAGGAGTGAGTTTGCGTCTGATCCAGACCGCTCTTGGTCATTCTCACATCGCGACAACGGCCTCAGCCTATGCGCCGACTGAATCTGAAGCTGTGAGAGCGGCGACGTCATCGATTATTAACGAAATCATGTCGAAGGCATCAGGAGAGTAATGATGAGGCTCGATTTTCCAGCTGGTCAAGTTCCTCAATTCGACAAAGTGTATTCGCTGGAAGAGTTCGCTCAGGCTTCGGAATGCCTCATCGTGAATCTCTCGTGTTTAAAGCGGACCTATGCTGAAGAGCATCAATCTTGCGAGGGACTCGCGGAAGCCATTGGTCAGTGGGAAAGCAGAATCTTTGATGCCAGACCATCGAGCGCTGAGCCATTAGTATTTGCCCTCTGGCGTGGGCAAACGCCGTTTATTGGCACCACTGCACACGCGGCAGCATTCACATTTGCCCACTGGAGCGACCCCAAGAGCTTGCTCCCAGGCTGGACTTGGGATCAGGCGGTTGATTACGCCGAGTGGGATCAAGTCGAGCTTTCCAAGCTGGTTACCACCCTTCGAGCCGAGCGGCTGCTGACTCTCAAGAAGTATCAAGTAACAGTAAGCGAGAAGTGGATCTCCATCACAAAGGACGAATTGAAAAGGAAACTCGGAATTGGAAAAACCACCTTCCGGAAGTGGCTTACCAGGCGAATTGAACTCGGGCAGGCGCGACAAGAGAAGACGACTTCCAAGCGGATCGAGGTTCTCGAGTCGTTGATTCCTGTTTCGAAAACGTCAGGAAAGGGCGCGTAAAGGGCGCGAAAGGTCTTTATCTGCCGTTCTTCCGTTTGCCGCACTGGAACTTCACCCGCTCGCGGCATTCCGTGCTCTAATTACTCCATCAGACCGCAGTAAAGCTGCTGAAACAGGAGTGAAGCACGATGACAGCACCACACATTCAATCGCCCGCAAAGCTGACGCGGGCTGAAGCTGCAGAGTATCTGGGGCTCGAAAAAAGCACACTGAATACTTGGGCCTCGCTGGGGCGCGGGCCCCGCTTTCTGAAAGCCGGTTCAAAAGTCTGGTATCTCCAGCGCGAGCTTGACCGCTGGATCGAGGAGCGAAGCACGAATTGCTCTTCGGCGCTGCAATCACAGCGAAACTGCAAGTGACTCAATAAAGAGACCCCGCGAGGCGGCTAACCAGCGGGGGCGGCGATTTCTCTTCTTTATCCCTCTGCGGAAGGACTTTGGCATTATGCCACAACTCTCTCTCAAGGCAACCCCGGAAATTGATAAGTCGGATCGGTCGAACTGGGGACCCGTCAGCCTGGCACTCGGATTCAAGTTTCGGGGCTTGCCACCGTGTGAACCTGACAACTACCTGCCGACGCTCCGGGTTCCTGTCCGCGACCCAGCTGAGGTTTGCTCTGTCTTCACTCGCGACACGGACGGAATCCGGCGGCCCAATCCGCTGGCATCCGAGGAACGAAGAGGGCCGATTGAACCCCCAAAACTAAGCTTTCAGCAGCAATACCGAATCCTTCGTGCCCTTGAGACCGACGAAGGATTCCGACGCGATTTCCTTCGCGTTCTGGGACTTGCTGGAGGCTGCCGATGAGCATTGATTGCGATTACCAGCGATGGGAGGAATCGAGAAAGGCTAAACCTGCGAAGCTCAAGGAATCGGGGCTTAGCTTTCGCCCGAAGCTGACGCGGCTTTCAGAAGTGGAACCGAAGCCCATTGACTGGCTTTGGTCAGACCGATTCGCCATTGGGAAATATTCCCTCGTTTCGGGTGACCCCGGCCTGGGAAAATCATTCCTCACGGTCGACATGGCGGCTCGAATTTCCACTGGGCGAGAGTGGCCGGACCAATCCCCCAACATCGCTGGAGGCGTTGTCTTCCTGACGGCTGAAGATGACCTGGAAGACACGGTCGTTCCTCGCCTGAATGCGGCTGGTGCGAATCTGTCCCGCATTGTTGCGATTCAATCGGTCATCGGGAGTGACGGCAACAGGGAGTTTGAGCGCTCTGTGAGCCTCTCGACCGACATTTCCATCATCGAAGAGGCGATCCGGGAAGTGGGCGACTGCCGCGCCGTGTTCATCGATCCGGTTAGCGCCTACGTCGGAGATCGGGACTCCCACAAGGACGCCGATATTCGGGGAATGCTTGCACCTCTGGCAGAGATGGCGAGTCGGCACCGGGTCGCCGTTATCGGAGTCGCGCACCTGAATAAAAACAGCGGCTCATCCGCGATGTACCGCACTTCCGGGAGCTTGGCCTTCACTGCTGCTGCCCGCTCTGCATGGGTTATCGTTCGCGACCGTGACAACCCGACCGGACGGCGACGACTGATGCTTCCCACCAAGAACAACCTTGCAGGGGACAACTCTGGCCTGGCCTACGAGCTGCGGACGAATTTCAACACTCACAATCAGCCTGTTCTCGCCTGGGAACCGGACCCCATCACGATGTCTGCCGACGAAGCTCTGGCGCCTCCCGACCCGCCGAAGAAGCCGACTAAGACAGACGCGGCGATCGAGTGGCTGACGGAGCGACTTGCAGGCGGGGAGTCTGTCGCCAGTGAAGACCTGGAACGGGAAGCCACTGAAAGAGGGTTCAAGTCCGGGACGGTCATGCGTGCTCGCCAGTGCTTGAACGTGCAGAGTGAGAAAATCGACGGGAAGTGGTTCGCGTCTCTTCCCGATTGATTCTTCTCGCGCGCGTGCGCGTAGCACTTTTACGATTGATTCTTGATTGTTGCTTCTTCAGGGAAAGAGAGAGGTTTTCAGAGGAATCCACTCTCAAGAATCAAAGTGATGGACCAAGAATCAAGAATCAACAATCAAACGGGACAGGAGAACAGTGATGTCAGGATGCCCAGGGAGATGCCCGAAGTGCTCCAGTTCAATCGCGAAAAGTGAGAACTCGAACTTCTACAGGTGCGAGATATGCGGAGTCGGTTGCGTGAAGCAATCCGATGGGTCGCTGAGGCTCTTCGGTTCCTGGCTGGCCGAGAAGTCGAAGAAGCCAAGGAAGCGATTCCTGAAGCGAAAATCGAACCCCTGATGGGTATCTGGCGAGCCTGGCAGCAGTGCGAGGCGCATCAGTGGGGCGATAGGTCGAAAGTTGGCCAGTGATTCAACAGAACCGCGTTTGAGTCTCGCGAATTGCTGTCAGAGTTTTGACAGGGGGGGGCTGTCCAAAAGTCGACCGACTGTTCCCCGAACCGCACTCCAGTGGCTCGTGCACGCTGGCACGTTTTCGAGGGTGTTTTTACCCCAGAGCACGCTGGGCAATCGCAGTTCCTTTTGGAACGGATCGGAGGTGGGGACGGCTACTAGCTCTGCTGCTCACCATCGGGGCAGTTAGCCTCTTCCCCAAGGGCTGACGGGTCCTTCCTGGAAGAGCAAACGTTTACTGAACTCATCGCCCGCTCACACATTTCCCCCAGCGTAACTTTTTGTTTTTCGATGTCGCCGTCGTACTTGATTCAGGAGACGCTATGGCAGGGTTAGTAGCATCTAGCCAAGAGGACGCGGCGGCCACGCTAGGAATCGATTCTCGGACGTTGCAGCGATGGATCAAATCCGGCTGTCCCGGCGAGAATCGGAACTACGTGATTCGCGACATCATCGAATGGGCTCGTGCGAACAAGTGGGGGAATGAAGATGATGTACTGATTGATTCCGTGAATGGTGCCGACGACGTGAAGGAGCAATTGTTAAGAGAGCGGGCGGCGAAGCTTTCGAAAGAGAACAGCCTTCTGGAACTCCGGATTCAGAGGGAAAAGGGAAGCCTGGTGGATTTTAGTCAGGTGGAGTACCTGCTCCGGCGCTCTGCGGTGTTCTACCGAGAGGCCTGCGCTCAATTGGAACGGCAATTTGGCACCGATGCGGCAGACCTTCTCAGGGAGGCGATCGAAAAGTCGCGTAAACTCATCAACCCCGAAGATGGCAACGCCACTGGCGACCAACAATGAACATCCCGCCGTCACCGACGCTCCACGAAATTGCGGAAGCTGCTCGCAAGATTCGGCAGGAGTGGACGAGAGCAGAGCGAGACAGTCGACGCGCCTCCGCTGTTTCATTGCGGACAGACGCGGAAGACCGACAACTTCCAGAGCACCGAAAGAGCTGCAAATGAGTCGAGCCAAAACAGGTTTACGCTGCCCATCTTGCGGTGGGCGAATGCAAGTCGTTCGCACCATTGGCGGACCCGACAAGATTGTCCGCCGTCGTCGTTGTTGCGAATGCCATGAGACTTTCACCTCTGCTGAGAAGTTCGTCGGCGCAACGCCAGAAGACCGGAAGCTACATCTAGCACAGGCTACGGTCACATCTATCATTCAACTCATTGAGAACTCGGGATTTAAGTTCCATTCGTCTTATCGTCGCGGCGACGTCGGCGATAATCGAAGTTGTGAACATTGAACCCAACCAGCCATTCAATCCGTTTGCCTCGTTTCCAGACGACACCAGTCCGGACGAGGTGTTAGCAATCGCTCTTCAGGAACAGGCGGAAGCCTGTGATTCCGTCGAGTATCTTGATTGCAAGGTCTTCTTCCCGGCGAGAGAGGAATCTCGAATCCTCCCGATCAGGCTGACGCCGGGTGATAGCGAGCCAGAGAGCCGCATCCCCGAGAAAGTAATCATTCGGGGTGACTCTGCGCGTTACGTTCTGGTCAGCCTCAACGGTGGATGGTCTGGACCGTACGTTTGTCTCGGAAGGAGCGAAACCATTGAGTAAGCCAAGCTATCCCCGTGAGCAGGCATGGGCCATTGACGGGCAGACCCTGACGGCGATCTGTCGAACCGTTTCCGCAATGCCGTTAGCGTCCTTTAGCTCGCTGGTCCCACCTGGGAAGCCAGAACCATACGAGGTCATCAACGGCGCGGCAGTCATCAAGATTCATGGTCCGCTCGAAAAGAATGTGAGCCTCGTCGGGTGGCTCTTCGATTCAACAGCCATGACTGATATTCGAGAGCAGCTGCGGCAGGCTGTCGATGACCCCAGCGTGACCCGCATCGTTTTGCACATCGACAGCCCCGGCGGGACTGTCTCGGGGACTGATGACCTGGCTCAGGATGTCCGCGCGGCAACCAGCGTCAAGCCGGTGGTCGCCTTCGTCGAGGACATGGGATGCAGCGCGGCCTACTGGATTGCCTCTCAGGCCAATGAGGTCTACGCAACCCGCTCCAGCGTCGTCGGCTCTGTCGGGACATTCGCGGTTGTTCAGGACTGGAGCGCGTCCTTTGAGGCAATGGGGGTTCATACCTATGTCGTCCGAACAGGGCGTTTCAAAGGAATCGGCGCTCCTGGGGCGACCATCAATGACGAGGAACTGGCTCACCTTCAGGAAGGAATCGACGCAGTCAATCAGGTGTTCCTGGATGCCGTTCAGTCTGCTCGGGGCCTCTCGTCGAAGGAAATGGCAATCATCCGACAGGCAGGAACGTTCGTTGGGCGTGCCGCTCTCGACGTCGGCCTGATCGATGGAATTCGCAGCTTTGAGAGTGTCCTGAAGAGCACTGGGGCGGCTGTTCACTCCCCAGTCCTCTCAGGGGCGAAAGCGAGGATGACCAGTGGTTCCCGTCGCTTCGGAGAACGGGACATGACACCCGTTCAACGCCAATGGGCGAATGTCGTGTCGAGCCATCGGGCGAGGGGACTGAGTCGGGTCGAGGCGGTCAAAGCCGCGAACCGGTCTCACCCCAAGCTGAGGGAAAAACTCGTCAATGAAGCCGCCTCATCCCGGCGTCGTTAATCGTTCACCTGAATTCAATCTCCAGAGGAATCCCGGATGCACCCTGCAATCGAAGCACTCGAAAAACCATCACGCAAGCCAGAGCCCAAGAAAGCTCCACAAGCTGGACCAGCCTTGGCAAACGCTGCTACTCCATCAACCCCCGTCGTGATTCCATGCGAGTCAAACCCGCTGGTCGACGAAGTGGACGCCATCCTGGCCTGTGCGGCCCGAGGCGAACAGCTGACCGACTCCGACCTCAGCAGGCTGGAGCGGTTCGGCCTGGTCCGGGGGCTGGACAAGGAACGTGAAATTGACCGGGTCCGAACTGTTCTGCGGTCACAGGAGAAGGCGGGAACTCGCGAAGAACGCGCCGCACTGAAGGCCGACATCGAACAGGCCGAGCGAGAAGAAGCGGAGCAGGCCCCGGAAATCGAACGGAAGATTGAGGACCTGAAGCGACGGCGGGCATTGCTCGCCAAGGCCCCGGAAGCCGCTCGTGAAAAGCTCCGGCAGATGCAGGCCGCCGTGGAAGATTTGAAGTTGCTCCGCCGAATGCCTCAGTGTGTTGTCGACGAGTACCGCGACGCCTGTCGCATTAGCCGCGACCGGGATTCGCAATTGTCCCGACGAAGGGAAGACGTTGCCACTTACAACCGCGTTCTCGAGGCAGCAGACTCTGGGGCTCAAGAGGTCACCATCGGGCACACGCTCCGGACGATCACTCCTGAACTGATCGAAGCCATCAGCAAGGAGCGTGAACAGGCTGTCGAAGATGTCGCCTCCCTGAAGCGGATGTATGACGCTCAGATTGCCGACCGGGACCAGATCCTCAACCGCTACGTTCGGTAATTCGAATCTCCTTGAGGGGAGGCGGGCTGTCATTGGGTTTTGAGACAGCTCACTGACAGACCCGCCTGTTTTTCTGAATCACCACTTCCGCGACTGAATGCTAGCTCCGGCAAGATCGAAGCCGCAGAGCCTCATTTCACCAAAAGGAAATCACGATGCGCATTCCCGCTGAGTCAGACTTCAAGCCGAATTTTCCCTGCATCATGGTGCAGGTGACGGCGCCGACATACCCGGGTGTTGACTTCAGGCCGATCCTTGAGTTTTACCGTGCTCAGACATTTCCGGTCATTCCCGATTTTGACCTGCAGACGGTCGCAGAGAACGCGATTGATGCGGCATTAGCACTGCCAAGAGAGTCGCTGGTGGTTGTCCCCAGCTACCCAGAGGGAATCATCTTCAATACTGAGGATATTCCTGGTGGAACGCCTGGACTTTACATCTCTATTGTGGCTGACTCCGAGGCGTCCAGTATTGCGCTGGTGGTCGCTAATCCTGAGGCAACCGCCAACGTAGCGTCATGCAACTCAAGTTACACGTTGCACTCCGGTTCATTTGTCCCCGGAGTTGACGTGGAACTACAGTCACTGGTCAGTCAGAACGTCTACGCATCGTCCGGAGCGTACCCAATTTCATTCATGCCCGAGGATTTCCTGATTCCTTGCCGTGACGGAACCAAAGAAGTCGGCTTCCGTGAGATCTACCGTCTCAAGCAGGACTCCGCCGGGAACTGGGTCGTCGCCTGAGGGCGGATGCCGGAAGGCCCAGGCGGAAAAGTAAGGACGTGCTTGAATCTGGGTGTTGGCTGAAAATGGCACCTCGTCGAGAGACTCTTTCCTAGATCGGCTCCCCCACCGACCCCGCACGGCAACTGTTGCTGTGCGGGGTTTTTTCATGCGCTACGCCTGCTGCGCCCATATACGTGCGTGTGAGAATTCCGCCAACAGACCGCGCGGTTTTATTTTTCGGAGCGGCGCGAGTAATGAGAGGAGAAGAGAAAAGAAAATCGAGAGAGAGAAAAAATCTCCTGACAGGCGTAGCACGTAGCGCTTGCTCTCATGTGCGTGTATATAAAGGAGTTGCGGCGCTACGCGAGCGCTACGTCAACGGCGGTTTTCCGAGTTGGTGTAGCGAAAATGCCCTGAGAGGAGTCCCATTCTGCCTCAGGGGACGAGGCAAGAGGCCGATTCACACTTTGCAGCTTCGGCGGATGACCTGGCACCGGGGAAACAGGGGGCTTCCGTCTGCATTGAATCAGAGTCGTGCTTACGTGAAGCAGGCTGGCGAGTCCCTTGAGATGCAGAACATGTGCGCGGAGATGAAGCTCCGAGCAGAAAGGATGGCGGGCGAACTGCTCAGGGAGATTCCGAAAGCGGGGCCGAAGCTATCGTAAGAGCGGTGACAAGCCGCTAGTGATCAAGCTCTGAATCAGGAGGGCACAACACAAATTCTTCGCCATAGGGTTCAAAATTCAAACTCACCTGCAGCATCACTTCCACAAGGGATGTTCCTCCCACCCTTCCATGAATCCCATACTACTGAGGGGAATTGATGGATGAGAAGCAAGCAAGTCTTTCAACCGTTCACGCCAACCACTGTCAGGTGCGATAATTTCGAGACAGTGTCTGCATATCGCAAGCACCGCAAATACGCGGTTATTTGAAATTGGCCTTTGATCTGCTTTCGATAAATGCCATTTGGGGTCGCGAGCAGGTATTTTAGGTTTCAGGCCAAGTACGCGATTCCAGAGGCGTGAATGATGGGCGCAGATATTTCTGATCGTATTCAGAGTCCTGAGCCATGTTTCGCAAACCGTTTCGTGAACCAAGTACCTTGCCGCGAGCCGTTTCTGGATCGTGGCGTGACAGCCGCGATAGAACGACAAAAGATTTCCAAAAGTCATGATTTCGCAGGCGACCCAGATTGGCAGGTCATTGTGGTTGTCGCCATATTTCAAACGAAAATGCTCAACAAATTGTTCACGGCTGTTCAAGTGTTGGTATCGGAGGTCCTCCAATAGCCGCGAGCGATCTTTGAGAGTTAGGTTGGGGAGCGATGCAGGATCGTCCGCATACCCGAAGGCCCCGAATTGCTCCGCGTGCAAGTACGCTAGTTGCGTCCTGGAGTCAATTTCGATTCGCTCTAGAGCATCCATCACAAGAAGTCTAAGCTTCCGGTCAAAAACGTACCGATCCCAAATTTGGTCGGCAGTGGTACCCGGTACGAAATCGTCTAATTTCGATTTCGCGCCTGAAGGATCATTCTTTTTGAACGGATAGCAATAGCCACTCAGTCGGTAATAGCTTACTGACTGCAACTGGCGCACCAGCGAATTTTTGTCGCTGACCAAACCTCTCGCGAGAAGTTTGTCTGCTTGCTCTTCGAAGCTGAGAAATTGTTTGGTGAACTTCACTCCGGCACCTCAGAAAACATGTGCCGGAAAAGAAAAGACCCCCCGAAGTGTGCGTGCCTTGCGGCAGAGGCCCGGGGGGTTTGCTCCCGGTATTCTATCGGCGAAAACATGGGTCGTCCATGCAATAAGAGGGTTTGTTGCGCCAAATTTCTTCGTTTGAATTTTTTGCAGCTGCGTAATCACGATTCCACGGAAATCCGAAACGGAGCGTCAAATATGCGTAAGATGAAATCCAGTCGAAACTTGCAAAAAACTCTTGAGGAAAATGTCTCAATCCACAATCTGGGGCCATTGTGGGCAACATATCAATTCAAACTCACAAGTTCATCCATTCGCAAGCGATGCGAGAGTGGCGGAACTGTCACTTAGCCTGACTCTTCGGGCGCCTCTCAGGCTTGCATGTCAGGACTCTGGTTTCGCGGTCTTGGGGCGCCCCCGTGGTGCAAGTGGCGGCAGGGCGTTACGGACCTCCTCCGGCAGGCCAGATAAGAGGCGACGCTTGGACCATTCGGCGGTTGTCATGCCTCGCCGTTCGGCCTCCGCGTCAATGGCGTCGAGGTGTTCAGGCAGCCAGCGGATCATTTGCGGGCGAGATGTGTTGGACATTCAGTGGCTTTCCTCTTTCGAAACAATCACCGACGTCTGTCAGCGTAGTGATGGGTCCATGTGTGGTCCGGAGTGTTTTTGTCGGTCAACTCCTGCCGACTGAATGTCTCGCCGGATCGACTTATGGAGTTTTGAATTGTGAGGGCGTTCACTCCACTATTCTGAATCGAATGTGCGGAACATTCGCCAAGTGCCGTTTTCGGCTCTGGAAAGCGATCACTATTTGATGATCTCTTCACACGGGAGATCCGGCCTTCTGTGCCGCCTTGTGAATCTCGGGGTTGGAGGTGGAACCCTCTGAGTCGACCGCAAGTCCATGAACGCCTGGAGGTCTGATGCTCTGATACGCAGTCGAGGCTTCTTCGACTTGGGGTTCCGGGAGGCGTTGATGGCGTTGAGTTCGCCGGTCCTGATCCATCGCAGAACGGTCTCCGGAGAGACGTCAAGGATTTCCGCGACTTCAGGAACCGACATGCACTTGAACTCTTGGTGCGGCATCAGTGCGGCTCCGGCGTGGGTGGCGATGGTGGTCAGCGTCGCTTGACGTTCGGAAACAGCCGGGCGGCCCGCTTTTGGAGTGAGCGATCATTCACCCTCTTCCGTGGAGCTGGCGGTGCATCTGGCGGAATAACACTCGCTTCGACAAAGGCATTCAAAGAGGCTTGCGAGACTCGAATCGTTTGACGCTTGGCCCCCGGTGCTCCAATGTGGATTGCAGTCAGGCGGCCCGATTTAATGTGAGCTTCGATTGTCTTTGTGCAGCAACCCAGAAACTTCGCGGCCGCAACCTTGCTGAGGTACATCAGTCTGCCTCCACCGAGTGAAAGGGACGGCCGGGTATGGCATTTCCTGGCTTCCCAACGGAAATCTAAGTACGTGCTGATTCCCGGCTGTCTCCCAGCGTCTTTTTGGCCTGGGCTCGCAGGTGGAACATCATCCAGGCATTCAGGGTGGTGAACCCTTCTGCTTCGGCGGCGTCATGAAACCGCTGTCGCTCCTCCTCAGTCTTGAAGCGAAGGGTCGTCGTCGGCTTCGGGGCAGGCTTTTTCTTTGGCATATATGCGGATGTATTACGAATGCAAAACGAAGTCAAATTGGAAAATTCGGATGAATTCACTTGAAAGCCAAAATGACGTCATTTAGTATTCATTTCGGCTCAAGTCTGGCGGGACGAGAGTCGAACACAGTCTAACAATCTCCGGGAAATTCTGTCCCCCGGTTTTCAAGCCTGCACCAGAGACCGCCATCTCTGTTGCAGGCTTTCTCTTTTTGGGAAGGACCCTTCCATGCAAATCAGTCTCGATGAACTGACCCCCGAAGAAAGTGCGAGGCACGAACGCCGAATGATTCTGCGGTCGCAGCTGATGGGTGAGTCGAAGCAGGCGAACGGAGGCAAAGCGACCTGCACGCTCTGCAAAGGCGAGCTGACGAACTCCCGCGCTCGACTCCTGCGAATCACTCCCCCGTCACTGGGAGGCGAGACCGACCGCTACAACGCGGTCCTGGCCTGCATGAACTGTTGCACGTCCAAGGCCGGGCGGTCGCTGGAAGAGTGGGAAGCGGCATTGCTGACGCAGTTGGGAGGCATCCACCAGCTGAAGGTCAAAGCCAAAATCGAAGCAGCAGCCGAATCCCCAGAGCATTCGTTCAGCGCATGAAAAAACCGGGTTCGCTTTCGCGTTCCCGGCTCACATCGAACCCAGCCTGACGGAACTTTCTCAGGGCAACGTCAGGCCAAACTCTAAAGGTATTCTGTATGGCGAAATCTCTATCGTCAACGACAAAGCGGAAATCCCGTCTCGTTTCTCCGAATGATCCCCGCTGGGACATTCAAATCGGAATTCCCGTTGACCGCCTGGTTCAGGTCATCATTTGCAATCCCCCAAGGAAGGCAGGAAAGGGGGTGAGGAAATGAGTTCAGCCCAGATCCATTTTGAGGGAATCGCCAACGCGACAGTCTGGAAATGGCTGATGAGAAGAGCCCTGCCAATGGTCGATTTCGATTGGCATCGAGCAGAGGACGCGGTCCAGCAGGTTTTCCTACGGCTCTGGACCAAGCGAGATTACGACCCGACGAGGGGCTCCCCACTGAGCTACGCTTATCGGCAACTGCAAAATGCGACGTTTTGCCTGAAAGACAAGGAGCTCCGCAGCGAAAGGAAAGTGGCAACGCTCAGGGACATCAAACCCGGGTTCACCAGTGACCGTTGCATGATTGAACATCGCGAAGAAGCCGCCCGAGTGGGCAAGGTGATTGACCGACTTGCACCACCCTTACGAATGGCGATTGGAAGGCACATGCGGGCCGAAACGCTCCAAGACGTCGCGAGAAAGATGGGGCGAAGTCAAAAGACAGTGGAAGCATGGGAGACGCAGGCCGTAGACGCTCTACGGATGGCTCTGTCTGAATAGGGTAACTCCCTGTTTTCCCCGGCAGTTCGCTGCCGGGGAGTCTTTTCTTCCGATGCCGTCTTCTAAAGGGGTACCGCCAATGATTCGAGCCGCGCAGCAATCTCCAGCGTCACGCATCCCGACCGAACTGGCAAAGCCGGGCAGTCTGTACGATCCCAACTGGAGCACGCTTCCCCTGTTCCAGAAGATGGCCGCATTCGATGCCGGTCACTATGTCCCCTTCAGTTCCTGGCGCAAGTTGTCAGAGGCCGAGCAGCAATATGTTCTCGCGTCCTGGGCAGCGAATGGAATCGCAGCGGTCGAAGCGTCCAACCAGCTGGCACTGGTCCAGCAGGGGCAGGAGTCATCGGCGCCAGAGGTCTACCTGATGAACCGTGAGCAATTCGAGTTCATGACCACAGACGCTCGAATCCGGTTCAATGAAGCCGTCTCCCTGACCGTGCGAGGGGCTGGCACTGTGAAAGAGGCACGGCGGATGATTGCCGCATTCCTGAAGGACGCTGAGACGTTCGGGCTCAGGCTGGAGTGATCGCCGTGGCGGCTACGTTGCGACTCTCTTGTAATTCAGCTCCTTCATCTTCTCGGTCGGTTCAGTTTCGAATTTTTTGTTTGTGAGGGCGATTACTCTCCAGTATAAGTGTTGCAAGTTTTGGGAAATTGGATCGGAGCAATGCGTTCGATATGCTAACCCTGCTGACACAAAAGGAATTGAAGTCTTACCGCTTGACGGAAGATGTGCCGATCTGGAGCCCAAGGGGTGCGTTCAGGGCACTGGTGGGCAGCACCCACGATGATATCTATGAATGGGGAAAGTCTCTTATTCCGCATGAACTAGACGTCAAGGTTGCAGTGGGTGAGGATGAGGCCCTAGTGCTCACCTTGGAGATTACCCCTGAGTGGGAGTCGGGAGATCTGCACCCCCCACGACCTGGCGAGTGGAGTCCTCCCAGCGGGAAATGCGTCGTTGGGATTGACGGTGTCGAAGTAATGGAAGTGAGGATCGCTACTGAGTCGGTGTTCGACTCCATTTCGTTCCGTTTCAAAAAAGGTGCTATTCGCTCTCAGTGGAACGCGGTTGCATTTGACTTGATCCACCCACTTGAGTCACGCATCGTCGACTCTCTGGATTGGTGGACAAGTTCAGAGCTGTCTGAGGTTTGATTCCAACGTCAACCTCCCTTCGTCTGCGCTACCAGAAAATCTCTCTATCTGGCTCCCAAGGCGAGTGGAACGCGGATATCGCGTCAGCGACCCGCTGTTCCCCGCCTTCTTCCTGGCGATGAAATCGCATGCCTAGTGAAGGCAGGTTCTCAGTGATTCCTGACCTTCTTTGCGGGATTCGGCCGTGAATCGTAGCGCATATGTAGCGCAATTGAATTCTGAGCGGCGTCAGACCGCATAAATAGTGCGGTAGAAACGAAAAAACCCGGAAACAGCGAGTCCAAGGGGGGCGGTGGACTGCGAGCTATTTCCGGGGGCGATGAGCTTGCCGGATTATCGATGACTGCTCATCCGTGCCATCGATGAGCGGGAAAGTATGCCTTCCCTCAAAGTAGGTCAATACGATTTTTTCTGCGGCAGAGTTCGGCGTTCTCAGGCCGCTCCTCCTCCGGCTGTTTTGTGAGGTTGGCGTGTTGTAAGTGTTGTTGCATAAATGGATTACGAGGATGTGACTGCAGGCAGCGGTTCGGCACTTTTTGCCGGAACAGACTCGCTGCGTCCTTTGGGGCTGCTCGATTTCGCCCTATCGGAGAGATTTACAGAACGATGACCGTGAGAATTTTTCTCATGCGAAGGAGGTCACGGGGCATCGCTATGGTGGTGCAAAGGTAGCCCGTCTCGTTCGCGGCGTGCTGGTCTGATCCCGGGAGATTTAAACTTGAACTCAAAGAACCGCGACTGGGTGCGGGAGATAGGCAGCACCGAAAGTGAAATAGGTCACGCAGGATCGAGCGAGCGTCCCGAGAGGATTCGGGTCCATCCTGCCGGTCGAGAAATGAAGCCATGAGCCTTCCCTTGGCGTGAAAGGCACATGGCTTATTCTCATTAAGTTCAGCTACCGGAGCTTTCGGAGGCCTTCGCCGACCTCCGACGGGCGATGTGTTCCAGAATCGGAGCGACGAGTGCGGTCCAACCTGTCTGATGGTTGGCTCCCATTCCCCGTCCGGTGTCTCCGTGGAAGTATTCGTAAAACAGAACGAGATCAGTCCAATTCGGATCGTTCTGGAATCGCTCACCTCGGGCGTAGCTGGGACGGTGGCCTTCCCCGTCCGCAAGAAACAGACGAACCAGACGCTTACGGATCTCGTCGGCGACCTGGCCCAGATTCATCATGTTTCCGGAACCGGTCGGACACTCAATCTGGAATGAATCGCCATAGAACTCGTGATACCGGTCGAGCGCCTCGATAATGAGATAGTTCAGCGGGAACCAGATCGGTCCCCGCCAGTTCGAGTTGCCTCCGAACATCACGCTGTCGGATTCGCCGGGAACGTAACCGACGGACATTTCCTGCCCGTTTAAGTGAAACTTGAACGGATGCTTCTCATGGAATTTGGAAAGGGACCGGATGCCGTAATCCGACAGGAACTCGCCTTCATCCAGAAGATACCCGAGCATCCGTTCGAGACGCTGCCGGGTCGGAATCGCCAGCAGCCACAGGCCTTTGCCGCCTCCCTGTTCTTCGCCCTGTTCGAGGAACGTCATGAAGGAGCCGAGGTCTTTCCGATGTTTCTTGAGCCATTCGACGCGACTCTTGAACTCCGGGAGCTGATTGACGACGCGTTCATAAATGACGTCGACTGTCAGGAGAGGAATCAGTCCCACGATGGAGCGAATTCGCAAGGGGATGCTCTGCCCACCGACGTGCAGATGGTCGTAGTAGAAACCATCCTCTTCATCCCAGAGCCCGCTCCCGTCGAGTGAATTCATCGCCTCGGAAATCGCGATGTAATGGTTGAAGAACTTGAAGGCGGTGTCCGCATAGGCAGGATTGCCGTCCGCCAGTTCAAAGGCAATGGACAGCATGCTCGCGCAGTAGTACGCCATCCAGGCGGTTCCGTCGGCCTGTTCCAGATGACCACCGGTCGGCAGTGGCTTGGAGCGGTCGAAAACTCCGATGTTATCGAGCCCGAGGAATCCGCCCGTGAAGATGTGCTTGCCGCGAATATCCTTCCGGTTGACCCACCAGGTGAAATTCAGCAGCAGCTTCTGGAAGACGCGAGAGAGGAACACGCGGTCGCGTTGGCCGTGAGGCCCTGTTCGCTGATAGGTCCGCCAGCAGGCCCACGCATGGACAGGCGGATTCACATCGCTGAAATTCCATTCATACGCCGGAATCTGGCCATTGGGATGCATGTACCATTCACGAAGGAACATGATTAACTGTTCCTTCGCGAAGTCGATGTCCAGATGCGAAAACGGGATCATGTGGAACGCCGAATCCCAGGCGGCGTACCAGGGATATTCCCACTTGTCCGGCATCGAAATGATGTCGTGATTGAACAGGTGTGGCCAGTCGCCGTTTCGTGGCAACGAAGATTTATTATCGAAGGGCTGTCGGTGAGGTTCCCCTTTGACCCAGTCTTCCACGATGTAGTGATAGAACTGCTTGGTCCAGAACAGCCCTGCACTTGCCTGCCGCATGACGCGTCGTTCGTCGGAAGTCAGACCGGCTCCGAATTTGAAGTCATAAAAGGCGTCTGCTTCGGCGATTCGTTGCTCGAAAATGGATTCGAACGATTCACCAAACGGCTCCCGTGGCCGTGCGTCTTCTGGGCAAATCCGGAAGCAGACTTCCACTGATTTTTTGGCAGGAACGTTCAGAACGTGTAATGCGGCTGCTTTGGTGCCGGACTGTTGTGGATTGATGGCCCCTTTCTTGCCTTCTGTCAGATAAAGGTGAAAGGCGTCTTTGCAGTAGGGGCGCTTGACCGGTGGATGCGAAGCCCGGCCGACATTGCTTTCATTCTCCGTGAAGATCCAGCGCGGGCGTGCTCCACGCGGCGCGGGTGAAGCATAAATTCGACAGTCACCCAGCGTCTCATGGCTGGCGAGAAGACTGGACTGGTCGACCTGCGTGAGCGAGGGCTTGCCGATCCCTTCTTCATATGTTGTCGGATGACTCCAGGTGTTCCGGAACCAGAAAGTTGGCAGCAGATGCAGAATCGCGGCCTTGGAGGAGCGATTGGCAACGGTCACTTTGATCAGGATATCTTCAGGGCTGGCTTTGCAGTATTCGACGAAGACGTCGAAGTATTCATCCTGATCGAAGATCCCGGTATCAATCAGTTCATACTCCAGTTCCCGGCGACTTCTTGAGGCGTTTTCCCTGACTAACTCTTCATACGGGAATTTGTTTTGCGGGTATTTGTAGAGTCCCTTGGCATAGGAGTGCGTCGGTGTTGCATCAAGGTAGTAATAGCATTCCTTGACGTCCTCCCCGTGATTACCTTCGGGGCCGCTCAGTCCGAAAAGACGCTCCTTGAGAATGGGATCTTTTCCATTCCACATGGAGAGCGCAAAGCAGAGACGTCCCTGCCGGTCACACCAGCCAAGGATGCCATCTTCTCCCCAGCGATAGGCCCGCCAGGTCGCATCGTCATGCGTGAAATGGCGCCAGGCGTCGCCGTCGAGCGAGTAGTCTTCCCGGACAGTTCCCCACTGTCGCTCGGAGACATAAGTTCCCCAGCGTTTCCAGTTGTTGTCAGACTCACGTCGTGCTTCAGCGGCAAGACGTTTGACCTCCGCTCCTCTCATCGAAAAGTCGAGCAACCAAATCTCCTTGGAATCTGTCTCGTCATTTCCCGGCGAAACCCGGGAGCGCCTCGGGTTCGGGCAGCGGATCTGATGGCGGGATTGTGCAGGGAATCTCAAATTTTTGTGCGCAATTGACCCCAGATTGCAGCGTAGCGACCTCCCCTCGTCAATCGTAAACAAATTACAGAATTTGTTGATGCGTTATTCGCCTCGGGCCAACCGTTACCAGAGTTCAACTTGTCCCCTGCGGCCCGGTTCTGGTATCGTCAAAGTTTGATCAGTCCGCGTGTTCCGTCGTGACGTGAATACCGCCTTGCATGCGCTGACAAAGACTTGAGTTGCAGGTCATCGACTCCCAGGGAAACGGGAGAATTGGAATCACGGATGAAGACTCAACATCGCGATCCCTGCGCAAAGAAATCGTCGTGCGACCGGCTTTTAGCCTCGCGAGCTTTGATCTCTTTTCTGCTACTGTGCGCGGTCGCTGTCATTCTGCAGCATCCCTGTCTGGCCGGCGAATCCCTGTCCTCGACATCTGTCGGTCCGAGAGTGCCTTCCGCAGAAGGAGCGATTCCAATCCAACAGCTGAGTCTGGAGCCCGCCGGGATCGATGGATTCAGGATCGTCGGGCCGGATGCCAGCTTACAACTTCTGGTGATCGGCAAGTCGGAACAGGGTGCCCGGGTCGATCTGACGCGTCAGGCGAACTATGCACTTTCCCCGGCTGGAATCGCCATCGTCACGGAGACCGGATTGGTGCGGCCGTTGCAGGATGGGCAGGTTCGCATCATTGTCGGTTATGGAGCCCACTTAACCGAGGTCTCGCTCGCGGTTGAGGACGTTGCGGCTACGCAGATTGTCGATTTCTCCAATCAAGTCATTCCTATCCTGACCAAGCTGAACTGCAACGGCGGGGGCTGTCACGGGAAAGCGACGGGGCAAAATGGATTCAAACTGTCGCTGCTGGGGTTCTATCCGGAAGATGATTATGAGTTCATAGTGAAAGAAGGCCGGGGGCGTCGCATCTTTCCAGCGGCGCCTGAGAAAAGCCTGCTGTTGCAGAAGGCGACCGGAGAGGTTCCTCACGGCGGCGGGATTCGTATGACAAAGGAGTCGCAGGAGTACCGCACAATCCTGCGATGGATTGAACAGGGTGTCCCAGAGAAGGTTGGTCGGCCTCGTCATGTCCGTGAGATCGAGTGTTTTCCTCAGTCGGTCGTTTTGAATCCGAAGGGGGAACACCAGATTGCAGTTCATGCGATCTACAGTGACGGATCCCGCGAGGACGTCACTCAGATGACCATCTTTGAACCGAACGAACGTGAACTGGCCGAGGCCTCAACAACCGGGCTGGTGACGGCATTGGACCTCTCCGGCGAAGTCGCTGTCATGGCTCGGTATCAAGGCCATGTGGCGACATTCCGGGCGACGATTCCGCTGAAGGCGACGGTCCCGCAGCTGCCGCAGCCTCGAAATTTTGTTGATCAGGCCGTCTTTGAAAAGCTGAAGCAACTTGGCATTCCCGCTTCTGAGCCCTGCGACGATGCGACTTTCCTGAGACGAGTCTCCCTTGATATCGCAGGCCGCATTCCGACTGCAGACGAAGCGACCGCTTTCATGCAGGACTCCGCGGCAGACAAGCGGGAACGCCTTATTGACAGGTTGCTCGACAGTCCGGAATACGCGGACTTCTTCACCAACAAATGGAACATGGTTCTGCGGAACAAAGGGCAGAAGGACGCGGAACGCGAAACAACCTTTGGGTTCCATCAATGGATCTGGAATAGCCTTTATGAGAACAAGCCGTACGACCAGTTCGTAAGAGAGATCATCACCGCTACCGGAGATCCGCGATGGAACCCGCCGGTGACGTGGTATCGCGAAGTGGTCGGCGCGGAAGCGCTGGCAGAAGACGCGGCTCAACTCTTTCTGGGAGTCAGAGTCCAGTGTGCCCGTTGTCACCATCACCCTTATGATCGCTGGAGTCAGGAAGACTATTACGGGTTGGCGGCGTACTTCAGCCGACTCGGCAAGAAAGAACTGGGAGCTGAAGCTCCGCAGGGAAGCCGCGACCGAAAAGTATTTCACAATGATGGCGTGGCTCAGCTCCCGCATCCTCGCACCCGACAACAGATCCGGCCCGCTGGTCTCGGAGCATCATCGGTCGACGTTCCTGCCGATCAGGATCCACGGGTCCAGTTGGCTGACTGGATGACCTCGGCAGAGAACGAATATTTCGCCCGGTGCCTGGTGAACCGCTACTGGAAGCACTTCTTCAATCGCGGACTGGTTGAACCGGAAGATGACATGCGGGCGACGAATCCGCCGTGTAATCCCGAACTGCTTGATGGACTCGCGAAGTTCTTTATCGACTCCGGGTATGATCTCAAGGCACTCATTCGTGAGATCTGTCGATCATCGACCTATCAGTTGAGCTCCGAGCCTAACGCCGAGAACGCCCGGGATAAGCAGAATTTTTCCCGGTATTACCCACGACGAATGACAGCTGAAAGTCTGTACGATGCCTTCCATCAGGTGACAGGCGCGGTGCAGACCCACACCGGGCTTCCTTCCGGGAGCACGGCCCTGCAGATGCCTGATCCGTCTTCGGCCCCGTACTTCCTGAAAGTCTTCGGACAGCCGCAAGCAAGTTCGGCATGTGAATGTGAGCGTTCGCAGGCGGCGAATCTCGCCCAGAGTCTGCACCTGTTAAACAGTCAGGAAGTGCAGCAGAAGATTGGCAATCCCGAAGGGCGGGCTCACCAGCTTGCAACCCAGACGGACCGGTCTCACACAGAGAAAGTCCGCGAACTGTATCTCACAGTCTTCACGCGGGAGCCTGATGCGGATGAGTTGCAGGCTGCATTGGGCCATCTCGAAAAACACAAAGAGAACCCGAAAGGTGCTTACGAAGACATTGTCTGGGCTCTCGTGAACACAAAAGAGTTCCTTTTCAATCACTGATTCGATTGCAGGTCCGATCGCTGTCGAATGTCGCACATGCAGTGTCACTTCATGACGTGACCGCTGACACCCCTCATGGATGGATCGACAGAATCGGCGCGCCTGCTCTTTTCGGATTCTCCGATAAAAGCGTTGCGATCTGGCGCCCCTTCTAAAGGGCTGGATACGGCGTCGCAAAGCCTTGATGCAGAAGCATCGGCCTGACTTCGGCGTCGCTTTCGGTATATCCGGAGCAGTTCCCGCAGGTCGCATGATGCCCAAAGACCACACCACATCTCTTCGAAACCGCCCTGAAGCGTTGAGTTTTGGCAACGTCTTCGGGGGGACGTTGTACCGTTGAAGGAGATCCTGTTCCTGCAACTGCCGTGACACCGGCAGGGTAGGGAGACTTCTGCTTGGAATCTTCAGATGAGATGACAAGTCAGGCGACAGGAATCAGGTGACTTCATCGAGTTTCGGTGCTGCGTATTTGCCTCAGATGATCGATTATCAGCGACTCAGGACTGACGTGATGGCCCTCGGGCTGTTTGCGGTCGCGCTGTTCATCGGCCTCGCCTTGTACAGCTATGACGCGACAGATCCGCCGTCGTCCATGATTTATCCTCCCCGGGCGTTCACGCAGAATCTCTGCGGTCCTTCCGGAGCATTGATCGCGTCGAACCTCATTAACGCCTTCGGACTGGGCGCCTGGTTTGTCCTGTTCATTGTGCTCATGGTCGATCTGTGGATGTTCTCGCGAAACACTGTCCGCGACCCTGCTCTCCGCTTGATGGGTGCCTGGGCGATCCTGATGGCACTCTGCGTTCTGCTGCAAATCGTGACCCCGCGCCTGCCGCCTGCGCCTGCTGTCGGAAGCGGTGGCTATCTCGGTGCCTGGGGGCGGGTGTTGCTCACTGAAAACTTCTCGACCGCCGGATCGATGGTGATTCTCGGCACGTTCCTGTGTGTCGGCTTGATGCTGACGACCGAGTCGCTCTTCTTCGGTCTCGTTGGCCGTTGCATTATGTTTCCACTGACAATTCTGCTCTGGCCGTTTGGAGGGCGATATCAGAACGATACTGCCGTCAGTCCTCCTCAGCCGCCGCCTCCTCGAGAGGCACGGGAACCCCGTGCGTCACAGAAACCTGCCGCCGAGCCGTCAACCACGAAGGCGGCTGCGCCTGTTTCTGCGCCTCCGGCTGCACCGCGACCTGCGAGCAATCCGGCCGATTTCAAAGTGAATCGCCCGGCAGGTCTCGCATCGTCGAGTCAGTCGATTATGAATCTGTTTCGCTGGAAGGAACCAAGCAGCGAGACGGTTGTCGGCCTCCCGCCAGTCGAAATGCTGGACGAAGCGGAAGAATTCCCATTTGAACTGCTGGCGAAGAAGGCTCAGGCCACTGCAGCTGTTCTCGAACAGACATTCACTGAGTTCGGGCTGAACGTCAAAATCAACGAGATCGACACCGGCCCGGTCGTGACCCAGTTTGAACTCGGGCTCGAGAAAGGTCTGCGCGTTTCGAAGGTCGCCAACCTCGCGGACGATCTCGCGATCGCCCTGCGCGTCCCGGCAATTCGCGTTGTCTCTCCAATCCCAGGGAAGAACACCGTTGGGGTCGAAGTTCCCAACGAAAAACAGATCACAGTTCGACTGAAGGAACTCCTTGCCGCCTGCCATGATCAAGCTAAGGAAATGCGCATTCCGATCTTCCTCGGGAAAGACGTCAGCGGGCGTCCGCTTGTCGTCGATCTTGCGAAGATGCCGCACCTTCTGATCGCCGGTCGAACCGGGACCGGGAAAAGCGTCTGCTTGAATACGTTGATCTCGTCGATCTTGATGACGCGATCTCCGGAAGACGTGCGCATGTTGATGATCGACCCGAAGATGGTCGAACTGAGTCCGTATACCCGAATTCCTCATCTCATGAATCCGGTGATCACGGACATGAAGAAGGCGGAAGCAGTCCTCGCCTGGGCTGTCGACAAGATGGAAGAACGCTATGACATCCTCGCGAAGGTCGGCGTCCGTCACCTCGACAGTTACAACAAACTCGGGAAGGACAAAGTTCTCGAACGGCTGGAGATCGACCCGGACAGCGACGACGCGGACGCCATTCCAGAACGGATGCCATACATCGTCATCATCGCAGATGAAATGGCCGACCTGATGATGACCTCCGGGAAAGACGTTGAAGCACACATCATTCGACTGGCTCAGAAGTCGCGTGCCGTGGGGATCCACCTCGTACTCGCGACACAGAAGCCGACGGTCGACGTGATCACTGGTCTGATCAAATCGAACCTGCCAGCACGAATCTCGTTCCAGGTCGCCAGCCGCGTCGACAGTCGCGTTGTGTTGGACGAAATGGGAGCGGAACGTTTGCTGGGGAACGGGGACATGCTGTACCTGGCACCGGGGACGAGCAGTCTCACCCGTGCTCAGGGAACGTTCATCAGTGATGAGGAAGTGGCGTCGATCATTGAGTTCTACAGCCACTTCCCACCGCAATACAGTGACGAGATTGAACAGGCGACGAAGGTCGCCATGCAGTCCCCAAGCGGTGGGGGAGACGGTCCGCGCGAACGGGACGACATGTATCATCAGGCCGTCGAAGTTGTCATTCGCGAAGGCCGTGGAAGTTGCTCGCTATTGCAGCGAGCACTTGGAGTCGGTTACGGGCGAGCTGCTCGCATGATCGATCACATGGCCGAAGATGGAATTGTCGGAGAATACAACGGTTCCAAATCCCGTGACGTGATCTGCACGCTGGAGGAATGGGAAGACCGCCAGCTCAGCATGATGTGACGGACTGCCGGCGCGCGGTTTCTGATTTCTTCATACTGCTTGAATCTTGAGTCATTTCTGCCTGACTCTTTCGGAATTGCGAAAATGAAATCACGCCGGTTCAGGTAACCGGCGTGATTCGCGTTTTCGTCAAGTCTGTCGAATTCGCCAGCCGATGCCTGACCCAGATCGGCAGGGCTTTCTTCACTCGCATGATCTCGACTTGATTGAATGAAATGCGACGACTTGGACAGCAAACCTGGTTCTGCATTGCTGCCGCATTTCTGGCGATGACGCTTTCTGTCGTCTGGAGCCAGGATGTGGAAGTGGCTGCGGAGGATCTGCCATCTGAGTCGCGAACCGATCGGGGATCTGTGATCCGTCGCAGGCAGGATCTCGATCCGGCTGTGACAGAAATTCAAAAAGGACCGGTTCAACGGTCTCGAGCATCACGTCCTGCGGCGATTTTACCGAAAATACTGGAGAACGGTTCGAATCCGCTCCCTGAAACGGCTCTCCCCAAAGGTGATCAGTCCGCAACTGAGGCCTCTTCGCCAGATACCGGCCTCGACATCGAACGGGCGGGATATCGGGAAGAGGGAAATCACGGGAAGAAGCAAGCGGTCTGGTTCCGGGGAATGATCGAACCGGCGCCTTGAGGCCACCAAATTTCGGAGCGATTTCGTTCGAGAAGAATGCAATCGAGTCGGACGCAGATGGAACTGCCACGATGTATCTGAACTACTGGAACCTGACACGACGACCGTTTGACGATGGAGCGGCGACGGATTTTTATGTTCCGGTCGAGTCTCATCAATCGTCTCTACTGAAACTCCGTTATGTGGTCGAGCAGCGTAAAGGTCTCGCTCTCATTGCTTCCGAGCATGGGTTCGGCAAAACCTATCTGACGCAGGTGCTTGAATCCGAACTGAAATCGGAGACCAATGCGACATTTCTGCGGCTGGTCTTTCCGCAGTTGAGTCCGTCGGGCATGCTCGCCTATCTCGCCCGACGAATGGGTGTGGCGGTTCCACATTCAAACACCGATGCCGATGTGCTTGAGGCAATCGAAGACCGGTTTGAAGAACTGAAGGACGAGGGAATTCATGTCGTGGTGGTGGTCGATGACGCCCATCTGCTGGAAGTCCCTCATCTCCAGACACTGCGACTGCTGCTGAATCTCCGCGAAAACGGAACCGGCGATTTCTCGATGATCCTCTGCGGACGCACTGAACTGCTCTCACGTGTTCAACAGGTGGCCGCCCTCGATCAACGGGTCGCAGTGCGGACGACAATCACGTCCATGTCACCTGATGATGTCCTGACTTATGCTGAGCACCGTCTGAGTGTTGCCGGGGCGATGTCGCCAATCTTCAATGCGGAATCTGCACAGGCTGTCTGGGAGATTTCACAGGGAATTCCCCGTCGGGTGAATCAAATCTGCGATCTCGCATTGCTGGTTGCTTATGTTGATCAGCAGAGAACCATTGCCGCTGTCGATGTGGAAGCCGCTGCGGAAGAACTGATTTCCGTTGCTGCCTGAGCCGAGTCCGCTCTCAGTTCGTCTGCACAATGGCAACCCGTCCTCTCGGTCGTCATAATCGCCCCAAGTGGAGGCAGAGCTTCTCGGTTGCGGAACGCTCTGTCGAGCACTCCAGGATTCAACCGGAGCAGTGGCGAAAATGGACTTTCGAATCGCGGCAGAAGAGGCCGCTCGGCTGGGTGGACAGATCCTTCAATCCTGGGTGACAAAGTTCACCGCTCAGGAGAAAAGTCCGGCTAATCTCGTGACCGAGGCCGACCTCGCCTCGCAGGCGGCCATCTTTGAATTCCTGCACCGCGAATATCCGGATCACGGGTTTCTGGGTGAAGAGAACCTGCTCGAACACGGGAACGACAGCAGCTATCGCTGGGTCATCGACCCCCTCGATGGCACTTCCAATTACGTGCATCGATTTCCTTACTATGCGGTTTCCATCGGGCTTGAGCATCGCGGGCGGATGATCGCCGGGGCGATCTATGATCCAAACCGGGATGAAATGTTCTCCGCGGCGCTTGGTCAGGGGGCCACGCTGAATGGCTCTCCGATCCATGTGTCCTGTAACAACACATTGAAGCAGGCGATGTGCGTTGCCAGTCTGCCGGTGAAGGTGACTCGCCAACATCCTGCGATTCAGAAATTTCTCGACATTCTTGAAGCAGCCCAGACCGTTCAGCGAACGGGTTCGGCCGCACTGAATCTCTGCAGTGTCGCCTGCGGGAGAATCGACGCCTTCTGGTCACAGAGTCTGAAGCCGTGGGACATGGCGGCCGGAGTTTTGATCGTCACAGAAGCGGGCGGCACCATCACGCAAACCGCAGGTGGCGAATTTCAACTGGCTCTGCCTGACCTTCTCGCAACCAATGGGACTGAACTCCATTCTGAACTGGTTTCGCATTTCGCGCGCTGACCGTCAGCAGAGATTCCTGGCAGAACCGTCAGTTCAGACTGATTCAACTTGACGGGCGTATCGCTTGCGCCAGTCCTAGCGATCAAACGGGAACCGCATTCCGGGAATCTGCAGTAAAGCGATCGCAGCTTTCAAGTCGTCTTTCATGATTAGGTCGTCAATCTGGTTACGACTGCTGACGAAATTGCGGGTTTTGGAGAAGGTGTACGTGACTCCTCGCTCTCCCGGCGACTAGAATGCTTCATCTGTTGAGCGTTGGATCAGAATCTCCGTTCAATCTAACCTGAATGCGAAATGGACTTCTGCCACGACAGCCGGTTTCGCGTTACGTCTGCAGCTTTACTGCGGTCGTCCCGCTGCCTGTGCCGACTGCTGGCGGTAATGTTCCTGCTGTTCGCGACCATTGCTCAGGCACAGCCCAACGGCAAGTCTCTAGATGAAGGTTCAGGCCTGCCCCCGGGAGCTCTGTCGACGCCGGGGCCACCGCCATCTGCTCCCCTCTCCCCTGTTCCGAGAACCGCACCGGCGACGCCAGTTGTTCCGGCAGTGACTCCACCGGGAGCAACTTCCGTTTCCACGGTGACTCCCGAGATCCCTGATTACCACCTGACCCAGGTGCATCTCGACGCCAAGGTCTCTGCCGACCGCGTCAATCTCGTCGCTACCATTGACCTGATGATCAATCGAGGTGAGGGTTGGCACCGGGTTCCCTTACGACTCGGAGCGGCTCACGTTACCCAGCGGGAGTATCAGGGAGATGGAAGTGATTCCCCCGACGTCTCGCCCCGTGCGACCGACGAAGGTCTCGTCTGGTTGTTTAAAGGGGTTGGCCGCCATCAGCTGAAACTCCACGCGTGGATTCCTCTGAAACCGGCGACCTCGGGCGGGCAGTTCCAACTGTCACTGCCGAGACTGCCGCCACAGTTTGAAGCCCGTGTTCGTGTCGAGATTCCTGATCCGAACGCTATCGTCCGCAGCACGAAAATGCTGACGGTGCTGGACGTCGTGCGAGGCGAAAAAACGACGACGATTGATGCCAGCGTGCTGGGAAGTCAGCTGCAATTCGTCTGGCAGATTCCCTCCGTCGTCGGCGAAACGATCTCTTTGGTGCAGTCGTGGTTCCATCTCAAGCCGACGACCGAGCATCTCTCGCTCCTCGTGGAGCAGAACTTCGAACTGCAGCAGACAACAGCGGAGTCACTTCTGGTGAAACTCCCAGCCGATTTCCGGCTGACACAGGTGTCAGGGCAGAATTTTCGCTCTTATGAAATGGTGCCGGATCGCCCGGATTGGGTCCGTGTGAACTTCATCAACGATAATGCTGGTCGTCTGCAGCTGCGCTGGGTCCTGGAACGGGATTTCACTCCGCAGGCGCAGACCATTCAGCTCGAAGGGTTTCACGTCGAAGGTGCGATTCGCGAAGAAGGTTTGATCCGAATCGACGAGTTCGAGAACCTTCGGCTCGTCCCTCGGCAAGCAGAATCAACGCTCGTTCACAGAACTGGCGTGAATCTGGTGCGATCCCTCGGGAGCGGAGTTCCGCTCATTGCTTATGAATATTTGAAGCAGCCGTTCAAGCTGACGTTTGATCTGCAGCCGACTGCTCCGTATTTCGTGGTCGACCCGACGGTATCGCTGCGTTTCGAACCCGAGGCGATGGAACTGACAATTCGGTCCGCCATTCGTCTGGAACGGGGAGTCATCTCTGAGTTGAAACTCAACTGGCCTGACTGGCTGAAGCGAGGCTGGCGAATTCAGAGTGTCAACGCTGAAGGGGAAAGTGTCGGTCAGGTGGCGTATGACGCGACCTCTCAGCCGGGCGTTCTGCGGCTGTGGTGGCCGAATCCCTTGACTCAGGACGCAGTCATTTCAGTTGTCTTTCGTCGTGCCTATTCGACCGGGCCGGGAGAAGAACAGGCGTTTCGATCATCGCTGCAACTGCCTGTTCCTCAGGCGTCTGAAGTTGGACCGATGGAACTGAGGGTGACGGCAGCTGATCAACTCTCCGTTGACCTGTCGGCGCAAGACGGCATTCCTTTGGTCCCTGTCCCTCCGCAGGCGAATGTGAAGGCCGGAGCGTCTGCTGAAGGTCAGACGGCAGGCGGCGCGCGGCTTTACCGGCTTGAGGATTCTGATCAGAAGCTGCAGGTTCAGATCCAGTCCCACCAGCGAGAAATCAGCGCCGTCACGGAGATCTCCGTCGAGGACGGCGGTTCATCTCGTCTCGCTGTAGAGCAGAAGATCGATCTTCACGTCGCGTACGGTCGAATTCGCACGCTTGAACTCGCCTTGCCGTCGGCATTGATGGAGTTCATTCCAGACTGGGCGGTCACTCAGGGAATTCAGGTCACAGAGAACGGACGGAAACTTCCGTTGCAAGCAGGGTCCGCTCCGAACTTCATTCGGATTGACCTGGGTGAAGATCGGATCGGTTCGATTGAACTGTTTGTCAGTTATGCATATCCGATCCCGGATGAACGAGGGACGGTGAATGTCGATCTTCCGGTTGTCGCATTGAACAACATTCCGTTCTCGAGAGCAGAGTGTCTGATTGAATCGCTTGAAACCATGCAGGTTAGGCCGGGCCAGTCGGAATGGGAGTCGCTTCAGACTTCTCCGAAGCAGGCCCGCTGGATTAACCCATTGCGATCCGGCCCATTGATTTCGATTCCCCTGACGATCGGGCATCAGCTGGCAGATCTCTCCCAGCAGTATGTCGTGCAGTCACTTCAGGTCCGCACCATCTTCTCTTCAGAAGGGACAGCCGAATCCTGGGCCGAGTTCCAGCTGGATCATCCTCCAGGTCGGGTTCTGATTCAGTTTCCACCGGCGACATGGTTCAAGGAACAGGCATTTCTTCTGGACGGAGAACCCTTGCCGGCCTCTGCGATCTCAAGGCGTTCGTCCGATTCAGAGGAAGTCACCATCACGCTCCCTGCGAAACTGTCGACGCATCCGCGTTTGTCGGTGCGGTATCGAACGACTCTCGATCGTCCGCTGGGCTTAACAAATCGGATTCAGCTGCCGTTGCCGACATTTCCCAAAAGCGTCTGGGTCGACAAAACCATCTGGGAAATGCAGCTCCCGCAGGATCAGCATCTTTTCACTTACCCGGAGCTGGTCCCACAGATCCAATGGGTTCGCAATTTCGTGTTCTGGCATCGACGAGCCACTTCTGCCTATCTCGCGGAACGCGCTGAGATGAATACGCCTGATGTTCCCCAGGAATTCCAGTTTCAGGACGGGACATTCTTCGCATTCCGGGGATTCGGTCCCGTCCAGAAGATCGAATTTCAGACCATGAACCGGTCACTCATCCTGCTGTTAGGGGCGGGGCTGACGCTTCTGGTCGGCTTCGTCTTCTGGCGACTTCCTGCGACACGAAACGTCTTCTCACTGATTGTGATCTCATTTGCGTTTGCAGTCGCAGGTCTGTGGTATGTCGAACCGATCCTCCTGCTGTTGCAACCGGCTGCACTGGGGGTCCTGCTGGCTTTAACGGCAACGATTGTCGACTCGACCAGCCGTTCAAGGGGAGTAGACCAATCGAGCCATTCCTCTCCAATCCTGCGATCGGCAAGCAAATCTCCGGATGATGACTCCCGTCGTTCCGCTGCGACGCGGCTCTATCGCCCGTTGTCAGCCAGCAAACCAAAGGTTCCGGATTAAACGAAGCTTTCGGGGCAAAGTGGGAATCACCTCGAATCGAGCTTCCTTTCCTGAATCCAAATCCTGACTGTTGTGCTGCTGTTCAATGTTTTGTCCTCATGCCCGAGTTTTGAAATCGATGCTCGCGGGATCCGAGGCCCGGGTGAGGAAGCACAATCTGTCCCGCTCGAGACTGCATTCACTTGCTCCCCATTCAGCGAGGCGAACTGAGTGCGGCATTGTGATCTGGCTTTTGCTGGCGTTGTGTGTCTCGCTTTTGCCCCGGGATTCATTCGCCCAGATCCCCGGAGCGATTCCGGTCTCCTCATCGGCAGGTGTGATTACCGAGGCCGCTGAATATGTCGGGCGGGTCGACGGGCAACAGATCGTCGACGGAGTCTTCTCCCTGCAGATCGTCAATCGCGCGGAAGGTCCATCGTGGATCGACTGGACTTCCATTCAAGTTGCGATGTCAGGTCTCGCCTGGGAAAAGCAGCCTTTAATCGCAGGAATGAATCCCGCTCGACGGATGATGATTCTGACGCAGCGCGACAGCGATCTGCTGAACGGACACTGGAGTCTCCGAGGGCAGGAGATTGGCGGAGTGACAATCTTCGACCTCCGTCTGCCTCCGGCGTTGAACACCCGATTGCTGCTGGACCTGCCGCGAGATCTCGAGCTCGATTGCCGTCCGGGGCTGGTGCACTCCGGAGAAGAGGACCCCCAGTCGGGTCTGAAGAAGTGGACAATTGAACTCGGGAGCGTCTCCACCGCGACGGCAACTGTTCGACCTGCAGGTCGAAAAGGTCAGTCTGCACAGTACCGATATGAAATTGATACCGAGTATCGAGTCAGACGGGACGGTGTCTTCATTCGTAGCGATCTCACAATCGAAGGACAGCTGCCGACTGCTGCAGCTTTGAAACTTCGACTCCCGGCGAACGTTGAAATTCAGTCCGTTGCCGCAATCCTGGCGGGCACTCCCGGCGGAGCGAACCTCCCCTTTCAACGGCGAACTGATCTGCCGCAGGAAGTTCTTGTTCCGCTTGACTCCCTGAACTCTGAACCGAATGTTCTGATTCGGATTCGTGCCTTTGAGCCGGTCAACTGGAAGGGGATTCGTCATCTTCCACGTCTGCGTCTGGCGGATGCTCTGGAGACGCGTCGCACCCTGACGCTGCGCATCGAGCCACCTTTGCAGCTTCAGGAAGTTGACGCAGGTGACCTGCTGCAGACTGCCTTAATGAGCAGCGAAGCGACCGGGGAAATCTGGCGGTTCGAGGGACGGTCTCCAGATACGGAACTCAGTGTCCGTGTCGGCCTTCCCGATGCACCTCTCACAGGGCAGATGTTCTGTCTGTCAGATGCTCGTCCTGATGCTGGCTGGTCTGTCGCGATGCTGACCTTGCAGGTCGAGAACGGAGCGCGGTTTGAGACCACCATCCAGTTGCCAGATGACTGGCGTTTGATTTCCGTTTCCGGTCCTGATGCCGAATCCCGAATCGCGTCCTGGGAAGTGGTGAATCAGGTTCTTTCGATCTCCTGGCAGAATCCGCTCACTCGAAATTCTCCTCGTCAGTTACGACTTCTGAGTCGCAATCCATCTCGAAAGCCAAGGACACCCTTTCGTCTCTCTTTGCCGCAGGTGAGAGGGGCGCATGACTTCGATGTTCAATATCAGCTGATGCTGCCAATGGAGACAGAATTTCAGATCCTTGAAGGCGATGGCTGGCGGGTGCAAGAGGGGGGCGAAGTTCTGCCAGTGTTCCTCCCAATGCGAGATGTTGCGGAACGTCTGCCGCCTGTTGGTCAGCGGAATTTGGTAACTCTGCGGACTGAACTCGAAAATCAGCCTGCCCGCATTCTGGCGACAATCCTTCCACGGACATTCGCCCCGCCGACGGGGTCTTCGCCGAATCCTCATTCAGGAACCAGTTCGACCGGCACAGCTGTTACCGATTCGGAGTCTGTTGCGGTTCCTGATGCCTCGAACGTCGCGGCGGGTCTGGAACTGCTGACTATCGGGGGGCAGACGAACCAACTTGAGTGTGTTCATCATGCGAGCATTACGTTTGACCGGCCTGTCCACCCCGGGACGTTGCAGCTGGAGCTTCCGGAAGAATGTCGGCTGTCCGTCTTGAAGTTGGATGACCAGCCGATGACAGTATTCCGCAATGGGAGCATGATCTCCATTCCGGCGGATTTCGGTCACGTCTCTCGCGTTCATCTCACTTATGTGACAGCGTGCGAGGAACGCTGGTTGAGCCAGTATTTCTCTGTACCGCTCCCGGCAATTGCGTTGCCGATACAGACGTTTCAATGGACGCTCGATCTTCCAGGAATGCAACAACTCTCGCAGGTGAAACTTCCCGCCGAGACACTGCGAGTTGACCTGCGCCAGCGGTCGGACTTCCGGCTGTTTGGTCCCATTGCCCGACCATCCGGACAGGGAGTCTTCAACCCCTTCTCGCTGAAGGACTGGTCCGAGATCGCCGGTCGAGCAGATGAGGCGCACCCTTCTGAAGAGCGCCGGAGAACATGGCACTTTGTCGCACCTGAATCCGCTCCCGCTGTGCAGTTCGTCACCTGGAATGGTCCTGTCGCCCGGCGATATGCCTGGGTCGCACTGCTGGGGTGTATGCTGACGGGGCTACTCGTCCGACTGCTGCAGCGATCCTGGTTACAGAAGATTTCTGTCCTGTGGATACTCCTGCTGGTGGTGCTGATCGGTCAGGCGAACTCGGCTGCCGCATTGATACTTGGTGGCGCCCTGTCGGGAAGTCTGCTCTCTCAGGTTTTTCCAAGGCGATGGATTCTGGAACGGGTTCGCTTCTCGGAGTCCTCCCCGAAATCCCAGGGTTCCGGACTGGTGACCGCTTCTCTTATTCTGCTTGCGGTCGTCGCAGGAAGCGGCTGGGTTCTCCTGAACTCTCGGCAGGTCTCGGCAGCCGAAGTGATTGCGAATCCAGAACCCGAATCACTGATTCGTTCGGCCCGATATCGACTCATTAAAGCGGAGCCCGTCACCCAGATCGCTGCAACATTTGAGGTGCTGATGCGTCGCGCGGCGGGATCCGTCTTTTTGAAGATTCCCCTTCAGGATGTCGTCTTTCATTCTGCACCTGTCTGTCAGGTGAACGGAGTCGAACGCCAGCTGATTCCCTCACTTGCCGGGGACGCCATGCTGGTCAATTTCACGGAGGCCGATGAACTTGCTGCAACCGCGATCACAGGAACTGACTGGCTCAGACATGAAGTGCAACTCGTCTTTTCCCTGCGAGGCGACAGTTCATTACCTGAAGCAGAACGCTTGAATCCACATGCGATCGTGCCTCGGGTATTAGATTCCACACTGAAGATTGCACCTGAACAGCCTGTTCAGTCCTGGGAACGCTTCGGTGAACTGTTGACGTCACCGGAAGGAGAGACAGAGATTCAGCTCGGCCCGATTGGTCGACTGGCAGTGGATGCATTGAAGTCTCCGGATCAGGCGACTGGCCCGCCAGCAGCATCGATCCAGACACTGGCTGAAGTGACACCGCAGCGAATTCGGTGTCAGTCGCGATTGCAACCTCCCGCAGGAGGCTGGCCGGCGCTGTTGCCGTTAACCTTCCCTACTGGTTCCCGGGTCAATGCAATCAGCGGAGCAAACGTCGTCGACTGGATTGAGTCCTCTGACCCGGCACAGCCTGATCGCAGCACCGTGCGGCTCCAGAAGAATGGAATTCAGCCGCTGCTGTTGCAGTATGAGTTTCCTGCGACTTCGGTGAGTGGAACGACGATGACCCTTCCGGCCATCAATCTGCTGAATGCAGCGAATGTCCCGCAC
Organism: Planctomycetota bacterium; assembly: GCA_023417655.1. Taxonomy (GTDB): domain Bacteria; phylum Planctomycetota; class Planctomycetia; order Planctomycetales; family Planctomycetaceae; genus Planctomicrobium. Next base: position 102,801 of record JAEZFD010000039.1, on the reverse strand, counting down.
TATCTGGGTCTGGTTGGTCCGCCGCTGACGACGCTCGAGTTCGCGAATCAGACCGGGACAACTCCGCTGACGCTGGAAGAATGGCAGGCACTGGGCGAGTTCGGTCGCAGTCGTCCGACATTGACAATGCTGCTCCGGAGCCCCATCAGTCTCACGCTCGACCAATTGAAGATGAAGTCGCAGCGCAGCTCTACGGTCGCCGAAATGCTGAAAGTTCGTCGCGACGTCCTCGAATACGGAGCCATCGTGACGATGACGGTTACCGAGGCTCCGACATTCCGTCATCAGTTCGAACTCGATCCATCTGTTCATCTTGAGTCGGTGCAGGTCGGACTGATGGGCAACGACGGCGCCGTGCGTTTCACCCGCAGAGGGAATGTCGTCACTCTCTATGTCGCAGGGGGACAACTCGGAGAACGGGTCTTCCACTTCAAGGGACGCATTCCGTCTGCGATCGATGTCTGGACATCGATCCCTGAATTGAAGCCGATCGAATCGCTCGTCACGGAACGACAGCTCACCGTCCTTGACGAAACCGATTGGAACGTTGAACTCGAAGGTGACAACGGCGAGCCATTGACGTCGACGCCTCAGGAACTCACTCCAGGTCAAAAGACTCGTCTGATCGCCAACTATCGTCAGTCGATTCCGCTACGTCGCATGCGGGTCACTCTCCCGGCGCGAGCAATTCAGGCGGATTTCGTCACCCTGATCGATACTTCGCCGCAGAAAGACTGGGAACTCGTCACGACGGTGCATCTCACATCTGCTGATGCTCCACTGAAGAGAATCGTTCTCCATGTGCCATCCGAATTGACTGGAATTCGAGTCCGGCCGTCGCTGTTTCAGTATTCGGCGCAGCCCGCCAGTGAGGGAACGCTGCTGACGATTCGGGTCCCTGATCGCTACTCCAGTGCAGCGACACTGACTGTCTCGAGCAGGCTCTCTTCAGAACTGATGGAACAGGTGCATGCCGCAGGTCAGAATCCCCTGTCGTTGATTCTGCCCCAGATTCGGATTCAGTCCGCGACGCTTGTCTCCAATCACCTTCTGCTTGACTTCCAGTCGGGATTTCAGCCTGTCGGCGGAGTTCGTGTTTCCCCTGATTCTCTCCCCAAGTGGCTGCCCCAGGAATGGTTGAATGAAATTGAGGCGGAGAAACTTGTCGGGTACCACCAGAATCAGCAGCAGGTGGAACTGAGTCGTGCCCGTCACGCTGACCAGATCGTTCTGCCGACGGTTCAGTTTGAAGAGACGCTGCTCTGGCCGGAATCGACTGAACTGCAAAAGGGGATCAGTCGCTGGTGGCTGATGCCGAATGGTGCCCGTGAATTCACCTTCACGACCGGACCCGGCGTCACCGTCGACCAGATCTGGTCTCAAAGTGCAGATGACATCAGATACGAGAAGAACGAAAATGAAATCAAAATCACGTGCCCTTCGCGTGAAGGCGTGATTCCTGTGTTGATTCATTGGTCCAGCGAACGTGTAAAAGGGATGCATCCCCTGTTGCAGGCTCCCTTTGTTAGCAATGAACTGCGTGCTGTCGCGGTGATTCGTCCCCGACAATGGACCTTTCATCCCGGGAATGCGGCCGAACTTTCACGAGACGCTTTCTGGCTCGAACGCTGGTCGGCACTCAATGACTGCTGGAATTTCAAACTTCCAATCCAACAGAACTCCCCTGCACTTTGGAACAGTATTGAGGTCTGTCGACAGCAACTGCAGAACGTCCCCGAGCGTGGGACACTCAGCGCTAAACAACTGGCTCAGTGGGAATCACTCTCACAGCGCTGGCACGAAGTCCTCGATCAGCCTCTTGCCGCTGGTGAGCAAGAAGGACTGGCTCCCTCTGCGTCGGATGCCCTATTCCGGGATGCGTTGACACGACTGCCTGCGACATTCGCGGTCGACTGGATCCGACCTCATTCAGCGAACTGGACTGGATTCGTCACTGTTCGTCACTCGTCGATCCACTGGGTGCGTCTCATCCTGTCCATCGTGTTGCTGATTACGGCCGCGCAGTTCTTGTGGCGGAACTCTGACCAGTTCTCGGCACTTTGGGAATTCGGATCCGCCCATCCCTGGGGAGGCCTCCTCATTCTCGGAGTTCTCTGGTGGCTGTTCCTGTCTCCGAGTCTTTTCGGCCTGGGACTGACGCTCGTCTCTGCAGTCATGGTGATCCGGGACCTGATGGCCGTGAAAACCTCTGTTGATCCTGGAGAAGAAGTGACCCAACTCGTGAGATAACGAGTTGGAGAATCGGCAGCGGATTCGACGACGTCAGCGAATTATCGAGGGACGGGAGCAGGTGGGATCCCAAGAGACTTCCCACCGTCAATTGCGACTGACGTGCCTGTGATCATTGCCGCCGCATCACTGCAGAGATAGGCAATGGAGCTTGCGACTTCCCACGGGGAGATCATCCGGCCATGTGCTCCGGCCAAGGGGCTTGCCTGCAGGTAACGCACTGCAGCAGCATGCGGATCAGCTTCGCGTGCAAGGGTGGTGTGCATGATACGAGTCTCACCGACTGGTCCCGGGCAGACACAGTTGACTCGAATCCGGTCTTTCCCGTGGCACAGCGCCAGACTGCGAGTCAGACCGACCAGTGCCATTTTGCTGATCGAATACACCGGATCATGTGCTCGCGGCATTAAACCGGCGTTGCTCGCTGTATTTACAATTGAGCCGCCTCCGGCTTGCAGCAGATGAGGAATCGCGAATTGAGCGCCGAAGAATGCTGCTCGCAGATTCGTGTTCAGGCATTGATCCCAGTCGGCTGGATCGATGTCGGTGACCTGCCCGACAAGATTGATCCCTGCGTTGTTGATCAGGAAGTCAAGACGCCCTGCCCGTTCCGCCGCGCTCTCGATCAGGCTTTTCAGCTGATCCAGCTGACAGACGTCGCATTCCCGCTCTTCAATTCCGACCTGAGCAAACTCAGCGGACGTGACCGGGTGTAGTTCAATGTCGCCCGTGAAAACCCGGGCTCCACTGTGGGCGAACAGAAGTGCTGTTGCCCGTCCGATGCCGCTGGCTCCGCCGGTGATGACCGCAACTCGGCCGCGAAAATCAAACTTCGGCAGCGGAACATGCTCTGGCGTCATGCGCAGACTTGTTTACGAGACAACATTGCGACCGAGATATGACCGATTGACCGAATTCGAAACAGGCATCTCGCCTGCGTTCTGCCAAGAGCACCATCTAGGGACGCTTCTCCCAGTGGTGCTGTTCTTCAAGGAAAAAAGAAAAACCCTCCGCATTGTGCCGGCGGATCGTCTTGTCCAGACCCGCAGTTTAAGGTGGGCACTGCCGCACTGGGTTGTGGGAGCTGGTCCGAATGACCGAAATCAGACGAACCAGATATACACGCAGCCAATGCTGGCAATTCCCTGCGGGATGGAAGTCGGGTCTACAAATACAATCCGGTATCGAACACCGCAGAGGGATGTCGACTGCTTGAAAAAACAACGACAACGTCATCGTATCCCTCAGGGTGTGCATGAACAAGTGCCTGATTTCCGGTTCATCGTCTCCCCGATTTTTTACGGATTCATCCCGTTATGACCGGACTGGACACTTTGACCGGACTCGCTGTCAGGCCGACGGTTCCCTGTGTTGTTTTTATGCCCGGTTCGATCCAGAATAGGACCCACGTCTGCGATTTTTCCGCGGACATTTTCTGAACTTCGGGAGTAACGCGCAATGCCCAAAGTGTTTTGTCGTCAGACCATTCTGAAGTCGCTGACCGCGGCTCTGGTGCTGGTCGCAGTATTCATCGCCTGCCCCGCCAATGCAGCCGAACCTGATCCTTATCACGGCTTCAAGGTCGGGCTCCAGAGCTACAGTCTGCGTGAGTTTGACGTCGACACGGCATTGTCAGAAACCAATAAGCTGGGACTGCACTACTGGGAAGCGTTCCGCAATCACATTCCCATTGGAACCGTTCCGTCTTACATCGCAGCGCAGAAGGAAAAACTGTCCAAGGCCAAGGTCACTCTCGCCTCTTACGGAGTGGTTTCCTTCAACGCCGACGAGACCAAAGCCCGCGAGATCTTCGATTTCGCCAAGGCGATGAATCTGATGTCCATCAGTGCGGATCCTGATAAAGACGAGGCGACGATCTCGATGCTGGAGAAACTGGTTGAGGAATACCAGATCCCGATCGCGATTCACAATCACGGTCCCGGCCACCGATACGACAAAGTCGATGACGTGCTGGCTGTTGTTCAGAACCGTCATCCCCTGCTCGGCGCTTGCGTCGACACCGGGCATTATCTCCGCAGTAACGAAGATCCGGTAGAAGTGATCCACAAACTGGGCGCACGTGTCTTCGGAGTTCACCTCAAGGATGTTCGAACGATTCACAGTGAAGAAGAAAAGAAGCAGTTGCTGGAGACACTTCCGAAGAATCGGGCCGCGCAGCTCACCCGTGAAGGCAAGATTTTCACCATTCTCGGGGAAGGTGAACTGAACCTTGTCGGGACACTCCGCGCCCTGCGGGATGTGAAGTACACCCGGAACCTTTCACTGGAATACGAAGAGAATCCCAAGAATCCTCTGTCCGATATCGAAATTTCACTTGGCAACCTGCGGAACGCAGTCGCCGCTCTGGACGATCCAGAAGAAGGATTCGTCTCCCTTTGGGACGGCAAGAGCTGGGAAAACTGGAAGATCAACGAAAGCCCTGAAAGCTGGAAAATCGAAGATGGCGCCATTGTTGCCTTCGGTCCTCGCAGTCATGCCTTCTACGTCGGCGAACTCGCTCCGTTCAAAAACTTCCATCTGAAAGTCGACGTCAAAGCAGGGCCGAACAGCAACGGTGGCATTTACTTCCACACCAAGTATCAGGATGAGAGCTGGCCGAAAGAAGGATTCGAGACTCAGGTCAACAACACCTACGTCAAAGATCCTCGCAAGACCGGCAGTCTGTATGCCGTGAAAGACGTTCACCAGCAGCTGATTCCTGATAACACCTGGTGGACGCAGGAAATCATCGTGCAAGGCAAGCACGTGATCATCAAGATCGATGGCCGCACGGTGGTTGATTACACCGAGCCCGCTGACTATGCGTCGTCTGACAAAAACTTCAGCCGCAAAATTTCTTCCGGGACATTCGCCCTGCAGGCACATGATCCAGGGAGTACGGTTCACTTCAAGAACCTGCGTGTTAAAAAGCTGGCTGACTGACGCTCAACTCAATGCACGTCCAGAGCGTTTCACATTCGGAAACGCTCTGGTTGCATTGGGGTGGAAAGATTGCATCACCAGCGAGATAAAGCGAGACCGAGTGTGAACCCGACCCGTGTCGCAAGACAGCTCCTTCGAGACTGGCATCAGGCCGGGGTCTCTCACATTCCGCGCGTGACTCGTGCAGCACCTGCTGCCGAACTGCCCGCCAAATCGGTTCATGTCGAGCCTCTGAAGGAAGCCGCAAGAAGCAGCGGGCCCTCCTCGTCCTCCATGTCATTTCGCGAGGCGTTTGCCGGTCAGCAGAAACCCGGGCCGGCACGCACCGCGCCGCCTGTCGTGCGGGAGCAACCGACGACTGTGAAGTACAGTGTTGTTGCCCCAAATGTTGTTTTGAGTACGGCGTCTCAGGAAGAACGTGACAGCCGACTCGCGGTGCTCGCCCAATGTGTCGCTGACTGTCGGCGCTGTGCCCATCTCGCCGCGACCCGCACCCAAACCGTATTCGGTGTCGGGAACTCGCAGGCTCGCGTGATGTTCATTGGCGAAGCCCCCGGGGCGGACGAGGATCAGACCGGCATTCCGTTCGTCGGTAAAGCGGGACAACTCCTGACAAAGATCATCGAGGCCTGTGGCTGGCGGCGCGATGACTTGTATATCTGCAACGTGCTGCGTTGCCGACCGCCGGAGAACCGCACTCCGACTGAGACTGAAGCGAACAACTGCCGCGAATATCTCGACGGGCAAATTGCGATTGTGGACCCTGACTACATCGTTTGCTGGGGATCATGTGCCGCCCAGAACCTGCTCGCATCGAAAGAATCTATCGGCAAGATGCGACAGCGATTCTACCAGTACGGACGGGCGAAAGTGCTCTGCACCTATCATCCGTCTTACCTGCTGCGCAACCCGGCAGCGAAGAAGCCGGTTTGGGACGACATGAAGTTTCTGCTGGCCGAGATGGGAATCACTCCTCCAAAGCCATAGGCGCGGCAACAGGTCTGAGAACTCCCGCCCCCCCTGCACTTCTAAGCTCCCCGTCACCCCGAAATAAAGACCGCGTAGAAAACGGGACAGCCCTGTGATTCAAACTTGAATCACAGGGCTGGTGCTCATCGGGTCGCTCGCTGGAACGACCAGTCCCGGAGGTTCACTCACTCAGGTTGGCCCAGTCACTCAGAGATCTAGGTAGCACTCGCGACCACAGGCATCGCCGATGTCACCAGCTTGGCGATCAGGATGTAGACCGGAATTCCGATCGTCACGTTATAGCTGAATGTACAGCCCAGCGATGCAGCCAGCGGGAGTGTCGGACTCGCTTCTGGAATTGCCATCCGCTGTACGGCCGGCAGTGCGATATAGGAAGAGGCCCCGCACAGAACAGCAAACAAGGCATACGTTCCGATATCGAACGGCTCTCCCAGAAACATTGAATATGCGTGGGCAATCAGAATCCCCACGGTGGCGAAGACGTTGGGGGCGACGAGAGCGAATGTCACAAACTGCCATCCCGCTTGTGCCAGATCCCGCAATTTCAGAGAAGCGGTCATTCCCATTTCGAGCAGGAACAGGCAAAGGATGGGTGGGAAGAGATCAACAAAGAGCAAGTCGTCAGGCTTGGTGACGTGACTTCCCTGCAGCTGACTCACAAACCCGATAATAATCCCTGCGAACAGCAGATAGATTCCGGGGTTGAAAAAGACCTCATGCAGAAGATCCCAGCTGAATCCTTTTGAACCGTGGAGTGACTCGCTTCGGGGACCATGCTCCTGCAGGGAAATGTCGTCCTCGAACCGTTCGGCAGTTGTTTCGTCATCCTGGTGCCCATGACCATATCCGGTCGCGACTCCCGCATAAGCCAGCTCCTGTTTCATTACGGATGCGGATTGAGGAACGGCGCTAAGTTGATGAGTCGACACCGCTGTTGCGGCGACATATCCCGGTTCGTCGACCATCGTCCCATTGCTGTCCATGCCTGCCCTTCGCAATCGCGAGACGATCAGCAAGGCCACGAGACAGCCTGGAATCTCCATCACAGCGAGCATCACAGGCATATAAGGGGCATAAAGGATGTGCGACGCGGTCAGAACTCCGACGCAGGTCACGAATGTTCCCGCCGAATCTGACCCGTAATAGCCCGCCACAGTCGCCGCATCCACGCGTCTGAGACCGGTAAATGTTCGCAGAATGCCATAGGCCAGGAAGCCGATTACCAGATTGGTAAAGAACCCGATCACCATGAAACCCATCGCCTGTCCAAGCGATTCTGGTTTCAGTCGTGCGAGTTCTTCTCCGCCGTGCCACCCGATCGACAGCAGCAGGTACAGGGTGATTGACTGATACAGCACCTTCGGGAATTCGAATTTGACTCGCAGAATCGGAATCAGAAACCCGGCATAGAAGAACAGCAGCAACGGCTTGAACAAGTTATGGATGAAGTTGTTCGCGAACTCGTCGAATAACGACATCTGCGTGGGGGAGAGGGGAGAGACTCCTGCGGTCAGTACTGGTTCGGGCGCAGCACTAGCCAGCTGAACAAGAGAAGCGATGAGTGAGACGGACATCGAGTGATCCTAGGGGCTCGTTCTTGCCGAAGGTCCGACCTGTTCACAGACAAGAAACGCAACGGGCATTGGAGCGGTGCTGCAGCGGGCTTTAGCAGCGGACGTGCCAAGCACAGAGACTCCAGGAAGCTCTCGAAAAGATGACAGAGTTAGGGAGCCGTAATCTTGATCTAAGCGTTCACATCCTCATCACTTATCTAGGAATTCAACGAGATAACATGCGTGCTTCCTTGCGCCTGCTTGCATGCCTGTCCAAAACCGTGCCTGTCTCCGGTGCAAGTCGGGGCTAGAATTTGGACAGAGATTTGAGCTAAAAACTAGCCAGACTCTTACGCCGCTCTCTCAGGTCGAATGCTGTTGATATGACCAGTCGCTTCCTGCTGCACATCATTGCGCCGACGATTGCGATTAGTTTGCTTCTCCTCGGGTTGGGAGCACTTGCAGCGTGGAACGTGCAGGTGCAACAGGCCACCGTTTCGCAGATGGTCACCTCCCAGTTTCACAACTCGCTTGAGGCCCAGCGACTCCTGCTCGTGGTGAGTGATATCCGACAGATGGTGCGACAATATTTGCGGACCCGTGATGAAGACTTTCTCGATCAGATGGCGCGTTCCGAGCCTGCAGTGAAAGAACGTCTGAAGCAACTTCATCACTTTGCGAAAAGCTCCACGCTGCCTGAACCGAGTGGGACCAGACTCTCTCCTCTCGAGATCTGGACGGAACTGGATCGCAGCTGCAAACAGGTCTTTGAAGTTCTGGCCGAGATTCGACAGATTCCTCAGAGCGACGCGAAGCACACCGCTGCGTTTCAGCTGGATGAATTACTCAATGAAGGAATTCAGCGTCCGATTCGTGCTTACGTTCAGTCCAACGAAGAAGCCGCGGACCACACCAACGATGCGAATCGACAGACCGCGCATCAGCTCTTCGAAGCGTTTTTGCTCCTGGGCGTCTGTGGAGGAACTGCAGGTCTGTTTGCCGGTCTCGCGATCGCTCGGGGACTTCGTCGACAGATGCTGCAGTTGAATATCTCAGTCCGGGGAGCCGCCGACAAGCTTCAGGAAGTTGTCGGTCCCGTCAGTGTCTCTGGAGCCGGTGGCTTCGGAGGTCTGGAACACGGGCTGAAAGAAGTGGAAAACCATATCGCCACGATCGTTGAACGGCTGCAGCAGCGGGAAAGCGAAAGCATCCGGAATCAAAAGTTTGCGGCGGTCGGGCAACTCGCAGCCGGGTTGGCTCACGAACTTCGAAATCCACTGATGCCAATGAAAATGCTGGTTCAAAGGGCACTGAACCGACCTGACTCGCCGGGAATGACGCGCCGGCAACTCGAGGTGATGGACGAAGAAATTCTCCGCATGGAGGGACTGGTTCAGGAATTCCTTGATTTCGCCAAGCCTCAGCCGTTGGAGCGAAAGCGACTGGACCTGCTGCCGGTGATTCGACAGGCAATGGATCTTGTCGCAGCTCGTGCCTCCATTCAGGACGTCGAACTCGTCTGCCATCTCCCTGAATCTGTCATCGAAGTGAATGCCGATCCGTTGCGTCTGCGTCAGGTTCTTCTCAACCTGCTGCTGAACAGTCTCGATGCTCAGGCTCACGGAGGCCAGATTTCGATCGAGGTCAAAGTGCCCCAACGTTTGACTGGTGATCGGTCTCCCCCGTTTGTACTAGTTCAGGTCACTGATCAGGGAATCGGCATTGCCGAGGACCTGCGCTCCCGGATCTTCGAGCCATTCATGAGCACCAAAGAGACCGGGACTGGCCTGGGCCTGCCCATCAGCCAACGGATCATCTCCAACCATGGAGGAACACTGGAGGCCTCCAATCGACCGCAAGGCGGAGCCCAATTTGAAATCCGTCTCCCGCTGGCTGAACCGGTGAGCCCTGTCCTGATGATCGCATCCAATCTGGAAGAATAACCTGGAAGAATAATCGTGGCCGCCAAACTTCTCGTCATCGATGACGAGCCCAACATCATCTTCTCGATCAAAGAGTGCCTGCAAAGCGAAGATCTACAGGTCCTTTCAGCGTCGACCGCGCGCGAGGGCATCGCCCTCGTCGGGTCAGCCCAGCCGGACGCAGTCATTCTCGATGTTCGCCTGCCTGATCTCTCTGGACTGGATGCCTATGATCGGATCGCCAAGATCGATTCGAGACTACCCGTCATCATCATCACGGCCTATGCATCGACTGAAACAGCGATTGAGGCGATGCGACGTGGGGCGTTTGAGTATCTTCTGAAGCCGGTCGACATCCTCAGGTTGGAGGATGTCTTGAAACGAGCATTGGAAGTTAGTCGATTGAGCCGCATTCCGGCAGTCGTCGATAAAGCGACAGATGATCCCGGCGTGGATCGCATCATCGGGCAGTCAGCCCCCATGCAGGAGGTTTACAAAACCATTGGGCGAATCGCCCCACAGGAAGGCCCTGCCCTGATCCTGGGAGAAAGCGGGACCGGAAAAGAACTCGTCGCTCGGGCGATCTATCATTACAGCCGCCGGAGTCAGAAGCCATTCCTCGCGATCAATTGTGCCGCCCTGCCTGAGACCCTGTTGGAAAGCGAACTCTTCGGACATGAGGCTGGTGCATTCACAGGCGCTGATCAGCGTCGCATCGGAAAGTTTGAGCAGGTTAACGGAGGGACAATTTTCCTCGATGAGATCGGGGATATGAGTCTGGCGACGCAGGCAAAGGCATTGCGTCTGATTCAGGATCAATCGTTCCAGCGGCTTGGCGGAACGCAAACCGTGAAAACCAATGTCCGCATCATCGCCGCCACCAATCAGGATCTTGCCCGGCAGATTGAGATTGGGGCATTTCGGCTGGATCTGTTCTATCGGCTGAACGTTTTCTCGCTGCCACTGCCTCCACTGAGAGACCGTCTCGAAGATCTCCCATTACTTGTCGAATACTTCTTCAAGAAGTTTAACGCCGACACCCATCGGCATGTGCATTCCATTACACCTGAGACATTGAAGATCCTGCAGTCCTACTCGTGGCCTGGGAACGTGCGCGAACTGGAAAGCACGATCCGCTTTGCGATGGTCCGCTCCATTGGGAATATCATCACTCCGGACTGTCTCCCCCCTGCTTTTCTCCGCTCAGGGCACATCGAGCCACCGTTGACGCACAGCAACGGAACGTCCCTTCCGTCCTCGGCATTCTCCTCTGAATCATCGGAACTGGATATTCGGAGGCTGACTCGGGATCTGCTCGCCAGCCACTCCATGGAGATCTATCGCGAGGTTCAGGATGCCGTCGATGCAATTGTTCTCGATGAGGTCCTGAAGCATGTCGACGGCAATCAGGTGCAGGCGTGCAAGCGACTGGGGATTGCGCGAATGACACTGCGAAACAAGCTTCGAGCACAGGAGCATCTGCGCGCGGGCCGTGCCGAGCCCGAGTCCGAACTCACCTGAGGACAGCAGAAGTCTGCTGTCACTGCTTAAGGGCTCGTTCCACGACGCGATCAGCCCCAGATTCGGATCAAACCCGCAGGAAGATTCGCTGCCGGTAGAGCCACCAGCAGAAAAGCCAGATCAGGAGGACCGCACCCGTTGCGTTGATCACGGGGAGAAATGCGTCGACCAAGACAGCTCCACTCGTCGTCGTGCTGTCAGGAGGTTGCGGGAAGAGTCGGAACCAATCGGCAATGACTCCTCCTACCCAACGGATCGCCCCACCGAAGTGCCGGTGAACATTAGCCGCCAGCCATCCGAACATCAGCTCGCCCATGAAGTAGACGAGGATGGAATTCATTCCCAGCACAACCAGCGGGAATGCCAGTTTGCGGAACGGCAGAATGTCGAATAGCAGATAGAACAGAGCGAGCATTCCGATCACGTAACCTCCGCTGAACAATGCCCAGCTTGGGGTCCAGATCCGCTTCACGATCGGACAACAGGTCGCGCCGAAGAACACTCCGAGTCCCCAGCAGATCACTCCGGCCGCGACGAGATACCAGAACTTCCGTCGTCGGGAACGGTCTGATAGCAATAACTCGCCGCACAACAGCCCGAGAATCATTGTCGCCATCGATGGGACGAAGTTCAGCGTCTGATAACCCCCGCCGTTGAACCGGAATTCCCCAGCTTCTTTAGGCCGCGGAAACTGATTCAGGAACCAGACGTCGAATGTGTGGAAGGCGTTCAGGTTCTTCGACCACTGTCGGTATGGCGGCGCGTAGATTTCTCCGTTTTCGACTTTCGCGTTCAAACTGGCTGGATCCACTCCTTCCGGGGCAGGTGTGACGTGAATCCCGATCCATGTCCCTACCAGAATCGTGACCAGCGCGAGTCCCTGCACCCACTTCTTTCGCCCAATCAACAGACTGACGAAGAAGTATCCGAGACCGATTTGGGCGAGGACGTTTGGAAAGATCCAGTTGGTGGAGGACGAATTGAGCGAGTACAGAAAGACGCCCATCAGAATCAGCACCAGTGACCGGACCGCAGCGTGGAAGATGCGTCTCCAGCGAGACTGGCCCATGACTTCGCGACGCCCAAACGAATAGGGCATCGCCACGCCCACCATAAACATAAAGGCAGGTTGGATCAGGTCCCAGAATGAGACACCGAAATGCAGCCACTGCGGCCCGATCGCAGCATCATGTGTCCCCGGCACGAAACTCGCCTGCCAGGGAGGATGGTTGAAGTGAAAGGCGATCCACTGCAGTGAATCGCGATCAATGATTGTCCAGAGAGGGCTATCCGGTGGGGACTTCGACAGGGCGAGAATTCCGAACCCGTGAGCCGCAAGCATCAGCATGATGAAGCCGCGAAAGGCATCCAGTGACACCAGTCGTTCAGGCGGTTTCACTGCTGTATGACGCTGCTCTGCAGGTGACGTCGACCGGGGCGCCAGTGCTTCCAACGGAGTCGGGGGCGTCGGAGTTTCCTCAATCAGACGATAAGTGCTGTCATTTGTCGTCGACATCGTGTTCTCCGTGAGCACTCACTGACGCTGGAAGCAGGCCTGATGACTTCTGCATTTCACCAGTGCTGAGAATACAGAATCTGACTGCCTGCTTCCCAATCTGCGGGATCACAAACTGAAAAACAGACAGAAGTTCGTATCTTTCCCCGTCAGCGTCGTCACTGCCTTATGACTGCTGAAAGGCGGAATCACCGGCCAGCTCAGTTGAAGGCCCGTTCCTACGAAGTGCCGTCTCCTGCGAACCAGTCTTTCTCGCGGGCTTTTTCACTGGCCTTCGCACTCGGTAACGCTCCGGTCATGCGCTGTTACTCACCGTCGAGCATGTCGAGTGGCAGACCGATTTCTCCACCGCCGTGGAACAGATAGAGACGGATGCTATACACCACCACGAAGAAGACTCCGATCGATCCGAAAACAAGAATCGCTCGCGCGGTATAGGGACGCTTGGTGTATACAATCTGAGTAATCAGGCAGACCGTTGTCACCAGGGCGAGCTTGTACATCAGCATCCCTTTGACCGGTCCCCAGCCCTCCAGAAACCACCGGGCGATCGGGTTCGCCTCGTGAAATCCACCCAGCGTCAGCAGGCAATAGGTCACAAAGAAATCGAGCATGTTCATCAGAATGAACACACTGGTCTCCGTCTCCAGCGGAAGATCGCGGCGGAGCAACCGACTCAGGCCCGATGGCCGGGGCGGCCGGGCGTCAGCCCTCTCCTGCGCATCAGCCATCGCAATTTCTCCGAAATTGAGACTCTCAAACAGGGGGCGAGGGGCCTCACAGAGCAAACCACTCATCTTAAACAATGGCGCCGTCCAAAACTCCCGCCAACTGCCCCATCGGTCCCTGCTCTAGAGGAAATACGATCACACGTCCATCGGCTCGGTAGGAATTTTGAAGAATTTTGCGTGATTTTCGGGGAAACTCGACGCCTCCAAGGGCAATAACAGCGAAGAAATCACCGAAGTTGCGATTCAGGCGGTGTTTCCTTGACACCACTTTTCGTCCTGTCATACCATTTTCGATCTTTTGACCGATTGCTCCCGCTGGAGCCACCGGCCAAGCATCATGTCTGCAATTCACTTGTGAAGAAGGTACGGCGACAATGGCTGTCCCCAAGCGACGTCAATCGAAATCCCGCTCACGGAAGCGGAATAGCCACAACTCGGTAAAACCAATGAAGTTGCAGTACTGCACTCAGTGCGGAACCGCTGTTCCTTCACATGTGGTTTGCCCGAACTGCGGTCACTACCACGGCCGTACCATGGTGTCCACCGAGGAATAATTCGCTATGCGGATCGCACTGGACGCGATGGGAGGAGATTTCGCTCCCGGAATCAATATCGATGGAGCGATCGAAGCACTGGCGGATTTTCCTGACCTGGAAATCGCGCTGGTCGGTGACCGCGCCCTCCTGGAACCGCTGGTGCAACAGCGTGGCTATTCAGGTGACCGCCTGAGTGTGGTGCAGGCTGAAGGCTTCATCGGAATGGACGAGAAGCCGACGGAAGCGTTGCGCAAAAAGCCAAACTGCTCGATCGCGCGTTGCTGGAAGATGATGGCGGCGCGTGAAGTCGATGCGCTGGTTAGTGCAGGGAATACAGGCGGTGTTGTCGCCGCAGGGCTCTGGACTAAACTGTTTCTCAAGGGTGTGAAGCGGCCTGGGATTGCCGTTCTGCTGCCATCCATTCACGGCAATACCGTGGTGATGGATGTTGGTGCCAATCCCGGTGCGCGACCTGAGCATCTCGCGCAGTACGCGTTGATGGGTTTGGTCTTTGCTCGTGAAGCTCTTGGCGTCGTGGCCCCACGTGTTGGAGTCATGAACATCGGGAGCGAAGACGGCAAAGGCAACGAAGTTGTCCGTGAAACGCACCAGCTGATCTCGGCCGGCCCAGTTCGCGAATCCTTTATTGGAAATGTGGAAGGCCGCGATCTCTTCAATGGGATCGTTGATGTCGTCATCTGTGAAGGTTTTGTCGGCAACGTCATCCTCAAGGTTAGCGAAGGCATGGCCTCGATGGTCATGAAGTCGCTGACGGAGCGAGTCCTTGGTTCATTGCAGGCTGAACGAGGGCAGGCCGCTTCTGCGATTCAGGAAGTCGGCAAAATCTTTGAGTACAATGAAGTCGGCGGGGCGCCGCTGCTGGGGATTGACGGGATCTGCATTATCTCCCACGGATCCAGTGATGCCCGTTCGATTCGCAATGCGATCCGTACGTCGGCAATGATGAAAGAACGCGGAGTTAATCCGAAGATCACTCAGACGTTGGCGGCGCATCCGGAATCTGCCGGGGTCTAAAAGCTGACTACCTGGTCTACGGACGGCCCTCACTCGGGGTTGGCCGGAGGTTGTCGAAGAGAGCCGGGGACGGTCTCGCAAATTTGTTGACAGCAAATTATCACGTCCCTCCCCATGAATGTTTGCGTCGCTTTCAGGAGTTGCTGCGATGGGTCGCATTGGATTTCTCTTCCCAGGACAGGGAGCACAGCACGTCGGCATGGGGCGGCAGTTGGCTGAGACCTATCCCAAGGCCCGCCGCCTGTACGATCAGGCCAGCGAAATTCTCGGCTACGACCTTGCCAAGCTCTGTTTTGAAGGGCCGGCAGAAACGCTCGATTCCACTGTCGTCAGTCAGCCAGCCATCTTTGTCACCAGTCTCGCGGCTCTAGAGAAACTTCGAGCCGAGTCGCCGGAAATCGCCCTCTCTTGCGAAATGGCCGCCGGACTGAGTCTGGGTGAATACACCGCCCTGGTCTTCGCCGGAGCACTCTCTTTCGAAGATGGCTTGCGTGTGGTTCAGCAGCGTGGGCAGGCCATGCAGGATGCCGCAGACGCGTCCCCCTCAGGTATGGCCAGCATCCTGATGCTGGACGTCGAGAAAGTGAACGCGATCTGTGAGCAGGCCCGCTCAGAAGGTCTCGTTCAGATCGCGAATTACCTCTGCCCAGGCAATGTTGCGATCTCTGGTGAGAACCCAGCATTGGAAAAAGCGGTGGAACTTGCCGAAGCAGCCGGCGCACGAGTAGTTCCTCTGGCGGTCGCAGGGGCTTTTCATACAAAATTGATGGAACCAGCGGATCAGCGTCTGGCAGAAGCTCTGGCAGGTGTCACCATGACGGCACCAGAGATTCCTGTGGTGTCCAACGTGGATGCCGAGGTTCACCTCAATCCTGAAGAACTCAAGCTGATTCTCGTCAAGCAGGTGGTCAGTCCGGTTCGATGGGAAGATGGACTGCGAAAACTGATTGAAGCGGGAATCGATGAGTTTTACGAGATCGGGCCCGGCCGCGTGCTGACTGGATTGATGAAGCGGGTGAACCGAAAAATTCCCTGTACCGTCGTCAATGATTCGTGAGTTTCGACGGGTCCACGGATTCTCCTGAGACGTCACGTGCTTGCCGTTTACTTGTTTCGGGAAAGCCGCTATATCTTGATCCGACTTGCCAATTCGCCCGCAAACGTGTGAACGTCAAATCATTTTTCAACTGAATTCAGGATTCATCGATAGCGCGGCCTGATGACTCGGGCCCCTCTCCGAGGAAGGAGTAAAATCGTGGAAGATAAAGTGATCTCAATTGTCAGCGAGCAATTGAGCGTGAATAAAGACGAGATCACACGCGACAGCAATTTCATCGACGATCTGCATGCCGACTCACTCGACCTGGTCGAACTGGGAATGAAGTTCGAAGAGGAATTCGGAGTCACCATTCCCGACGAAGACTATGAGAAGCTTCGGACCGTCGGGGATGCTATCGATTACATCAAGCAGAAGGAAAGTGCTTGAGCAATGCGCAGGCGCGTCGTTGTCACAGGAATGGGCGTCGTCTCTACACTCGGGCATGAAGTGCCAGAGTTCTGGGACAACATATGCGCCGGCAAGAGCGGGATTGGCCCGTTGCGCCGCTTTGATACCTCCAATTTCAAAGTACGGTTCGGCGGTGAAATCCAGAACTTCAATCTGGCAGACCATATCGAGATTCTCGAGAAGGACGTCCGCCGGCTGGATCGCTTCGTGCAGTTCGCAATGGCGGCTGCGGCGAAAGCAATTCGCGAATCCGGGATCGATTTCGATTCCGGAGATCCGTACCAGCACGGCGTCCTGATCGGAAGCGGAATTGGCGGACTCAACGAGATTGAACAGCAGCACGCGGCTCTGTTTGATCAGGGACCCACTCGGGTTTCCCCGCTGATGATTCCCAAGCTGATGGTGAACGCCGCCAGCGGGAATATTTCAGTTCGATGGAAGCTGCGAGGTCCGAATAGCGCTGTTGCCACCGCATGTGCTTCTGCCAATAACGCCATGGGGGATGCTTACCGGCTGATTCAGCTGGGGCATGCTGACGTGATGGTGACCGGCGGAAGCGAAGCGGCGATTACGCCGATGGGGCTTTCCGGTTTTGCCCGGATGCAGGCATTGTCCACACGCAATGAAGATCCTCAGGGGGCAAGCCGTCCGTTCGATAAAGGACGTGACGGGTTTGTCATCGCTGAGGGTGCAGGCATTGTCGTCCTGGAAGAATACGAACATGCCCGGGCTCGAGGTGCCAAGATCCTCGCCGAAGTGCTCGGCTATGGAATGGCAGCAGACGGCAATCACATGACTGCTCCTGATCCGGAAGGACGGGGAGCTGCGCGTGCCATGTCAAATGCTCTCAAAGATGCACAGCTGAGTCCGGCTGATCTGCAGTACATCAATGCTCACGGGACAAGCACACCCTTGGGAGATAAGGCAGAGACCTATGCGGTGAAAACCGTCTGGGGACCGCATGCCAAGCAGATCGCCTTCTCCAGCACAAAGAGCCAGCTGGGGCACCTGCTGGGTGCATCGGGCGGTCTTGAGTTCATCATCTGCGTTCTTGCCCTGAGAGATCAGGTTGCACCGCCGACGATTAACCTGGAAGAACCCGATGAGGGCTGCGATCTCGACTATGTGCCACTTCAGGCACGCCCGATGAAGATGGATCGGGTGATGTCAAACAGCTTCGGATTCGGCGGGCACAACGCCTGTCTGATTCTCGGCCGCGTTTGACCTAAGATGCCGACTCGTCCGAATACGAATTTCAATCCCTGTGTTGACCAAGCATTTTCGTAATGCCGGTAACACAGGGATTTCTTTTTTCCGTAGGATGCTGGTCGCGGAAGCCTCTTAACCGTTGAGTGATTCAACAGCGAACCACCGGAGACCTCCCATCAATTCAGCGACGCGTCGCTTGGAGGGGCAATTTTGACAGGCCCCTCCCGTGATGAGGTCCGTTGTCGGAAGTTTCCGGCACGTCCTCCCGTGAGGCTGCCCGGCTGGGTCGACAAATGAGTGGATTTTCACGATGCTTCATCATCATTCGCTGATGTTTGGGCAGCTTGATTCCCTCGAATCAGGGTTCGGCAGGTGCATTCAGGGACGATCCCCTTGGCACTTGTTAGATTGATTCGCGGATCCTTTGACCATGTTGGAAGTTCCGGAGAGCAAACCGATGTCTCATGCGTTCCCGAAATTGCACAATGCCATGTGGCCCGGGCTGGTGGGGAAGGAACCCGGCACCTCGAATCCTCCGATCTCGCTGGAACGCATGCTGGAACTGACTGCTGCAGCCAGTGTGAACGGCGTGAAGTTTGACGGGATCGATTGCTTCCTGTTTCATCCTCACACCGACCCGGATTCCGATGAAGCGACGCTGAAAGCCATCTGTGACAAGGTGGGCGGATATGGATTCAGCATCGGATCACTCGTCGCGCCAGTCTGGCCGGGAACGGTTGGGGACTCCGCGATGGGCGATGCCGAAGCTCGCAAGAAGTTTGTCCTGGCAGTTGAAAAGGCCTGCAAGATTGCCAAGGTCTTCAACGAGCGGGGCATCCGCAAATACGGTGTGATTCGCATCGATTCAGCCACCGGGACAAACGCTTGGTACGATAACCCAACGGCCAACACGAAGCTGATCGCTGAAACGTTCCGGGAAGCAGGGAAGGTCGCCGCTGATTACGGTGAACGCCTCGCTGCTGAAGGCGAAATCTGCTGGGCAGGTATGCACTCCTGGCGCGACATGGTCAACCTGCTGGAAGCGGTCGACATGCCGGAGACAGTCGGATTTCAGGCGGACCTTGCTCACACATATCTCTATCTGATGGGCTACAACGCCCCTGAACATGCCTTGCTCAAGGAAGGAGATTCCGAGGAGCAGTTCTGGGCGGCCTATGAGAAGATGACCGATGCTCTGCGACCTTGGACGATTGATTTCCACGTCGCGCAGAACGACGGGACCGTTCACGGTACCGGCAGCCACGACAAGACTGGCAAACACTGTCCGGCCGATGATCCGAACGGCAAGCTCGACATCACCCGCTGCGCTGGCTATTGGCTCAAGGGAGCCCAGGAACGTGGCATTCAGCACATCTGCTGGGATGGCTGTATGTTCCCGAACTCGCTGCTCGAGACGTCGTCGACCTGGAATACGATCCTCTCCGCGATGATCAAAGTCCGCGACGCCCACGGCTGGAATTGATCACTTTCGGTGAGCATTATCACTGATTGAAAAATGAACGAGGCCGGTCTTCCAAGTGAAAGACCGGCCTCGCTTCGTTTCTGCATCTCAGTACTGCGAGCTTGGAAGAGAGAGCGAACCGTCATGCGACGGAACGCATCCCTCGTTCTCGGTTTCCCAGGCTCAATTCAGTGAAGGCAGGACCAGTTCTGCTTTGAGAATTGTGTCGATGCGAGCAATCAAATCGACCAGATGGGCTCGCGTATAGGTATCGAGTGTCAGTTCCTCGTTCGACAGCAGCTTCTGAGCACCGTCTCGCAGCGTCTGCAGGTGCAGTCTCGTCAGAGTCCGGGCATCTGCAGGAGCCGAAGTGGACTGGGTGACCAGAGACCCAAGGCGGCGAATCGCCTGCCGCTGCAGATTCCGACGGAAGCTGGGGATCATTGGATTCCGGTCATCAAATTTCTGCTTTTCAGGAGGTGTGATCCACTCCTTGAAGACGCCGTCCACCGCCAGCTGCAGATGCTCCGACAGGGTGTAGGCATCCGTCCCCGTTGCGATCTTGTATTCCGTATCCTGAATCCGACTCAGAATGATCGGGCTCAGAACGTGACCCAGGATCTGGTCCTGACGGATCAGCACTTCGTCGTGAATCGGGAAATCAAGACGGAAAGGCGACGACATCCCCCAGTGATTCCAGCGGGAGACAGCCAAATAGTTCAGCTCGGTTCCGGGATAGCTCGGCGGAGCAAACGCGGTTTCTGAGAGCAGCTTCATCGCTTCACGCTGCTTCTCTGCAGGAACCGGTGTCAGTGGAGCCCGACCTTCCTTCTCGGCTTTGTGATCGCGGCTGAGTTCAATTCCACCGGGGAACTTCGCCGCAATGCTCGCGGCACCCCAGTATTCTCCAAACAACAACTGAAACGCCTGGCGTGCCCGCTGGTAGCCGTCACCATTCTTGACGGTGCGCTCAATCACTTTCGGCATGGCGCTGGTCGTCAGTTCCATTTGCCGACGTGCATAAGCGAGAGGATCCTTCCCGAGATCGAATCGAGCGGAATAAGGATCCGGATCGATCGAACGGGTGTCTTCGTCCGTGGTGTACGCCAGAGCGGGTTCCGAGGAGCGAGCAGCGATCTTTTTCAGTTCCTCTGCTTCATTCCCTGTGATGGGTTTGTAGCCATACTCGATGGCCCAATAGTCGTATGGACCAATGGTCTGAGAGTAATAGTGCCCCTGCTTTTCTTTGTCGGCCAGCAGGTTGGGCGGCGCGTAGTCCATCACGCTGGCGACGATGCCTTCTTTCGCTCCTGCTTCTTTGTCGTTGATTTCGTCCAGCGTCTTCCAGGCACTGGCCTTGAAGTTATGCCGAAGACCGAGTGTATGTCCCACTTCGTGCATGACGACTTCTTTCAGCCCTTCATGCACAAACTCCTTGGGCAATGCGCCGCTTTCGTGGAGTCCTGAGGCTGAAAAGAGAGCGGCCGCGAGACCGTTGTACCGCTGAATCTGAGTACAGTGAGTACAGCTTGCCGAATGGCGATGCCCGTGAGGCAACGCCTGCTGGACCGATTCGACCATCAAGGGGTCCTGACCCAGCTGGTGGGCAGATTCGCCGCGGTATGTTTCCCAGCGTTCACTCCAGCTGTCGAGGAATCCTGAATCGAAGATGATATCCGCATCCAGAATCTGACCCGTCCGGGGATCAACACGTGACGGCCCCATTGCGAATCGGGCATTCGCTGTCATCCAGCGGAAGGTGTTATAGCGAATGTTCTCGGGATCGAAGTCGGGATCGGCAGGTTGCTGGTCGACCTTGATTGCCCCGGCGAATCCGAGTTTCTCGAAGGCTTTGTTCCATTCCAGAATGCCGGCTTCGACCGTTGGACGCAGTGCGACGGGGACCGTGTTTTCAATGTAAAAGCGAATCGGCTCCCGTGGCGGAGACAGGTCGATCGCGGGGTCCAGCTTCTGCAGATTCCATCGATTCACATAACGGACAAAGTGGTCCGGATCATCCCGATTTGAGAAATCCTTGATGGCGGTCACGAAGTAACCAACCCGGTCATCGGCAGCCCGAACCTTGTATCCGTTAGATCCGACAGGGGGTAAAACGCTGACGCTGTAATGGACTCCGACCTGAACCCCCTTCGAATTAGGAACGGTGTCGATCGGCATACTTCCGGAGTAAACCGCATTGATCTGCAGCTCCAGATTCTCTTCAAACGCCTTCACCTTGGTCAGCGTTGAGCGGTCTTGCGCAAAGCGGAATCCCGGTCCGATTTCGCTCCCGATCTGCAGTTCATCGTTCATGAACACGCTGGTCAGATCGACGAGAATCGCACCGGCAGGGGATTTGGTCAGGATCGGCAGGGAATAAAGAATGCTGTCGCTGTACGCCAGTTCGACGGCAGACGCTTCCGGGGTTCCGGGTTTTGCACGGAACCGGACATTCCGCTGGTAGATGAAGAGTTTTTCTTCGGTCTTTTTGAACGACCAGATGGCGTCATCGCCAAATCCCCAGGACATGCCGCCCAGAATCATTCCCTGGCTGATCCCCCGGGAAATCGATGGGATGATCACATACTCTTTTTTGAGGACGGGATCAGTAAACTCACCGAGGATCTGCTGGTCGCTGTAATACAGCGTCCACATCCCGGTCACTTTTTTCTTCTTATCGATGAGCTGGTCGTATCGAGATTTGGCCTCTTGGGCCAAAGCCGGCATCGTCATCAGCAATGCCAGGCCGAACAGTGCTCCCCGCAACAAAAAACGATTCATCGACCGATGCTCCAGACGACAAAAGGAGACGACTTTGCGAGCGGTTCGCTCTCAAGGGTGCATGTGACGGTTCAGGGCTCCGGGGAAACCAGTTCCCTCACAACCGGAGTATGCAGACCTTCCGAGAAAGGCAGGCAGGTTTCCGAAACTTCTTAACCGGCAAAATCTACCTGCTTTTACGGCGACTTTCACTCGAAGAGTCGAGATGAATTCCAAAATAGTCAGTCCAACCACACGGAATGGAGCGGCTCGGCGTGCATGTTGCCGCTTGGCAACAGTTGAATTCTGCGGCCTTTGCGGCGAACACCGGTCAGGGATCGCGGTCATTCCGCTCAAGCACTGACCTGCTGTGATCCGGTGCATCCGGTGGAGGGACTCAGGCAGAAGGTTGCCGGAAGGCGAACTTTTCGGGGAACTTTCGGACGGGAATGCGGAATTCACTGCTCGGTTCCGCTCACATCCGCTCACTGCATCGGCGCAGGTCTCGTGCCAAAAAAAGAACGAGCGAGGCTTGTGCTGAGTCGAGTCGTCGAACTTTTCAACGGAGGACGATTTCTGGATGAGGCTCCAGTCCGTCCAGACGACTCAGCAGAAGCGTCGCTCGTTCGGCGGTCTTCTTTGACTTGATTGGGAGACACCTCAATAATTGCGTTTGGACGTCATGGGTCCAGTGAGAATCTCTCCGATTTCAGCCTCTCCGATTTCAGTAACGAGCCGGTGGGACAAAACCGGACGGGAACACTGGGGAAGATTCTCCCGCTTGGTCCCCGGACAGCGGAGGAGAGCCGCCGATTCGCTAGTATCTCTCCTGTCAGAGCGGATGGGAACATTTCAGCACTCCTTGACGAGTTCAATTCCATCTCCCTTGAATCACGTCATTGGCACCGTCAAAATACCGATCTTGACATATCCCCGACTGACATTTTCCCTGACCGCATCTGGGACAATGTGAGAAAGCCTGCCGAATCAATGGCGGTTCCGCATCCGGCAGGGCTTCAGGGCAGTCTCGCTATTTCACCCCGCGAGGAGTTTATGCAGATACTTGAAGGACAGACAGTCGGGATCGATCTGGGCACAACTTATTCGGCGATTGCGCAGCTCAACGCTCAAGGGGACCCGATTTCACTGCCAAATGCCGACGGCAAAACGATCACCCCGTCCGTGGTGATTCTGGGTGAAGACAAGAAAATCATCGTTGGGCCCTCGTTCGAGCGCATGTCGCTGGAAAATCCACGCAACATCGTGGAAGCCATCAAGCGGCAGATGGGAAATAAAGACTTCGTGGTGGTTCACCACGGTCAGAAATACACGCCGGAACTGATTTCCGCCCTGATTCTGAAGAAGCTGAAGCAGGACGCCGAAAAGATCGTCGGACCGATTGTGAATGCAGTCGTGACGGTCCCATATTACTTCAATGATGTTCGCCGCAAGGCCACGCAGGACGCAGGCACGATTGCCAAGCTGAACGTGATCGACATCATCAACGAGCCGACTGCCGCGACGCTCGCCTATGCCTGGCAAAAAGGGCAGCTGGGACGTCCTGATCAGTTCAAGGGCGAAAAGACCATCATGGTCTACGACCTCGGAGGGGGAACCTTCGACGTCACTGTCGTCCGTTACAACGCGACGAACTTCCGCGTGCTGGCAACCGACGGTGACGTGATGCTTGGGGGGCTCGACTGGAGCCGCCGCATCGTCGATTACATCGCGGAGCAGTTCCACCGCAAACACGGAACAGATCCGCGTGAAGACCCTGAGACGATGATGACCCTCACTCAGGAGTGCGAGCAGGCCAAGCGGGATCTCAGTAATCGCGCTCAGGTTCCACTGAATGCTTATTACAAAGGGAAAAGCCTGACGCTTGCGATGTCACGTGGTGACTTCGAACGGCTGACTGCTGACCTGATGCAGCGAACGCAGGACACCACGGAACTCGTGATGGCTCAGGCCGGGATCGGAAAGGGCGAACTCGACGAAGTGGTTCTGGTCGGTGGGTCGACATACATGCCGGTTGTTGAAACCATGCTGCGGGAAGTCACCGGCAAAGTTCCATCCCGCGAGGTCGTGCCGGAAGAAGCCGTTGCTCAGGGGGCGGCCATCCACGCCGCAATTCTCGAAGCACGTGCCACCGGAACCATCAGCCGTCTCGGTCAGGCCGTGCTGACACGGCTCCGCTCGGTGACCGCAACAGATGTGAACTCCCACTCACTGGGGATCAAGATTTCGGATCCGAACAACCGGAGCCGGAAGATCAATCACATTATGATTCCGAAAAACACTTCGATTCCCTTCGAGGTCTCACAGAAATTCGTCACGAACGCTCCCAATCAGCAGCGGATTCATATTGCCGTGCTGGAAGGGGACGCGAGCGATCCAGATGCCTGCACCACGATCGGCGACTTCCGCATCCTGAGCCTGCCGCCGAATTTGCCAGCAGGATCTCCTGTCGAAGTGACCTATCGCTATGACAAGAACGGTCGTATTCACGCCAGCGCCCGCGAACTGACATCGAAGCAGGAAGCCCGAACGGAGATCGTTCGTGACTCGGGGCTGACTGATGAAAATGTCGATTCGTTCCAGGCATTGGCTTCCGAATACTCAGTGGAATAGTGCTTAGTGGAATAGTGATTTCTGCTCGCAGAGCGTCGGCCGGACTCGGTGGCGCTCTGCGTCAGAGTTCCTGACACTGAGATGAAGGAACTGAATTCAGGCGGTCCAGTTGTGCGATTGTTCTGATTCAGACTCCCCGTCAAAGATCTTCATCTCATTATGTGACGTCCCCTGGAGTCGGCTTTACCACGGAAACGGTCGGACATGGATTTCTACAAGGAATGGCTGGGAATTCCGGAAGGACCGCGTCCTCCCGATCACTATGAACTGCTCCGCGTGAAGCGGTTCGAGGACGACACGGAGAAGGTTCGCGCTCACTACAAAAAGTTGAATGCGCACGTTCGTAAGTATGCGACCGGGCAGTATTCGATTCAGTCGCAGGACCTGCTGAATGAGATGGCCAAGGCCATGCTCTGTCTGACAGACGCCGAGCGGAAACGGGATTACGATGAATCCCTCGGACGCGAATTCCCTCCTGAAACCGATCATCTCGGACGCCAGCCGCTCCTCGACATTCTCTGTCGGGAAGGCAAGATCTCCCGGGATCAGAAACGGGAGATCGAAGATTTTGCTGATCGCCGTGGTCTGTCGCATCGCGATGCCGTCGTACAGATGAAGCTTGTCGAACCTCCTGTTGCGGCCCGGGCACTTGCCGCACAGTTGGGGTATTCGTTCGTCGATCTGGAAGACATGCTCCCCGAGGACGACATTCTTGATCGGGTTCCGCGCCAACTCGTCAAACAGCATTCGTTCATTCCGCTCTTCATCGACGACGATCGCCTGCTGATTGCCTGTGTCGATCAGCCGGAGCATGAACTCGAGGATGAACTGCGACTGCGTTATGACGTTCCGGTTCGTCCTGTGATCGCGGCTCCCCGATCGATCAATCAGGCGATCACGCAGTACTATTCGCCCGGAGTTCGTGACGAAGCCAAACTGAGCGCGACAGCTCCGAAAAAGGCGACAAAAGCGGCTCCCGCTAAATCAGGAAAAGCAGCGGCCGGGAAGACCGAGGCTGAGAAAAAGCCATCAGGAGCTGCAAAGCGGGCCGCGGCCAGCGTTCCCTTTACTCAGTTGCCGCCTGAAGTTCAGAAGGAACGGAAGCAGTGGGGGCTGATGTACATCTGCTGGAGCTTCATTGTTCCAATGGCTCCGCAGATTCTGAAGTCCTTCAGCCCGATCCTCGCGAGCCAGATTCCCATTGGAATGGTCCCGAACGTCGCCTTCGCGGCCGTCTGTTGCGGAATCACCAGTTGGTGGGTGACACAGAAGTACTGGAAGTAACTTGCAGCCGCCGTGCCTGCCCGTCAGCTAGGGCATCTGGTGCGGCCGCGAGATGCCTCTCCTTCTGTTTCTCGATCGACACTTGAGGAGAGTGAGCAGACTCCTCTGAAGGTATTTCCGCGAGAGGGACAGCTGTGCTGGATGCGACGGTACTGGTCATTCAAGGTCCCGAGCAGGGGCGACGTTATGAACTCTTCCCCGATGCAACCCACATCGGTCGAGGAGGGCAGAACGAAATCCGCATCCTTGATACGGAAGTCTCCCGCCGTCATGCCTTGGTCCAGTTCCGCGAGGGTGACTGGATTCTGACCGACCTGAAGAGTTCCAACGGAACTTTTCTGAATGGACGTCCAGTCCAGCGTTCCGTGCTGAGGGCAGGGGACCAGATCCAGATCGGCAGAACGATCCTCCTCTTTACAGGGGACTCGCAACCGCGTGAGTCGAGTGCCGGGGAGCGGATTAATCTCGTTACCCGATCTGCGGCCGATGAACATTCACGCATTGTCAGTCAGACCCGGCATGGCGAGAGCCCGAGTTTTGGCTCATGGGCGCAGCTGGGAACGAATCTGCAACTCCTTTACCGGATCACTGAGGAAGTTGTCAGCCCGACCACGTCACTCGATGAACTGCTGCAGCGTGTTCTTGATCTGACTCTCGAAGCGATCGGTGCCGACCGCGGCTGTATGCTCGTTACCGATTCCCGCACCGACCGCATTGAACCACGCGTTGTCTCGCACCGTGGTGCCCATAACGTCAACGAACGTATGCCGATTTCCACGAGCATCGTCGAGTACGTCATCAATCAGGGGCAGGGGGTCCGCACTTCTGATGCCCAGCATGATGCGAGGTTTGATTCCGGCCAAAGCATCGTTAAATCCGGCATTCGCGAAGCCATGTGTGTCCCGATGCGGGGGCGCTATGAACTCATGGGAGTCATCTATGTGGACACCACGCGCGCTGATTCGGAATTCCTTCTTAAGACATCCGGCAGTCGGTTCAATGATCAGCTCCTGATGCTGCTGCTGGCGATTGGTCGGCAGTCGGCCCTCGCAATTGAGAATCAACGTTATCAGGACGCTCTGGTGACTTCCGAGCGGCTGGCCGGGGTGGGCCAGACCGTCGCCATCATGAGTCATCACATCAAGAACATTCTGCAAGGATTGAGGGGCGGCGGTTATCTGATTGATACGGGTCTGAAGTCTCAGAATGAAGCGCTCGTCCGACAGGGTTGGGGAGTCGTCGAACGCAATCAGGACCGGATCTATAACCTTGTTATGGATCTTCTGACCTTCAGCAAGGAGCGCGAACCTCGTCCGACCATGTCTGAGATCGGAACGGTGATCAACGACGTCGTTGAGCTGATGCAGGCTCCGATGAAGGAACGTGGGATCGAATGCACTGTTGAGTCTGTTGATCCTGTGCCGAAATCACTGTTTGATTCCGAAGGCCTGCATCGCGCGATTCTGAATATCGTGACGAATGCCGTCGATGCCCTGGATTCCGGAGAGAATCCCCGGCTGGAAGTTCGCTATGGCTTCCTGCCAGAGCAGGAGCAGATGTGGGTCGAGATTGAAGATAACGGCCCGGGCATCGACGAAGAGGAACTTCCCCGACTTTTCTCGTTGTTCGAATCAACGAAGGGCTTTAAAGGGACCGGGCTCGGTCTGGCGGTCAGTCAGAAGATTCTGCAGGAACACGGTGGCTCCATCGTCGTCCGTACGAAACAGGGCGTCGGCACGTGCTTCCGCCTCGAATGGCCGTATCAGAGTGAAGACGGTGAATCCCAGGATGTGGATCAGTAATCTCCGCCGTCTTTGCTTAACTTCTGCGATTCCACTGCGCAAGCCTGCCTGAGAACCCGGCAACAGGTTGAGGTGCCGGGATTTTTTAGCTTGCGTGAGTGCAGGCTTTTTGGGGCTCCGCTCTGTGTGAAGGGAATTGATAGGGTTGCGGCATGAGAACTGCCGTTCAACAGTCCGGTCATTCTGCTGCCTCGATTGGGGCATTCTGCAGACGAGTTTCCAGCGGCTTCCGGAAATCTGAAATTCTTGAAGCGAATTTTCTTGAAGGATGCGTGAATTCTGATTAGTTTCAATCTCTCGAGATATCAATTCTGATATCTCCTTCAATTTAATATTGCATCTCGCTACGCCTTTTTCTCAGGGCATTCGCCCAATTCTGATGTCTCAGTTTAGAGGACCGCACCATGAAGGTCGCTTCTCGCAGGCAACTGCGCGCATTCACCTTGATTGAATTGCTCGTTGTGATCGCGATCATTGCTGTTCTGATCGCACTTCTGCTGCCGGCCGTACAACAGGCGCGAGAGGCCGCAAGACGGTCTCAATGCAAGAATAATCTCAAGCAGCTGGGACTGGCGTTTCACAATTATCACGACACTTATACGGCACTGATGCCTGGTGCATTTCCGCCTGCAGCGGGAGACGCATCCTATCGCATGGGGTGGGCGGCGCGACTCTTTCCGTTCATCGACCAGTCGACTCGCCTGAACGCGATGTCGCAGTTCAACGCGAATCCCTTGACAAAACTCCAGCCTTGGCGAAATGACACCGCACCTCACAACGGAGCGAATGAAATTTGGGGACCGGTTCCGACTCTGTCCTGTCCTTCATCTCCACAGGGAGATCGGGCGTCAGACACAATCGATGCTGCGGCACCCTATAAAGCTCAACAGGGAGCCCTGCACTACCGGGCGTCAACAGGGTCATTTGACGATGTCGTCATGCCAGCCAGTGGAACGGCAGATCGCCGCCATGCGAACTCCGGGCTGATCTTTCCGATGAGCAAGATCCGGTTCTCCGATGCGACCGACGGACTCAGTAACACCATTTTGCTGGGAGAGACGTCCACATCCCAATACTTTCCCACGGATACAATTAAGCGAGGCTGGGGAGGACTCATCTCTTGGACCTGGGGGATGTATTACTATTCGGGGACTCCTGTCGAATGGATGACACTGGACTCAAAGATGGTCCGCTACCCGATCAACTATCGAGGCTCATTTGCTGCTGGCGAAACTCCGTACTCTAGTCCCCATGTTGGTGGGGCCCAGTTCCTGCTCGGTGACGGCTCTGTCCGATTCATCGGCGAGAATATCGCGCTGGTCGTGTTGCAGTCGTTAGCGACTCGAGCAGGGAACGAAACACTCGGCGAATTCTGAGGGTGAGTGCATCGCGGCTCTTTGATCTTCTGTTGTTAGTCGGAGTGTGATGTATGAAAGAATGCTGGTGGTGTTGCATTGCCTTCGGAGTGATCGTCTGGTCGCTGAGCGGATGCGGTGCTTCCTCGGGACGACAGGAGACCGCGCCTGTCGCGGGAACTGTGACATTCAAAGGCGAGGCGGTCCCATCAGGGTCGCTTCTGTTTGTACCTGTAATTCCTGGCCCATCCGCTCAGGCAACCTTGAAACCTGACGGCACTTTTTCGGTGGGGACCTACGAAGTGAGCGATGGAATGATCCCGGGCGAGTATCTAGTCGCCTTTCAGGGAACAATGACCCCTGAAGATGCTTCCTCCGCTCCCATTCTGCCCGAGGACGTTCCTTTGCGTCCGAAGAAGCCCTCGCCTAATGAAGTGATTCCCGAAAAATACGGGAATCAGAAGACGTCGGGTCTCACTGCAAAGATTCTTCCCCGACAAAAAAATCAGCTGACGTTTGAGTTGAATCCCTGAGTTCCTCTGACTGGGGCACCTCGGGGCGCCGGCGGATAATGAGCAAAACCGAAAACCGACGTTCGCAAGCGTCGGTTTTCTCTTTGTCCGATTGCAGGAGTCAGAACGAATGGATGACGGAAATCTCCACGGCAGAAGTCATCGAAAGAAGCGAATCCATTGCAGGGGAAGGGCGGAGAGGTTCTGATAGGAGGGCGGCTTGGGAGGATTCTCTGGGTTCACAAAATGGCGAATCCGGACGGCGATGCGAAATCTCCTGCTGCTCTCGGGCTTCCTGATTTCCGTCTTTCGTTATTCGGGTTTCGCATGATGACTCCTGCCAGTTCATTCTTCGCACGTCTTCGGGCAGCCATTGCGCTCGGTTTGTTCGCGCTTTGCACAACCGTTTCCGCCGCGGAGCAGCAGGTCCCACCAGCGCCTGCTCCCCGCAATCCGACTCCACCGAAGAACGACGCTTTGAAGCTGCCGACCCCACCGAAGGCGGCGCCAAAGAAGGAACGCCCTCCTGCTTATCTGACTCCAGAAGAGGCCGGGGAAGACTATCTTCTGCAGGGAGAATACAGGGGATTTCAGCGGTCCCTTGGCTCGCACCGCACGAGTCGCTCCGTCGGACTCCAGGTGATTGCGCTGGGTGACGGTCAATTCGCTGCGACGAAGTACTATGAAGGATTGCCGGGGGCCGGATGGCGTCGCGGGGACCGCTTTGAGTACACCGGAAAAAAACTGGGAGACATTGTTCGTCTCGAGAGCCGGGACTATCAGATCGACCTCGATGGCGAACGGGCTCTCATTTACTCCATCGACGGAATGCGGGTCGGTGAACTCAACAAAGTGAATCGTATCAGTCCCACATTGGGAGCCGTTCCTCCCGATGGAGCCATTGTCCTGTTCGACGGAAAGAACGCGTCGGGGTTCGTGAAACCGACTGTTACGCCAGACGGCCTTCTGCGTGAAGGGACTCAGACCGCCGAGGCCTTTGGGGACTTCCGGCTGCATGCCGAATTCATGCTTCCCTTTAAGCCTCTGGGACGCGGACAGGATCGTGGGAACAGCGGCTTTTATCTGCAGGGACGCTACGAAGTTCAGGTACTCGATTCCTTCGGACTCGAGGGGATCGAAAATGAATGCGGTGCTTTGTACCGCACGAAACGACCTGACGTGAATATGTGCCTGCCGCCGCTGACCTGGCAGACCTATGACATCGACTTCACCACTCCCAAGTTCGATGCAGACGGAAAGAAGATCTCCGACATGGAGATCACGATCTGGCACAACGGAGTTCTGATTCACAATCACGCCAAGATCCCAAACAAGACAGGCGGGGGAATTCTGGAAGGCCCGCAACCGTTACCGACTAAGCTGCAGGATCACCAGAATCCGGTGCTGTACCGCAACATCTGGGTCCTTCCGAAGTCCGAGAATCAGACGGGTGGGAATGACTGGGTGAAGCTCCCGCTGGCAGGACCGCCGACTCCGATCAGTGCAGCTCAGCCGATCGGGGTTCTGTGGGTCAGCCCCGGCGGGACCGTGGTCCTTGGAAACTGACGACGTTGTTCTCGTTCAGAGATCGTGTGATCACCGACTTCGACTGAAGCCTCCTCATGGATGAATCTGAATACGGCGATTCGCCTCTCGACATTTCATTTGTCATTCCTGCCCGAAATGAAGAAGCACTGCTGGGAAGGGCATTGGACTCTATCCACAGCGCTGCGCGGGAACTGGGGCTGAATTACGAAATCATCGTGGTAAACGATGCATCGACCGACAGAACCGCCGCGATTGCGGCCTCAGCAGGGGCTCGTGTCGTTCATGTGAAGTTGCACAATATCGGAGCTGTCCGAAATGCCGGTGCGGCAGTGGCGACGGCGCCGGTTCTGTACTTTCTTGATGCGGATACCTATTTGCCGACAGACGTGCTGCAGTCTGCCCGCTCGGCGATTGAAGCGGGAGGCGTGGGAGGAGGAGCACGCGTCGCTTTTGATGCCCCCTTGGCAGCACATCACAAAGTGCTCGTCCGTCTCTTCAGCGCTTACTGGTTCAGTCTGAAGCAGTGGGCGGCGGGATGTAATATTTTCTGTCTTCGCAGTGCCTTCGAGACCATCGGCGGGTTCGATACGCAGTATTTTGCAGCGGAAGAACGCTATCTGAGCGAGGCACTCAAGGGACAGGGACGCTTCGTGATTCTGGACGAGCGAGTCTTCACATCCGCGCGGAAGTTGAAGATGTACTCGACGTGGCGGATGATGCGACTGGCAATGACGGCTCTTGTCTTTCGGCCTGATCAACTGAAACGCCGCGAGGGACTTGAATACCTCTATGACGCACGTCGCCTTCCGCCAGAGGCGACAGAAGCCTCGTCTGCGGATCGAAAATCGCTCTGACGGGACTGAGCCGCGAGTATCAGCGCGCTTTGGAACTAAATTCGATCGTCTGGGCCTCGCGCCCGAGAGCGGCCTGTAGGTTCGCAATCGCCACAGGACAGAGCACGCGCTCTCGTCTTTCTTCCTCACAGACTGCGGAACGGACGGCAATGACGTCGACTCCACAGCTCATGAGCGTCGGAACGTCACTGACTCTGACTTTTCCGGCCGCCGCTACCAGCAGCCCGGCGGCCTGAATCTGCTGAGAAAAGTTGGTAAGGGACTCCGGGGTCAGTAGTTGCAGCAAAGAATCTTGGCGTTTCGAGAATGTGTCAAAGAGAACTCCTCGGCACCCGTTATCGATGGAGGCGGCGATGACCTCTTCAATCGGAGGCGAATTGGCGACTTCGTGATCGACGTATGCGACGGCAATCCAGCCGGGAGATTTTCCGTCGTGAGCGATGAAAGAATCGCTCAGCTGTCGACGTCGCTCTGACCACCGCTGAACCCAGTTCCTTTCACCGCCGAGTCCTGCCAACCCGATTTTCAAAAACTGGATCGGGCCGAGCGCAACTTCGGGGAGTGTCTGGGCATCGGTGACCTCCCCGCATGCGACGCTGACCGCCATCTCCGGGGCCGCCTTGCTGACTTCCGCGAGGCTCTCTCGCAGGACAGTCCACGACACAGGAGCAAGCGAACCGTTGGCGGGCTCTTTGAAGTCGATGATGTCGACCCCGGCTCGTGCGGCGACTCGCGCTTCCTCGTGATTGCGGACGCTGACGAGGAGGCGAGGCAGACGCGGCATGAAGGAAGGTCCGAATCGGTCAGGAGGCACAAAGCTGAAAGAGTGTCAAGACGTAACTGACTTTACCCATTCATCTTGCAAAAGAAAATCGGCAGGATCGGCAGAATCGAATTTACACACATTTCAGATTCTGTTATTCCTCCTTTCGCAATCACCCCTCATTGATCCAGGCAACCTCGTTCGGGGTTGTTCTCTCAACGACAGGACTCGATATGTCGTCACGGATGGACGACGCGGGCGCTAAAGGTGCTCGTCGTTTACGGTTACTGTTCGTCGATGATGAAGCTCCCATCCGTATGGTGATGGGGAAAGAGCTTCAGCGGATCGGACATGATGTCACGATCGTCGACGGCGGCAAAGCGGCACTGGCCGCTCTGTCTGAAAATGCGTTCGATGCAGCCATTGTGGACCTCCGGATGCCGGACGTTGACGGATGGGCAGTCATCGAACACCTGAAAAAATCCGGTTCTGATACCGATGTGATTATCAGCACCGGACACGGCGGCATGGATGATGCCATTCGTGCTATCCGTATGGGAGCGTATGACTTCCTGCGAAAGCCATACAAGATCGTCGAGATCGACAGCGTTCTCAACCGAGTGGCCGAGAAGCGAACTCTCGTCAATCGGGCTGTTGCTCTCGAGAGTGAACTGCAGACTGTTCGGGGCAAAACTGTCCTGGTCGGCGAAAGTTCCGCAATGGGACGGGTGAAAAAACTCGTCGAACGGATTGCTCCGACTGATTCAAGCGTCCTGATTCTCGGCGAAACCGGGACCGGGAAAGAACTTGTCGCTCGCAGCATTCACGAGCACAGCAACCGTTCCAAGATGCCGTTCGTGGCCGTCAACTGCGGTGCTCTGCCGGATAATCTCGTTGAAAGCGAACTGTTCGGCCACAAGAAGGGGGCCTTTACGGGAGCGGATACGCCTCGGAAAGGACTCATCGAAGTCGCCAACGGAGGAACGCTGTTCCTCGATGAGTTGGGAGAACTCGACAAGTCCATGCAGGTGAAACTGCTCCGTTTCCTAGAGTCCGGTGAAGTCCGGCGGGTAGGGGAAAACGACGCATTCACCGTGGATGTCCGGGTCGTCTGTGCGACAAACCGCAACCTTGAAGACATGGTCAGCGAAGGGAACTTCCGCGAAGACTTGTTCTTCCGGGTGAATACCTTCGAGATCCGGCTTCCACCGCTTCGAGAACGGAAAGATGACATTCCGGAACTGGCTCGCTTCCTGGCGGCACGCCATCTGAAGCGAAAATCAGTTCCTGATGACATCCTGAGTCCGGAGACGGTCGAACTGCTGCGGACGCATGAATGGTCAGGCAATGTCCGGGAACTCGCCAACGCGATTGAACACGCTGTGATCCTGTCAGACGGCGAGACCATTCGCCCGGAAGATCTGCCAACAAGTGTTTCGCGACGGCCAACGACGAGTCAGAAGCCATTCGACATTGAGAAGTTCCCATATCCGATGACGATCCGGGAAATCGAAATGGAAGTGATTCTGCAGACGATGGAGAAATTCCGCGGGGATAAGCCAAAGACGGCTGACGCGCTCGGGATCGCTCTGAAAACGCTTTACAACAAGCTGAATCAGCATCAGTCCCTCGATCATGCCAAAGCAGGGTGATCGTTTCCTGCGGCTGATCAATTATCGAAATCGCATAAAAACCCAGGCTTCTGTCTGGGTTTTTTCGTTTTTATATCGGTTCTCCGGATTTTGGAGTCTTGCGTTGTCTTGGAATTTCGAAAAGACTGAGTAAAGTTTGCGGCCTGTTAAGTTTGGTGAAACTGAAGATTCAGCGGCTCGTGGAAGAAGACGCTTTTTGAACGAATGCTGACGGTTCCCGGCGATTCATCAACCCCGCAGGGAACCATGCGAGAACGAAGGTTTCGTTTGAGATCAGGGGAGACTCATGCGAAAACCTGATTCTCCGGCAGAAGTGGAGGGGTTATTTCCGGTACTACCGTTACAGGTGGAACAGCCGGAACCGACTCGCTCGCTCGAGCGGAATTCCGACAACAGAGGCTCGATTGAATTCGCCAGGATCGCCGAATCATTTGGGCAGGTGGACCCAAAACAATCGTGGTGACAGATGAGCATCACAAGCGTTCAACCTCAATAAACACGAACGCAGACGTTGCTCACGAATTCAACCCCCGGGAAATGTCGAGGAGATTTCAAGATGAAACTGACGACCCTTTGCGCCGCTTTGCTGATCGCTGCCAGTGTCAACGTTGCTGGCGCTGGTCTGTTCAAGCACCACCGCAGCAATGATTGCTGTGCACCAGCTCCAACTTGCTGTGCACCAGCTCCTTCATGTGCTGCTCCTGCTTGTGCCCCAGCTTGTGCTGCTCCAGCATGTGCTCCTGCATGTGCTGCTCCAGCTTGTGCCCCAGCCTGTGCTGCTCCAGCCTGTGCTCCAGCTTGTGCCGCTCCAGCTTGTGCTCCAAGCTGCTGTGCACCAGCCGCTGCTCCAGCTGACTGCTGTGCCCCAGTTTCTCACTGCGGACGCAAGCACAAGCTCGCTGGCTGGTTCAAAGGCCTGAAGCACAAGTTCGCTTGCCACAAGAACGATTGCTGTGCACCAGCTCCAGAAGCTTGTGCTCCTAACTGTGCTGCTCCAGCCTGTGCACCATCTTGCGGTGTCCCAGCTGGCGTCTGCAACTAATTGATTGAAATCGACTCCTCACTCGAAACTGTGCATTCCCCAGCACAAACTGAGTGACGGAACGAAAGAAATCGAACGCCGAACTCTTCACCGAGTTCGGCGTTTTTTTGTTTTTGTGCCCAGCCATTTTCTGCAGAGCCGCCCCATCGTTAATCCTGCCCCCGCGACTTTCTCAGCGCGGCGTCCCTGGCGAGCGAAATCTGGAAAATCAGGTTTTGTGGCTGTCTCTCCTGCGGACTTGGCCTTCCGTGATTATGATAGGCGAACCTCCGGCACATCGCCGTTGCCTGAATTCAAGGAAGTCAGCAGTGGATCAACGTTCTCTTCCCCGAAATCCGACTCGGCCCGTCCGTATTGGAACTGTGACGATCGGATCGTCACATCCAATCGCTGTTCAAAGCATGACGGCGACGCATACGCAGAACATTGATGCCACGGTCGAGCAGATTCAAAGTCTCGTTGATGCGGGAGCCGACATCGTCCGGGTCGCAGTCGACAGTAAAAAAGACGCAGAAGCACTGGCTGAGATTTCCCGACAGGTCACTGCCAATCTGTCGGTCGACCTGCAGGAAAATTATCGCCTCGCCGAGGTCATCGCTCCTTACGTTGCGAAAATCCGATACAACCCCGGCCATCTCTATCATCACGAGCGGACGAAGCCGTGGCAGGACAAAGTCCGGTATCTGGCTCAGATCGCTGCGGATAATGATTGTGCGATGCGAATCGGAGTGAACTGCGGATCAGTCGATCCAGATAAGAAAGAGAAGTATGACCAGCATGATTCGATTTCACCCATGCTGGAAAGCGCGATCGAGCACTGTGAACTTCTCGAATCTCTGAACTTCACCCGGTACTGCGTTTCTCTGAAGGACTCCGATCCTCGCAAGGTCATTGAAGTCAATCAGCGGTTTGCTCAGGCGCGGCCGGATGTCCCGTTACATTTGGGGGTGACAGAAGCCGGAATGCCGCCGGACGGCATCATCAAAACCCGAGTGGCTTTCGAGCAGCTGATCAGCAGGGGCATCGGCGACACGATTCGTGTCTCGCTGACCGTGCCGAATTCCCGCAAGTTCGAGGAGATTGATGCAGGCCGGAAGATTCTTGCGGACATCGCGGCGGGGCGTGTTCGATCTGTCGTCGACTTCGGCATGGACACTCTAAATATCATCAGCTGTCCCAGTTGCTCCCGAGTGGAAAACGAAGCGTTCATCGATCTGGCCCAGCAGGTCAAAGAGATGACCGCTTATGCCCAGGAGTATGCCATCACCATCGCTGTGATGGGATGTCGGGTGAATGGTCCCGGTGAAACCGATGATGCCGATCTCGGACTCTGGTGCGGACCGACGCACGTCAATCTGAAGCGGGGACCCGAAGCCGTTGGGGCCTATCCGTATGACGAAATTCTGCCGAAGCTTCGGGCAGAACTTGATCAGATCATCGCCAAGAAATCGGCCGTGAAAAGCTGAACCTAAATTGAAGTGCAGCCCGGGAGACTGAGACCGACACTGGTCTCAGGTCTTGCCGCATCTGAGCTGGAATTTGACGTACAAAGCAGACATACAAAGCAAGAGGAGGGCCGTGAAAACGACCCTCCTCTTCTTGTTTTGTCTGCCTGAACTGTCAATCGATTACGAGAACTGAGTCCAGTCCAGAATCACTTTTCCGGACTCACCTGAGTTCATGACGGCGAAGCCTTTCTCGAATTCTGCTGCTGGGTAGCGATGCGTGATGACCGACTTGATGTCGAGCCCTCCCTGCAGCATCACTGTCATCTTGTACCAGGTCTCATACATTTCGCGTCCATAGATGCCCTTGATGGTCAGCATGTTGAAGATGACCAGATTCCAGTCGATTGCGATCGGCTGTGAAGGAATCCCCAGCATGGCGACTTTTCCACCGTGACACAGGTTTGCAAGCATGTCCTGAAAGGCGGTCGCATTCCCGGACATTTCCAGTCCGACGTCAAAGCCTTCCTTCATGCCAAGTTCTTTCTGAACATCGGCGATGCGTTCTGTACGAACATCGACGACACGATCTGCGCCGAGCTTCTTTGCGAGTTCCAGACGCCATGGATTCACATCCGTGACGACGACATATCGCGCTCCGGCATGCTGTGCGACCGCAGCGGCCATGCAACCAATTGGTCCGGCCCCTGTGATGAGAACATCCTCACCAAGCAGATCAAACGACAGCGCTGTATGCACGGCGTTTCCGAACGGATCGAAGATGGAAGCGACTTCCCGATCGATTGACGGGTCGTGATGCCAGACGTTCGTCTGCGGTACGGAAATGTATTCAGCGAATGCGCCCGGACGATTGACGCCAATTCCTTTGGTGTCGGCGCACAGATGACGGCGTCCGGCCAGACAGTTGCGGCAGTGGCCGCAGACGACATGACCTTCACCACTGACAATTTCACCGGGGTAAAAGTCTTTGACATTTGAC
The DNA here is from genome assembly GCA_023417655.1 of Planctomycetota bacterium. GTDB lineage: Bacteria > Planctomycetota > Planctomycetia > Planctomycetales > Planctomycetaceae > Planctomicrobium. Next base: position 64,978 of record JAEZFD010000039.1, on the reverse strand, counting down.
CCGACCTCGACCACTTCCCCGACGAACTCGTGCCCGACAACCATTGGAACAGGGATCGTCTTCTGAGCCCAGGCATCCCAGTTATAAATATGCAGATCGGTTCCGCAGATGCCGGTCTTCTCGACTCTGATCAGGACGTCATTGATCCCGATCTCAGGTTCTGGCACGTCTTCCAGCCAGAGGCCGGGACGAGAATGCCGTTTTACAAGTGCTTTCATACACCAACCCGATTCTAACGAAAGAATGATGACTCGATGGGGCGGCTCACAGGTCAGGGAACCCGTCCCTCCCTGGTCTGAAGAAATAAAACTGCAGTGACACGGGTTTGACAGACAAGGTTCACAGGCATTCCGTCACCCGATTCAACTGAAGCTGTCCGAATGGGCTGGCGAGCAATCATGCCTGTGAATACCCGTGAGAACGCGGCACGGACCGGAAGCAATGTGTCACCGGTCCATGCCCGTTCTTTCATTGAAATGGACGTGCTCAGGAAACAACTTTCCGTCGGACGGACGTTCCGCGAACCCTGAGGTTGATCATCTCGACAGCCAGTGAGAACGCCATCGCGAAGTAGACATAGCCCTTGTTGAATGGAGTTCCAATTCCGTCCGCCACGAGCAGCACGCCGATCAGAATCAGGAAGCTCAACGCCAGCATTTTGATTGTGGGGTTCCTCGAAACGAAGCGTTCGATCGCCCCCGCAAAGATCATCATGATGAGGACAGAGATGACGACGGCTGTGACCATCACCCAGATGTCTTTCGCCATTCCCACGGCGGTGATGACGGAGTCGAGTGAGAAAATGATGTCCAGCATCGTGATCTGGAAAAGGACCGAGGAGAGAGTTGCATGCTTTGGTTCGGAGTGCGCCTCTTCCTCTCCTTCCAGCTTGTGATGAATCTCTACCACGCTGTGGTAGATCAGAAAGAGTCCGCCGAACAACAGAATGAGGTCACGGACAGAGATCTCATTCACATCATAGGGCCCTTGAACATGCCCTTTTCCATGACCCTGTGCACTCGATTTTGGAGCTGGGACGATACGCGTTTCCTGATCGTTCTGTGCGGCCTTCTCTGCATCGATCGTTTCTTCAGAGACAACCCAGGAACGGGGGATCCCTAAGTCAGTCAGTTCAAAGACCGGATTCGTCAGGCTCAAGACCCACGACAGTGAAAAGAGCAACAGGATCCGCATCACCATTGCGAGACCAAGTCCAACGAACCGGGCCATGGTTCGCTGCTCAGGTGGCAACCTGCCGCAGAGAATGCTGATGAAGACGATGTTGTCGATCCCGAGGACGATCTCCATCGCAGTCAACGTGACGAGCGGCACTACCCAGTCCATGTTTCAATTCTTTCCCAAGGCGTATCCGCAAGGACTCACAGGATGTCAGCACGAGACGCGGAAAAGCTCGTGGCCGCTTGGTCATGCCTGTCAGATGACCGTCCATTCATTTGTGGTCGTTTTTTTACTGTCGGCAAGATGAAAAGTACCGTCTGAGCGGTTCGCAAAGCAAAATCTGTCCTACGGATTCCAAAAACCGACATTGCTGATCGGTGTTCGCTGTTCGGGGCATTGGAGAGTCCTGCCCCAAAATCAAATTTGCTGATCCAGAAAGACAGGACCGAAGTCCTGTGATCACAGAATTTGCTCGCCCCTTCCCGGGAAGCCATGTCCCTGATTCCGCGTCCAGGCGTTGATCTTACGTCAGCGAAAATCCAGAAAATGCCTGCGAACCTTCGTCCCTGCATTCGATCTGGAAAACGAGGGGGTCGAATTTTTTCCGGACGCTTGCGACCAGATTCCCAACACGTTACCGTGCCGATCCTTCGAAGGCGTAGCTCAGTTGGTAGAGCAACGGACTTTTAATCCGTAGGTCCTGGGTTCGAGTCCCAGCGCCTTCATTTTTTTAAGTCAAAATAGGAAACGACTTGCGACTCATGTTGCAAGTCGTTTTTCTTTTTCATGCCCGTGATTTACCCCGAGAAAAACTGCTCCGATGAACTCGGGTCGGGGCTGCGATCAGGCGACCACAGAGACGGGTCTCGGCATCGGGACCACGTGAGGTTCTTCTTCCACCGAGATGGAAGATTTTCCCTCCAGATTTTCGAGGTCTTCGACCTGTTCTTCTTTCCTGTTCCGTGCAATCAACGTCAGCACGGCTGGCAGAAATACGAGTGAGACGAACAGGCAGCAGGCGACTCCGATGGTCAGCACCATACCGAGGGAGACCAGACCCTGGTGGGCGGCAACCATCATCGCTCCGAACCCGACCATTGTCGTCAGCGACGTCATCGTTACCGCGTTCACCGTGCTGCGAGTCATCTGATACTTCCCGGTCTGATGGCGGAAGTCATGAATAACGTAGACGCCGCTGTCCATGCCGATTCCCATAATGAGGGGGAGCACAATCAGATTGGCGGGATTCACATCGACCTGTGCAATCGACAGGATGCCGAACATCAACAGCAGACCGCCCAGCGGCGGAAATAACGCAAGAATCGCGACACGGGCTTTTTCGAAGTCCAGAATGCAGGCCACAAGCAGAGCGACTGACAGGTACAGTGAGATCAACCAGACAGGGTCCAGTGAGACGCCTGGCTTCTGCATGAGAATTGAAAGTCCGACGGCCGCCAGCGGGGCCAGAAGTGACAAAAGCAGGGTGCCTGTCCCGAGAACATCAATCAGCAGAACAACGATGATCACTCCGGAAGAATAGATCGCCGCATTTGCGTAGCTCTGTTGAATCTGATGAGCCGCTTCGAAGTTCTGCAGCGGAGTCCCTGTGATTTCATTGTCAACTGTGCGGACGTCGTTCACGAACTTCGTCAGCGGAATTTCATCCCAGATTTCTTCGAGAGGATAGATCCGAAGCAGCCAGTCGCCCTGACTGGAGACAAAACGATTCCGCAGTGCCTCAGGGAAGTCCATCGGGGAGACAGGAACGGGATCGGAGATGGAGGCCAGCACCTGAAACTGACGGTGCAGGGCCATCAGCATTCCCTGCTGATAACCGGCGAGGAGCTGGATCTGGTGTTCCAGAGGAACCATATCAAGAGCATCGAGCATTCGGTCCAGTTCCTGACTGGCAGCTTGCGCGATTGGCTCAGGTCGGCTGCGGAGAGTCTGCAGCAGGCTTTCAAATGCTCCCCCAATTGCAGCGGGGTCGAGTTGCGGAATTCCGCGAGGAAGTTCCGACAGACCGCTCAGGCGTGCATGGATTGCCTGAACCAGCAGATTGGTTTCTTCGGGAGGGTAGGTGGGGAGATAAGTCGCCAGATCTTCGACCCGGGAGACCGTCGGGAGTTCCAGGAATCGTTCTTTGAGAATTCGGACCTGTTGTGGTGAATCCGTCATCGAGACTGCATACAGCAGGGAGCCGCCGGCCTCTTCGAACACCCGTTTCTGAAGTTCGACCGATTCGACCCCTTTCGCCTGCATGTTCAGCAGGTTGTAGTCGTACTTAATGCGGAAGCCGAGCTTCCCGTCTTCGATCTTGAAAATGGAGACGGTCATAATCAGGACGGCCAAGCCGCCCCCGATCGCGACCATGCCCGGGAAGTTCTTAAGCACTTTCCGGAGTGTCTGCCCCTGAAACGGAACAGGGAGCTGTTTGGGTTCAAGGCGTCGATCCGCCAGAGCGATCAATGGAGGCAGCACGGCGAAGGTCGCGACGGCACACAACAGAATTCCACCGCCTGCGATGATCCCGAGTTCAGCGACACCGAGGAATGTGGTGAAAGCGGCCGCGAAAAATGACAGGGACGTTGTAATCGCCGCCGTCACAATTCCCGGTCCGACGACGCGGGATGTTGTTCCGAGCGCCTGCATCAGTGTCATGCCTTTGTGGCGATTCTCGAGATAGGAGGCCACATAATGGGTCCCGTAGTCACCGACGCCGATGAGGATCGTCACGAATGACATTGACAGAATATTGAGATGACCAATGACGACGGTCGCGAACCCCATTGCCCATGCGGTCCCGACGGCGATCATCGACATCGACATGAATGGATGGCGAATGCCGCGGAATCCGATCAGCGAGATCATCAGCACTCCAATAAAGGAGATGCAGGACGCCGCAGCCATGTCAGACTGAGAGCGGGCCATCTCGTCCGCTTCCAGAACTGGAATTCCAGTCAGTCCAATCTTCACACTGGGGAATTCCTGCCGGGCTTCCTCGACAATCGCATTCATCCGTGCGAGAGAACGAGACGTTCCAGAGAAGTCCGTCGAAACATTTCTCGGCAGGGCAAGCACAAAACCCATCTTGCCGTTTGGCGTCAGCTGATACTGAGGTTCCGTCACATCCTTCTGCGGAAACGCGGAAGCAGAGACGACTTCCGGCCAGGGAGAGACGAATCCAGAGGGATTCTGCATGAAGCCTGCGAGACTGCTGATCAGCAACTGGGACTGTCCCAGGAGTGCTGCCAGTTCACCGGATGCCTCATTCTTTGCGGTCAGCTGAATGTGATCAGTTAACCGACGGCAATATGACTCGAGACCGGCGCGATTCCAGTGTCCTTCCAGAATCGGGGCGTACATCTCCAGTCGAGCCTGTGCCCGTTCCAGTTCCTGAGGGTTCAGGTATTGCAGTGCCTTATGACGCAATGCGGTCGGGTCGACTTTGTAGAGCACCCGGGCGAACAGTTCGGTCTCGCCCGACAGGCGGGAACCGACGCGGTCCAGTACCGGCCGAATCTGGTCAGCGTTATTTCCTTCGACGACGACCACGACATCCGAGTCGTCTCCGAATTTCTCTACGAACTCCATCCAGCGTTGATGGAATTCCTGATTCGGGTCGATGAGGTCAGCCCGATTTGTTTTGAATGTCAGAAAACGCCCTGTCACCCCGATGGAGACCAGCGTGATGAGCGCGACAAATGCGAGAGTCACGCCCGGTCTGCGGGCGGCGGACAATGTGAGTGATTGAAGCAATTGACCGAAAACACCCGCATCCTGTGGGTGTGCCGGTTTCTGCTCCGTCCCGTTTGCTGAACTCACCGTGATCTCTATTCGTTCGGCGGCAATCTCTTGCCGGAAATCAATTCGTTCACGCGAACATGAAGTTGACCTGAACAAACGGAACTGGATTCTCCATCCGTCAGGCAGCTTTCATCGTGACGAGGCAACTGGACGAGAAACCCGTTTCCGACGTCACCAATCGCTGGAAACTCAGTGAGCCGGACCGAATCCTTCAGTTCCGGCAGAGTGGTTCTCGTCACCTCTACGCCATAATTCCATGCGACTCTACCGAAAGTTTTCCACCTGACTCAAGATGGAGTTTGCGACGACGAGCCTGCATCGGCTGGCTTTGCCTGTCTTTGTGGCGAAATAAAACAGCAGAACATCGGTAAGAGCGAGGACTTCCGACACGGAAGTCCCCTTTGATGAGTGACCGAGCGGGATTGCCGACAAAGAGGTGGCTTTTTGTAAGTTGTGAAATAGAGGGCTCTTGTGGAGACCGCGATTTGAAGTTTGACGCTTCTTTGAGAAACTGGACTTCGTGCGACGTATTTCCCTCGACAACTCTCAATGTCATGGGAGCGATCCAGCCGCAAAGGCATTCCAATCTAACGGTTCGGTAACGGCTGCAGCCCGACGCGGGGGCAGTCGGGCTGCAGCGGGCATTCAGTGCATTTCGGACGACGGGCAATGCAGATCTGGCGTCCGTGGTGAATAATCTGATGCGAGTAGTCAATCCAGGCTGGCTTCGGAAGCAGCTGCATCAGGTCCCGTTCAATGACTTCCACATTCTGGCTTTCTGTGAAACCCAGAAGATAAGAGATCCGGCGCACATGGGTATCGACGACAATTCCGGTGGCCTTCTGGAAGGCCACTCCCAGAACGACGTTCGCAGTCTTCCGTCCGACGCCGGGGAGCTTCACGAGTTCCTCAAGGGTATCGGGAACTTCCCCGTGATGGTGTTCCATGAGGCCCTGTGCGAAGCCCTGAATGTTCTTGGCCTTCGCACGGAAGAATCCGGTGGACTGAATCAGCTTTTCGATCTCAGTGAGATCTCCTGCAGCGAGATCGGCCGGAATGGGAAATCGCTCGAACAACGCCGGAGTGACCATGTTTACGCGTTGGTCGGTGCACTGCGCCGACAGGATAGTCGCGACGACGAGTTCGAATGTGTTCCGGTGGTGCAGGGCACAGACCGCATTGGGATAGGTCTGATTCAATGTGTCGAGAACCCGCATGGCCCGACGTTTCTTCGCGGCGGCTGATTCTTTTCTGGCAGGCGAGGAAGTCTGGTCCGTCGATTTCTTTGTCATTTCATCTCACGTCGCAAACGCCCACGAGCAGCTGTCACCCAACCGTGACGCGAAGCGGAATCCCATTGTTCTGAAATTACGATCGACCGAGGCCGATTCGAAACATTTTCCCCGAAGAGGTACAGTGAGCGAGGCTGGAACTCGCGAGGAATTTCAGATCTCATTTCCATTGAGTGTGTCACGGTCATGTCGAATCAATCGCAGGGCGACGAGCGCGAACGGCTCCTCAGGCAATATAACGAGATGGCGGCCCTCGCAGGAGGACTCGCGCATGAGGTGCGAAATCCGCTATCGACAATCCGGCTGAATCTGGACCTGCTCTTTGAAGAGATGGAGGCGATTGATCACCCTTCCTCTCATCGCATGCTGCGAAAGTTGAAGTCCATTCAGAACGAGTGTGGCCATCTCGAAGCAATTCTCGACGCTTTCCTGCAATTTGCTCAGGCAGGCGAACTGAGTTGTGACGAGAGTAATCTCGCCGACCTGATTCGCGGGTATGTCGAACACGCCAAGCCAATGGCCGCGCAGCAGCACGTGGAGATCCGGCCGCATCTGGCGGCGGACCTTCCCTTGGTGAGTGTCGATCGGCGACTGATGCGTCAGGTCTTCGACAACCTGTTTCGCAATGCAGGACAGGCGATGCCTCAAGGGGGAGTCATTGAGATCCAGGCCTACCGGCGACAGGATGACGTCGTCATTGAATTCATCGATTCCGGGACAGGCATCGATTCCCGACTGATCCCCAAGATCTTCGATGAATTCTTTTCGACAAAACAGGCGGGGAGCGGGCTCGGCCTGCCGACTGTTCGCAAGATTGTCGAAGCACACGGCGGCACGATCCGTTGCGAAAGCGAACCCGGCAAGGGGACCCGTTTCACGCTGACATTGCCCATCTCAGTCCCAGCATCGAAAACATCCGAGCTTGCCGACAACAGAGATTCGCGGCCAATGTCGTCAGATCACTCGAGATGTGAGGGATGAGCAGGCCGTCACCAATCCGGGAACGTAACAGAGCCGTTGCCTCCCCAGCGGGAAGGCGACGGCTCTGCGTGAAGTCCTGATTGCTCTTAATGACGAGCAGCTTTAGCTCTTGAAAGCTCCCCCCAGCATCTCGACCACTTTTCCACTGACGGGATTCAGCTGAGTGGCGGTTGCCGTATGTTTGACGAGGTCGATCATCACGACCCCGCAAACGAGGAGCAACACACTCGCGACGGTCAGGCCGGCGAAGGTCAGAGTCCCCCATTCGGCTTCAGCAGGAGCCATCCGTCCGGCACCCGGTGTGACCAGTCCGCTGGTTTCTGCCCCTTCGAACGCCTCTTCTCCGGCGTCGAAGACATCGAGATCGTGCTCCTCTTCGAAGGAGTCGGCCTCGAGATCCATGTCTTCGGCTTCGAAGTGATCTTCCGCTTCTTCGGCTTCGTCATCGAGCGTGAAGACGTCGTCTGCCCCGTCATGCAAATCCATGACACCTGTGACGTCAGCGTCCGACGAATCGAACCGGTCGTCCAAGGCCGGGATTTCCATGTTGGTCTGGTCGTCGTCATCAGCGAGGATGTCCATCATCGGGACGGTGCCGAGATAGTCACCCTTCTTAATGCCGCTGCCTTCGAGCGTGATGCCGGAATCGACTGCTTCCAGAGAGATGCCACTTTCGCCTGCATCGAGCGAAATTCCGCTCTCATCGTCCAGAGCGAGGGTCAAACCGGAATCATCGTCTTCGCCGAGATCGAGACCGATCCCGCTATCGCTGGGGCCAGCGAGCGAAATCCCGCTTTCGCCCATCAGAAGCGAGCTGTCCGAACTGGAAAGAGCGATGCCGGACTCGTCGTCGAGAACGGAAGCGTGATTGCCGTGGTCGGTGTTGAAGTCGATGGCGACCGCGTCGTCATCGTCACGGAGCAGGCTGATGTCGCTGAGACCCGGATCGTTCTGTCCGACCAGCTGAACATCGCTGTCGCTGTTCTCTGGGAGCATTTTCTTAACGTCAAAGTCCGAGCGATCGTCTGAGCGCTTCTGCGTCGGAATCGGCTCTGTCACATCGCCGATGAGCTGAACATCGCTGTCACTGTCACCTGCGGTCAGTTTGACATCACTGTCGCTACCGGGGTTATAGACCGGAATTTCCGGTTCGGTCCCCTCGGCGTTCGTGGAGCCCTTCCGCGATCCCTGCAATTTGACGTCGCTGTCACTGTCGGTCCCGAAACCTTTGACTGAATCGGCACTTCCGACGAGTCGGACATCACTGTCGCTGTGCTTTCCCAGAACGTCATCGGAAGACAGGAGATGTTCGTCCCCATTCGGGGCATTCCTGCGAATTGTCGTCGGTTGCTCACCCAGCCCCGGCGTCCCTTCGGATGATGAGTCATACAGCGGGACTTCCGGACTGGAATCAGCCTGTCGGCGCCGAGCCAGACTTTCCACGTCGTCCTGCTTGAACTTCCAGTTTCCGCGGTCAGCGAAACCGCGAATTTCCCCTTTTTCCCGCAGTCGGACCAGTTCTTCCGGGGCCATTCCCAGAATACGGGCGGCTTCGTCCAGGCTGAGATATTTCTTTGTCATCGACCCTGACTCCGGTCACTTCACGCTTCGAGGATGGAAGGTGGATCTGCTGAGTTGTCCGTGCCCAGACATCCTGTCTTTGCATCGCTCGTATAAGAGTCCTTCCCGGTGTGTCTTGGTCTGCATCGACAAAGACAATCCGCGGCGGCGATGAAATTTCATTTAAGTCAGACCCTGCCAAATCTCCGGAATATGCAGGGCTGGCGATCTGTGATTGCGCCAATTCTCGTCGGTCAAAAGACCCGTCGTCACTGCCGGAACAAGCTGACAACCAGATGCGGTGGATTCAGACGACTTCGGTCTACGAGAAATTGGCGCATTCCAATTCCTCAATTTTACGCTGAGGCTGGCTGGTTGCAACGCCTCAACTGTGCGGAACTTTCGATCGAGGCAAGCTGAGGGAGAGCTTGCTCACTCTCCGGAATATGCGTGTCGCGACGATTTCGCCATGAACCTGCCTTTTCAGCAAAATCGGTAAAGTCCTCCCAGATTTCATGACGATCAGGACTGTACCAGACTGCGCAGGTGGAAATCTGCGCATGCGGCTTCGCAGGGGATCGACCAACGCCCGGCAGTGGCGAAACGGTTTTCTTGTGAATCTGACCGTCATCAAATTTCGCCCCAGGTGAAGGGGCATGAGGTTGCGTCCATGATTCGTAAACTTCCGGCTCTCTGCCTGCTCAGCCTGATCGTCAGCCAGTTTTCGGGCTGCATGGGAGTCATGGGTGGGGCAGGAGGCTGCGGCGGAGGCGGTTATCTGCCGTTCAACGAATGCGTGGGTGATGTCGATCCGAACTGCGGAGGTTGCGGACATGGTCCTCGACCTTCATTGTTTGGGCGTCTCGCAGCAGGCGGCTGCGGCTGTCGTCAAAACAAAGGCTGTCGGGGCGGTGGGGTCTGCGGACCGATGTACGGCGGTGCCGCTTTCGGTGGACCGATGATGACAGCCGACGCAGGCTGCAATCAGTGTGAAACCTGTGGCGACGGTGGAGTCATCGGCGGATTCGACTATGGCGATGGCGGCATGGTCTATGACGGGAACGTGATGGATGGGAACATGATGCCCATGCAGTCAGGAATGGGCGGAGGCTGCGCTTCTTGCCAGCAGCAGAACATCCCAATGCAGCCGATTCCTCACCAGATGGAACATCACGGAAATTATTCAGGGCAGCATTCCGGGCAGCACCACGGGATGCCCAATGCTCCGTTGCCCCCCGTGAATCAGCAGATCGTGCCGACGCCTGCCCAGCCGATGGGTCCGCATGATTCGAACTCGCAAGGTGAATATTTCGCTCCGCCGATCACTTCACCCGGGCCAACAACCATGATGCCTCAGGGATACTTGCAGCCGCAGATGATGGGGCAGCCGATGATGAATCAGCAGATGATGAGCCAGCAGGTGATGTCCTCACCGATGCCGTATTCCGGAATGACACAATATGGAATGACGCAGCACGGAATGGGACAGAATGGAATGATGGCACCTCAGATGGAGATGGCACCCCAGATGATGCAGCCTCAAATGATGCCGCAACAGACGATGAGCCAGCCTGCCGTGCAGCAGACGTACTATGCACCGCCAGCCGTTCAGGCATTCTGAGAATCGATAGGTATTCAGGCAGAAGGATTTCCGGTGGTACCGACTTCGGTGGCAGCGGGAATCCGGACTCCCAGTGCCAGCACTCCTGCGAGAACCCGGCCGATCCAGGAGAGTGTGATCAGCAAGTGATACGGCGTCATTCCAGTAGATAGTGCCGCAGCGGTTGGGGAAGCACTCGCCGAAAGTAACTGATCCAGACTCAGTCCACCGATCAGTCCGGCGACTCCGGCAAGCAATCCGGAACCCTGTTCATAGAGTGCCAGGCAGGTTCGATTTTCCTGCGCTGGCGCCAGCTTCAGGCAACTGTTTGTCCCGCAGACATTGACAAGGGCAAAGAAGCCCCAGAATGCGTACGCGGGAATCAGCCATTGCCAGTGTTCAGGCGTGGCCATCAGCCAGCATGGCATGGCCAGACTCACTAAAAGAAGTCCGCAGAAAAGAGCCCCGCGGTCCTGTTCACGGTCGCTGAACTTCCCTGCGAGCCATGCCAGCGGCAATTGCAGGACAAGCATCAGACTGATCAGCATCAGATATGTCGGCAGACTCACCTTGAGGACACCGACGGCATATTTGAACAGGACCGCCTGCGTGAGTCCTTGAAATACTGCCAATGTCCAACGCGAGGCAAGCAGCCAGCGGAAGTTCCGGTTCTGCCAGATGCCGTCCCAATCGACTGCTCGGCAGATTCCATGACGTTTGGATGGCAGTTCCGCCGGCCTCTCTGGCAGTGACATCAGCGGCAGGACCGAGGCGAGGACAAGCAGTCCGCCGAGCGTGAAGATCACCGCATAGCTCCAGCGCTCCGCCTCGTCAGGCAGCGGACTCAGGATCCGGTTTCGCAGCTGCAGTGTCCCGAGGGGGACGACCACACTGATCAACAGACCGCCGATCTGCCGCCAGGAAAACAGGTGTCCCCAGTCACGCCGGGGAGCCAGATCGCTGAGCCAGGAGAGATAATTGACGTAGGCCACTCCCTGGGCGACGTACCATCCCGTCACACAGATGGTCAGGTAGGCCAACGCCCCAAAGTTGCCTTTTGCTCCCGCTGGAAACAGCAGCGCCAAGGGGACCAGAAACGCGAATGTCCGCGAGATCCCCAATGCAATCAGCCACGTTCGCTTTCGTCGGGGCGAGAAACTGAATTGCCGGTGAATGAACACGCCGAGAGCTTGCGCGGTCTCAGGGATGATCATGAACAATGACAGCCACAAAGCGGAGGGCTGGAAACCGTAAATGAAGAAATTGAAAAAGCTGCCCGTCGTGAGCGAATTACCTGCCTGAAACAGCATCTGGTTCGCAGCTGCCCGCGGCGCAGGAGATCCTGAGGAGGTTGATGAATCAGGTACTGGGGCGGGATGAGGGGGAGCGTTCACGCCGGGAGTCTACACCAACTTCCACTGAAACTCGATCAACCGTCAGACTGCGATGACCGAGATGACGGCCTCGCGAACTCCTGCGGGGCTCTTGCGATGGTATCCAATTCTCAAGGTGAGGACTTGGATGAAGGACGAGGTTAGAAGGTGCATGTAGGGAGGTGCAAAGTGGATGTATGCGGATCGAACGGAGTGCGCCTGGCTCTCCCTTCGCCACGAATCCTTCGGATCCAATGGCTGTAGCGATTGTCTGTTGCAGATCCTGTTCAGGAGTTCCCCTTTCTCGTGACGGGTTCAAGTCGCAATCCGATGCGATTCGATGATTGCTTTGCCCTGCCGGGCCGTAGTGGCACCATTGCGCCTGTGGGGAACGGGAAGGTACTGTTCTGATCATGTGGGAGGTAGCGGTTGCGCGGAAAACGCGGCCGCTACGACGCCTCCTCCATTTCCACGTACGGTCGCGTTTTCTGAACAGTCGTCGTTTCAGGTAAGATCTGATGTTGTCGCTGCAGCGACACGTTCGCCTGAAAACGTCCGAGCCAGACATTCGAGAGCAATTCGAGCCCACACGAGGTTTCCCCATGCCGCGGCAATTTCTTCGACACCTGCCGATCATTGGAGGTTTGAGCCTGGCCGTCTGGGCGTCCGGGGTCGGTGCTCAGGACGAGCCTCCGATGCCGACCAAGCCGGCGAATGATCCGCTCGTCGTGAAACCAACAACATTCGCTGGGAACTTCGACGCCGCGTTGCTGATGGTAAAGCTGGCCCGGTTCGATCTCGCGAAGTATTACCTCGATCAGGCACTCGCTCTCTCTCCGTCAACCGAAGACCTGATGGCGCTTCGCGCCCAGCATGGAACGAGTACATTCCTCGAACTGACCCGATTCAAGGAGCTCGAGCCCTCAGCGTCGATCCTGCTGAATCAAGTTACAGAAGCAGTCCGGGCTCAGGTCGAACAGCCCGGCTATGCCGACAGTCTCATCGAAAAACTGAATCGCAGCGGGCGCGAACGGGCAGAAGCAATTTCTGAGCTGCAGCATCTCGGCCCGGTGGCTGTACCTCCGCTCCTGAGCAAGGTTGAAGACGGTCAGATCGACCGGGGATCATTGACGAAGGTTCTGGTTCAATTGGGGGGCAGCGCCCGCGATCCGTTGATCGGAGCGTTGCTGTCCCCAAGCAATGAGATTCGCGCCATTGCGGCTGAAGTGCTGGGATTCGTCGGATCAGATCGAGATGCCATCTGGTTGTGGGCCCCTGCCTTTGCCGAAGGACAATCAGAGGGAGTTCGGGCAGCCGCACGCCTGTCGCTCGCCCGATTGAAGTATGGCGATGTGAAATATGCCGGGCGATTGACTTCGGATGAGGCTTCGCGTCAGCTGATGCAGACCGCGAATCAGTTTCTGAAGGGGACATACGTCTGGCCGCAGATCTATGATGATCTCCCTGAGATTCCGGTCTGGGTCTGGAGTGCTGAGAAAAATAATGTTGTCGAGCAAAGAGTCCCCCGGGACCGGGCATCTCTTTACTTCGCCGAACGGCTGGCCCGCGATGCGACAGTTCTTTCCCCGGATTCAGAGCAGCCCCCTGTGGTTCTCCTGACGACTCTCCTGATTCGAGCCGTTGAAGCGAACAGCTGGAACCTTCCGCTCCCGGTCGGAGAAAATGCGGCGTTGGATCTCGCCGTCCGAAGCGGACCTGAGATCGCTGAAAAGGTCCTGCGTTATTCGCTCGACAATCAACTCGCGGCTTCCGCGGTGGGGGCGTTGCAGGCACTGTCGCTGAATGGTTCTCCGACGAATCTGCAGCAGAACAACGGTCGGACACCGGTCATCGAGGCTCTGGACGCGGCTGATCAGCGAGTTCAGTTTGCGGCTGCGACAGCGATTCTGCACTGGGAGCCAACTCAGCCATTCCGTTCAAGTCATCGAGTCATTGAGATTTTGGCCCGTGCCGTCAATTCGCAGCGGCAGACCGCCAGTGTCGTGATGGATCCGAATGTTCCACGTGCTTCACAGACGGGGAGTCTTTTTCAAGAACTGGGATATACGCCGACTCTTGTGAGATCCGGGCAAGAAGGGTTCACGCTCGCCGCCGAACGGGGGGATATCGCGCTCGCCGTCCTGCATCCAAACGTGATCCGCTGGGAGCTGAGTCAAACGCTTGAAAATTTGCGAGCTGACTCTCGGACGGCAAATATTCCGGTCGTGATTTATGGACCTCGTTCCATCCGGGACCGGTTTGAAGGCATCACTTCTCAGTTCCAGAATGTCGTCTTCCTCGATGAAGGAAACACCGCGAGCGATCTCAGCCGTGAGTTGCAGCCGTTTCTCGTTCAATTGAATCCGCCACCGATCAGCGCAGCGCAACGTGTTCTCCAGATGAAGGAAGCCGCACAATGGTTGCGTCGGATTGCCATCCGGAATGTGCCTCACGTATTCGATCTGCAGTTGGCAGAAGAAGCGCTGACACAATCGTTGCACGACCCGGACATCGGTGAAGACGCTCTGATCGCACTGGGCGGAATCGGCCGACCGAGCGTGCAGACAGAATTCCTGAATCTTGTGACGGCTGAAAGTGCTTCAAACAAACTGCGGCAGCTGGCGGGCTACCAACTGGCCTATCACATCCAGCATCATGGATTGTTGCTCCCCCAGTCGGCAGTGGGGACCCTGACACGCACTTATATCAACGAGAAGGACCCTCAAGTTCGACTTGCGATGGAAAGTGTGATCGGATCGCTGAAACCGTCGCCAGCCGCTGTCAGAAAACAAGTTCTGTCGTTTCCGGCCTCGCCGGGGCCAGAATTCCAAACAACGACTCCCTGAGTCGTCGTGAATTTGGCGCGATGATCGGTCGAACCGTGTCTGGCGGATTTTCGAGGGACCGTGACGAGGAAAAACAGATTCCCGATGGGAGATCCGGTGGTATTCCAGACTGACGCGGATAAGATATTAGTGACCCATCGTTGCCACCTCGTCCCGCCCTCCGTCACTGGATGTCTGTTTGATGTCTGAACTGCATCACGAATGCGGTGTCGCCGCCGTTTACCATTTTGGCCAGGATAGAACATCTCCCCTGGCTCAGGCGGTTGGACGCGGTCGCGTCTCACGGCTGATTCCCCGGATGCTGCTCGATATCCAGAATCGCGGTCAGCTGGCCGCTGGGATGACGACTTTCAAACCGTTTGATAAAGATCTGCTGCTGACGCATAAGCGGGTCGGAACGGTATCTGAAGTCTTCACGATGAGCCGGAAGCCAAAATACCAGAAGCTGATGGAGCAGCACGAAGGCCCTGCCGCCATCGGGCACGTCCGCTATGCGACGTGCGGCAAGGATGATCCCAGCTATGCCCAGCCATTCGAGCGGGCGCATCTGGAAAAACGAAAATGGTTTGCATTCGGATTCAACGGCCAGCTTGCCAACTATCCGGAACTCCGGAATGAGATCCGCTCGCAGGGCGATTTCCATCTCGCTCGTGAGACAGATACGGAAACGCTGATGCATTTGATCAGCCAGGAGATCTCGCAATCACCCGACATCGGGATGCGGGAACTCCTGACGAACGTGTCGGAACGACTGGACGGTGCCTACAACATCACGTTCATCAATGCCCGCGGCAGCATGTTCGTCTCGCGAGATCCGAATGGATTCCGACCGTTGTGCTACGCTGTCCGCGACGGATTCTTTGCGGCCGCCAGCGAGAGTGTCGCGCTGACGAATCTCGGCTTCGAACCGGATGAAGTGCTCGATCTCGCTCCCGGATGCGCCGTCATCATCGAAGATGGAGAGCTGCGGGTCGAACGCTACGCTCCGACCGTTCGAACATCTCACTGCTTCTTCGAGTGGATTTACTTCGCCAACGTCTGCAGCCGACTCGATGCACAAAGTGTCTATCTCAGCCGCAAGCTCCTCGGCGAAGAACTTGCCATGCAGGAACAGGAATCAACGGTCAATGCGATCGTTGTTCCGGTCCCGGACACCGCTCGATCTGCCGCCGAAGGGATGGCGTTTTCGATGGGGGTTCCCTGCCTTGAAGGATTGATGCGACATCGGGCTCTGGGCCGGACCTTTATCGAAAGTGAAGATCGCGAAGCCAAGGCTCGAATGAAGTACATTCCCTTGCCGGAAGTTCTGGGAGGGAAACGAGTCTTTCTCGTCGATGACACGATTGTCCGTTCGACGACGATGCGGACTCTTGTGGACCAGATCAAAACCAAAGGGGGCGCGGCCGAGGTCCATATTCGTGTCGCCTGCCCACCGATCATGGCCCCCTGCTTCTACGGCATCGATATGCCGGACGTGAATGATCTGTTCGCTCCCAAATTCATGGGACAGCGGGAGATGATCACACCGGAAATTGAAGCCCGGATGGCCAAGCATTTCAATGCCGACTCGTTGCGATATCTGCCAGTGAAGTCGATCGCCAAGGCCGTCAGCAAGGACCCGGATCAATTGTGTCGCGCGTGTCTGACAGGCGATTATCCGACCCCGGCGGGTGAACGGCTGTATCAACTTTCATTGCACGCCATCCAGAATGGAACAGGTGGGCGTCGTCTCGTTGAAGAAGATGTCGAACCAGTTCTGCCTCCGGCACGCCTGTAGTCGTGTGAGGGCGGTTCAATCGGCAGGCAGCTTGTCCTTCCATTGATTCAACGATCTCAACTGCTGCGATTCGTCATCGCCCCCGCTGGACACTGACATCAGCCCGTGAAGCGACGAACCGATGCCGCTCCTCAAGATTGCGAATGGCCGTCTGTACGATCCGGCAAATGGTGTCGACGGCCAGGTCGCTGATCTGTGGATTGAGTCAGGCCGCATTGTGGCCGCTCCGGAAGCGGGCGTTCGAGCTGAGCGCACGATTGATGCCACTGGCCTGGTTGTCATGCCCGGCGGCGTGGATATGCATTGCCATATCGCCGGGTCGAAGGTGAACACCAGCCGCAGAATGCGGCCGGAAACCCGACAGTCCGTACGGGCTCCTCAGGACGGCTTTCGCTCTGGATCGACAGGCATTGTTCCCAGCTCGTTTACGACGGGCTATTTGTACGCCGGGCTCGGGTACACGACCGCCTTTGACGCTGCGGTTCCGCCGTTGTCGGCGCTGCATGTCCATGAGGAATTTGCCGACACCCCGATTCTCGATAAGGGATTTTTTCTCGTTCTGGGAGATCATCAGTATCTGCTCTCCCAAATCTCCAAGGGCGATCACGAACAGGCTCGAAATCTCATCGGCTGGATTGTGAACGCTGCCAAGGGATACGGAGTCAAAGTCGTCAACCCGGGAGGCGTCGAAGTCTGGAAACAGAACTCCGGGCCCATTCGATCGCTGGACGATGTGGTCCCAGGCTATGGCGTCACTCCCCGTCAGATTGTGAGAGAGATCGCACGTTCCGTTGATGAACTCGGCCTGCCGCATGCCATGCACCTGCATTGCACCAATTTAGGTCTCCCCGGCAACGCGACGACGACTCTCGAAACGATGCAGGCACTCGAAGGGCATCGAGCTCATCTCGCGCACATCCAGTTTCACAGCTATGGGGGCAATGCTGATGATCAGGCGACGTTCTGCTCGCGGGTCCCGGAACTCGTTGATTACGTCGCCACTCACTCCAACATCACGGTTGATGTGGGGCAGGTCCTCTTCGGTCCTGCCACCGCGATGACCGGTGACAGTGCGCTGGGTTACTTCTTGCACCGTCGACTCGGAGGCAAATGGTTCAGCAGTGATCTGGAAATGGAAGCCGGTTGCGGCATTGTCCCGATCACGTATCGCCAGAAGTCACTGGTGCACGCCTTGCAATGGGCCATTGGTCTGGAGTGGTATCTGCTCATGCCGGATCCGTGGCGAATCGCGATGAGCACGGACCATCCGAACGGAGCGGCGTTCTTGGCTTACCCGCAGATTATTGCGCTGCTTATGGACCGTCACCGTCGTGACGACCTGTTGAAGACCTTGCCGGAAGCCGTGCGAAACCACTGCACGCTGCCGGACATCACTCGAGAATACACCCTCTTCGAAATCGCGATTATCACCCGCGCGGCGCCAGCGCGGATTCTCGGACTAAAGCAGAAAGGGCATCTTGGAATCGGAGCGGATGCCGACGTGACGCTGTATCAGCCGGATTCCGATGTGCAGAAGATGTTCGAGTTGCCTCGCTATCTCATCAGCGGGGGAGAGGTCGTGCTCGACGACGGGGAGTTGCGTTCACAGCCAGACGGTCATGTTCTGATTACAGCACCGGAATATGATCAGGCCATCCTTCCTCGCGTGGAAAGCTGGTTCAACGATCACTATTCGCTGCGATTCAATAACTACGGAGTGGACGATGAGTTCATTCCAACCGCCGTCCGGGTTCCGTCGACGCCTCTATAAGAACGCCTGCCTGTTTCAGTGACGGTGCCCCTCTTCATTGACGCACTGGAAAACGAAACAGCCCGGCCACCATTGGAAGCCGGGCTGAAGTGATTGTTGCTGTCTTTCAGTGGAGTGATTGCAGTTCGTCTTATCGGAAGACGACTTCTCCACCGACGGCAAAACCGTGGGCCATGAACTTGGACAGGTTTGGATCGAGCCCGATCTGAGGTGCGGACGTGATCGATGTCGGTGAGTTGTAATCGATATTGTCGAAGGCACGTGAGAAGCCGCCGCCGAGCAACATCTGGTACGAGGCATACAGCTTGAAGTGGTCATTGACCTGCAGCTTCCCAGATAAGCCGAGATCGAAGATCGGTGCAAATCGAGTCCGGTGTCCACGGATATTCCGAGGAGCTTCTGTCGCCTGATCTGGATTCGTGGAAGTGGTGGGATTGAAGATTTCCTGAGTCTTGACGACTTCGGTCATGCTATTAATCCCTGCGATAAACTTCGTTTCAACTCCCAGTTCCAGTCGCCCCATCGTGCTCTGTGCTCTCAGGCCAATCTGCGGACCAAAGATATTGTTCCGAGCGATTGACTCGATGACGTGATTGAGTGTGACGGTGTCATTCACGTTTGTTCCCGCAATCCGCAACCGGTCGTCCAGGCTGAGGTAACGAAACCCGATGATCGGCGAGAACTCGACGGGGACGTTGGGTGTAAACGGAGGGTAAATCCAGTTTCCCTGTGTTCCCCAAAGGCTGGTCGTCTGTTGGGCCAGATAGGATTCGTTGTACAGAATCATCCGGTTATTGACTTCCTGTCCGTTCACGAGCAGGGTGGTGGCACCAATGACCGTCGTGACTGTTCCTGGGATGCGGGTGTTCACGTACGGGTCGATGCGAATGGAGTTCTCCACCTGCTGGAAGTAGAAGAAATCCGCTTCGAAGGTTCCGACCGTCGTGGGGATCCCGAAGGTCCCTCGCAGACCGTTGACGGTATCCCATGCGCTCCCCAGTTTAGGGACAATCACGGTTGATGAAGGCAGGGCCCCAGTCAATGGATCGTTGGCTTGCAACTGAGCACCCGGCGTGTTTCCGCTCAGGTCAATCGACGGATTGGCAACAGGCGCTCCCAGCAGGGTTCCATCGCCACCGGTGATCTGCCACTGCATATAGTCCAGGCGAATATACGAGCCGGCAAAGGCTTCCCTCGCGGTCAGATTGAAACGCGAATCGCAGTACCGTTGATCCCCGCGAGCAGGCAGGAGCTGCTCATACATGCCGGCCTGAGGCGCGAACTGGTCATACATCCCGGCTTGAGGATTGGGGCAGTAGACCGGGTCAAAGTATCCCGTCGCAGGCGCACCGGGCACTGACCACTGATCCTGGCCAAAAGCCAGAGTAGGCAGCAATGCGGTCAGCGTCAGGAGGATGCCGGTTGTCCAAACTTTCATGTTGCCGATCCTGGTCGAGCTATTCGTGGCCGGACAGCGCCGTGGATTCAACGTGCTTCTGGGGAAGGACGTCGTGGTATGACCACTCTGTCCTGACAAGGGGATTCGAAAGACGGCTGGATCAGCGCGCTGCCCTGATGGCCGTCAGACTTGTTCACACTCGTCAATTCAGGATTGACACACCTCGTCGAGAATCCGCTGTTTGCCAGCGATTCCCGATGCACTGCGTTCGGAGGCCGGGTCAGGCGTCCTGTTCTTGAGATGCAATGCGCTCTCCAGGCGAAAGCGCGAAGCATCTCAATCGACTTTATCGGCTCAACTGATCCGTCAACTTGGACAAAGTTTTACGATTTTGGCGATCGTGTCGGTTCTTCCGAATGCGCCACTCTCGTCAGGTGAGGCTCCATTGCGTCTAACTACTGACATCAAAAGAGTTACGAAAGATCGGGGAAGAATGCTACGGTCGTGGAACCCAGTGAGGAAGTTCGGGAGCATACGATGAATGATTGCTCAACAGGCAACCAAAGAATCGCGACGGAGAGTCGCCCTCCCGGGATTCGACGCGGGCGAAGAGTTCCGCCTTAAGGGGCGGGAAGCGTCGTGGTCAGAGCGGGGCGAGAGACTTCCCGATACAGAGCGACCGTGGCATCCACCATCTGGCTGATGTTGAATCGCTCCTCGATCCGGCGCCGGGCGTTGGTCCCCAGTTCTCGTGCCTTGTCTGGATGATCGAGGAGAAATCGCATCTTTTCCGCAAGCACGACATCATCGGAGGGAGGAACCAGCAGGCCCGTCACGCCATCCTGAACCACGCTGAACACTCCGCCGGCGTCACTGGCAATGACCGGGAGCCCCCAGGCCATGGCGTCCAGCATCGTTGAGCCAAGACCCTGCTTCAAGGCCGGGAGAACGAAGATGTCCATCGCACGCAGGGCCGGTGTGAAGTCGAGTAGATTGGGGAGAATGGTGACGGCATGGGAAATCTGGAGATCGATCGCCAGACGACGGAGCGACCGTTCTTCCGGGCCAGAACCTGCGATGACGAACAGGGCGTCAGGACGAGCTTTCAGAACACGTACGGCCGCTCGCAGGAAATGTTGTAATCCTTTGCCTGCTTCGAGCGGGCCGGTGGTCCCGATGACTGGTGCTCGACCTGCGGTCAGAAGGGGGGAGAGTTCAGTTTCCGGCGGGCAGACGACTCCGCTGGGAATGACGGTGACGAGCGAGTCCGGGAGTTTGGTCTTCTCCAGCAATTCTGCGCGGACGGATTCACTGACGGCGATGATTCGCTGACACCATTGTGCGTCAACGACAAAGCGTTCCCATTCTCCCAGATAGTCATGAACAGTCACGACATAGGGGCATCC
The DNA here is from genome assembly GCA_023417655.1 of Planctomycetota bacterium. Taxonomy (GTDB): domain Bacteria; phylum Planctomycetota; class Planctomycetia; order Planctomycetales; family Planctomycetaceae; genus Planctomicrobium. The sequence continues at coordinate 43,987 of JAEZFD010000039.1, read as the reverse complement.
GATCTGACGCGCCAGCCACGCTCCCAGGGGGTGCATGCTCCGATGCTGAATGTCGATCAGATCGGGCGGACGTTTTTTCAGATCGATCGCGAGAAAATGGCGAACGAGCGGAGAGACCACTGGCCATGCAAGATAGCGCGAAGTTTTGATATCGAGCGGTTTGCTGGTTTGCTTGGAGAATCGGGGCGGCTCTGTGGAGACGACTCGCAGCGAGATTCCTCGGCCGGGGAGGCGTTCGGCCAGCGACTGAGTGCGGACATAACTGCCGCGCAACTGGTTAGCTCCCAGCAGCAGTAACACGTCCAATCGGTCTCCGGGAGCGTGCTGCATGTCTCAAGGAGTCTCGTAGGGCAGAACTAAAAAGAGTGAACTGGACAGAGCCGTGCCGGACTTTTTATCCGTCCGGAGAACGAAAACAAATGATTAGCGATCTGACTGCGTTCGTTTCAATGCCATCAGGCGGGGAACCTTGCAAGAAGTCCAGAGACAGACCTGTTTGGGCTCTTGCTGCCTCAGTCGTTTGCAACGAACTCAGCTTTTTCGGCGCAGTCCCAACGGTCGCTGGAGGACCTCGTTCATCACAAATGCGTCTCGAACATGATTCGCGGAACGCATCTTTAAGGCAATCTGTTCTGCCACAGACAGACGATGACTGAGAGACTCGTTCTGACGTTCCGCCGCTGAGGACTGTGACAGGGGGGCATGAAGGTCACCCTGGATGGCTGAGGCGAAGCTTCCATTCCCGGAAAGGTACTGGATCGCGGGTGGGGCCTGCTGTGCCGAAGCTTCGGCACCCTGGCTGATTGCTACGACAGGTCGAGGCTGCTGTCCGGCTGTTCCTCGGTTTCCCTTCTGACGACGGCTCTCGTTCCCAGATTGTCTCGTCTGTTCCTTAAAGACACTTTCGCGACTTTGGGACAACGATTTTCGCGGGGCGGGTTGCTGCTGCTGTTTTGCAGGCTGCGGATTCATCCGCTTCCGCTGCTGGGAAGGAGGAGGTGCCCGACGTGAGGAATCTGGAGGGAGCTTCACGACGACGACTTCTTCGTCCCCGCGACGCTCTGGTTTCTGATTCTTTTTCTCTGCGAGTTCGCGAGCCTGTTCGAGGAACCGATCGATCTCGCTCTGCAGTTGTTTTCCTCGACCTTGACCCGCGGCCGGTCGGGGACGATTGGGATTGCCCCCCGGTTTTGAACCGAGAAAATTGACCAGCCAGCTGATGAAAGCGACCAGAAAGAAAATCAGGAAGCCGACACCGTCCATGGCCGCCAGAAGTCCGAATTCGGCCATCACTGTTACTCCTCAGCAGCAGTTCGCACCCGACAGTCGAATGCGGAAAACACAGTCGATCGACCGTCAATCCAAGGCCGGGGATCAGTTGATCCGCTTGCCACCTGCAGGAGCGACTTCATCACGGACTCCGGCAATGGCGCTCCGCATGCTGGTGTCTGCCTGCACGTTCTTCAGCTCATAGTAATCCATCAGTCCCAGCTTCTGGTCGCGGAATGCACGAGCCACGGCCATTGGAACTTCTGCTTCGGCCAGAACGACTGCCGCCCGATTTTCGGTTGTCTTGGCAACCATTTCCTGTTCGCGGGCTGCGGCGGTGGCGCGACGTTGTTCTGCACGAGCCTGTGCGACTCTCATGTCCGCTTCCGCCTGATCGGCCTGAAGGCGAGCACCGATATTGTCACCCACATCGATGTCGGCGATATCAATCGATACAATCTCGAATGCGGTTTGAGCTTCCAGCCCCTGATTCAACACGGTCTGTGAAATCCGGTCGGGATTTTCCAGAACGATTTTGTACGAAGAAGTCGAACCGATCGCCTGAACGATCCCCTGTCCGACTCGAGCGATCACAGTTTCTTCCGTGGCTCCCCCGACCAACTGCTTGATGTTGGTACGGACGGTCACGCGAGCCCTGGCCTTTAGCTGAATCCCGTCGGCAGCGACGGCGTCGAGAGTTCCTAGTGATTTTTTCGGATCCGGGCAGTCAATCACCTTCGGATAAACACTGGTCCGCACGGCGTCGAGCACATCTCGACCGGCCAGATCGATTGCCTGTGCGACCTGCCAGTCCATGTCGATCCCGGCACGATGCGCGGCGACAAGAGCGCGAATCACGTTCGTGACGTTTCCGCCGGCGAGATAGTGTGCTTCCAAGGCACGGGTCGTGATCATGTCACGCTCCGTTAAACCCGACTGCACGGCCATGATCTTACAGCGGACGATGACAGAAGGATTTACCTTCCGAACTGACATCATGATCAGGTTGACCAGCGAGATCCCGGAACGGGTCATGCGGCACTGAATCCACAATCCGAAATAGCGGGTGAAGACCGCTAGCAGGATCAGGATGAAGACGGCGCCGACACCCAGCACAAAGATCCAAAACATATTGTCCATTGGTGCCTCAGATTATCTTCGCGAATGAAACTGCGCTGTTGCAAAACAAGGCGGACAGTGCGACGTCACCGTTTCCAAATCTCCCCCAGTATAGGGAAAACCTCGCATCTTGTCAGGGACCCCGATGCTCGATCCCGACGGTGTCCGTGGCACCTTCGGCGGATTCCTGGCCGTGATTTCTTGTGTGACTGGCTGCGGAGCGGGTTTCGTGCATTCAGAAACTGTTGGAGTTGGGGGATTTCCGTCTCGCCCCGTTTGCGTTGTTGTGCTATGTAGTCGCCGCTACAGGGATTTCTGGACTGGATTGACCCCGTGAAAATGAGCCGTCGCCAAGAAGTGCGATGCAGGACGACCTCATGAAACACCGCAATTTCTTCAATTTCGTCGCAGTCGCGATCACCTGCGTTCTCACATGCAGCGGCCCCGCCGTGGCACAGGAAGAGGGGATCTCGCTGCGATACAAGTTTCAGGAAGGGCAGGTTGTCCGCTACTCCGTCGTGATGAACGATGACTACAAAATTCACGTCGGGGTCACTTCAGAAGAACCGTATTCTCACCAGCAGTCGAAGAAATCATATCGGGTGAAGTCAGTGAACCCGGACGGCTCAGCGGTCCTCGAGTTGACGATTGAGGAGATTCAGCTCGAAATCCTGCAGAACGGCGAGAAGATGAATTTCGACAGCCGGGCGAAAAAACAGGACGAAACTCCGGTCGTATTTCAGCCCCTGGGAAGCATGATCGGCAAGCCTCATCTGCAGCTGACCGTATCGCCGCGAGGTGAAGTTTCCAAATTCACGCCGCTGATCGGAAAGAACTCGGCACCGGAGGATCCTTCCGCGGCAGCCTTTGACGTGCTGATTGGATTGCCCGAAAAGTCAGTGAAAGTCGGAGAGACCTGGAAGGAAGACCTCACAGTCAATATCGGTGTGGCTGGAGCGCCCCAGCTGCAGAAGCCCGTCCGCATGCAGCGGCTGTATACGCTGAAGTCCTTCGAACAGAATCAGGCGACCATCGAAATCAAAACCCGAATTCTGACGTCGCTGAACGAAGCCGAAGAACAGATGCAGCTGCTGCGCCGCCAGCCAAACGGCACGGTCGTCATCGACACCTCACGGGGATTGCTTGTCAGCAAAGTTCTGACTCAGGACAACGAGGTCACCGGGTTCGACATGGGAGCCTCGGTGATCAATTTCCGCCAGCGTCAGGAAGAGAAACTGGTTGAAGTGAAGTAAGCTTTCGCTGCTGTGCATGTCGCAAGCGGTTGAGCAAGAAGTTAACAAAAGACGCTGGCCGGGAATCACTCCCGGCCAGCGTCTTTATTGTTTTGATGTGTCAGGCGAGAGTTGCTCATTGCAAACTCTCCGAGTGTCGCATTACTCCCGGACGTATTCCTGGAACCGCGTCCGCAGTTGGCGGGTGATCGGACCGGGCTGGCCGTCGCCGATGGCTCGGCCGTCCAGTTTGGTGACCGGAATCACTTCTGCTGCGGAGCCCGTCAGGAAGCACTCGTCTGCGACGTAGACATCGTGACGGATCAGTGTGGTTTCCTGAACAGGAATACCGGCGGCAACAGCGAGTTCAAGGACCACGTTGCGGGTGATCCCTTCGAGAATTCCGGCATCGGTTGGCGGAGTCTTCAGAACGCCATTCTTCACGATGAAGATGTTATCGCCGGTGCACTCGGCGACATGGCCCAGATGATTCAGCATCAGTGCCTCGGGGCAACCGGCGTCGGTTCCCTCGATCTTGGCGAGAATGTTGTTCAGATAGTTCAGTGACTTGATACGGGGACTGACCGCACCTGGGTGATTCCGGATCGTACTCGCGGTGATGATCTCCATCCCCTTCTCGTACAGCTCTTCCGGATACAGGCTGATGGTGTCAGCAATGATGATCACCTGAGGATTACTGGTCCGGCGGATATCCAGTCCGAGCGAACCGGCTCCGCGGGTAATCACGAGACGGACATAGCCGTCGCCGATTCCGTTCGCAGCCACGGTTTCTTCGACCGCTTTGGTCATCTCTTCCGGAGAGATGGGGATCTGCAGGCGGATAGCCCGGGCACTTTCGTAGAGCCGATCGATGTGGTCTTTCAGCCGGAAGACCTTTTTGGAGTAAACACGGATCCCTTCGAAGACTCCGTCTCCGTAGAGAAGTCCATGGTCATAGACGCTCACCACGGCCTGTTCCTTGGGAACCAGGCGCCCATCCACATAGACTTTCTGAGACATATCTGATCCGTCGTGTTACGACACTTAAAGGACGATGAGTATCTGAGCGTTGCTCGGGATTTCGGTGTGCCGATTGTCTCCAGCAGACTCACCTGATCGGGTCGCCTGCTTCCGGTGAGGCCATCGCACTCTCCGGTGACGAAATTGGCCTCAGTGGAGAGAAATCTGATGTCCGAACGGTCGCAGAGTGTGACCGGACCACCGACGTGTGTCCACGGTTGATGGCGTCACGGTGACGAAGAAACCACGACCGCCCGAGGACGTTCTGTCGTGGTCTTGCGCCCTGCAAACATCTGGAACTTTGACTGCGATGGTGGAGTGACTGACCCGTCCAGCCAGTCAACGGTTCGGTGAGCAGGGCACCGGAGTCCGCAAATGGCGCGATTCGTCCGTCACTGCGGTCGAGTCGCATGCAGTTCGCTGAAGCGATGCCTTAGGCGGCTTCTTCCAGAGATTGAATGCGACCTTCACTCAGTCGGACGATCCGTTGAGCCTTGTGAGCCAGAGCCTCATCGTGCGTCACCATGATGATAGTCAGGCGTTCGGTCTCGTTCAACTTGTAGAGAACGTCCATGACCTCGCGTCCAGTGCGTGAATCGAGGTTTCCGGTCGGTTCATCGGCGAGGAGGATGGAAGGGGACCCGATCAGTGCCCGGGCGATGGCAGCCCGCTGCATTTCTCCCCCGGAAAGTTCGGAAGGCCGGTGCTTGAGGCGGTGAGCCAGTCCGACTTTTTCGATCATCTCGATGCCGCGTTCGCGCAGCTCGCGGCGTTTGCTCCAGTATTCGAACAGCGAGTGTCGGATCATTAATGGAGACAGCACATTCTCGAGAAGGTTCAGCTCCGGCAGCAGATGATAGAACTGAAACACGAATCCGAAGACGTGGTTTCTCAGCTCATCACGGGTTCCCATCGGCAGTTTGTCGATGCGATTGCCGTCGAGCCAGATTTCTCCGCGATCCAGGTCATCCAGCAGCCCGAGCAAGTGCATCAGGGTGCTTTTGCCTGAGCCTGACTGTCCGATGATGGAGAGGAATTCCCCTCGCTGCAGGGAGATATCAACTCCCCGCAGGACTGGGACTTTGTGTTCTCCGCGGCGATAGGCTTTATCAACAGCTTTCGCACACAAATGGGGTTGATTGCTCGTCATCGGAATGGTGCGTGTCGGCGGCATGGTGTTCTCAAGTGAGCGTCGTGTCGGGACCACTTGTCCAGGGGCAGGTTCAGTACGAGGCCATTCCGAAATGGGATGGAACGTCCCGGCGCCGTGATTATTCGTTACGCAAAGCTTGAACAGGATGCAGTGCAGCCGCACGTCGGGAAGGTAGCACGCTCGCGAGGACCGCGATCAACATGGCTCCGGCGGCGACCCATAAGACCATCGACGGATGAACCGCTGTCGGGATCTCATGGAAATAGTAAATGGATTCGTCGAAGACCTTCCGGCCTGTGATCTTGGAGAGCAGTTTCTCAATGTGATTGATGTTGGCAACAAACAGCAGGCCAAGGACAACCCCGACTCCGCTGCCGACGATACCTAGCGACAGTCCATAGGACATGAAGATCATCATGATCCCACGAGAGCTGGCTCCCAGTGACTTCAGAATGCCAATGTCACGGGTTTTCTCGACCACGATCATGTAGAAGATCGCGAGGATTCCGAAGCCGGCGACCGTGATGATCAGGAACAGAAGGATGTTCAGAATGGCTGATTCAACAGCGACAGCTTCCAGAAGCGGCCCCTGCTTCTGTTCCCAGGTGCGTACCTGATATTTCAGGTCGAGGCCCTGACTCAGGCGACGGACGACTTCAGGAGCGTCTGCGTAGTTCTTCAGTTTGATCTGCAGAGTAGTGACGGCTCCCTTTTTCCAGTCGAGATTCTCGCGCGGGCGAGACGGGTCAGGTCCAGTCAGCATTCCACGGACATACTGCAGTTCTTCCAAATTGCAGAACACGAGGTTTGAGTCATACTCGCTCATGCCGCTCTTGTAGACATCGACAATCGTCGCTTTAAATGAGGCGGGTTCTGGCTTGCCGGCTTTCAGCGTGGTGAGAATCACATCCTGTCCCGGACGTGCCATCGACATCGTTTTGGTCAGTCCCGTTTCACGATCTTTGTAAGGGAACGTGATCAGTCCGGCACCGACATAGAGTCGGGCTGGCAGTGGATCTTCCGGGTTGACCTTCACTGCCTGAACGGTGGAAGCAAATGGATCTTCGACTATCAGTTCCTCGCCCGGAGCGTTCTCTCTCGCAGGTGGTTGGGTGCCCTCGACCTCAATTCCGAACTGCGAAGTCGCACCTGGGGATTGGACGGTCTGCGGGTGGCCTGCCCCTGTGAATTGTCGATTCAGATCCTCGAACTGACGGGCTCGGACCCATTCCTTACGGGAGGCCAGATCTTCCGGGAGCAGGGACCAGTCGAGCTTCTCGTCGAGTGTCCGGAGAGGCTCGCGGAGGACGACGTCGTTCTCTTTAATCTGCTGACGACTCAACAGATATTTCGCGAGAGGAGAGACCTGGTTCTTGGTATCCGGGACAATTCCGACCAGCGTGACCAGACGATAGATGTCCTGTCCCAGCCAGCGGAAACTCATCATCCCATAGATCTCGACTGTGGGGGTGATGGCTTCGATGTAGTTCCCGGCGAGGGCTTCGACTTCGTCGAGGAGTTCCTGAGGGTCGTCGGTGCCATCCATACTGGTCGCTTCGACCATGACGTCACCAAGTGTGGCGTGAATCCGCTCGCGCATTTCGGCACTGAATCCAGACATCACGCTATTGACCACGATCATCGTGGCAACACCCAGCGTGACACTGATTACGCTCGCCAGTGCGATAAAGCGTGTTCGCAAGTAGCGGCTGGCCAGCAGATACTTATACATTCGGAGTCCTTTCGCGAGTCGGCGTCCTGCCAATCCTGCCGAATGTATCGCTGTCCGAAAAACGCGTCGAGGCCAGTTTCTCGCAGGTTTTCCGTGTTTTCTGCAGGAATCTGAGCCTTTCTTGCAGAAAAATGACGATCGTCCGCTGTGTTAGACCAGATTTCTCCCGCTTCCGATTCGTTCCTGTTGAGACATCGAAGAATGATCTGGAGCGCAGAATGAAGCCCTTGCCCAATCATGGATCGGGCAAGGGCATGCGGTGTCACAAAGCCGATGGTCTCGAAGAAAATTGACCAACGGCGATTTGAGATGCGGTTCGAGACTACTTGATTTCTTTGATCTCGATCTTGCGGAACTCGACTGGGTCCTGATGACCAGCGAAGCCGAAGAAGCCGGAAGTCAGAGTCTTGCCGGGGTGTTCTTTTCCGCCCATCACTTCGGTCACTTTGGAAACATCGGCGTCCAGAATTTTGGACCCGTTCAGTTCCACGATGACGTGAGGACCTTTCACGGTCACTTCCTGATAGTTCCATTCGCCGGTTGGGCGGAGGAATCCACGGGCAGCCGGAACGACACCATAGACCGAGCCGTGAGCCTGGCGAGGATCAATCGTCTTGTACTTCTCGTGCTCGGAATCGAGGATCTGGATTTCGGTGAAGCCGTCCAGGTGAGGGCTGCCTTTGCCTGGGTAACGAATTGCCAGACCATTGTTTCCAGCAGGTGGCAGGCGGAATTCGAGACGAACTGTGTAGTCGCCGAATTCTTTTTCGGTGTGCATGACACCGCCTTTGCCGTGCTTACCGCGGATGGCACCATCGACGACTTCATAGCTGTCGAGAGCCCCGGTCCAGCCGGTCAGGTCTTTGCCGTTGAAGATCGGAGTGTAGCCTTCTCCGGACTTCTCGCGGAGAATCTTGTTGGCTTCATCAACTGGGATTTCGCGGATAGCAATGTGCTTCCACTGGATTTCCGACCCGTGAGTCTGAAGCTGGATCTGACCGTCAACAAACAGCGGTCCGCTGCGGTTGAAGTAGTTCTCCATGATGGCGTGATCGACGACGAGCGTTCCGTTCAGCCAAACGCTGGTGCGGGCCCCGATCTGCTGAATCCGCAGCGTATTCCATTCCCCGAATGGCTTGTCGGCCAGAACGAGGGGATCCTTGCCGGGAGCGCCCTTACTGTTGTTCCACAGTCCGCCTGAGCCCTTGTCAGAGCCGTGCTTCCAGGAACCACCGGCTTCGGTGGTGTCCCAGATCTGAACCTGTGGGTTGTTCTTCAGGTAGACGCCGCTGTCACCCTTGGGGAACATTTTGAACTCGAGCACGAGGTCAAAATCACGGAACGACTTGTCTGTCGTCAGATACACGCCTTTACCGTCATTGATGATGACGCCGTTTTCGACTTTCCAGTGCAGGGGAATGTCGGCGTTCCATTCATCGAGCTTCGCCTTGCGATCTGCTTCAGACATCGCAGCCAGCTTGGCAGGATCAAAGTGTGGCATCCCGTGCCAGCCGGTAAAATCTTTGCCGTTGAACAGGGACTGGTATCCTTCCGGAGGAGTCCAATCTTCGGCCATCGCGAACGTCGTCGCGAAGAGACACAGGCAGAGTGACAGTACACAGGTCTTCAAGAGCGAACTCCTCTAGAGTAGGACAACATGGCAGGACGCGGGGTGAGTCGGTGTCATGGATGGAACTCAGTTTCATCAAATAACAACGATATCGCGAAAAATCAATTGGCTCCCTCGGCCGGGGTGTTCAAGTCTGATGCAGGTGACATGGCGAAGTGTCCCCTTAAAAAACAGACTCTCTTGTCAACCCCGGTTCACAAACAGAATCCTGCAGAACTGACATTGTGTCGTTTTCTGCCGGTCAAGTATCCTGCCGCCGCGCAGGCCAGCTGCCAACAGGCAGATGGACATTGCGAGGTGTGAATTCCGTGGAAGGCATGACTCTTTGGAATGCCTGACGACTTCGACGCCGATGACTAGCAGGGAGGCCCAATTATGGGCGCGAAAATCGCCAGCTTTCTGGCTACATTATTACTATCTATTCCGCTTGCGGCCATCGGCTTGATGGCTGTTTTTGGCGTTCCTCAAGTACTTCCTGCAGGTCCTGAACGTGATCAGGTTGTTCGTGGAATCCAAAATGCGCTGAGCTGGCGCACTGAGACTACTTCAGCGCAAACCAACGCTATCCCGGCTTATGAAGACGCGATCCCGTATGGTCAACAGCCGGGAACGCCGATCACGGACGCAAATGCTGCCGTTCAGAATCATTCTCCATTCGTGTCTCCTAATGGAGGAACGAATGCACCACAAGCGCGCTTGGGTGCCGCAAACGAAGGAGGCCCCTTCGGCGGTGAACGTCGAATTCCCCCGCAGGATCCTTTCTCGTCAGGAAACAGTTCTCCTGCGACGCAGCCTGTTGTGACTGCTTCTCCCACATCGATGGGGTCAATGGGAACTTCCCGATCACCATTCGATTCCGCGCCTGCTCATTCCATCGAGACCAGAGGTCTGGAGACTCGAGGAGTGGAGGCGAGCGTCAGAGGGCCGATGACTGGAGAGGGACATGGCTCTGCGTCTAATCCCTTCAATTCGCCAATGAACGGCATGCACCAGTCAGGGATGAATACAGCTGCCGCGGGAGCGACATTAACCTGGCGACAGGCGTCCATGAAACTGGCCGATCTGGGAATCACCAACTTTCATCTGGAACGCGGAGCGACTGAAGGAACGTTTCTTTTCGTCTGTCTGTATGCTCCAGGCGATGCTCCTCAGGTGACGCACCGCTTCGAGGCGGAGTCGGATGATCCTCTGCTGGCAGTCAATCGAGTCTTGCAGCAGGTTGACGGATGGATGCAGAACCGATTTGCTCGCTCGAACTATCCGACGCGAGGCGAAGGCTATTCAATGATGACGAACGGACAGCGTTAGAGTGGTTTGCTCTGAAGAAACTCCAATCGCAAGATCTGAAATTCAAACCAAACTGGAAAATCTTAACTCTCTTCAGCGGCCTGCATTTTCTCGTTGTTGAGCTTTCGGATTTGTTTCGAATTTCGTGCTTTTGGATTTTTAATTTCAAGCCTGTCGCTCTGACTTCTGAAATCTCGTCCGGCGATTGCGAGCATCTGCCTTGTCATGTTGAATCGTTCTCTTTTCTCCCCCCGTTCGCTTCAACGGTCGCAGTCTGCGGCCAGCCAGAGTCATTCGACCGGATGGCAATGGCGACAGCGGCTAAGTCGTGCCGTCGCGACCACGCTTCGGGTTGACAGCGGACTTTCAAATCAGGTCCGCACCCCGAAACAGGCCAGACTGGAAGCGGCGCTGTTTGTCGCGGAGTCGGCGTTGTCAGCGAAAAAGCTGGCCCAGATTGCAGTCCTCGCAGACACGCGGGAAGCTCTGGAAATCATCCAGCAATTAAACGCGGGTTACGATGCCACATATTCGGCCTTCCGCATTGAGCAGGTGGCGGCCGGATTCCGTCTGCTGACGCGAAGTGATCTGGCACCGTGGCTGGACCGCGTGCATGAGCGGCAGGCGAGGCTGAAGCTCTCGCCTCCTTTACTCGAGACGGTTGCCATCATTGCTTATCGCCAGCCATGCACTCGGGCAGACGTGGAGTCAGTTCGGGGAGTTCAATCCGCGGAAATCATCAAGCAGTTGATGGAACGCAATCTGGTTCGCGTGGTCGGAGAGGATGACTCGCTGGGGCGTCCCTATCTCTATGGGACGACGCGCCTGTTTCTCGAGACTTTTGGCCTGTCTGACCTGTCTGATCTTCCGTGGTCGTCACGACTGCGGCGAATCGTTGAGAAAGAACAGCCTGGGAAAGAGGAGTCTGAATCTCGCGGCGAAGTCGCGTAGAGCGGACTCAGCTCCTCTTCTCATCTGCCAACTCAATGCTTTGTCGATTGCGGCGGGTAGTAGTCCAGCGACAGCCACCGGGCGAGCATGTCGAGTTCCCGTACTGTCAGCTGATCTTCGAACGCTGGCATGGCATTGTTGCCAGAGTCCCCTGCATAGAGTGCATGTGGAGTGGCGATCATTTTCTTGAGCCATTCTGTCCCGCCGTATCCAGTCAGGTCAGGTTGAAGACCTTCTGACAGGGCTTCTTCAGCCATTCCCCGAACTCCGTCTTTCCAGACAACGGGATGCATTGCATGGCAGTCGACGCAGGCATCAACAGAGCCCATCTTTAGCTTGCCGGTCGTAAAGATTTCTTGACCTCGCTGAACCACCGGCGAATCTGATGGAAGTGCATCCGGTCGAGTGCTCTGTGTGTAGAGGAACTCAACAAGAGCATTCAGGTCTTCAGCGTTCTGCGGATCATTCAGAGTGGGAGCATTCGATTCCGACCAGTCCTTCATTGATCCATTCAAGATGGCCTCGGCGGCTCCAGCGTGATCTCCCTGAGTTTTTGCCAAAGACTTAAAGTGATCGGCGAAGTTCAGGAGCACGCTTTTGTTCCATTCGCGTGACGCAAACTTCACCACGGTCGGGGTCAACGGATCGGCCAATTCAGGAGCGATGGCGGGCTCTGTAAATTCAGCGGTCCGGCTCTCTGGTTGGTGACAGTTGATGCAATAAATGCCAAAGAGTTTGGGACCTTGGGTCAGCGGATCGTTCTTCAGAAGCTGACCGGCCCCTTCAGGCGGAATCCCTGCCGGAGACGCAGCGAGTTCTTTCGCGCGACGTGCCTCTGCATGGGCTTTCGCGACCGCGATGCGATACTCCTTTCCTTCAACCGAATTCGAAATCCAGTCGGCATGCACGGCCATCCCGGTGAGAACGCCGGCGATTCCGACAACGACCCAGAGGAATCCGACATTGAATCGATGACCGAATTTTCGTCGGGCAATCAAAGGCATGAAGATGATGACCGTCATTGCGACGCCGGGAACGATCACAGCTCCGAATGATTCACCGAGTCCGGTCTTGGCTCCGATCATGGAGACCCAGGAGAGACTCAGGAATTTGAAAAGGAACAGGTAGTACCATTCCGGTCGCGCGGCAGAATAGGCCTCAGCCGGATCCGCGGGAGCAGTCAATTCGCCTCCACGCCAATACAGCGTGCAGGCCATGATTGCCGCCAAGACCGCCAGGCAGGCGACCGCATCCTTCAGAAACTGATCAGGCCAGTACTTTTCAGTCGGTTCCGTCGATTTGGGCTGTCCCTGATACCCGTGACGACGAAAGACATAGATGTGCAGGAACAGGAAGAACAGCAGGCACAGTGGCAGAATGCCAGCATGCAATGCGAAGAACCGGGTCAAATTCAGATGCCCATAATCGGGCCCTCCCTGCACGATCAGCTGAACCGCCGGACCCACGATCGGAGTCGATCCGATGATTCCTGTAACAATCTGGGTGGCGGCGTATCCCCGCTGATCCCATGGCAGGAGATAACCGGTCACTCCGAGCACCATGACGATCTGCATCAGGATCAGACCGATCCAGAAGTTCACTTCTCGCGGCGCCCGATACGCGCCATCGATAACGACCTGCATCAAATGCAGGACGAGCAGAATCATCATTGTCTGGGCGGCGAAGTGGTGAATACCGCGGACGACCCAGCCCAGTGTCATTTCATTCTGAATGTAATAGACGCTTTCCCAGGCGGTCGTCGTGCTGGGGCTGTATGTCATCCACAAGCAGATGCCGGTGACCATCTGCAGGAAGAAGGTGAAGCCGAGGGTTGTTCCCCAGACATACCGCCATCGCGCTCCGCCGGGAATGGGGGCAAACAGAGTTCGAGAGAGAATGGCCCGATATCCAGTACGATCATCCAGCCAGTCGTGAATCGTCGCCATCGTCAGGAGGCCTTCGTTTCATTCCGTTAGCGACAGTGGTCAGCTGTCACAGAGTATCTTGGGTCCGTCTGCTCGCTGATCGTCTGTCGCGTTCAGTTCCGCTACTTCACGGGATCGCGGTCGTTTTAAACCGGGATCTGCTGATCAGTCCCGCAACGGTAATTCTGGAACTTCACCCAGATTTCGTCTTTGTTCCGGATCTCTGCTTCCAGTCGATCCAAGTTTCGAGGAGGGACACCGTTTGTCCGCTCGCCGGTCACAGTGAATGAAGCAGTATGGCAAGGACAGAAGAATTCGTCCTGCTTTGGGCGGAACCCCACTGTACATCCCAGGTGCGTGCATCGAGCGTTGAGACACAGCAGGCTTCCATCAGTCCGCTGACTGACGAAGACGGAGCCCAGTGCCTGCCCGGGATGCGTCGTCCAGGCATCCTTCTTGACGCCGATGACCTGAAACAACTGCGGTGGTCCTCCGGGCACGAGTCCCCCGGTCTTCCCGACGAAACGGAAGCCGTCCCCTGCCTCTTGCTTGGAGCCATTTCGGAAGAGTGGCGACAGAATATAGCCCATCGCGATTCCGCATGGAGCGAGCAATGCGATTCCGGCTGCGACCAGTGCCGAGGCCTCTTTCAGAAATCGACGCCGGCGGGAGATTGTCGTGTGAGTTTCCTGACTGTCTGTTTCAGTGGAGGTCATCACATCACCTTTCAATCCAGACCTGTGTTTGAGGCAAACCGCTTTCTCGGCATCCGGCAAAGAGAATTCTCTCAGTGAGGATGTCTCTTCGTGGGGGCCGGTTTCACTGCTGGATTCACCTGATCAACAATTGTAGACCGACAATGGGTTTGTCGAATGGAACAACCTGTTTTCAGGCTGCTCCGTCGATCGTATTCAATACTTCATGAACTCTTCGGAAACTGCCTGGTGGGCAAAATGTTCTTCGATGAAATCTTCGGGGAGTCGTATCAGGCGGGGCAGGACTGCAGTGGAGGGATTTGGATCGTCGTGTGGTAGGAACTTTCGGAGCGGCTGCTTCGTGTCATTCATGGACAGGAATCACCGCACTGACGAGAATCACATCGAGATCACATCAGGCGGTCAATGGTTCGCCTGAGGTGACACGATGTTCATTGTTCAAATGTTCAAAGGCAACTGCAAACGCATCCAGTAACTTTGCCTGTGCTTCAAGGAGGGGGCCGGGGAGCATCGTTCCTGCGGCTTGTCGATGCCCACCTCCTCCGAACTGTTCGGCAACGGCGGCGACACTGATTCGTGAACGGCTTCGCAGACTTCCTTTCGCCTGACCCTCTGGTTGTTCAACAAGGATGAACGCGGATTCCACGCCGTCGATGCTCAGACAGATGTTGACGAGATCTTCCGTATCTGACGGATGGGCGCCTGTCTCAGCGAAGTCTTTCTGCGTCACATATGTATGGGCGAGCTGACCATGGCACGCGAGGGACACACGATTCAATGCGATTGCCTGCAACTTCAGTCGGGCGAGTGAAGAGCGCTCGTACAACACCCGGTACAGGGTATTCGGTTCAACGCCCCGGTCGACCAGTCGGGCAGCGGTATTGAATGTGCGGCTATCGGAATTCGAGAAGCGGAACCAGCCTGTGTCGGTCGCAATCGCAGCAAACAGGGCAGTTGCCTGTACTGGTGTAAACGAATCACCTGAGGCTTCAATCAGCTCAGTCACCAGAACTCCGGCGGCTGCAGCGGTGATATCTTTAAATTCGGCGGCTCCGAGATCGTCGGAACTGAGGTGGTGATCGATGACCACCTTTCTCGCCTGCGTCTGCTTGAGCGCTGTCCCTACCTCTTGGAGCTGCTGCCATGCACTGGTGTCGACAATAATATGAACGTCGGTGTCACAGCAGGACTCGATCGAAACATCGGTCCCAATCTTCTGGATCAGTCCATTGGGATCGAGGAACTGTAAATGGTTCGGAGTTTGTGAAGGATTCACAATCCGTACCTGTTTTCCCCGATTCTGGAGAAAGGTTGCGAGTCCGATTTCGGATCCAATCGCATCGGCATCCGGGCGGACATGACTGGTAATCACGAACCGCTCGTGAGCAGAGATAATCTCAAGCAGCGGTTGCCAGTCGATCGGCATCGAAACTCTTTCTCGGTCTGTCAGAAAACATCAATTGGCGGGCTGCCTTCACTTTAACTGCGCAACCGTGCGGTTACCATTCTAATCAAATGCCCTCTCGGCGTCCGGGAGTTCGAGCCCTGCGCACGGGTGTTTCACCGGATCGGGCGCACACAATTCGGTTTCTCCTGTTCCGCCAAGGAAACTGCAGCATGGTGACGAAGGGTGTCTTCATCACGGGGACCGATACCGGAGTTGGAAAAACAGAAGTCACCTGTCAGCTCGCCGCGGAATTACAATCGCGCGGCCGGTCAGTTGGTCTCTATAAGCCGGCCTGTTCGGGTGCGATACGTCATCCTGACGGACATTTGATCTGGGAAGATGTCGAACGTCTCGCAGCAGCGATTCCCGCAGGAATTCCGCGAGAATGGATCTGCCCCCAACGTTTTATGGCACCGGTTGCCCCGCCGGTTGCAGCTCGACAGGAAGGGACTTCCGTCGATGGAGCATTACTGCGTTCCGGAGTTCATGTCTGGACCGGGCAGGTCGACTTTGTCCTTGTCGAAGGAGCAGGGGGCTGGAAATCGCCGCTGACAATGCAGGAAACCGTTGCGGATGTGGCGAGGGATCTGAATTTCCCGGTTTTAATTGTCGCCGCGAATCGGTTAGGTATGCTCAACCAAACGATTTTAACTGTGGAGTCAGTCAAGAACTGTTCTCTTCCTTTACTGGGCATTGTTGTCAATTCGACCAGCGAAGGGGATGATGAGTCTTGTGATTCTAATTCCGAGATATTGCGACAGCTGGTTGATGTCCCTGTCTGGGGACCACTGCCATGGTTGTCGGAGATTACGAGAATCGCATCACCATGGCCCGGCGATCCTCTCTCCGAGCTCGTCACTTCAATTGAGAAACTCGGTTAAGAGTCTGACGCGCTTTGCTTCAGAGAGTCGTCTGATCATCGATCAAGTCTGTTAGTGCGGTCGAAATTCTGTACAACTGATATGAGACCACCGGTGAAATTGCCCGGATGGAGAAAGACACAAACTCGATCTCCCAATGATGGAGATCTGTGAGGCGGAGTCGATCCTGATGAGTGGCAGAGAGTTCACACCTGATTTCGACTGGCTGAAACGCGGGATCGAAAACCGCGAGCCTCCGCAGCCTCCAGCGACCCCACCGAAGAAGGATCAGCCAGACCCACCTGACGCAGTGTCTTCTGAGTCCGCGTCTTCTGAGTCCGTGTCATCAGAACCAGTGCCATCAGAACCCTCGCCTTCCGGCTCAGGTCTTCCGGTGTCTGAGGAAAATGAACTGCAGGCAGAAGACACAGTTGATCCCGTTGTTCTCGATGACATCGCCGATATCCCCCCGCCATCGCTGAACAGTTCGGACGGCACAACTCTGGTGCTCAAGAACGACCAGTTCGATCAGGATGGCTTCCGGGAATCTGCAGGAAACTCCGGAATCCTTTATCCGACCGAACAGTTTACCGACCCCGGGGCACCGCTGGATGTTCCGATTTCTTCAGAAGCGACTGATGCTGAACTCCCGGTTTTCCCGCTGCCTGAAGAATTGCAGCACGAGTCCGGATCGGAGATAGACGCTGGCAACGGCTCGGCGAAATTGGAATCCGACGAGTCTGTCCCCTCGCCAGATGATCCCAAATCGAACGAAGTGACGCCGCCGACTCTGGATGATCACAGATTTGAAATTCCGCCCCCAGATGAGAATGAGCCTCCTCCTCCTCGCGCCTGGCTGAATCCGCTTGCGAGAGGCGTCGATTCGAAGGATGTCTCAATCGATCGTGACACCGACCTTCCGCAATCGGCGAAGACAACAGAATACCCCGCTGGAAGTTCCAATTGGGCGGACTTCGTTGCGCCAGCTGCCGCGGGAGCAGCAGCCGGCGGACTGGCGGGACTCGATCGAGGAAGTTCTGGTCCACTGGTCGGCAAAGGGGGCGGGGACTTCCTGTCCGGTGGGACTGTCGATCCTCCAGTGACCCGTAAATCGACGGGAGACTCCAGTTCGCCGAATCCTGGAGCAGAACGGCGCCGGATGATTCTCCTGGGGGGCTATGCCGCCGTCGTCACTGTGGCCCTGCTCATGTTTGTTCTCAAGGATCTGACTGAGTGGTTCCGCCCCCATCATCTGGAAAGCCTTCCAGATATTCCTGCGGAGAAAGTTGAGAACCTGTCCTATGTCCCGGCAAATATGCGATTGCCCAAAGGTCACACTCTCGCACTCGGGACGAAGCAGCGGTTCGGCAATATCCTCGTCGAACCCCTGAAGATCACGTCAGAACCGGCCGAGTTCACTCACTACTCCGGTGATCCGAAGCGAAAACGAGAAGCCACAGCTCCAGTCTGGAAACTCTGGTTGAAGTTCACGAACGTCTCCGAGGATCAGGACATTGCTCCGCTGGATCGCCGACTGGTACTCCGCTGGGTCAGCAAAGCCCGGCAGAACTGGGACTTCACAAATCAGTATATTGCTGAGCAGGGAGCGAAGACCCGAAACACTCCGTCATTGCAGCTCTACCGTATGCCGGCTCAGGGGGACTGGGACTTGAAAGATCAGGACCTCGGGCACGTTCTGAAACCGGGTGAGTCCTATGTGACCTACCTCGCCGCATCTGATGAAGGGGCTGAGGAGCTCGGAGATCAGCTGGTCTGGCGCGTCCAGATGCGCAAGGGGTACTCTTCAAAAGGCAATGGAGTGACCACAATCTTTGAAGTCCCCTTCCGGAAAAATGACGTGTTGACCCAGGCTTCCTGATTCGATCAGCTCTGTCGCTTTCACGCAGGCTTATTCATGGCAATACTGCGTTTGAATTTTTCTGTCGACGACGTTGAGATCTTCTGAATGATCGTCGCGTCACTGTCGAACAGGCAGCAGATTCTTCTGCTGCCATTTCACGTCCAGATACAGAGACAGGTCACGCGGTATGGGAACCACTCGCATTCAGCTTGATGCGGCACTGGATCAACGTCGTCTGCCAGAAATGGAGATGATGCTCGATGGGCGCAAGCAGAAAAAGATTCTCGGACGTGATGACTGGTCGATCCGCTTCGGGCACTTCTGGTCAGGCTTGTCGGCTGGGGTTGAGATCATTGAGCTGTGTAATGGTCCCCTGTCCATCTATGTGTTGCCGACCCGAGGAATGGGGATCTGGAATGCACGACTCGGCGATATTCCTGTTGGCTGGGACTCGCCAATCAAGCAACCCGTTCACCCGCACTTTGTGAATCTTCAAAGTCGGAATGGGCTTGGCTGGCTGGATGGGTTCAATGAACTCGTCTGCCGTTGTGGGCTCTCGTTCAATGGACCACCGGGACACGACGAGACCGCCAACAGCCCGCTGGAATCCGAGATCACACTTCACGGCCGGATCGCCAATCTTCCGGCTCAGGAAGTGGAGTTATTCGTTGATGAAAAGGAAGGGATCATCGGTGTCTCCGGCGTCGTTAACGAATGCACGCTCTTCGGGCCATCGCTGCAAATGAAGTCGACGATCACGACTCGCATCGGATCATCTTCGTTCGTGATTAAAGACGAGATCACCAATCTAGGTGCGGATACAACCGACCTGCAACTGCTTTATCATACGAACGTCGGCGCTCCGTTTCTTGACGAAGGCGCCTGTCTGGAGATCGCTGCTGAAAAGATAGTCCCGCGCGATAACCGGGCAGCAGAAGGAATTCTTCAGTATCCGCAATGCAAAGGGCCGACACTGGGATATGCGGAACAGGTGTTCTACGTACATCCTCGCACTGATGAAAACGGGCAGACGCAGGCATTACTTCGAAACAAAGCCGGTGATCGCGGACTGAGCCTGTCGTTCAATACGCGACAGCTTCCTTGTTTTGCATTCTGGAAATGCACGCAGGATCAGAAGTCGGGTTATGTCGCAGGGCTGGAACCTGCGACCAACTATCCGAACTTCAAAGCCTTCGAGCGGCATCACGGGCGCGTGATTGGATTGAAGCCAGACGCGACCTATGTGTCGACTCTCGAGCTGCAAATACATGATTCAGTGGAGTCAGTTGCCCGGGTCTCCGCTGACATTCGTGCGCTTCAGGGAACGGCGACTCCGAAAGTGCATCCACAACCGGTAGCGCCGTTCTGTCCAATTGATTAGCGCTGGAACATCGTTTATTTGCTTCTGCATGATGGCACGGAACGAAGCATCCTCAGTGATGTCTATCTGGAGATCAGACTTCTTAAAGGATTGTGCGCGAATCGACTGAAATCACCGGGATTGCACGTAGTATCGTGGCTTTCAGAATGCCTGCTGGGTATTCTCAATTCGCGTCAGTTTGAACGTCCCGCCGTCTCGTCAATTCGAAGGCCGTCCCCACCATGAAGAAACTGTTTTCTGCGAGTCTTAGCATCATGACGCTGCTGGCCCTGTGCGGTCAGTCCTTTGCTCAGAAAGAAACTGTTGCCGAACCGAAGGCGATTGTTCCGACCAAGAAGATCGAGTTCCTGAAGGATCCCAAGCTGCCAGAGTTTTATACCTGGTTGACCGACACTCATTACGAAGACCCACGCGGCGTCTTCAAGATGCAGCCAGACGGAACGCTGCGAATTTCCGGGGATGGCTTCGGCGGCCTCACCACCAAGGATGAGTACGCCGACTATTATCTCGTGCTCGAATACCGTTGGGGGACAGAGACCTTCCTGAGCCGTAAAGAGAAGTCACGCGACGGCGGTCTTCTGATTCACTGCAAGGGGCCAGACGGAAACCTCGGCAGTTCACCGGGTAAGCCAGGACCGTGGATGGCTTCGATCGAATTCCAGATCATCGAAGGGGGAACCGGCGACATTCTGGTTCTCGATGGAAAAGATCAGGAAGGGAACACGTACAACTCTGTTGCCACCATCCGCGCCAGCAAAGACCGAGACGGCGAGAACGTATTCGATCCAAAGGCCGAACCGATTGTCTTCGAGAAGGGCCGCATCAACTGGTGGGGACGCGATCCAGACTGGAAGGACGTCCTTGGCTTCCGCGGGAAGCAGGATGTTGAAAGCCCAGGACAGGAATGGACCAAGCTGGAGTGCTACGCCAAGGGCGACACTCTGGTCTATCTCGTCAACGGCGTTGTTGTGAACCGTGCGACCAACGTCTCTCCGAAGCAGGGCAAGATTCTCCTGCAGACCGAAGGGGCCGAGATGTTCGTTCGCAAGTACGAACTGAATCCGCTTCCAGCCAATATTCCATAATGGGTCCCGTCTGAAGTTCTACTCAGACGAACGAGATTCATCGCCATCCGAATCACTCTCGCGGGTGATTTTTGGATGGCGTTTTTTATTGGTCCCCGACTCACGCGGTTTTCTGTTTTCAACAGCATCGATTGAGACAAATCCAACCCGGCTGTCACTTTCTGGTTGAGATGCGACTTGATTTCCCGTTTACTGAGAGAAGGAAGTGAGAGCATATCATCACATCTCATGCAGGGCCTGACATGATGCGGACGTTGACTCTTCTGGCGGGGATCCTCATTGCGAGCGACGCCTTTGCTGCCGATCCCCCGATGATCGATGAAAGCCTGTATCAGCTCGAAGGAGCCGATCTGCTGATCCCCGATTGGGCAGGCAAACGGGAAGACGAGCCATTCAACGTTCGTGAGTTTCTCGAAAGCCGGATGCCTCCCGAGCGGAATGCGGCCCCACTCTATCTCTATGCTGCCAGAAAAATCGGCGGTGACACAACAGGGTTGCAGAAGCTCCCTGATACAGTCGAAGACGGAAAGGTCATCAAGAATTTTCAGGTGACTTCTCCGCGTCATACCGACTCTCAGTGGATCAAAGAGAACGCAACCTCAGCAGAGGCAAGGAAACTCTTAAGGGGAGCTGCCGAAGGCTTCCAGTTGATTGACGCCGCTCAGGAACGTCCGGAATGTGTTTTCGTCACTGGCCTTCAGCACGACTCCGCGACGCTCCCAATGGGAATGCCTCGCTCGCTCGGCCCTTTATCTGCCCTGGAAATTGCGAATGCCAGTGCGGCAGGTGACTTCGATCGAGCTGATCTGGCGCTGAAGCGGGCATTACGCTTCTCGCGAGATCTCCGTCCTCGCGGGCCGGTCATCCACCAGTTGTACGCAAGCGCGGTCGAAGCCAATGCGCTGAGGGGAATCGTCGACTCGTATCTGGCCAGCAAAAAGTTGAAAGTTGCGGACTGCGATCGGCTGATCGCGCTGCTGCAGGAACATCAGAAACAGAGCGTCGACAGCCTCACGGAGGGGCTTCGGATGGACTACATCGGGCTTGCCAGTTTGCTGCACATGTACGACGCCGGACTCGCTCCTGAGAAGATGACCATCGAGAACTCGGGGATCTTCAATTTCGATCTCGAGTTCCAGGAACTCAACCGGCTTTACTCTCTGGTATTGAAAGCGGCCGCGGATGAGCCTGACACCCGGCGAACTTTCCAGTTCATCGATGCCGAGCGAAATCGTTTGAGAGAGAAAGCCGCCGGTGAGCTGCTCCTGGTTCTGCCCATGTTGGGCACTCTGGACAAATCCACTTTTAAGATGAAGTCCGTCGCGTTCGTTCTGCAGAGCTGGGGGAGTCCGAATCAATTTATCGATGTCATGAAAAAGAAAGAGGCGACGCTCAATGGAACTCTTTGCCTGATTGCTGTTCGCAGATATCAGTTGGAACACAACAAGAAGAGTCCCTCTGATCTGGAAACTGCGTTGAGAGAAGCCGGGATCGACGAAGTTCCCCGCGATCCGTATGACGGAAGATCGATGAAATATGCCAGTGTCTTCGGGCGTCCCGTCGTTTATGCGATCGGACTGGATCGGCAGGATGATTCCGGTCTGATCGAAAGCTTCGGAGCGAATCAACCGGGAGATCTGCTGCTCCGGTTGCCATGAGAAGACCGACCGCTTCTCGCCCGCTATGATTCGCGATTCAATCTACCTCGGAGTCGCGAATGGTCGGGAAGAAGCGTCGGAAGCCGTCAAAAGAACTCATGGGGAGCCATCAGAAATGCTGGCTCTGGGGGCGGCATGCCGTGATGGAAACGCTACGGGCAAAAAAGTGGACGCCCGTGGAAGTCTTCTGGTGTTCGGAGTATCTCGACCTGTCGCAGCAGCGGGAGCTCAAGAATCTGGTTCATCAGCAACGAATCCCCTGCGCTGAGGCCACACCTGCCGAGATGCAGAAGTTCTGTGGATCAACCGAGCATCAGGGTCTGCTGGCGAAGATGCCGGTTTATCCCTATGCCTCGGCGGAAGAAGTATTTCCCCGACTCGACAGCCGACAGGTGATTCTGGTCCTCTGCGGGATTCAGGATCCGTTCAATTTCGGGTCGATCTTGCGGTCCGCTGACCTGTTCGGGATCTCCACGATCGTAGTTCCTTCCTCGGCTCAGGCCTCAGTGTCATCGCACGTGGTTCGCAGCTCCGTCGGAGCCGTCAACTTTCTCGATATCGTCCAGGTCGATGATCTGGGGGAAACCTGTCGAGTCCTCAAGGATCGCGGTTTCCGCTTGCTTGCGGGTTCAGAGCAGGGAACGACGGCTCCCTTTGAAGCCGATCTCACACAGGGACTCGCACTCCTCATCGGAAATGAGGGAGCCGGCGTGCCGGGGCATTTGCTGCATTTGTGCGATCAGCAGATTGCGATTCCCCAGTCAGGTCATGTGGGCTCGCTGAACGCAGCTGTCGCCGCAGGAATCTTGTGTTACGAGATCCAGCGTCAGCGACAACTGGCCGGGGCTGGCTGAGTTGCCGAATGAGCCGCTGACCGAACTGAAACAAGAAATCCCCTGCCGGATCGAAAGAAGATCGGGCAGGGGATTTTTGATGACACACAGATTGCTGCCGGAATACTACTCGCGAACTGAGTCAAACAGAGCGGTCGACAGATAGCGTTCGCCGGAGTCTGGCAGGATCACAACGATTGTCTTACCGGCGCTACTGGCGCGGGCGGCAATCTTCAGTGCAGCCGTCATGGCCGCACCGCAGCTGATTCCGCAGGTGATCCCTTCTTCGCGGGCGATCCGAGGAGCCATCGCAAATGCCTCCTCGTCTGTGATCTGCAGCACTTCGTCAACGATCGATGTATCGAGTGTTTCTGGAACGAAGCCGGCACCGATCCCCTGAATTTTGTGCTTGCCAGGGGCTCCACCTGACAACACGGGGCTACCGGCTGGTTCGACGGCGACCGAGTGCAGTGGCTTGTTCTTATCTTTCTCGAAGAACCAGGAAATCCCGGTGATCGTTCCGCCGGTTCCGACTCCAGCGACGAGAATATCGACCTTGCCGTCGGTATCGTTCCAGATTTCCGGACCGGTCGTGAGGCGGTGAATTTCTGGATTCGCAGGGTTCTTGAACTGCTGAGGCATGAAGAAGTTTGGCTCAGCCGCCAGTTCTTCTGCCTTGCGGATGGCCCCCTTCATGCCGTCAGCACCGGGAGTCAGCACCAGCTTGGCTCCAAATGACTTGAGCATCATGCGACGCTCGACGGACATGGTGTCCGGCATCGTCAGTACCAGCGGGTATCCCTTTGCAGCGCAGACGAAGGCGAGAGCAATACCGGTGTTTCCGCTTGTGGGCTCGACGACCGACATGCCGGGCTTCAGGAGGCCTTTCTTTTCCGCATCGGCGATCATGTTGGCGCCGATACGACACTTCACCGAATAGGCCGGATTGCGACCTTCAACTTTCGCCAGAACCGTCGCGTTCAACCCCTTCGTCAGGTGGTTGATCTTCACAAGCGGTGTCCGCCCAATCGATTCGGCGTTGTCCTGAAATACGGCCATTCTGTTGCACCCTCCTGAACTGCATTCTCACTGAAACACGACACGTTTAGTCGATTATTGTCGAAACTGGGGCATTTGAGCAAGGTTTTTTGATTGTGCCAGTTTTGCGCAGAGACTTAAACAAGACCCTGCGGACGACGCAATTGGACTCAGCCGGTTGGTTCAATTTTGTCGATTATTCCTTGCAGTCCGACTTTCTCTCAGGGGGGCTTTGGCACTTCTTGCCGGAGGCTGGGAGATGAACTCGGGCGAAGGGGGACATCATGCAGCGATTTTGCCTGCGCGGGCAGACATGGTCTGTACCGCTAGTGGTCGCGTGCGTCTGGATCGGTGCGCAACAGCGTGTCCAGGCTCAGCCTCAAGCCGTCGAAAAGAACGTCATTCCCTTTACGGAAGTGGCTGATCGGCAGCATCAGATCACGGCTGACCTTGTGCAGGCAGGGGATTCGAGTCGACGTACCCGAGCGGAGGGGATCGCCCAGCTGCCGCTCGCGCAACTCGATCCGGCCCATCACCGTTCCGTTCAGGTGATTCTCGATAACCTGAGCCTGTTCCGCCGCCTCCCCACAGTCTCTTTTGCGGCAGATCGTCGCACATATGACTATTTCCTCCAGCATCCCGATGTTGCCGTCAGCATCTGGAGAGCCATGGAAATCTCTCAAGTCCAACTGACACAAAGCGGACCGGTCACCTATCAGACTGACACCCGCGATGGCACCGTCGGAACTGTGGAAGTGCTTTTGCGAACTCCTGAGAGCGTCCTGATTCTCTGTCACGGACAGCTGCAGGGACCCGGCATGCCACGACCGATTCAGGCTCGGGCACTCATGCACCTACAGCCAAAAACAGTTTCGGCGACCCATATTCAGCACCATTGCGACCTGTTCGTTAGCTTCCCATCTCAGACTGTCGAAGCCCTCGCAAAAGTGGTCTCGCCGATGAGTTTCCGGATCGCAGACAAAAATTTCGAGGAAATCAGCCTGTTCGTCTCCCTGATGAGCAATGCAATGCGACGCCAGCCAGGCTGGATGGAGCAGATCTCCGTGCGGCTGGAGGGAGTACCTCCCGAACGAGGGCACGAACTCAGAACCGTGACCGCGAACGTCTATGTTGACGCCGAACGACAGCGTCTCAAAGAATCGGGACAGCCGGTGACGCTGGAGGCAATGATGCCACCTGTCGCGACGAACCCTGTGACGCCCACATCAGGGACGCTCCAACGATAATCAGGCATCTTCGATGTCAAGTTCCCAGCGGACTTCGAAATCGCAGGGCTTGCATTGCTGAATCACTGGTCTGCAAAATGGGGAAGCAGGAATGTGCCGCCGAGGGGGACGGCCGTTTCTGCTTCCTTTCGTTTCGTCCCCGTCGGAGGCCCGGATGTCCAACCCATCGAACTATCAGAGCGCGTCGGGGCGTCTGCAGGAAGCATTTGAAGAACTGCTTCTCAGCTGGAGTAAAACCCGCGAAGTCTGGAGCGACCAGCAAGCCCAGAATTTCGAGGAGACCTTTCTTGATCCAATCTCTCAGGAAGTGACTGCCGCCCTGCCGGTAATTAGTCAGATGTCGCAGATCGTGGGAGCGGCTCGTCGTGACTGCACCGAATAGCGCTCCAAAGGACGGGCTGGCTGCACATGAGGGCCAGACGCGTGAAGTCGTCGGCGTCCCGCGTCTGACATTTCCAAAGCACTTTCGAATTCGCAGCGGACGCGACTTTGAACGGATCTATGCGCGGAAGCAGAAGGCGAGTGACTCGGTCATGCTGGTCTTCGCAGACGCCAATGGAATGACGCATCCTCGCATCGGCATGAGCATTTCCCGTCGCCATGGGAACTCGGTTGTCCGCCATCGGCTCCGGCGTTTGCTGCGAGAGGCATTTCGACTGGAGCAGCATCAACTGCCGGTGGGACTCGACCTGATTCTGATCCCCGGTCGCGAAGCCCGGACAGCGACGCAGCAAATGTTCCGCGAATCTCTGGTCCGTTTGTCCAGAAAGCTTGCGAGCCGAATCCCGCATGCGCCGACGGATTCTACAACCAGTCAGTCAGTCAGCCGGACTGATGGATGAGCTGCTCCGTTCACCCTGCCTTGGTGAGGAAAGTCCGCTCGGGGCAGAGCCAATAGAGTCAAATCACGCCGCGCGGATCGTGGCTTTCGCCTGAGTTGGCAGGTGAACCAGAGAATGAATCGTGCCGGTGATCGACTGACTCTCGAACTGGCCGTCATGAGCGGACAGGCGGATGGGAACGGTCGAGCTGGGGAACAGCATCGTCGACATCACCCGGGCGTTCACTTCAGAGTTTCGCACCATTGAGATCTTCAAATGATTGAGGATCATGATGAGCGAAATCTTGAGCTGCATCGTTCCCAGTGCGGCTCCTATGCACATTCTCGGGCCTGCACCGAATGGAAGATACGCATACGGGGAAGGCGTGATGGTTTCCCAGCGATCCGGAAGGAACTGTTCCGGATGATCATAGAGCGCTGGCAAATGGTGCGTCATGAACTGACTGAACAGCACGATGTCGCCACGGTGCAGCTGGAACGGTCCGAGCTCGACAGATTCTGCGGCAATTCGCTGGGAATAGGCCGATGCCGGCAAGACTCGCATGCTTTCTTTCAGCACACGTTCCAGATACGGGAGGTTGTCGATGTCCTCGGGCTGAGGGGCTCTGCCTCCCAGATTTCCCTGCAGCTCTCGATAAAGCCGGGCCATGATGTCCGGGTGCTGAGCCAGCAGGAAGAGTGTCCAGTTCAAGGTGTGGGCGGAAGTCAGGTGTGCGGCGCCGAAAAGCAGCACAATGTGACCAATCAATTCCTCATCCGAGATGCCGCCGTCGGCTTCATGTGCTCGCATCAGCAGGGAAAGGACGTCGAATCCCAGTTTTCCGCTGCGCCGGATTCGCACCATCTCCTTGACAGCGACTTCAAGTTCCTCGGCGGAAGAGAGCAGCCGATCGTATAGTTCAGGTTGACGGAGAGCGGGTGAAAAGGCTGAAGGTCCGACTTCGTGATTCAAGGCAACCCAGCGTTCGGTCAGTTCCCCGACCTTGAACGCCAATTCTGGCATGTCGATCCCAAACAGGATGCTGCTGGTGAGTTGCAGCATGTAGTGGGTCATTTCGGCCGCGAGGTCTTTTGTCTCTCCCGGTTTCCAGTCTTTCAGGAAATCTCCTGCCATCTGCACGATTGTATCGTGATATGCCGAGATGGCTCGTTTCTGGAACGGCCCCATCACCGTCCGCCGGTGCTGTTTGTGGGTGTCACCGTTCATGGTGAGCAAACCACTGGTCACACGGCGTTGTGCCGATTTCCGAGGTCCCCGCATCGCGAAGAAGTGCGAATGGAACCGTTGCGAGTCAGAGAGAATTTGTTTGGTGTAGTGCGGCCCGAAGACGAAGTGAATGCGCTCGGAACCCTCCTGAAGGGCGGCGACATCTCCATGGGTTGTCCACAAGCGGCGCATGCATGAGACGGCGTCCTCAGCAAAATCAGAGATCTGACCGTGCGTGATCGGCAACTCGTCTTCGCTGTAGCTGATTGGCATACGAGTCATGCAAGAATTCCGCGGCCCTGCATTAACCTGGAGCACCAAGGCGCTCCGGGGGAAATGGCTAATATATTATATTCAGGATCCCGCTCCAATTCCCAGTCGAATCGGAAACAGCTCCGGACAAATCTTCGTAAGCGAACTGATCCATCAGTTCGAGCCTAAGATAGTTTCTGAACGCAAATCGACAAAGAGGACTTTGGAGCCCTGTGCTTTCCTTGGCAGCTTGCCTGGATTTTCTCTGAAGTAGGACGGAATTGCTCATTTCCCGAAGGAGATGTCTCTCCCTCTTTGACCGAGGGTCTCCAACACTCTAAATATGCCTGTTTACGCTGTGCAAATCGTGACTCATCTGCTGATCCGCATCCTGCTGGAGCATCCTCCCAATTCGAAAGCCGCCCTCACTGGCATGAGTTGTGACCGCCGAAGACAGGAATTCCATCCCTGCAATGAGCACCGGAATGTGCATCGTTCACAACCGGGTGGATTTCGAGATGGATTGCATTTTCGCAGAGAAATCGCCTCTCATCAGAACCGAAATACAGAAGTGACACTGGTGATCAGGACGAGCACAACGCATCAGCAGAGGGCAGGGATCAGGACATGGCATTGACGCAGGAGATTACTGGACCAGTTGCAGTCATCGGGGACGTACACGGTCAGAAGGATCAGCTCGAGCGGATATTGACTGAGCTTCGAAGTCGAGGCGATTTTCAGGATCGCTGGATCGTGTTTATCGGCGATCTCGTTGATCGGGGCCCGGATCCGAAGGGGGCGATTGATCTGGTGGTCGCCCTCCGCGAAGAACACCCGCGCACGACGCTCGTTTGTGGGAATCACGAACTTGCGATGGCCGCTGCTTTGAAGCTGGTTAAGACGCCGGATTATTGTGACTGGGAAGGGCGATGGCTGGACCATTACGGGTGCGGCCCGACATTTCGCTCTTACGGGATCGATACCGTCGGGGACTTTCATGGTCTGCTGGACGCGCTCCCGGAGTCGCATCAGGAATTGCTGAGTGATATCCCTTGGTGCGTCGAGCATCCGGAATACTTCTTCGTTCACGCCGGACTCGATCCTGCCTCATCATTTTCGCTGCAGCGAGACATTCTTCGGGATCGCGATGTCACGTTGACCCGACCGCAGTGGCTTTGTTCCCGCTCGCTGACCTTTCGCCCGCCGCCGCGCGATTGTCAAAGCATTGTCGTCTCCGGTCATGTTCGGGTCCCGCAGGTGACGATCGGCCCAAACCGGATTCTGGTGGATACCACCGGAGGAGAAGGGGGCTCGCTCAGCTGTGTTCTGCTGCCGGAGATGGAAATCATTCACTCCGATCCGCACCTCGGCCGCCCTGCAGCGCCGATGACATTCGAATCTGATTTGCCAGCGTCCAAGCCGAAGAAGAAAGGCTGGTTCTGGTGAGGCACAGAGTTGAGTCGCAGCGATGAGCCGCGGATCTGCGTGAGGACATGAAAAAAGCTCAGCCTGAACAGAAGTCAGACTGAGCTTTTTCTATTTGAAGGGAGCGAAGCCCGCTTAACCCGCTTTCGTCATTGATGGCTGACTTCGCATATCGCGGCGCGTCGGCCGAGCCGCTGTCGCAGCTACTGGCTTCGCCGGGATTGCCTCTGGGACCATTCGGTGTGAAGCAGGAGACGCCTGCATGTCTCCGTCGACAGTCTTCCAGTTTCGCACCGCATAGGTGGCGGTCACGACAGAGACGGTCGTGGCGGTGACGAGCAACATCGGAGTGAAGCCGTGATGATCAATCATCCAGCCAACCGCCGGGGCCGTCACCATGGTCCCGAAGTCGATAGCCGCCAGACACAGAGTCGTGCCTGTGCCTCGATACTCTTCAGGGAATGCACTGGTTCCCAATGAGACGACGCAGGGAAAGGTCAATGCCTGTCCGAAACCAAAGCAGATCGCAGGGAAAGCAAATTGCCATTCCTGATGGACTTGCAGCAGAAGCAGAATTCCTAAGGCATGGCTCGCCAGTCCGTAGACAATCAGGCGGTGCCGACCCTGAGTCCGGTTCCACTGCCGGGCAATGATTCGGGTGGTGAATGCTGTGATGGCATAGGCACTGAAAAAGAGCCTGACGCCTCCAAAGCCCAGATGGGACGCATATCGTGTGATGAAGATCGTGGTCACTGTCAGGACAAGTCCCATCATGAATGTGACGGAGACGATCCTCCAGGGCCAATACTGACGAATCAATCTGTGAACAGGCAACGACTTCGTTTTCGGTGGCGGAGGCGAGGCATGTGTCATCCAGGCCCCGAGAACTCCATGTCCAACTCCCAAGACGGTCGTCGTTGTGAACAGGATCGGATAGAGCACTGATCCATTCGGGACGAGTGAGAACAGGAGATCGCCGAGTTGTGCCCCTGTGATCATGCCGATGAATCCGGCTGCTCCATAGGTGGCAATGATTTCCGTCCGCCGGTTCGGGGGTGCGAGCCCTTGAACGTGCGACAGTGCCACCGCGAACATACTCGCGATTCCAATCGTCAGCAGAACTCGGGCGACCAGAATGTATGGACCGACTTCATCGGAGAAGATCATCAGCAGACTGCCGATGAGATAGAGCCCGGTGCTGACAGTCCAGACGGCGAAGATGCCATACCGGTCCATAGCCTGACCGAGAAAAAATCGCCAGATGAGAGATCCGATGAGACCGGCCGCGATCAGCTGCCCTGTGATCTCCTCTGTGCCTCCCAGGTGGCGCACGAACTCGGCAAAGCGGTAGGTCATCGTATTCGCGGTGACCAGCAGCAGGTTTGCCACGAAGGCATACCAGAAACAGCGATTGTAGATGACCGACGACTCTTCTTCGTCAGTTAACTTCGAATTAGACATTCATTGAAGGATCGGGAGAACCGAGCCTCCTCCATAACGCAATTGCGACTGACATCGTCTTCAGTCGCGGGGGGCCTCCTTCAGCAGGGCAACGGGAACCATTCCTGGCACTGCCGGTGGCGAGTAGAACCCTGACCCGTGTTGCGCTCACCGGGTTCAGGTGCGTGAATGGTATCACGATTGAAACGGGAGCAAAGTCCGCTTCCAATCAACGACGATTCACATGACCTCCATTACGTCATGCGACGTCTCTAAAACCGGGGAAACACGTGTCGAAATTCCCCAGTGAAAAAGTCTGCTGCGGTGATCTGTAACTTGATCAGCGACAATGAGATCGCAGTCGTGCGAATGGAGAATATTTCGGACATCTGCCTGCTCGACACTTTAAGGCATGTGTCGGGACGAGACAGATTCGGATTTTATCTGAGCGTTAGAAAAGTCGGTAGTTCCTGCCGTTTTCCCTAGGAAAAGCACGCAAAAACCACTCGCGAATGAAGCCTCGGTTTCCGCCCTGCGCTGAACAATCGCTTCTGTTCCCTATGCGACGCTATTACGCTGGCCCGTTGAGAGAGGGGCTGCTCTAACGCGATGATCGACGCATGCCGACACGATGATTCATATAGGTTCGGAGTACAGCATCCAGCGGGGTGCTGGTTCGAATCGTCTGGTAATCAATAACGTTTCTGGCACACCGCCGTCTCAGGTCATCAATGAACTCTGTCATCGCCGCGAGATAACCGGCGCGGAGCGCTTTTGGATCACAGACAAGCGAGCCTGCACCTTCGAGTCCTTCGAACTTGGTCGTCCCGGTGAACGAGAAATCCAGTTCCTCATCATCGAGGACATGGAACAGCATGACGTCGTGGCCACGCTTCCGAAGGAGACGCAGCCCTTTGAACAGGTCTTCGCGATCGGTGAAGAAGTCCGAGATGAGGATCACCATCCCCTTCTGGGATTTCTCGTCAGCGATGATTTTCAGAGTTCCGAGCATATCGGTCTTCTGACGCGGCTGATCAATTGCCAGCACCGACAGAATGGCCCCGAGGTGTCCAATGCTGCTACGCGACGGCGCCCGGCTGCGGATTGATTCATCGAACAGGGCGAGACTGACGGCATCCTGTTGACGCAAGAGAAGATACGTCAGGGCTGCGGCAATGGAAGCCGCGAAGTCATACTTGGTTTCAGACTTCGAGCCGAACTGCATTGATTCACTCGCATCGACGAGAATTGTCGTGCGAAGGTTCGTTTCTTCTTCGTAGAGCTTGAGGTAGTAACGGTCGGTCTTGGACCAGACTTTCCAGTCGACTCGGCGGATATCGTCTCCCGGAACGTACTCGCGATGCTGAGCAAATTCGATCGACTGTCCAAAGAAGGGGCTGCGGTGCTGCCCGGAAATGAAACCCTCGACGACATGCCGCGCCTGCACTTCCAGTCTTGCAATCCGGGCGAGAGCCTCCGGCGGGAGTCGATGAGAATGATCTTTCTTCGCCATGGAGAATTCCGATGTTCGCCGGACAGCCGGGCGAAGTCTCTCCGGCATCCTGCTGCCGGAGATCCACGCTCAACTTCAGTTCAGGAGTTCACAAGAGGTGCTGAGAACATGGCCTTCAATCGGGGATCACTTGTCAGCTCTCCCTCCTTCGAAGGCGTGACCTCGAGCAGTTTGTTGATGACCGTGTCTGTTGTGATGCCTTCGCTCTCAGCAGAGAAGTTCGTCACGATTCGATGGCGAAGAACGGGAGCCGCGAGAGCCTGCAGGTCTTCGGCCGCGACATAAGTCCGGCCTTTGAGCAGTGCCCGGGCTTTGCTTCCCAGAATCAGGTACTGCACCGCACGAGGACCGGCTCCCCAACTCAGCCAGTCGTTCACGAAGTCCGGCACACCGACCTGACCGACACGAGTCTGTCGCACCAGAGCGAGCGCGAAATCCACGAGATGGTCAGTGATGGGGACTTCACGCACCAGATGCTGAAGTTCCAGAATCTCAGGACCTGTGAGGACTGGTTTGATGGTGGTCGACCGAGTGCCGGTCGTGTTCATCGCGATCAGCTTCTCTTCTTCGTAACTCGGATAGTTCACGAAGACTTTGAACATGAACCGGTCCTGCTGCGCTTCCGGCAGCTGGTAGGTTCCTTCCTGCTCAATCGGATTCTGCGTCGCCAGCACGAAGAAGGGATGCGGCAATGTGTGTCGGTTCATTCCGACGGTCACCTGTCGCTCCTGCATTGCCTCCAGCAGGGCTGACTGAGTTTTGGGCGGCGTCCGGTTAATTTCGTCCGCGAGCACAACATTGTGGAACAGCGGACCGGAGATGAACTTGAATTCCCGGTCGCCGGTATCCTGATTTGTTGTCAGCACGTCGGTCCCGGTGATGTCGGCCGGCATCAGGTCGGGCGTAAACTGGATTCGAGCGAAGGTCATCGTCAGGCACTGCGCCAGCGAATTGATCATCAGGGTCTTCGCGAGTCCGGGAACCCCTTCGAGCAGACAGTGGCCTCGGCTGAACATGGCGATCAGCAGCTGATCAATGACTTCGGTCTGTCCCACGATGATCTGCGACATCTGAGCGCGAATGTCATCATAGGCCCGTCCCAGTTTCTCGATTCCCTTCGCTCCGGCGCCGCTGTGTAAATCGGTCATTCCAAAATCCTGACTGTCGAATGGGACGGTTGTCGTCAATCATCGTAGGCGTGGCGGTGACTCTCGCCAAGAGTAGGGCCGTACTGTGGAGAAATTCCGCAGTTTCTCACAGCTTCCCAATTAATCGCGAGAGAGGAAACGACTCCCCGAACCACTTGGTCGCATCGGGTTCCTGTTTCCCACCCGCCGTCACAGAGCGAATGATGAGAAAATGGCGGGATTTAACGGTGAAACCAGCCTTCCAGCCAGAAGAATCCCAGCATGATCAGTGCTAGCAGGCCCATCAGCCCCAACGCCAACGGATATCCGTAGTACCAGTGCAATTCCGGCATGTTCCATGGAGAAGCACTGGTGTCGAAATTCATGCCATAGATTCCGGCGATCAGAGTCAGCGGCATGAAGACGGTGGTAATCAGGGTGAGTACCCGCATGACGTCATTTGTCCGCAGGCCGATCTCCCCAAGGGCGAGTTCCTGCAGACCTGTGCAGGCATCCCGATCTGTTTCAGCGACGTCGAGGAGCTGAATCACATGGTCCAGAGTGTCCCGGAAATACACGGTGGTTTCGCCAGTGATCAGATCGCTTTCCCGGCGACTGAGCAGATTCAGCGCATCACGATGCTGCCATGCCAGTCGACGGACGAAGACAAGACTTCGTCGCAGTTCATGGAGACGACCGAGTGACCTTCTTCCCCGGGCTGACACCAGCAAGCCGTCGATGTCATTGAGTTCATTGCCGATTTCTTCCAGTCGGGGAAAATAGGCGTCGATGACAGCGTCGATCACTGCATAAGCGAGATAATCGGCTCCTTTCGTGGTGATCTTCCCAGCCTGACGGATTCGCTCTCGAACGGCCTGAAAGCAATCTCCCGGGTCCTCCTGAAAGGTAATCACAAAACCTTTTCCCAGGAAAATACTCACCTGCTCGCTGACGAGGTCCGCTGTTTCGTACAGCATGCGGACGACGATAAACAAGGTCTCCTGATAGTCGTCGACCTTCGCTCGCTGGTGGGTATGGAGCACGTCTTCCAGTGCCAGAGGGTGCAGATGATAGGCCGCTCCGATGGCATCAATGATGTGAGCGTCTGCCAGTCCTGCGACATCAAGCCAGATCACCTGACCGTCCTGAGGGGGCGGAAAGCCATCCTGCGGATCGACCACAATTTCTCGCATCACCCCCGGCGAGTAGATAAATCCCTTGATCACTGTCGGGTGTTTCGACTTATCCGAAACGAGTGTTCCCGGCGGAGCCCCCGGCCCTGTTCTTCGATGGAAATAGCGTTTGGCCAGGCGTTTCAACATTCGCTTGGAAGTTGAACTCTGTTCAGACACATCCTGCATGCTCGATTATCCTGTGATGCGCTCAAGATGGCCGCCTGGTAATCGTCGGACCAGTCGCTTCATTTCCAGTACCGTCAAGGTCGACAGCACCCGCGACGAATCCAGTTCTGACCCGGCGAGGACATGATCAACGGACGTCGGGGCGAAGTCGATCAGGTTCAGGATCTCCTGCTCCTGTGGATTCAGGTTTAACTCCCGGGCGACAGCGACCTGAGTTTTTGGACCGGTTTTCACAGGCCGAAGGGAGGGTCCCAACGTTTCCAGAATGTCATCAACCCGACGGACCAGTGTTGCCCCGTCTCGAATCAGATCATGGCATCCTTCACTCGTCAACGTGTCAATTCGCCCTGGGACGGCAAAAACATCGCGCCCCTGCTCGATGGCATGTCTGGCCGTGTGAAGTGATCCACTGGTTCGCGTCGCTTCAATGATCACCACGCCCAGCGACAGGCCTGCGATAATTCGGTTCCGCTGGGGGAACAGGCCCCGCTGTGCTGCTCGACGAAACGGGGACTCCGTCACCAGTCCTCCCTGCTGAATGACGTCATCCGCCAGCTCCCGATGTTCCGGCGGGTACAGGTGAGCCAGTCCCGGGGCGCAGACCGCGATTGTTCGGCCTCCCGCTGCGAGTGCTCCTCGATGAGCGGCAGCGTCAATCCCGCGAGCGAGGCCACTCAGAATCGTCACTCCGGCGGCAGCCAGTTGTTGCGCCAGCTTTCCGGCGATTGTGATTCCATAGTGAGAACACTGCCGAGACCCGACGATTGCAACCGCCATCATGTCGCGCGGTTCAAGAGTCCCCTTGAGGTACAGCGCCCCTGGGGGATCAGGGATCTCCTTTAATGATTCGGGATAATTGCTGTCATTGATGAAGCGGATTTCAATTCCCGCGGCCTGACAGTCTTCCCATTCCTGCCGGGCTTCGGACAGGTCACGCCGGGCGAGAAGCGCCGAGGAGACTTTCGGCCCGATCCCGTCAATACTTCGAATCTGACTTTCCCGTGCGGCGAAAACCGCGAGAGCGGTGCCGAAGTTGTTCAGCAAAAGGGAATGCAGTCGAGGCCCGACTCCGGGAGTCAGATTCAATTGTAACAGCGCCAGTGGCTCTTCATCCGGGATGAGGCCCATCATCACTCCGAAGTTGCGACGAGACAGTTCTTAGCCGTCAGTTGATGGCTGTCAGGGGTGTGATCAGCCGGAGGCAGAGTTTTGCACGCCGAACACATTTTGGGGAGCGAGCAGGCCCTCTTTCTTCCTGCCAATTGCAAAGAGCTGTCCGGCCGGATGTTGAATCACGATGTCGGACTCTGGGGCCTGTTCCAGCGATTGAGGGAATGGCAATTTCTGTCCCCACACAAGCCGCTGGGCCTCTTCAGAGCTGACAATCACATGCGGAAGGTGATTCAGGAGTGTGAGAGGAGACAGGATTTGTTCCTGCAGATTCTCCCTGGTCAATGAATCCAGATTCACTGCGAGGGGGAGCGTGCAGTTTCCCACGTACGTCCGCACGAGGGCAGACATCACCGCTTCAGTTCCGAACGATCGGGCCAGGTCCCGGCCAATCGAACGGATATACGTTCCGGTTCCGCAGTCGATTGAGAGTTTCAGCGTCGGAAACTCGTACTCAAGCACGGTAATTCGCTGGACATAAATTTCCCGGGCGGCCAGCTCGACAGTCTCGCCCGCCCGCGCCAGTGCATACGCCCGACGTCC
Organism: Planctomycetota bacterium; assembly: GCA_023417655.1. Taxonomy (GTDB): domain Bacteria; phylum Planctomycetota; class Planctomycetia; order Planctomycetales; family Planctomycetaceae; genus Planctomicrobium. The sequence goes on along the minus strand of JAEZFD010000039.1, from coordinate 7,664 downwards.
CTCGACCTTCAACGCGGAGTAGGCCGGGGGAACCTGCTGAATATGCCCGACGAAGGCGGTCAGGGCTGATTCGATCTCCTCTCTTGTTGGAATCTTCGGAACCGGCACTGGTTCGACCTGACCATCGGTATCATCCGTGTCGCTCCGCTTTCCCAGTTGGAATGTGGCCTCGTAACCCTTCAGGTGATCATGGACCCATGGGACCAGCTTGGTGGCAGGTCCGACGCAGACCACCAGAACTCCTGTCGCTAATGGATCAAGAGTCCCGGCGTGACCCGCTTTGACCCCTCTCCCGAGTAGCCGCCCGACCTGATTGACGGCATCCCGGGACGTCCATCCCGCTGGTTTATTGAGATTCAGAAACCCGAACACTGACCTGTCCGCCACGAAAACACCTTCTGCGACCGTTCACAAAACCGGAAATCCGCGATTGTCGAACAATCTCCCGGAACTGCAAACCAGTGAGCCGCACTCCCCTGAGGGGGGAATTCTTCAGATGGATGGGACGGATCGCCGAGTGTTTATCAATATACTTGGATGCGTCTGTCGTCGTGACCGGCTGAAACCCGGCACAATTGATTCCCTCCGCAGATTCCATCCCTGAGTGACGGGCACGGGAGCAACTTCCGTCGGGGCACGATCAAATTTTGTCTGCAGACGCTTGCGAGAGCCCCCGCGAGCCGGTACGCTGTTCCCCCTGCCGCCTCTATAGCTCAGTTGGTAGAGCAACTGACTCTTAATCAGTAGGTCCAAGGTTCGAGCCCTTGTGGAGGCACTCCGAAAGCCATAAACCTAAACGGTTTATGGCTCTTTTTATGCGCTGAGTCTGCTTTACTCGCCTCTCTCTGGTTGCAGTTTCAGTCCCGTGGACCTCGCCCGACATTCAGTTAGTTAGGGACCTCGTGGCTTGCTCGGCAATGCCGGGTTCGGTGTGCCCGAATGGTTCTGGGACGAACTCCACAGGAGGGCGAGAATGTCGCCGGAGTGATATTGAGATCAACGGAACGGGCCCCTCTACTTTGATCCGTTCCGAAACCGGCTTCTCAGTTTGTTCTGTGGTGCTGGACCTCATCGGCAGCCTGACTTCTCCGCTGAGGTTGTTTGCTCAGAGTCCGAGGGTCTGCGCATTGAGTCGCTTACGGCGGGTCTGCAAAACGATCGTCAACGGATCTTATCGGTCGTTAAATCCGAATTGCCGTGATTAAGGGGCAGACGACGGATATGGCGTCGTCGTATTTGTTCGCCCTTTTGTGTGTTGTGAACTTGTCATCGAACTGCCGCAATTGCAGACTCATTCAGTCGTCAGAAACACAACGACGCCTGTCAGGTGAAACACACTTCTCAAGGAGTTCAGTGCCGTGCAGTCAACTTGGTAAGATTGAGGCGCGCCTCTCGTGTTTGATGATATGCCACCGTTCAGCTGCGGGTGCGAACAATGACTTTGGCGATTAAGGCAGATCACCGCCGTAGCGGAGTCTGGGTCTGGAGCCCGCTGCAGCGAACGGTCACCGGGCTAGATGTTCTAAAATCGCGCTCATCGAAGATAGGTGAGCCCCAATTGATCCCATCTATATGACAAGCCGGCGGTGAAAGTGGCAGACATGTTTACTGTACGAAGAGTGCCGGTCTATCGTCATCACACCCGATGACGTAAGGGTTCGAATCCCGTCCGGCTCATTTTTTAATGACCCTCATGCAGTCCGCGAGAGTGAATGCTTCAACCACTGTGACGTACGTTTTGAAGTGCCGGACGGTGAGAAGCAATAATCCAATCCAACAGGACTTTCATTTATGGCGATTGGACGCCACGTTGACATTGTGAGGTCTGGGGCAGACTCACTTCTAAGATGGCAGCGAAAACATCCGGGAGAGGTACTTGACCTGAGTGGCGCGTCATTTGACGGTGAGGAACTTAGCCACATGGATTTTTCGTGCGCGTCGCTGATGGAATGCAGTTTCAAGCGGTGTACACTCGGCCTCATCGAGTTCCAAGGAGTAAATGCACATTTAGCGGATTTCTCTAAATCCGAATTCATCGCCTGCCGATTCGACGACGCAATTCTTTCAAGTGCACGATTCGAGGAAGCGAAAATTCATACTTCCACCTTCAATCGTGCCAACATGGATCGGTGTCATCTGGTTGGTGCAGTGTTCTGGTGGGGCGTGGAAGCTAGGTACGCAAATCTTCATGCATCTGACATGCGGTCTACAACGTTTTTTGGGGTAGATCTAACTGAGGCTTCGCTACGGTGTGCAACAGTGATGGGGACAGACTTCACGCAATCTACGCTGTGTAGAACCGACTTTTGGAATGCAAGAGTGGCCGGATGCAATTTCTGCAACGTGGACTTGAGTTCAGCAATAAATCTGATCTCAATTCATCACCGAGGGCCATCTTCAGTTGGAATAGACACTTTAGTGAAGTCGAACGGGAAAATTCCGCATGTGTTCTTGGATGGGTGTGGAGTCCCTAAGTGGATGCAGCATGTGAGTGAGCTTTGTGACCTCGATATTACAGCTCACCAAGTATCTGAAATCGTATCGACAAAGATTTTTGGTTCTAGAACTGAAGGGCCTTTATTTATGGGAGGCGTTTTCATCTCCTGCTCCTCAAGTGATCGAGCATTCGTCGAGCTTCTTGAAAAGAGGCTGAAAGACAGTCGAATCACAGTTTGGGTCTATTATCACGATCTCCTTGCAGGTAGCATCGAGCGTCAAATTGCGACGGCTATTGGGATTCAACACGTGGTGCTGGTCGTACTCTCTGAGAGTTCGCTATCCAGTGACTGGGTTTGGCATGAGATTGAACAGGCGCGAAAGCTGGAGCAGAGCCAAAACAGAGACGTTCTCTGTCCAATTTCAATCGATGACTCTTGGATGAACCCTGCAGGCGTTCAAACCTCGGTGAGGCGGCAGTTGGAAGAACATGGTGCCATCTTGCAGTATCTCAAAAAGAAGCACATTCTTGAGTTCACTAACCATCACATCGATGAAGGCCAGTTCGACAAACTGATCCGAGGCATGAAACTCAACTATCCGAGACCAACCGGGGTGGACAAAAACTCACCTCCTGTTTCTCCTGCGACAGAGAGTCCGGCGCCTCGACGGCCTTGAGCTACTCTGTTATCGAAAGCGAGAATTGGACTGGCTGTGCTCACCGGATGACGGCGAACTGGCATCAGTCTGGGCTCAGATGCGAGATGGTAGTTGCTGTGGGGGATCGCAGCGTGTCGAACACGTCAGTCGTTCCTTGTGGGAGCGGATCGGGCACAGGCCGCAGGGAAGCTTGTGAGCGGCACTTTCTTTGTCGGGTGCAGGAACCGCTGAGAGTCTGCGACCGAAGATCCTGCTGATATTCTGTATTCCGCTGTATGACGACAGGGAGTCCGCCGCGCTGCTGTTGCAGTAGCTCGAAACCGTCGTTCGTAAGGCCGGGTAGAAGTCCGCTGTCCTGATTGTTGACAATGGATCAGGGATTGGCGGGGAAACAAACTCCTCCTACAGCAGAAGCACCCGACGCGAGCCAAGATTTGTCTCTGGGTTGGGGCCGGTGGCCTGTAGCGGCGTCTCGAGTGATTGATCCCTGCCTGGGGTGGCGGCTCGGGAAATCAATTGTCGAAATCTGGCGGCGTTCCCCTGCGACTTAGCCAGGGACAGCTTCAAAAGAATACTTGGCGTAAAGACATTGTGAGAGCAGTTGTTTCTCCCGAGTGCCAACGCAGAACGCGTCCGATTGGTCACGGACTCGGTTCCGCGTTGCGAGAGCAGACAGATCACGAATCAAACTGATTGGGTGCTGCGACTATCTCAGTAGAGACAGGACCATCTGGGGGATCTGGTTAGCGTTGTTCATCACCGATGTTCCGGCCTGCATCATCACCTGATAGCGGGTGTACTCGGCCATTTCCTGTGCGAAGTCGGTGTCTCGAATGATCGATTCCGCATTGGTGAGGTTTTCGAGCGACGTTCGGGCATTGTTCATTGTCGAAGTCAGCGTGTTCTGCTGAAACGCTCCCAGATTGGCCCGCTGGGTCGAAATCTCGTTAATCGCTTTGTCGATGACGGCGATGGAATCCTGCGCGTTGATAACGACATCGATCTTGGAAAGACTGTCGAATTGATTGCCAGCGACACCTTTGCCAATCGCGGCAGAATTCACGCTGGTCAGTCCGAGCTTCACGGTCTGGTTCTGATTGGCGCCGACCTGGAACTCCAGAGAGGTGTCCTTGACTGTGACGGTTCCCTGGGCCCCAATCACGGTGTAGACGTTTTCGTCGCCAGGGTCCGATCCCAGTTTGATTCGCAGTCCTTTAGCGCTGCCACTGGTGATTTCGATCTCGTTGGCCGTTTCAGTTGTCGTGCCGACCGCAGTGAATGACTGGCCGTCGATCTCCACCGTCGCCGTCCATCCGGTCCAGGTTGAGGGTGTCGTCGTGAACCCTGTGCTGCCGGCATTGGCCGCGGCGAGGTCTGATTCCACTGAGATCGTGGCAGCGGCTCCCCAATCGGTCGAGGCAATCAGGACTGTCCCGCCAGCGGGGTAATCGATGGCCATCGCGCCGGTCTGGTCGGAAGACGCATTGACCAGGTCGATGTACTGCTCTTTCGTTGTCCCGGACGCCAGGAATACATCCACGCCATTGATGGTCAGTGTCTCGTCCTGAGTCAGTCCCCCGGCCGGGAACGCTCTCCCGATCGCAGCGCGGGCTCCGATCGACGTCACGTTGATGTTGTAGGTGCCGACCTGCGTCTCGTCGGAGTAACCCAGCACAGTGACATCACTGTCGCTTGCTGTGACCTGGCGCGAAGCTGATCCGTCCAGCAGTTTCTTTGTTCCGAACTGAGTGTTGGAAGAGATCCGGTCAATCGTCGACAGAGCGTTTGCGATCTCGGCCTGATTTGCTGCAAGTGTTCCGTCGTCATTCACGCCGGCATTGGCCGAATCCAGTGCCAGACCCCGCACCTTGATCAGCAGGTTGCTGACCTCGTTGAGCGCTCCTTCTGCCGTCTGGACGAGCGAGACCGCCTTGGTCGAGTTCTCGATCGCTTGTTTCAATCCGGCGATCTGGGCACGCTGCTTTTCCGAGTTCACCAAGGCAGCCGGGCCATCGGCGCCACGGTTCACCTTGAAGCCTGAAGAGAGTCGTTCGACCGACCTCGCCAGTGCGCTGGAGGTTCGGGTGAGATTGTTCTGCGTGCGGAGTGCAGTGACATTGCTTGCGATGGTGAGTGCCACGAGGGGAATTTCTCAGCTTTGGACAAATGAACGGTGTTCAATCCACCTCCTTGTCACACTCCCCCGTCCGTGCCGTCTGTTCGAATCCGCATAAAGTCAGTGAATCAGCGGTCTTTTCGCTGGTTTTCACTCATGCCCGCCGTCAACGCCGATCAGATCTGCGTCAGTCGGCTCCAGAAGGTCATGCGATTCGCGCAATGGTGCGCTTCTGGTATCGCCCCTTAGTTCACAGAAATCGATTTGAACTGGAAACTTTGAAATTTCGACATGGACGTCGCGTCGAAGTTGACGACTTCACCGATTCTGCAGGCAAATGGGTCCTTAGGATCGGTGGAACCCCGGTGCGTTCGCTCGGTCGCGCCCTCGAGTTGAGACCGGGAGGACGCATTCGGGTGCTGGTTTGGACCCGGCAGGATGAATATGCTTAAGCTGTCTCAAGTTGACTGCCGCCGCAGAGTTCTGAAACAGCCTGAATCGATCTGGACCCAATGTCATATCGCCTGAACTGGGAGAAGTTGCTTTCCTCACGCCGTCCTCAATCCTCTGACAGTCAGCGTAGGGCGACGGCGACTCAGAGTTCTGTCGATGACCCCGACATTCGGACTGAATTCGAGAAGGACTATGACCGGATCGTGTTCTCGGCCCCGTTCCGTCGGCTCGCGAGGAAAACGCAGGTCCACCCGCTCGCGAAAAACGACCATATTCACAATCGCCTGACGCACTCGATCGAAGTCGCCAGCGTCGGTCGGTCACTCGCTGCCCGGCTGGCGGTACGCCTGCAGTCGAGCGACACCATCTCCGGTGATCAGGCCCAGAATCTCATCTGGGCGGTCCGGGCGGCGTGTCTGGTGCATGATCTCGGCAACCCCCCCTTCGGGCACGCGGCTGAAGAGGCGGTCCGGCAGTGGACCCGTGATCATTACAGTGAGATTTTTGAGTGGAACCCTGGGGAGGGCGTCCGGCCACTGTTTGAGACCGAAGCGGAAAGGCAGGGGACCATCGCGGACTGGCTGAATGCGGAAGGGAACGCCAACGGGTTCCGCTTTGCCTCCCGGAAAGACGTTCAGCTGGTCAGTTATCTGAACCTGACGCATGCCACACTCGCCGCGGCGGTGAAATACCCGTGGACGTCATCTGATCCCAGGGCCGCGAAGAAGGGGAAGCACAACGTTTACTCGACCGAGAGGGAGATCTTCCTCGAAATGGCCGAAGATCTCGGGCTGCGCGGAAATGACGGAAGCGTTTGTCGGCATCCCTTGTCGTTTCTGACCGAGGCCGCCGACGACATCTGTTATCGCATTCTCGATCTGGAAGATGCGGTCGAGTTGAAGATCGAGAGTCATGATAATATCCGTCAGCTGCTCTGTGAGATCACCGGCGTTGAATTGCAGGTGAACACCAATCTGCATTACCTCCGGGCGGTTGCGATTGGAAAACTGACCTCCAAACTCTGGCAGGTCTTTGAGAGTGACTTTGAGAACATTATGAACGGCCAGCGCGAGGCCGATTTGAAGTCTTCGTTAGATTCGCAGACGAACGATCAGCTCGCCAGAATTAAAGAGATCTATACAAACATCTTTAGTGACCCGAAGAAAATGGCTCTCGAAATCGGGTGCTATCACATTCTCGGGCGGATTCTGGATGAACTGCTGAAAACGGTGAAGGCCATTCACCTTGCCCCGTCGTTTGAAGAACTCCCGTTCCTCTCCCGCCGCTGCGCCGAACTCGCCTGGACCCGGGAGTATACGAAACAGCACTTCGACAAAAGCTACGCCTGGTGGCTGTCGCAGATGCTGGACTTCGTGAACGGCATGACCGACGACTACGCCGCCAGCATCTCCAGCCAAATCTCCGGCCACAGCCGATTTGATTGGTAGGAAAGCTCAGGACGGTTCCATCGCCCCACCGTTTCAGTTTCGTAGGCTGGGTCCTCAAGACCCAGCTCGCTCAGCCGTGACGAATTCGCCGGAACGACCATCTGGCTGACCACGTTGCCCCACAACAGGAATTCCAAGAACGTCCCACGTCACGACGCCTGCCCAACGAGCTGGGTTTCGCTGGCCGCTCTACCCAGCCTACCGGACTGTTTATTTCATCTGTGATGTCATCCTTCGTCCTTTGCCGCTGCTCATCGCTCTGCCCACACACAGAGGCAGTTATTCCGAGAAGTTCAATATATGTCGAGCTGTGTGAAGGATCTGAGTAAATTTCCAAGTCAAATTGTGGAACCATGCTAGGCGTAACCCCCCTGGGCCCCACTTCCCCTCTTGTGGTTGCAATGCGCAATGCGATGTTCACTGCGATCATCGTCCCTAGAGCCTGTTATGAACTCTGCGTAACAAGTGGGGCGTATTTGAGGAGGAGGGCGACCATGGCCACCCAGTGCCAACCCGCGAGGACTTCGGCCAATCGTTCATAGTCACGTGCC
>JAEZFD010000045.1 GCA_023417655.1 Planctomycetota bacterium | reverse complement strand
AACAACACAAAACCCCCCCCCACAATGCAAACCCCCCACGCCGGGTAGAGAAACACGATTTTGGGGTGGGAGATGAGAACGACTCCCTTGTCCTGAGTCGCGGGAGCCCGTGCCGTTACTTCGGGGTCCACAATAATGGTCGATCGTGTATTCGTCATGGAGTGATCTCAGGCAAATGAGCAACGGAAAACCGGCGGTGAATTTTCGAAGGGGAAATGCAGCGAATCAAAGCAACACAGTCACGGAAAGTAACGAAGACTTCCTCCGGCCAGATCAGGGCATTCTCTGCAGAAAACAGTTTTCTGTGGAAAACTGACCTGCAAAGCGCCCCCAACCGCCGGATTGAACCGCTGTTAGAATACCGATCAGCACCCCACCACAACAGAGGATCTTCTTTACCACAAGAGTTTACAGGATTCCCGCCCGTTTCTGAGCGGACGAATTCCCTGCCGCCCTGAGAGTTGAGGCCATCTCCACTCACTCTCTCCGCGGGCGACAGTTACCGCCCGTTGACTCCACGCCCCAGTAGACAATACTGTACACGCGAACATGCCCCCCAATTGTTCCTGTATCCTGCCTCGCGTGGAAATCAGAATGCGTCACGGATCCCGGATTTCGCCGCCGAACAGGTTCGATTCTGTCCACCGGAATCAGGACTTCGAGCACGTGGAGTGGGATCTGGAATTCCAGGAGGGACAGGGAACGCAGCCGATTGAGTACCTGGAGGATTCCTCCAACTCGATCATTACAGAAAATCAGTCTCCGGACGTCACCTTCCGTTACGGGCTGAACGCGTATCGAGGCTGCCTGCATGGCTGTAGCTATTGCTATGCTCGGCCGGGGCATGAGTATCTGGGATTCAACGCCGGGCTCGACTTCGAGACGAAGATCGTGGTGAAGCCGCGTGCGGCGGAGCTTTTTCGAGAGTTCCTTTCGCGTCCCCGCTGGAAGCCTGAACCGATCATGTTCTCCGGGGTCACGGACTGTTATCAGCCTGCGGAACGTCAGTTCCGGCTGACGCGACAATGCCTGGAAGTCGCACTCGAGTTCCGACAGCCCGTCAGCATCATCACGAAAAACGCCTTGATCATCCGGGATCTGGATCTGCTTTCCGAACTGTCGCGTCATTCGCTCATCGGCGTCATGATCTCGATTACGACGCTCGATCCGCAACTGGCCCGGGACATGGAACCTCGAACCAGCGTCCCGCAGGCTCGATTTCGTGCCGTCAAAATGCTCGCAGAAGCGGGGGTTCCCGTCGGGGTAATGACGGCACCCATTATCCCGGGGCTGAATGATTCCGAATTGCCAGCACTGCTTGAGGCGGCGGGCCAAGCCGGGGCGATCACTGCGGGATATACTTTGCTACGACTGCCGTTAACCGTTGAGCCGGTCTTCAAAGAGTGGCTGGAGCGGACCCAGCCGGATCGGGCCGACAAGATACTCGGACTGGTCCGGCAGACTCGACACGGCAAGTTGAGCAATTCGACGTTCGGAGAACGGATGGTGGGCGACGGACCGATCGCCACGCAGATCAATCATCTGTTTCAGGTCTTCCGGAAGAAGTATGGACTGAATGGAAAGTTTCCGCCGCTGGACTGTTCCGCGTTCCGCCCTCCCCTGCCGAAGACCGGACAATTACGATTATTCGAATGACCCCCACGGAATTCACAAAACCAGAATGATTGCTTCCGATCCCCAAGGTCGCCTCACCCGCCCTGTATCAGGCGCCGTCTGATCAACCTGTGGTGATTCGATCGAATGGAGCGGTGCCGAAGAGGGTGCCAGTCCGCCGCTGAAGCTGACAATAAGCGGCTCAACCGTTAGTCTGTGGGCTTCGATTTTTGGGGAAACTCCCCTGACAGAGTCATTTGAGATTCGAGAAGTTTCATGTTTCAACGAGTGGACGACGCCAAATTCGTGCAAGGTGAGCACGATGTTCTGCGGTTCTGGGCAGAGCACGATGTCTTTCGCCGCCTGCAGAAAAAGAATGCTGGCAAGAAGAAGTGGTCCTTCCTCGACGGTCCAATTACGGCCAACAACCCGATGGGCGTCCACCACGCCTGGGGCCGAACTTATAAAGACGTTTATCAACGCTACCGCGCGATGACCGGGCACGAACTTCGTTATCAGAACGGGTTCGACTGTCAAGGACTCTGGGTGGAGGTCGAAGTCGAAAAGCAGTTGAAGCTCGGCTCAAAGACCGCCATTGAAGAATTCGGCATCGACACGTTCACACGCGAGTGCAAACGCCGCGTCCTGACTTTTGCTGCTCGACAGACGGAACAGTCTGTTCGGCTCGGCTATTGGATGGAGTGGGACCAGCCGGAAGAACTCCGCAAACTCGCCGCCAGCATTCGAGGTGCAGACAGCCGGATTGCGGGGACCGATGCCTCGGATGAAACGGTCTCCTACACGACCGCTCGCGGCGAGCAAGTCACCGGAACTGCCGAAGAGATCACCGCGAAGCTCGGGAACCCGGAATGGGGAGGCAGCTATTTCACGTTCTCGACCGAGAACAATGAAACGATCTGGACATTCCTGAAGAAGTGCTTTGAGCGCGGCAAGGTCTACCGCGGTCACGACGTCATGCCGTGGAGCGGTCGCGGTGGCAGCGCGTATTCCCAGATGGAAGTCGCCGACGGTCGTAAGCTAACGACACACCGGGCCTGCTTCGTCCGGTTCCCACTGACACAGCGCGCTGACGGGTCACCAGTCGAGAACGAGTACCTGCTCGTCTGGACGACGACACCGTGGACGCTGACCTCGAACGTCGCTGCGGCCGTGAATCCGGAGCTGCAATACCTGCGCATCAAGTCCAATAAAGACGGCGCGGTCTACTACTTCGCCAAGGACAACCTGAACTTCAAACGTCTGGAAAAGGAATTCAAGGAAGGCTTTGGCCGTCCGGAATGGGCCTGGCCGGAAGGAGTCGGCAAGCTCAAGACCATCGGGCAAATCTTCAAGGAACAGGGCGGGTTCGAAGAACTCGGAACTGTCACCGGCGCTGAGATGATCGGCTGGCGTTATGCCGGTCCATTCGATGATCTGCCAGCTCAGAATGCAGAAATCGGCAGCACTGCTGGCGCAGCTTCTGGGGTTCAGGCACACCGCGTCATCGACGGCGGTCGTGACTTCAAAGGCAACGCCAACGTCGTTGCCGGAGAAGGAACAGGGATCGTTCATATGGCCCCAGGCTGTGGGGATGTCGACCATAAGATGGGCGTTGAACTCGGCCTGCCGATCATCGCTCCACTCGGCGAAGATGGTCGCTATCTCGACGGCTTCGGGCAGTTCACCGGACGTGAAGCCACCGATCCAGCCACAGTCGATCTCGTCTTTGAAGAGCTGCGCAAGAAAGAACTTGTCGTTGCCATCGAGACGTACCCGCACATCTATCCGTTCTGCTGGCGGACAGGGGATGAACTCGTCTTCCGGCTGGTGGACGAGTGGTTCATCAACATGGACTGGCGTGACGAGATCAAGGACGTCACCAAGTGCATCAACTGGGTGCCGGACTCCATTCAGGGGCAGGAACGTGAGCTGGAATGGCTCACGACCATGCGGGACTGGATGATCTCCAAGAAGCGATTCTGGGGACTGGCGCTGCCGATCTGGATCAACCCTGACGATCCGACTGACTTCGAAGTCATTGGCTCGCTGGCCGAGCTGAAGGAACGTGCCCTCGACGGCGGTGAAGGCTGGGAACAGTTCGAAGGTCACACGCCGCACCGTCCGTGGATCGATGTCATCAAGATCCGCAGCAAGAAGACCGGCGCGCTGCTGCACCGCATCGAAGACGTGGGGAATCCGTGGCTCGATGCCGGGATCGTGCCGTTCTCGACGCTGATGTACAACTCGAACCGCGAAGAATGGAAGAAGTGGTTCCCGGCCGATCTCGTTACCGAGTGCTTCCCGGGGCAGTTCCGCAACTGGTTCTATTCGCTCCTCTCGCTCGCAACGATGATGCGTTACGACGAGACCGAAGATCCGGAAGAAAAGAAGCCGTTCAAGAACCTGCTGGGACACCGCCTCGTGATGAACGAGGAAGGGAAGCCGATGCACAAGTCAGATGGAACCGCCATCTGGTTTGAGGAAGCGGCCGAACAGCTGGGCGTGGATACCTTGCGTTGGCTGTACTTGGCACAGAACCCGGCCGTCGATCTGCGGTTCGGCACCCGGCACGCTGACGAGCCAGTGACGCTCGAAACCGTTGACGGTCCAATCTCGCAGACAAAAGAAGGCCTAACCACCTGCAGGGTGACGAGCAAGCCGGCGGACGATGTGCGCCGTCAGGCACTCATTCCGCTGTGGAACAGCTATGCGTTCTTCGTGAACTATGCTGTGCTCGACGGATTCGACCCGAGCCTGCCACAGGTTCCGCTGAAGGACCGCCCCGAGATCGATCGCTGGATCCTCTCACGCCTGCAGGAACTGACACAGACGGCCCATGAGAGCTTCGACAGTCTGAACGTCGGCAACTTCATGAGTTCCGCCGCAGTGCTGATCGACGATCTGTCGAACTGGTACATCCGCCGAAATCGACGCCGCTTCTGGAAAGCCCGCGAAGAAGGGGGCGTCTCCGAACAGGCTTCTTCAGGGAAGTCGGTGCTGGAGACCGCTGAAACCGTCTTCCGCGCTTACCTGTCCGAACGCAAGCAGGGGCTGAATCGCGACAAGACCACTTTGCTCCGTGAGGTCTTTGCGGACGAAGGTTCATTCACACTGAATGAACTGCTGGTTCGTTTGAGCCGTTACAAAGACGGTCAACGCCTTCACAAAGCCGACGTGCAGCGAGGCCTCGCTCAACTGGTGGAAGCAGGCCTGCTCTCCAGTGAAGGTGAGAAGTTCACGCCTGCTCAGGCGAGTGCTGCGTCACCAACATCGTCCGTATCCGCAAGCTGGGATTCCGATAAGCTCGCCGCTTATCAAACCCTTTATGAAGTGCTACTGACGCTGACCAAGTTACTGGCCCCGTGCATTCCGTTCCTCACAGAACGCATGTATCGCAATCTTGCGACGGGTACCGCGAAAAGTTCGGCGTCAGAATCGGTCCACTTGTGTGATTACCCGACCGTTGACTCAGCCAAGCTCGACCCGGAACTCAACTGGAAGACGCAGCAGGTCCAGACGCTCGTCCGCATGGCTCACCGTCTGCGTGAGACCGCTGAACTGCGGGTGCGTCAGCCATTGTCGGAACTGCGCTTCGCAACACAAGACGTTCGTCAGGCTCAGGCGCTGCAGCAATATGCTGACGTGATCGCTGACGAGTTGAACGTGAAACTCGTCACCCGCTCAGAGGACCTCGACGACCTCGTGAGCTATGTTTATAAGCCGAACCTGAAAACGCTCGGCCCGAAATACGGCAAGCTGTTGAACGTCATCCGCAACGGCCTTGGGACCGTGGACGCCGCGCAGCTGGCTCCACTGCGATCCGGTCAATCGGTGACACTGTCACTCGAAGGCAACGAGGTCACGCTGGCTCCGGAAGATGTGATGGTCAGCGTTCAGCAGGCGAGCGACTGGGCCAGCGCCGATGACTCCGGCATTCAGATCGCTCTGTCGACAAAGCTGACGCCGGAACTGATTCACGAAGGCATGGCCAGAGATCTAATCCGCCACATTCAGCAGCTGCGAAAAGACGCCAGCCTGCAGGAGAATCAGCGGATCAACGTCTCGTGGTCGACCGGAAAGGGCGCGGATCAGGTCGCGACAGCGATCGAGAGCTGGAAGTCGTCAATCCTTCTCGAAACCCGTGCCGACAGCATCACAACGGCTTCGGCCGCGGGTGAGACGGCGAAATCCGTTTCTGTGGGAGAGGTGACCATCTCTCTGGAAATGCAGATCGCATAACTGTTCTGCCGACGCTCCGCCGAAACTGCAAACCTGCGTGCCTTGGTCTTCTGAGAAGAAGACGCGGCATGCAGGGATTCGGCTTCGGATCATTTAATCGCGGTTGAGGCCGATGAAGATCGAGATCCTGCAACGCCGGGCCTCGCTCCTGAGAGAGTTGCGGGCCTTCTTCGAATCGAAAGGTTACTGGGAGGTTCAGACTCCCAGCCTGTCGCGGGATTGCTGCGTCGATGCGTGGATCGAACCGTTTCGCGTCCCATTGTCAGGGGGGGGGACCGGCTTCCTGCAGACGTCTCCGGAGTTCGCACTCAAGCGTTTGTTATGTCAGGGGGCCGATCGTATCTATGAAGTGGCCCGCGTTTTTCGTCAGGAGGAACTGGGGCCGCGTCACAATCCGGAATTCACGATGGTCGAATGGTACCGCTGCCATGTCGATCATCACTTGCAGATGAAGTTCGTCGAAGACCTGATTTTTCATCTTGCTCGGTTTACCGAGCGGCAGCGATGGAATCACAACCTGCCGATTCTGAAGTTGCCTTCATTCCGAAAGATGACCTATGCCGAGGCCTTTCGGGAATTCGCAGACGTCTGCCCGAATGAGGCATCGCTTTCCGAACTGGCTGAAGCCGCAAGACGAACGACAGCCATCCTGCCTCGCGGGCTGGAGCAGGACCGTGATGGATTGCTAAATCTCCTGCTTGCCGAACAGGTGGAGCCGGGCTTCAAACAGCTGAAGGCGGTATTCCTGCATGACTATCCCGCGAGTCAGGCAGCACTGGCGAAAATTCGCACTGAGAAATACCCGGTCGCGGAACGGTTCGAGCTTTATCTCGACGGCATCGAGATTTGCAACGGCTACCATGAACTGTCAGATCCGATCGAACTTCAACAGCGAACGCAGTCTCAGAACGAGAAACGCCGTAAAGCGGGACTGCGTGAAATCCCAGATGACAGCCGTCTGAGACAGACGATGGCGAAGCACCCGCTCCCGCCCAGTTCCGGTGTCGCACTCGGTTTCGACCGCCTCGCGATGTGGTGCCTTGGCTGCAGTTCCATCCGCGAGGTCATTGCTTTTCCATTCGATGAAGCATAGACGCCTCTTCCTATCAGGCATCCTTCGCCTTCATCGGATCAACGCGGGTAGTCTGCTTCCGGAGTTCCTGTGCGAGGCCGATCAGGATTCCTTCTGGTCCCCTGAGATAGCAAAGTCGATACAGATTGAGGTACTGAGCGACAGAGCCGACGACTTTCGCCCCGTGTTTTTCGAGCCGGGAAAGTGTCTCGTCGATGTCCTCGACTGTGAACATCACTCGTAAATATCCGAGGGAATTCACCGGCGCATGACGATGATCACTGCTCACGGCCGGGGCGAGAAAGCGTGACAGTTCGATGCGACTGTGTCCATCCGGGGAGCGCAGCATGGCAATTTCAACACGCATCCCAGGCAGGCCCGTGACGCTGTCGGCCCAGTCACCTGCAACCGGTGCCCGCCCTTCCAGTTCCAGCCCCAGTTCCTGAAAGAACCGAATACCTGCGTCGAGATCTTCGACCACGATCCCGACATTATCCATTCGCTTGACTGTCATCGTGCTCCCTCGACTCCACATGGTTAAGGTCATTTTGCAGACGCATCATTCTCATGTTCGCTGACACTGAGTCACTGAACCGGAACCTGTCGCAGTGAATCCAGTGCCACCTGAATATAAGAGAACGGGTTGTCTGCCCGGGCAGTGGTGCAAGACGTTGCGATCGCTGCGGCAAGGAATGTCACGACGGTTAGCATTCGAAACATGGTTGGCCTCCGCTTTCATTGATGCAGTAACGAGATTTATTCAATTTGTTCGCCCCCGCGGGGAGAGACCCTGACTCTTTCCGTTACTCTGATCCGGTTGACTCATCGAAGTGCTCCCAGAGTTTCTCGATCAAAAGCGCCGACTGGATTCGAGTCGCGTGGCAATGGCCTCTGCCCGATTGAGTAACGATTCATGCCGGGTCAGGATGGCGTCAAACCGCTCGTTCTGCTCTTCCGTCTTTCTTTGTAACGCCTCCGAATTCGCGAAGAGCCGGTCATGTGCAATGTCGTACATCTGACTTTTACGAAGGGAGATTGCATAACAAACTCCGTTGTAAAAGTTCAGTACGATGTAGCCGATCACGAACAGGGAAGCGAGTGCGATCCAGGATTCACTGTCCATCTTCTCTCCATTCGTTGGGATCGCCGATTTTAATGATCGTTGAAGAAAGCGCCCCGACGCTGCGAAGCTCTCCTTTCACCATTTTCGGCGAAAGACACGAGGGCCTTTTCGAATCCGAATGGAGAGATCAACCAAATACATCAGGCAGAGCATTCCAAAGAACGCCACAATCAAACACGGTAACACCGTGAATGGGAAGAAGAATGCCCAGAAAAGCGGCGACTGAATAAAAGACATGGCATTGTCTTACCAGCAGTGACCGAAGTTGATCAATTCCAGTCTGCGAGCATACAGCAGAATCGAACGGATCGGTTGACCAAATTCCTGCCCGCGAATGAAAATTCGACGCTAATTGAAGCGACCTCGCTCAAGCAACTTGAGCGTCAGCGGCTACTGATCCCGAAGAGACAGGGTGTCTCAAGAAGAGAAGAATCCGTCCTGCACGGCAACGACCGTCAGGCAGGCGTTCGGAAGAGCCCCGAGGGGGGCTGCTGGAAGAAGAATGAAAAATGGGGCCGCAGGGACTCGAACCCTGAACCAACGGATTATGAGTCCGCTGCTCTAACCGATTGAGCTACCGCCCCGATGCTGTTGTCCGCCATCACGTTCATTGCGGTGGCGGCACGCTGCGAAAGTCTACCGGTTCACCCGGATCCCGCAAGCCGAATCGGTTCACCAGTCGTCGGCTGCGCAGCGGAGAAACGAAAAACCCGGCGATTCGCGAGAACCGCCGGGTTCGAATTCGTTCCGGCTTAGTTCTTTCGGTCGTCGATCCGCAGCTTCATTTCATCAGAGTTCGCCTTCAACTCAGGGGCGTACATGCCGAATCCCATGGTTGGTAACGCACTGAATTTACCGGGAATCTCAGCTCTCACGCGATAGCTGACGGAGTGCGTTCCCCGATTCAGCTGCTGCAGAAAGAATGCCACTTTCTGATCTCGGAACTCGACATAGGCCCCGAGCCCGCCGCGGGTGTAGCCGCTCTGCAGGTCGACCGGCTCACATCCGGCGGCTTTGAAATCTTCGAAGACGATGTATTCATAATCGTTCTTCGAATCAATCTTGAGCTCGATCTCGATCAGGTCGCCGCTGACAACTTCAGCGAGAGACTTGAGTTCCTGACGGGTGTACTTCACGACCTTCTGATCGATGGCCTGTCCACGGGCGCCACGGACTGTCGACGTTGCGTCCTTGTCTTCGATTAGGCGATAGAACTTCCGGTCGACTTTGATCTCCAGCCCGGTGGCGGCGATGTTGTCCTCTTTCGTGAAGTTCGTGACATAGGCGTTGAAGTACAGAGGTGTCGGGGTCCCATCACCATTCAGCGGTCGTCGCCGAAGTTCGAGCACATGCTTCCCGGACGTCAGATTCTTGCCTTCCACCACAAAGGTGTTGTTAAATGTGAAGAGCACTTCTGGCGTGATTTCGACCGATGCTTTGAGTTCACCGTCAAGCCAGACTTCAACGAGCATGTTCGGCTTCGTTTCGCCAGAGGCGACGGCATACTCTGCTAATGCTTCAATTGCATAAGCCGTGTCACGAGTATTGTTCCAATAGGTTCCGTGACGCCGATTGTTGATGAGATACTTAGCGAGTCCGGCGGCCTTCGTGTCCTGCGGATTCACTTTCGTCAGCAGTTTCAAATAGAAGGCATTCGCTTCCACCCGACTGCCGTACCAGTACCACCAGTTGGCATTTGGAAGATCGATATACGCGGTCTGGTTTTCTTCATCAACCTTGAGGAACTGATCGATGTTTTTGATCACCATGTCGCGCTGTTCAATTGCCTTCAGTTCATGCAGCGCGAGTCCCAGTAATGCCTGCGAGTAGAGCGACAGCTTATTGCGGTCGCGATACAGGAAGCGTTGCATCTCCGGGTTGGCGACACCGGATTCCACCAGCACATTGAACACGAATGCATCGAGATCCGACGCCTGTGTTTTGTATTTCTCCTTACGCTTGGTGTCTTTCTCGTGGCGTTCACCTTCTTGAAGCAAGGCGACTTCGGCATTCTGAGCCCGAGTCAGCCAGGCGATTCCATTCTGAAGGACCCCTTCTGCGATGGCGACGTTGTTTTTCGCGGCGATCTGCAGGCCGTGGACGACAATACCAGTTGTGTGAGGATAACTGCGTTCACCTACTCCCGAGAACCAGCCCCAGCCGCCGTCACTGTTCTGCATCGACGTCAGGTCTTTAACACCGGTCTTAACCATCAGGTCGAGTTCGTCCTGATCGAAGATGGGGTTCTCTTCGAACCGCTTCCATTGAGCGGCGCGTTCCTTTGGATCTCCCAACTGTTGGGAGTTGAGGTTCGTTCGCTTCTCCTGAATCTCCTTTAGATTGACGCCCATCTGCAGTAACACCTGCTGGGTGATGACCGTTGGAACAAACCGGTTCAGCGTCTGTTCAGTGCAGCCGTAAGGATAGGCCGCGAGGTAAGGCAAAGCATCGACCATCGCACTCGCGAGGCTCGGGGAATACCGTACTTCCAGTCGCGATTGCTCAGGCTGGCGATCTTCCGGTACGGTAAATTCCAACTTACCTGTTTCGGCGTTCGGACGAATGACACCGGCGAAGGATTCGGTCTTCAAGATGCCATGTACTTCCACCGGGAAGGTCATCTGCATGGCGTCTGACTCTTCATTGGTCAGAGCCTTCATTGTGACAGTGGCGGTCCCCGGCTGAATGGCTTTCACCAACCAGTCGACGCGGGCTTCTCCCCCTGCGGCAACCGTGACCTTGGTCGAGAGGTCTTTCTGAACAGCACCGAATTCTGAGCCAGAAAACAGTTCCAGCGTCTCCCCGGCCAGTTCGAGTTGAACGGTAATTTCCTTCTCGGTTTCCAGATAGTTATGGACGACCGCTGACAGCACGACTTCATCCCGTTCCACGAAGAATCGGGGAGCCTGCAGCCGCACGACAATGTTCTTGGCGGTGACTACTTCAACAGATCCTTCACCGACGCGGGTGTTGTTCCCCAATCCCCAAGCACGCAGCTTCCAGCCGGTCAGGTTCTCAGGCATGTCAAATTGGACATGAGCCACGCCATCTGAATCTGTGACCAGATTCGCTTTCCAGAATGCAGTATCGGCAAACTCGCTACGGATTTGGGGAGTAACGGTGGCGGCCTCATCAGCGATGACCGATTTAGCCAGACCACCTGAGCGAGCGTCCAAGGCCATCTCAGCCTGCGGAGCAGCGGCCGGCATTGCAAAGCCACCCATGCCGCCGCCCATGCCGCCCATGCCACCGTGGCTATTGCGTTGCTTCACGACACCATCCAGGTCGGCAATCAGATCCCCGAAGGCACCGAGCGGTTGCATGGTTCGTTCATTCGCTCGGTTGAGCGGTGACGAATGCACATCCAGATTCTCAATTGTCTGGGCGTCGTGGTGCCGTTTCCATTTCCAGAAGTACTCCTGGATATTTGGCACATTGGAGCCGCCGGAGATGTACTCCACGGCTCTGTCGTATGCACTGAGGACCACTGATCCGACGACCGGCTTCCCTTCAGGATCCGTCACCTTCACCTGCACGTCGGCCGATGCGCCCGGCTGATATTTTTGCGCCGAAGGAATGACTTCGACGGTCAGCACCCGACTTTCAGGCGGGACGGCCAGATCCCGGACCTCGTCGAACACTTTCCCGTTTGAGACTGTCAGAGCCTCGACGAAAAAGTTCGGCATATCATTGGCCGCGACATCGATCTCAACGACCTGACTTTTGCCGGTCAGCGCGATTAACTGCGGAACCGATTTGGCAATCCCATCCACAGGTCGAATGAACAGGAGAACGGTTGAGTTTGTGCGGTTCGTGTTGATCAGCAACTTGACCTTTTCACCTGGGGCGTAGGTCTTCTTGTCAGCGATCACTTCCAGATCATTAAACCGGAACTGTGAACCATCAAACCCAGATCCTCGGACGGTGAACAGATACCCCCCTTCAATGACAGGAGCGTCTTTCGCCGTCTGCATTTTGAATGACAGCCGGTACTGACCAGGCTCACTGGACTTCAAAGTCTGCTTCGCGGTTCCCTGTTCATTGGTCGACAGATCCCATGTCTGCACGACTGACTCAACAGGTTGGCCGTCGGTGTAACTGATCTTCAGCAGGTCCAGCTTGCCGGATCCCTGCACCCCCTTCCCATCGAGGGCACGTGCCTGGAAGGTCGCTTCAATGGTGTCGCCGACCTGATAGTACCCTCGATTGGTCCATGAGTAGATCCGGTAGGGCTGTCGCGAGACAAGGACTTTCCCGGTGCCGACAATGATTCGTCGCGAAGCGTCAGTCACTTCCGCCTGAATCGAGTAACGGTGGTCCTGATTTCCATGCAGAAGCTTCGCCAGAGCGGTGTCGATCTCGACATTCACCGTGCCGTCAGGGCCCATTGGCAGTTCTCTTTCTAACACCAGCTCAGGTGCTTCATCGCTCCAGCCAGGGAGAGGCGGGAAGCATCCCCAGGCACGGAAGCCGGGGTACCAATTTGACTCTGGAGCAAACCACCAATAGCCATTGCCGTAGAGCCAGTCCCAGCGATCGACTGGGAACCAAGTCCCTGATTCTGCAGAGCGTTCCACCTTGAACTTCACGGTCGCCTGTGTCACAGGAGCGCCGTAATAATATTTAGCCTGAATGGTGGCCGTAATCTTATCACCTAATTGAACAGGCTTTTCAGGAGCCTGAATCGTGACTTCAAACTCCGGCTTCTTATATTCCTCAACACGGAATGTTCCCAAGCCATTAGCAAATGGGGCATCCAGAATCTGAATCACATACTGCCCCAGGCCCGCCTGTTTGGGCAGCGAATAAGTTCCCTGCAGTCCGCCGTATTCATCGGTGGTCAAAGTTTCCTGATAGACTTTGACTCCCTGAGAGTCTTCGATCTGCACCGTGAATGGCTTGTTTGCGTAAAGCTGATTGTCGACTTCTCCATACTTCGCCTGTCGAATCCAGAGCTTGAACTCAACCTTCTGGTCAGGGCGATAGACAGGACGATCTGTTACGAAATAGATCTTCGACTCAGCGTAGAGTTCGTGCGGTACGCGTTCGAACCAGACGCCTTGAAAGCCGAGCCAGGCGAGTCGGTTTGATTTCCCTTGTGACGACTTGGCAATCGTTATCCACTGGTAACGGGGGGGCATCAGCCTCTCGCCGATTGCAACCATGCCCTGACGATTCGTTCGCTCAGCGAACTTCTGCGTCGACAGCCGGTGCTTGCGTGAATTCTCCTGGTACTCCTGTCGCCATCCGAAGAACTCCAGCTGCATGTCAGGCAGTGGTTCCCCTGTCACGGCGTCGGCAACGTAGTACAAAACCTGATTGCTGATCTGCTTCCGGACAATCGCGGTGTCATTAACCCAGAGCACAATGTGGCTCTGGTTCCCATCGGCCATCTGGGCTTTCACGAAATAGGCCCCTGCCGACTGCAGCGGAGTCGTCACCGTCACGCGACGGTCAAAATGCTCTGGACGGGGATCAAGTTTAAGAGTCCAGTTGGCAACTTCCTCGCCGAGGTATTTCGTGTTGTTTTTCTGAAGGATGTCCATCCCGATCTGGCCGACCTGAATCTTGTTCCAGTCCAGCTCGGCGGGGCGGGAAGCGAGATAAGACTGGATGTCCGCCAGAAACTCAGACACCTTAATCCGACGGGCCGTGAACGTCACCGAATTTCCATTGCGGTAGCGGTAGTTCACTTGAGCGCCGGAGCCAGCAGCGTTCCCTGATGCTGCTTCGAACGTCCCCCAGTTCCCGGTGATCTGCGTCAACTGTCCCTGCCGACCGTCAGGATCCTTCGGGAATCTCGTAAGGCTTTCCTGCAAAACCGCAGCGGCCTTAGCGAATTGTTGCCGATCCTGAAAGACAATCGCCAACCGCTGCAATGCGTCCTGTGCACGCGGCGATTCCATTTCCGCAGCCAACTCCCGATAGAGCCGGATGAACTGGAATTCTTCCGGCAGCTTGAATCGCTTCACCCCATCCGCGAGCCGTGCGATGGTCTCGTCTTCACTAAGCGATGGAAGCGACCAGATTCCATCCGTCTTGTCTTCACTGTCTCCATCTTCATTCGAGGGAAGAACGATCCCGAAGTTACGCAGCGTTTGAACTCCAAACTGACTGCGCAGGAAGTCGGCGAATCGCAGGATTGTTTCCCCGCGACGGGCAGGATTCATCTCGGCCGCTTGCAGTAGGCACCAGCGCCAACGTTCGCCATCGTTCTTCGCGTCTGCGAAGCTGGAGGGGACTGAGTAGTAGATCGGGTTCCCGTTTTCATCAACAGGGGCACCACGATTGTCAGAGTAGGCTCGCATCCAGCGACCGCGAAATGCTTCGGTCGCTTCAGGATAATCCGGCAGGGTTTCGAGGTTGGTGAGAGTTTGAAGTCTCCATCCCTCCCCATTGCTTTGCAGCAGGATTCCGGCGAACGACAGATAGAATTGTGACTTGATGTCGGCATCCGCGTCCGCAGGCATCGCAGCCTGCGCCTGATTCATCCACATCAGAGATTGAACCCGATCACGGGCGGACACATCGACGTATGCTCCGCCTCCCCTGGCGTTGCCTCGTCGAAACTCCCCGGCAACCATAAACCCATAATGCGGCATCTGCTGCAGTTGTTCAGCAGCTTTCCACAGCAGTCTCCAGTCACCGGAATGGGCTTCAATGGCTTTTGCGAGCAGGGTGTCCTGCTCGGCATTGCGCTGGAGTTGCTGCAGGCAGGTGATCGCCATCTCCAGATCAGAGAGCAACGGCTCACCCTGGCTCTCGGAAGAAGCGATCACCTTCTGTAAAGCCTCATAGGCATCGCGATAGTTGCCGGCCTGATATTCCTTCACGGCCTGCTGTCGAATGTCAGCAATGGGAGGTTCTGCAGCCATCACAAGTAGGACTCCACAGAGTGAGATGGCCAGAAGGGCAGCCGAGACGCCAGCAATTCGAGACATGACATTCCTTCGCAGATCGAATCCGGAACGGAGACGAACAGGGAAGCAGCTGGCGGTGAGAATTCACGTCGCCTGGCTCAGGATTCCTCTTGAACCCCCTCGCTTCCCATGATCAACCTTGAACAGGCAATTGATCAACTGATGCTGTTGATACGTTGTGGTTCACAAAAGTTCCACAAAGTCGTATCCCCGCAGCCCTGTTTTTCGAGAAAACACTCGCCGGGCATTTCTGCGGCACAGACTCCCCTTTTTTCACCCCGATGATTGACAGCGGCGATTTCCTTGGAAAAGATAGAATCAGAATCGCTGTCTATGAAATGAGGAAATGTCGGGCCAGCTGAATCGTGTTTCAGTCTCATTTTTCAGTGACAGCGGTGTTCTGACTGCTTCCCCTGCGAAGGAACGGATCTCCTTCTTTCGCAGCGAAACGGGCTCGCCTGCGATCCTTCGAACTTCCTCCTGGAAAGCCGAACGCATAGGCGTCAGATCCCTGTAAGGATCATGCGGAAGTGAGATTAAAAATTTGCAGATGATTTGAAATCGTTGGCCACTCTCTGCAAATTGCCAATATAATGCAGAACTTGATGCAAACGTCCATTCCAGTCTGATAAAGGGACGAGGACCTGGAATCGACGGATTGACTGAATCACTTGGGAACTGCATTGAGCGACCGTCATGGTCTGTTCTCTGCAGGCATGAACGAGAGCCACCTCACGAACTTCTCGCTCACCGATTCCAATCAGCCACGATCGCGCCCCTCCCGACTCACGTCCCGTGATTATTTGAGCAGTCCGCTCGCCGTTTCTCGTAAAAGTTCTCCTGACCATCCCCCTTCATCGCCCTATTGAACAAGGTTCGCGAGGCAGTAATGTCCGCAGCGGAAATTCCGATGATCGGAATCGTTGGAGGAATTGGATCAGGCAAGACGACCGTGACCGATTCCGTCCAGCAGGTGTTTCGCAGTCAGCGTCTCGATGCCGACGTGACAGGTCATCGTGTCCTGAAACGTGCGGACATCCGTAAGCAGCTGACCGACATCTTCGGGACGCAGATCCTCGGCTCCGACGGAGAAATCTCCCGCCCCGCCCTCGCATCCCGGGTGTTCGGAAACCAGCCAGACCAACAGGCTGCGAGAAAGTCGCTGGAACAGATTGTTCACCCGGCGATTCGGGCGTCACTGCTGGAAGAAGCCGCTCAATGGCGTGCGAGTGGTGAGTGTGACCTGTTGTTTCTCGACGCCCCATTACTGCTGGAATCCGGTTGGGCTCCTCTTTGTGACGCCATCGTTTTCCTTGACGTTCCTCAAGAGGAACGTCTGTCACGAGTCCGCGGCCGGGGCTGGTCAGAAGAAGATCTCGCCCGGCGGGAGGCCAGCCAGATGCAGCTTGAACAGAAGCGACAGGCCGCGGACGTCGTAATCGATCAATCCGGTTCACTGGAAGAATCGACCATCCAATTGACCGAATGGCTGCAGAAACAATTTCCGCAGCTGCAAGCGAAAAACTCGTCTCAGCTCCGGAACAACCCAGAGAATCGGGAGTTGCGTTCAAAATCCATCTCCGGAATCTCGAAATTCGAGTGAACCTGAACATGTCAAATGCGTTTTATCTTCAGCCGCACTGAGTTGCAGTTAAATCGCATTACTGCCACCCTTTCAATCCTGATCGACCGGTCCTTCAGAGACCCGTCTTCTCATTCCCTTCTCCTTCCGACTGAATCACCGAGGACCGTATGCCCAGAACCTCGCCCCCGTCTCAGACATCCCGGACACGCCCTCAGGACTCCGAAACCCCTGTCTCACAGCCGGTAGCCGCATCGGGAAACGGGGCAGATGACGACGACGCCCTCTACGATCCAGCCGATTCGCGTTATGAGGACGCCAAACGGGGAGAGATTCACATCGCCGCTTTACAGCGGATGACGATGAAGGAGCTCATTGAGCTCGCCCGGAAGGAAAATGTCAGCGAATACACCGGGCTGAAAAAGCAGGACCTCATCTTCCGCATCCTGAAAGAGCGGACCAAGATGAATGGCCTGATGTTCGGGGAAGGCACGCTCGAAATCCTGCCAGACGGCTTCGGATTCCTCCGGAGTCCAGACTATCACTATCTCCCCTGCCCGGACGATATCTACGTCTCCCCGAGCCAGATCCGCCGCTTCGGACTGCGTACCGGAGCGACTGTCGCTGGCCAGATCCGTCCGCCCAAAGAGAACGAACGCTACTTCGCCCTGCTGCGAGTGGAAGCCATCAATGGGGCCGACCCGAATCTGGTGCCAGAGAAAGTCCCGTTCGACGATCTGACACCGCTGCACCCGAAAGATCGCCTGAAGCTAGCAACCGATCCAGGCGAACTGAGCACGCGTATCGTCGACATCGTGGCCCCCATCGGACTGGGACAGCGTGGACTGATTGTCTCGCCACCACGAGCCGGAAAGACGGTTCTGCTGCAGAAGCTCGCGAAAGCGGTCCTCGAGAATCACCCGGAAGCCTACGTCATCGTCCTGCTGATTGACGAACGTCCGGAAGAAGTGACGGACATGGAACGTCAGGTGAAAGGCGATCACTGCGAAGTGATCTCCAGCACCTTCGACGAGCCACCGAGCCGCCATATTCAGGTGTCAGAGATGGTCATCGAGAAGGCCAAACGCATGGTCGAATATGGCCATGACGTGGTGATCTTCCTCGATTCCATCACGCGGCTGGCACGGGCCTATAACACCGAGTGCCCGAACTCAGGCAAGATCCTGACCGGCGGTGTCGATGCGAATGCCCTGCAGTATCCGAAACGCTTCTTCGGTGCCGCCCGTGCTGTTGAAGAAGGGGGCAGTCTGACCATCATCGCGACCGCACTGGTCGACACCGGTTCCAAAATGGACGAAGTGATCTTCGAAGAGTTCAAAGGAACCGGCAATACGGAACTGCACCTCGACCGCCGCATGGTCGAGAAACGCATCTGGCCGGCCGTTGACGTGAATAAGTCCGGCACCCGCCGCGAAGAACTGCTGATGGATGAAGACGAACTGCGTCGCGTCTGGATCCTCCGCCGCGTCCTGAACGACATGAACCCTGTCGAGGCCATGGAATTGCTGACGAACCGCATGCGTCGCAGCAAGACCAACGATGAATTCCTGCTGTCGATGAACCTGAACTGATTCAGGTCGATCAGAATTGACTGACAGAAATCGGGCCTCCCGCGTGTCGTTCGCGATCCGGGAGGCTTCTTCATGCAATGCGGACACCCATCGCGGAGCCGGCTATGAACGAAACCCGTTACGAGCGTCTGGTGATCGTCGACCGCTACATGTATCAGTATCAGGCGGAAGCGGCCAAGCTGCATCTGGAGGCCGCAGGCATCCGCGCGACGGTCACCGGCGCCGGCACAGTTGTCATGGACTGGATGCTCGCAGCTGCCGTTGGTCGCATTCGGGTCGAAGTTCTGGAGTCGGATCTCGAACGTGCCCGGGAGGTCTTGTCACACATGCCAGCCGCCAGCACGCTGGGCGACGTCTTCCGTCCACGAAACTTTGAGATCAAAGAAGCCCCGCGTTGCCTCGCCTGCCAGGCCAAGATGACAGAAACTGAGACTGTCTGTCCCAGTTGCGGGTGGACGTTTCTCGAAGAGCCGGAGTCGCCTCCGAAATCGACCGATGCTTACTGGAAGGACGCGGAGAAAGAGTCGCTCATTCAGAGTCTGCGCCGCTTTGGCTTGTTCATGTTTATGATCGCCGCAGGCTGGTATCTGGTGGGATACGCCTACACCTTCACCGTCCTGCTCTTTCGCCATCTGCGATAACGAGCTTAAACAGTCACACTCAATGAGTGCGTTCGGGAGGGCGAAGCTCCTGCTGAGCCGCATCGATGATCACGCGTTCCCTGGTGAACGATCCGGGATTTTAGTTTGCGTCTTATCAATCCACAGGCCCGACATTTCAGTCTGGCTGAACTCTCATATTGCCGGCGAGGCACCAAAGTCGTAACTTGGCCTGTCCTAAACGGATTTATTTCGGCAACGCTCGCTGTAATGAAGAGGAACGGCTGATGGTGATGCGAAAGACGGCCTTACTGGGAATCCCCGTCATTGTGACCGCATTGGCGCTCCCGGCGATCGGGCAGACAGACCCCGCCTCACGAGATTCCTTCGCTCCGAACGGACCTCCGCCATCTTCCGGCGAGCCTCAGGGAAAGGCCGACTCCGCGGTGAGCGAACCCGGGAAGGCCGATCAGAAAGCCACGGCGGAGAAAAAACCAAATTTTCGGATCCGCATTCAATTGAAGGACACGGCGTTAGATTTCTTCTCGGGGCCAGCTAAGGAGACTTCGAGCAGCAGTCCGAATGATCAGCCCCCGTCAACGGATTCTTTTCAGTCTTTGGAACCTGCAATGCAACTGGGACTGACAGACGCGATTGCAATCTCAGCCGATGATTCGCCCATTCCACACTCGACTGCAAATTCAACGCTGACCATTGATTGCGGGCAGCTGCAATTGAGTTCACGTGTCGATGAGCTGGGTCAGGTCTCACACGAGCTCAGTGCCAGTGGTGACGTTCAGCTGATGACAACGACAGGCTTTTCGGTCAAAGCAAAAGAGGCTCTCCTGAGCGGACGAACATTAACGCTCAACGCGGTGGAATTCACTGTTCCGCAGGGCAAGTTAAAGTCAGACAAATTGAGCATGGAGATCACCATGGAGATTGAATCCATCTCAACAAGCCCATGGACTCCCCCCTTAGCCGATCGAGTCGCGCCGAAAACTCTCTCGCCGAAGCGAACTCCGCCAAACACACCCTACCCGTTCACTCGTTGAGAC
>JAEZFD010000028.1 GCA_023417655.1 Planctomycetota bacterium | reverse complement strand
GAATCAACCGGGCCAGAACCAACCGGGGCAGAACCAGCCGGGGCAGAACCAGCCGGGGCAGAACCAGCCGGGGCAGGATTCCTCCGGACAGAGTCCGCCGGGTGAAATGGGGGGGATTTCGCAGGGGAAAGGCGAGAATCATCGCGATCCGGGGCAATCCTCCGGCACTGGAAACGCGTCGGGCGCCGAGCCTGCTGATCCAGCGGACCTTGCCCATCGCAAGAAGGCGACTGAACTCGCCCTCAAGCGACTGAAACAGCAACTGGAGCGGGGCGAAACGCCAGAATCCCTGATGAATGACCTGGGATATTCTCAGGAAGATCTGGAACAATTCATGAAGCGATTGGATGAGCAGCTAGCCGACCCGGGAACGGATCGTTCGCCGGAGTCAGAGGCAGCACGCCGTCAGTTTGAATCTCTGCTCAAAGGACTGAGCCCTTCCCAGGAACGACAGATGCGCAGTGGTGGGGATCGGGAACGGAAAGCGAGCCAGAGTTCAGGGTCCGGGAATCGACCTGTTCCTCCGCAATACCGTCCTAATGCGGATGCCTACAAGCAAAAGCTCAATAAGTGAGTGAGAGGGGATTTGACAGCTGTGGAAATGTCCTGAAGGATGTTAGTGCAGGGGAGGCTCTCTTTCCGAAAGAGGCCTGACCGATGCGGCCATCTCCGGCAATGCGGATTACGGCGATCGAAATGGGGCCGTCCGCTTCGGTTCTCAATGACTTCTGGCGAAGAAGCCCCTTGCGGGTGATGTCCTTTAGTTCCGGATTAGCGTGCAACCCTCTCCGCTGCGATTTCTGAAGAACCTGAATCGCGGTCGGGAGATCGCGTCAGTCCTGCTGAACTATGGGTTCGGGGATGTTCTCGAACGACTGGGGATTTCCCCTTATCTGAATCGGTGGCGGCGGGTTTTCTTTTGGCGTCAGCCTGAGGTCCCGGAACATCTCACCACCCCCCGGCGCATTCGACTGGCGCTGCAGGATCTGGGTCCAACGTTTATCAAATTCGGTCAGGTTCTAAGCACCCGTCCTGATTTGATCCCGGCCGACGTCATCCGGGAACTTGAGGTGCTGCAGGAACATGTCCCGCCGTTCGCCGAACAGGGAATGCGGACTGTCATTGAAGCAGAACTCGGGCTGCCATTAGATGAGATCTTCAGCCACTTCGAAGAGAAGCCGCTTGCAGCCGGTTCGCTCGCTCAGGTGCACACTGCTGTGACGCTGCGGGGAGAAGATGTCGTCGTCAAAGTTCGACGCCCCGGCGCTGTGCTTATGGTCGAACGTGACTTGTCGTTGATGATGGAAATGGCACAGCTGCTGGAACGTCATGTTCCTGAGGCACGAGTCTTCGACCCAGTCGGTCTGGTGAAATACTTCACTCGCACCATTCGCCGCGAATTGAACTTCGCACGTGAAGCCCGGGCGATGCAGGATTTCCAACGGGCATTTGCCGACGATCCCCGAGTCCATATTCCGACCGTTCATCCGCACCTGGTCTCGGAAGCGGTCATCGTCATGGAACGGGTGAACGGCCTGAATGCCGGCGATGTTGCAGGGATTCGGGCTGCAGGTCTCGATCCTGCGGAAATCGCTGTGAACGGAGCCAGCATTTTCCTTCGCCAGGCTTTTGATCTGGGGCGATTTCACGGGGACCCGCACCCCGGAAATCTGCGGGTCCGGGCCGATGGGGCGATTATCCTGCTCGACTTTGGAATGACAGGATATCTGGATGATGAACGCCGCGAACAACTGATCGATCTGTTCGTGATGATCGCTCATCATGACGTTTCGAAGGCGGTTCGGGCTCTGATGTCGCTGGGACAACCCCGGTCATCTCAGCCGGTCGACATGGCATTGCTTCACACAGATGTTCGGGACTTTCTGGATGCCTATTACGGCGTGCCGTTGGATCAGATCAATGTGGGGAGAATGCTGAATGACTTCGTGTCGATTCTTTCTTCCCATGGCCTGCAATGTCCCGGGGAACTGATGCTGCTGGTTCGGGTTTTCATCACGCTGGAAGGCATCGGCCGAAGGCTTGATCCTCAGTTCAATATGGCAGAGGTGCTCTCTCCATTTGTAGAAAAGCTGATTCGGGGACGCTATCAGCCGCAACGGTTACTGGAGCAGGGGTGGAATGATCTGCAGACTCTGCTGCGGACGGCTCACGATCTACCACTCCATCTCGAGAAGACGCTGAAGAAGGCGGGTGACGGTGAGTTCAAGGTTCAACTTGAACATCATGGGCTGGATCACTTCATCACTGAATTCGACCGTTCCAGCAATCGAGTGGTCGTCGGAACAGTGACTTCCGCCATGATCGTCTCGACGGCCCTCATCATCCGAACCGCGGCCTCGGATTCCATCTGGTTCGCCGTCCCGCTGTTCATGCTTTCGGGATTGCTTGGTATCTGGCTGGTCTGGGGAATCCTTCGCAGCGGCCGCCTGTAGAGTGCTGCTGCCTGACACTCTGACCTGAGTCGGGACGTGTGCGGACTTCGCGTGCCCGGGTTTGCCTGCCCGAAATGATCTGCCCTGGACTGATGGATTTGCTCGTGCGTTCGGCGTCCCAATCAAACGACCGCGACCCTGGCAGGTGATCCTGACAGGGTCGAGCGAGGTCTGAATTTCCGAGCAAGCTGCACTATGCGGCGGCGGATTCATCGCCGGTGAAGAGTTTCTTCTCTCCGCGAACGATTTCCGGCGTGATCACATAGTGCGTGCCTTTGCCCTTCTCTGGCAGGTCGAACATGATGTCGAACATCACGCCTTCGACGACACTGCGAAGACCACGGGCTCCGGTCTCTTTGGCTCGGGCGATCTTGGCGATCTCCCGGAGAGCCTGAGGCTGGAACTCGAGTTCGGCACCTTCCATCTCGAAGAGCTTGGCATACTGCCGCATCAGCGAGTTCTTCGGTTCGGTCAGAACGTGGACCAACTCGTCTTCGGTCAGGGTCTGCAGAGTGCTGAGAACCGGCAGTCGGCCCAGAAGTTCCGGGATCAGCCCGAACTCCAGCACGTCTTCGACAGTGGCCTTGCTGAGGAGTTCCCGACGCTGTTCTTCCTCGTCGCGGGTGCTTTGTCCGAACCCGATCATCTTACGCCCTAGTCGCTTGGCGATGATGTTTTCGAGTCCGACGAACGTTCCGCCGCAGATGAACAGGATGTTCGAGGTGTCGACCTGAATGTACTGCTGTTCCGGATGCTTCCGTCCACCTTGAGGCGGGACGTTCGAAACGGTTCCTTCCAGCATCTTCAGAAGCGATTGCTGAACACCTTCGCCGGAGACGTCGCGAGTAATCGAGACGTTCTGGCTGGTCTTGCCAATCTTGTCGAGCTCATCAATGAAGATGATCCCGCGTTGAGCAGCTTCGATCTCGAAGTCAGCGGCATGCAGCAGTTTCAACAGCAGGTTCTCAACGTCTTCACCGACATAGCCTGCTTCGGTCAAGGTCGTGGCATCGCCGATGGCGAACGGGACCTGCAGGAACTTGGCAATTGTTTTTGCCAGCAGCGTCTTCCCCGAACCGGTAGGCCCGATGAAGAGAATGTTTGACTTCTCGATATCGACGTCGTTGTCGACGTCTTCCGTCAGCATCAGACGCTTGTAATGGTTGTGGACTGCGACGGCCATCGTTTTCTTGGCGTGATTCTGGCCGATGATGTACTGATCCAGGTGTGCCACGATCTCGCGGGGAGTCGGCACCTTCTGGAACAGTTTCTTGCTCTCTCCGCGCCGTCGGCGATCCTGGTCGAGGATCGACTGGCACAGGTCGATGCACTCGCCGCAGATATAGACGTCACCGGGACCTTCGACAAGGGGCCCGACGTCCCGGTAACTTTTGCCGCAGAATGAACAGTTGGCGTTCTTCTTCCCTGTTCCCTTGCGACCGGCACTTAATTCCTTGGAGGTCATGTAGAACCCTTTAAGGCTGCTGCTCAGACTGTGCTGAACGTGAACTCTGCTCGGCGACCCCCTCCGTGTTGCGGTTGCCGGCTAAGATAAGAATCGTCGTCATCATGGACGAGAGATCGGAAAACGATGCTGCAATCTTGATTGTGGCCTGCCCGGGCCGGTCGTCGCCTGACTCATTCGTGTGATGTTCTTCGCCGTCAACGCGATTCTCCTGGAGGAGGTCAATCGAATCGCATCAGTCGTCCGTCACCGTCGATTTTCACGTCGGTTCATCTGACCCTTGATGGATCGGAATTCCTCGTCGGAGAGGTCACCTCGCAATGTCGATTCACGAAATTGTCGAAGCATTTCACGCTGAGTGTCGGCAGGATCATCACCATCCCGATACCAGGCACGGATCCGCAGAACCGCGTAGGCCATTCCTGCCAAAGCAAGAATGAGGCCAATGCCGTAAAGCGAAATCGAATTCGTATGATTCAGGAGTTGATTTACTGCGGAGTCCATAGTCGATCGGTGAATTCTGCCAGACGCTCAGAGTCCTTCCAGCATTATCCGCCCTGTTTCGTAGTCCGACAAGTTCGAGTGGCGAAATCGGCCGTTGTTTTTAGCGCAGCCGCAATCTCTCAGGCACTGGTCGAATGCACAAAGTTCAATGGCAGATTGGAGAATTCACAATTGAGTATTTAAGGGGTCTGGCTGAAACCTGATCTCTTGCTCGGTGCAGCAGCAATTTCTGCTCAGTCAGATGTTGGCGATCGCCGATTCCTTAGAAAGGTCTCAGGCTTTTCTATCGGAGAGGTCTCGCTTCGGGAGTCCGGCAGCGGTTTAGTCGACCTGAAGCGAATTGGTGTGGAGCTGAATGATGATTCGATTTGTCCGTGATGTCGCCCTGCGAGTTCCGCTGATGCTGCAGCCGCAGACCGAGATTCGCGGAGCAGAAGAGCAATTGTTGAAGCATCACACCAGCGAGATTTATGTCGTTGATGAATGTGAGATGCTGCTCGGAATCGTCCCGGATTATGAAATCATCAATTATCGTCTGCTGGGAGGCGATGGCGGAGCTCCGCTCTCTGCTTTAATGTCGCCAGTCCAGATGACGCTCGATAGTAATGACAGTCTGGCTGTCGGAGCCCGACTATTAACGGAACTGAAAACTCAATCTCTCCCTGTGCTTCAGCAGGGACGTGTCATTGGACAGTTCGATCGTTCGACTCTGATCCGCATTCTTTCAACGGCCGATTCAGCCAGTGCATTTGAGACCTGGCAGAGTTTTGCTCCGACGACTGTGCCGACCCGATTCGCAAAACGGGAATCGCTTGTCTGGACACTGCCGGAAGGTCTGCGCGGAGCCGGTTGAGAACCGACTGATTCCGTCGACTCACTGGCCTTCGCCTCGATCGTACGTTGACTGATGTTTTCGGAAGATCGTCGACGCCATTTGGCAGAATGCCGGGGTGTTCCGCCTGCTTGAACTGAGCAGGGAATGTTACTTCCGATTCAGTGACATTCGTGTGATCAGGGAAGCGTGTTTCAAGCTGATGCACGCAGGTCTTTTTGCATTGTTTCCCAGTGGAAACCGAGTCCGTCAACGGGCCAGGAATCAGAGATCTCCCTTCGGAAATCCCTATATTCGCCTCATCTCGTTGATCGACCTGCGCCGATAGATTCATTGATCATGCCGGGTCGCCGCCTGAAATGACCAGACTTCTGCTGGTCTCCGTATTGTGCGATTCGGAACAGGCTCATGTGTTCAAGAGGCCCGGGGGGGCTTTCTGAGGGGGGCAGGGATGCGTCGGATCGCAAAGTTGTCGTTGTTGTTAGCGCCGATCTTTCTGGCCTCGGCCTCAGGTTGCGCTACCTCAAGTTATCTGTCGAGTTCCAAGAAGCTCGACCCCAAGATCGCCCGCGTTGAGCGTCTGCTGACCATGGCGGTCGATTTTGAAAACACAGGTCGCCCTGAGGCCGCAATGGGGATCTATGAGCACATTCTGGCTCATAGTCCTGAGAACTCCTTCGCCAAAGAACGGCATGACCTGCTGGCATGGGGGGGGGGGGG
>JAEZFD010000022.1 GCA_023417655.1 Planctomycetota bacterium | reverse complement strand
CCCCCCCCCCCCCCCCACCCCGGCAGCTCCTCCTCGCCGATATATTGGCGAGCCCGAAGGAGCACCGTTCTTCGAACGCGGCTTCTATATGAGTGTGATCATCAACCAAAACAAGATTCCGGACTTTATTGTCACACTCGCCAATTCCGACTGGCCGGTTCAGGTCCGCCGCTTTCAGGTGGGAGCCAATCCATACCGTACCCAAATGACCGGGCCGGAAGGGATGCCAGGGGGAATGAGCGAGTTCTCCATGTCGAACATCGAGAGCGGTCCTTCTTTCACGGAAAGTGGTGCTGAAAGTGGATCTGGCTTCTCTCTGGATGGTCTGACTCCCGGGGGACGTGGAGGCGCTCGACCGAATCCGTATGCCACCAACCTGCCTGACATTGCAATGAAGTCGCTGAACCACCCGGACCTGGTCCGCCTGGATCTGTGCGGTGTCATCACGATGTACAAGCAGCCGACTGAGGTTCTCGCAGCAGTGGAGGCCCGTAAGCAGGCTGCATTAGAAGCACAAAAAGCAGCGGCACAGCAGCCTGAAGCTGCTCCCGCCGAGCCCCCAGCGGAGCCAGCTCCTCCTGCTGACCCAGAGGCCGGACCTGCGACTCCGGCTCCAGCAGAGGGAGCCCCGGCGACCACCGACGCAGCAACGCCTGCTCCCACTCCGGAGACAGCACCGCCTCAGTAGTCATCCAAGATTGAGGCGGAGAGAAGTCAGGGTGAAATCAGATCAGTTGGCCTCCAAGAGCTCAGCTGGCTGAATTCCTGACAGAACCAGACGAAATTGAAGTGGAAGCCTCGACTGGAGTCGCAGCTTCCAGAGCACCGGGATCGATTCACGGTCAACGAGAGAATCTCGCCATGGCAAAGAAGAACTTCAAACAGCTCGCCATCGATCACGTCGAAAAGGTCGTCTTCGGTCTGTTTGTGCTGATCGTCCTGATGGCCTTGGCCGGCACCCGCTGGTCTCCTTATTCCGGCACTCCGAACGAGATCACCGAGAAGGTCGCCAAGGGACGCCAGGTCTGGAAGATGAACGTCTGGCCGGAAGAAGAACGGGCACAGTTCGTTCCGACGAAGGAAGCCGCTCCGGCCAATATTGTTTATGAGCGCCTTTACAAGGAGTTCAGTCCGGCACCGATCGAGATGTCCAGCAAGATGGTCGTCGATATCCGCGGCGGCACCGATCCGTTGCGCGAACCAGAGCTGCTCACCCTGCAGAATCCAATCGTCAGCGGGGGCCGTGTCTTTCTGGAAGTGATTGGAGACGAACTACCCGTCGATCCGGCGACACCTGCTCCCACGACGCCGATGCCGGATGACAATGTGCCGGACGAGTTCCGAAAACGCCAGAATAACGTCGCCGGGATGGAAGGCGGAATGGCCAGTCTGGAATACACCTCCATGGAAATGTCCTCGATGATGGACCCCATGTCCGGGATGATGGAGGCAACTGGCCCGACTCTGAACCTGAACGGTCAGGGCTATCATTTCGCATCCATTCGCGCGGTCTTCCCGGTCCGCGACCAGATCCTGAAATATGCGGACGCCATTCACAAAACCTATCACTATGCTGCTGGGATCTTCGACATCATCGACTTCGAACTCGAGCGCCAGACCGCGCAGAGCGAAGGTGACCCCTGGAGTGGTCCTTGGCAAAAGGTCGACATCCAGACTGCAGAAGACATCATCGGCAAGAGCGCATCGCTCGACGCTGAAGTCGTCAACAGCGTGATCACCAATTCAGTCATCACGATGCCCCTGCCCGGAAGAATCACAGGCGAATGGCGTCGTCAGGCGACTCATCCGCAGATTGAACGCTATGAGTTAAGCGACAGCCAGATCGCCATGGAAACCGAAATGCAGCGTAAGCTGCTGCAGGAAGCCGCTGCCCAGAAGAAGCAGATGGATGCTTCGGTTGTTAAACGCGGTGGATTTGCCAAGACTGTCTTTGATCCTCGCCAGCTCGAGGTGGACATGTTCGGCGGCGGGAATATGTATTCCGCCATGCCGAGCTTCGAGTCCGCAGAACGCTCCGGGGGGATGGGCGGTGGAATGGGGGCTGGAACCCGAAATCCACGCGCCGGCGCACAAGTGAATCCACTCGATAAGCTCGTCGCCGACATGGCGAGAGGCGCTGTGAACCGGACAGAAGAAGAAAAACGCATCCGCGACTGGATCAAAAGCCGCGTGACCGCTGAGGGCGAACTGCTCCTCTTCCGATATTTCGACTTCAATGTTGAGCCAGGAAAGACCTATCGATATCGCGTCCGGCTGGTGCTGACCAATCCAAACTTCGGACGTCATATCGCAGAAGCTGGCGGGGTTCCACACGTCA
This sequence comes from Planctomycetota bacterium, assembly GCA_023417655.1. Classification (GTDB taxonomy): domain Bacteria; phylum Planctomycetota; class Planctomycetia; order Planctomycetales; family Planctomycetaceae; genus Planctomicrobium. The sequence continues at coordinate 53,921 of JAEZFD010000022.1, read as the reverse complement.
TCGAAGGGGAAACCCGAACGACTCCCTGGAGTCCAATCACTGAACCGGTCACGATCGAAGAAGACATCAAGTACTTCGTGACGAACGTCAGTGAACAGGCGACACGCGTTCTACCAACGGCTCGATTCGACGTCTATGAATGGAACCCGACACACGGAACATTCATCAACAGCGCGTTTGATATTCGGATGGGGCAGCCGATTGCCGACGAAGTTGAGACAGTTGTGATCGATCCTGCCAAGGGATCGAACGAATCCAAGAAGTACCGGTTCTCAACACAGGACTTCCTTGTCGACACGTTCTCGGATATCCGACTGGAAGACAGTCTGCACGAGAAAGCCCCAGATGGAAAGACGGTCAAGATTCCTGTCACCGGCGTCCGAGGGAAAGTTCCCCTTCCCCCTCAGACACTGGTTGCCAAGTCGACTCATGATCTCGTCTATCTGAGTCCGACCATCGACAAGACCGACCATCAGAGACTCAAGACCTACATGGACTATCAGAACAAGCAGTTCGAGTATCTGAAGGCTCCCAAGGTTGATGAAAGCCTGGAAGCTCTGCAGGGGCTTGGACTCGCCGAGGGAGCGATGATGGAAGGTGAAGGCCAGATGACCCGCAAGCAGAAGAGTGCTTTGAAGCGTCAGCTCAAGAAAGCTGCTGGCAGCGGATCGATGCCGGGTTCGCCGTAGGACCCAGATCGTTTCAATTGAAGTTCAATCGAAGGCGAGCCGTCAGAACTATCGACGGCTCGCTTTTTTTCGTGGTGCCTCTTGCAACGAGACGATCAATTCCGGCTTCGATCAATGGCTCCGCGTGCCGGATCGTTCCGGTACGTACTCAACAGGACGTCGTCGAATAGCAAGAAGCTGGAAGAGTGCCACGACGAGCGGAGCCCCCCATTCTGAACATCTCAACAGGGTCTCGTCATACCCGGCACGTCCCAGTGCGAAAAGGGGAACGAGCGTCCAGATGAAAGCTCCGAATGCAACCAGAAACAGATCGCTGACCTTCCGGCTCGAATAGATCGTTGCAGCAAAGGCGATTAAGGTCGCGCCGATCACTCCCAGAACGAACTGAGCAGTTGAGTCGTTGATCTCGCGATGGAACCCGTGCCGAGCGGCCTGCTGCACGAGGTCGGCCCAGTCGCCGCCAGCGTGACACTGTTGCAAGCAAATGAATCCCTGCACAACGAACGTCGCGACTGCCGCGAGTCGAAGAAGCGCGACCGATGCGACGCACATCACCAGTGACGCCTTCACTCGAGGCGGCCAGAGATCCAGAAGCAGCAACGCAAAGGGCGCCATCCAGCGGGTAGCATTCAGGATCGGCTCCCAGGCCTGTGCCGGAGTCGCGGAGTCAAAGGCATCAGCACATGCCGCACTCGCTGCATGGATCATCACCAGAAGCGAAAGAAGATGCACCGGGCGCAATAGAGTCATCACGCCTGTGAAGACCATGAAATAGGCGATCAGGTTTGATGCTGTCGCGAGTGCCGCCTGATCGTTCGGATTTGTCGCCAGAAACAGACTCGCGGCGGGATCGATCTCCCCCTGATGAAACCGGGCGGCAGCAACTCCAAAACAGTAACAGGAGACGATCACTCGCAAGGTCCCCTGTAGTGCCGGCACTCCGCGCGGACGGGGAGTTTCAAAAGGATTGGCAGAGTGATCCGTCACTGAGATGCCTTCACAATTGAGAGTGCGATGGACGCGACTGTCGATTCCTGATGATCCACGCCGCGATCAGCCCATGCTGGGATTGGCCGAATTCGGCGGCAATTCTCATCTGCATTTGAAAGATTGTCCATTGCGATTCAAGTTCAGACCTGACAAGGGAGTTCATCGTCCCCTCCAGCGGAATGCCCTGACTTGCAGTTCACGCATGAAAAAGACACGATGCGAGCGAAGTGGTTTCCATCTCCCCTGTGCATCGAGTGCGGTGCGGAGGGCAATGAACTGACGCCGGCGCTCGCGACGGCAAGGAGTGGATTGGATGAAGATGCGTCATATTGGAGTTGCCGGAGTCGCAGCATGTCTGGGGCTGATCCTGCTGGCGGGATTCAGCACCCGTGGCGAAGCAGTCGCTGCCGATGAAGCGGTCAAGCCGTTGAAAGTGCTGCTGGTGCTCGGCGGTTGCTGCCATGACTACGAAGCCCAGAAGGAGATCCTTTCAAAAGGAATCACGGAACGGGCTCACGTCGTCGTCACCGTGGCATATGATCCGGACAAGACCACTAAGCACCTGAACCCTGTCTATGAAAGTCCAGACTGGGCCAAGGGCTTTGACGTCGTCATTCATGATGAATGTACCGCTGATGTGAAAGACCTGAGCGTCATCGAGCGGATTCTCGAACCACACCGGAACGGTCTCCCGGCCGTTGTCCTACATTGCGGAATGCATTCCTTCCGCAGCGAAGGTTTTCCTGGCATCACTCCCTGGTTTGAGTTCACCGGACTTCAGACCACCGGGCATGGTCCACAGGTTCCCATCGACCTGACTTTTACTGACCCGGACAGTCCAATCACCTCTGGCATGACCGGTTGGACCACATTGAATGAAGAACTTTACAACAACAGCGCCGGGAAACTGTTGGATACGGCGAAAGCCCTTGCCCGCGGCCATCAGGTCACGAAGAACAAAAAAGGCGAGGAAGTCACGGCCGACAATGTGATTATCTGGACCAATGACTATGCCGGAAAGGCGAAAGTGTTCGCCACGACTCTGGGACACAACAACGCCACGGTTTCGGATCCCCGGTATCTCGACCTCGTGACTCGGGGCCTGCTCTGGTCGTGCGGAAAACTGAATGATCAGTATCTGAAGCCTGTGAAGGCTTCGGCTCCAGCAGTCAATGACGCCATGTAAAACCGCGTTACGCGTCTCTTTGACAAGAGACCTTACAAGACAGACGGGGCCGGTCCACCGCTTTAACCTGTTACAGCTTATCTCCCTTGCCAGGTTTTCACCCGGCAAGGGATTTTTCATTTACAGGGCGTGTAAATCTTTCAATCTGCAGTTTCTGCCGGTCCAGTTTCTCAAGAATCGGCTGTTTCTGCTGGTCGAATTGAAATACATCTCTTCCCCCTGAAGCAACGCAAGTCATTGCCGCGAGGAACGGAATCGGACGTGTTCAGTCTGGTTGAGAACGAGTGTGATACGGAGTGGAGTATGGCCATCTGGCGTCACAATCTGACAAAACTTTCCTTAGCCGGTCTGGCGCTCTGCGCCGCGGGCTGCCAGCAAGGTTTTTCCCGACAAGCGAGCCTCCCCTACGGAGCACAGGCGCTCTCCGTTCCGACCTATTCCGTTGCCAGCGGGTCCCCTGTCCTTTCCAACGAACCAATCATCGCCTCTATGCCAGCGGGATCCTATTCCGCCTCGCCTTCCGCCTCCGTCATCTCGTCAGGTCCCGTCGCGTCAATCAGCCCCCTTCCTCCATCTGCTGTCGTGACGAATCCCCCCCACAGTCACGTCACATCGTCACCGCCGCACACCGCTCGAATTTCCCCCTCTCCGACTGCTGCCGTACCGTCACTTCAGGCCGCATCCCCTGCGGCCACGGCATTTGTTCCTGTCACTCCAAAGGCGAGCCCTTCCAAGGGTCCTGTTGCTGTCGCCCCTAATCCCATGTCTTCCAGCGCGGTTGTGGCGTCCAAACCCATGGACAATCCCATCCCCAACGTTGTGAAGGCCGCGCCGGCTCCCAATCCGATTCCTACCAACCCTGCCCCTGCCAAACCGATCCCGAGTCAGCCGACTCCTCCACCGATTGCGAAAGCCCCTGTCGCCCCCATGGGTGGCGACCCCTTCTCGGGCTCTTCCAATCCGGCGACTCCTCCCGCCGCTGCTCCTGCGAAAATCCCGCCTGTCACCAAAGCAGCCCCGTCTGCGATTCCACCGGCCAGTGCAGCGAAACTGCCAATGAAGGAAACGTCTCTGGCCTGGGCCCCCTGGCCATACAGTCCCGCGCAGGCGCCTGTCCCAAAGATTTCAGACAAGCTCGCCGGTGCCCGTTCGTTGATTCCGTATCGTGCTGCGACCCGACCGGGTTCTCCGGCCGAACGGGTCTATCGGAGCCGACTTGCCAAGAACTCTGCGATCGCCTCAGCCACGGGTGCGGTCCCGGGGCAAAGCCGAAAACTGATTTACCGCGGAGGCAAGACCCTGCGTGATCTGGCCTATGTGAATCTCTACCTCGGTGGAGAAGACCAATGGAAGCAGAGTGACGTCCTGAAGATCGACAAATCCATTCAGGCCGCAATGACAGATGCCCGACTGAATGAGCAACTGAAGCCGTTCTTTAATGGCAAGAATGTGACAAGTGTTGCACTCCCTTCTCATCCATTGAGTGGAAGCGTTCCCAAGAAGATCTCGCGCAGTGATTTGCACCAGACCCTGAAGTCGCTCCATGCTCAAGGTTATCTGGAAGACTATGATCTCGAAGTGACCGTCTTCAACATTCTGGTTCCGAGCAGCGTCGTCCTGACAGATGATGCCGACGACGTCGATTCACTGTCGGGGCTGGCTGGCTATCACGGGTCTGTGAAGGCCGACCGTGACAGGATCTATTACACGTCCGTCGCCTTTGCTGAGAAGCGTCCCGATGGAAAGGAGATCGGAATTCCGGTCTTCAGTGAGGGATGGAAGAACACCGTGGCGGCCCTCTATCATCAGCTGCAGGAAGTCCGCACCAATCCTGACAGCGAAGAAGTGCTGAATGATCCGTCGAATCCCAAGGCCAGCGAGAAACTCGGCTGGACCACTGACGCCGGGGAAGAGATCGGAGACCTTTTGCTGCATGACGCCCAGAACCTGAGTGCGGTCATTCAGGAAGTTCCGCTCGCCGATGGCAGCGGGACAGTCCCCATTCAGCGATTGATTCCGAAAGAAGGAGAATCCGCTCCTGCTCAGGAACGCGACATTCCGGCGATCATCCCGATGAATGGGAATCTGCCAGACATCTCAACGGACATTCCTAAAGAGCTTCCTTCAGCGCTCCCGGCAATTCCGAAGGACATCCCGTCCGAGATTCCAACAAAGATTCCATCAGAGATCCCGTCGGTTGTGCCATCGGCTTTCAGCGGAGACCTGTCTTCCGAGATGCCTGCCGGGATTCCAGCAGCTCCTCCGATTAATCAACTGCCTGAAATTCCTGCGGCGATGCCTTCCGAGATCCCGGCCGAAATTCCTGCGGCTCCTCCGAGCCAGATTCCCAGCGAACTCCCCGGCGACATCCCCGCGGCTCCGCCAGGTCTCGCCAACCCGTTCCCAGGTTAAACCGGACCTCATACTGCAGCGACGCTCAGACGACTGGTCAGGACGTCGCTCGACTCATGACATTACTCAACGACGTCGATGGGGGTCTGCTTCCCGTCCGCCGAATGTGACTTCCGAGAAAACGACTTCTGCAACGCGAGCTCAGGCAGGAACCAGGCGAGTACAAATCCCCCTGCCGCGAAGACCGCGGCGACGCTGAACACATTTCTGAACGATGAGGCGAATGCCGTCATATATGGTCCTCGCTCCTCGCTGGGGAGTTTCAGCAGCCATTGGGGCGTCAGATGTGAGAATTCTGCCCCATCGGCGGCTCCGGCAGGCAGCAGATCAATGAGATGATGGTGCAGACTCAACGCAAAGACGACGCCAAGGATCGCGGTCCCCAGTGATCCTCCCATCAGACGGAACAGCAGTGCTCCGGAAGTCGCGACTCCCATCGACCGATATTCGACTGCATTCTGAATTGCAATCATCAGCACCTGCATCACCATTCCCAGCCCCAAACCGAGGAGCAGGAAATAGAGCGATGCGACGGAGAGCCGGATCGTTTCATCCATGCCGGTCAGCAGCCAGAGTGCGATCGTCATGATGAACATGCCGGTGACCGGGAATATCTTATAGCGCCCTGTCCGGCTGATGACCTGTCCTGAGATGATGGACATCGTCAGCACGCCCCCCATCAATGGGAGCAACTGCATTCCGGATTCCGTGGGCGACGATCCTTTGACGACCTGCAGAAACACAGGTAGATAGGTGACCGATCCCCACAGCGAGAACCCGACGATCATGCTGAGAAACACGCTAACGGTAAAGGTGCGATTGAGAAACAGTCCCAGTGGCATGATGGGTTCCATCGCACGGGACTCGACCCAGATGAAGAGACCAAGACAAAGACAGGCTGTCACGCCAAGTCCAATGACGAGCGGAGAATCCCAGGAGTAAACGGTGCCACCAAGGTCTGCCATCAGGATCACCGATGTCAGCGTCAGCGCGATCAGCAGTGCACCGGCATAGTCAATCTGGTGACTCACTTTCCGCGAGACCGACGGCAGCGTCTTTGCAAGAACCAGCATCGCAACTAGACCGAGCGGCAGATTGATGTAAAAGATCCAGCGCCAAGTCCAATAGGTTGTGAAGTATCCCCCGATCAGCGGTCCGGCCACACTGGCGACACCGAATACGGCGCCGAAAATGCCTTGATAGCGGCCCCGTTGCAGAGGAGGAACGATATCGCCGACCACTGCCTGAGTGGTCGCCATCAATCCGCCTCCTCCGAGTCCCTGGACCCAGCGAAAGAAGATTAGCTGAGACATCGACTGGCTGGCCCCGCAGAGCATTGAGCCGATGAGAAACAGCAGAATCGCCCCCTGAAGCACCCCTTTGCGGCCATACAAATCGCCGAGCTTTCCGTAGATCGGTGTCACAATGGTCTGACCGACGAGATAAGCGGTGACAACCCAGGAGAGCTGCTCGAGGCCTCCGAGTTCCCCCACGATAGTTGGCAACGCGGTGGTCACAATGGTCGAGTCCAGCGCAGCCAGCATCACTGCCAGGATGAGTCCGCTGAAAACGACAAGTATCTGTCGATGGGAAAGAGTTTGCGGACCATCACTGTGAGGAGCATCAAGGGAAGAAGCGTCGACCATGTTCAATACTGTCAGGGAAGTGCGAACCGAAGGACCGTCCCCTGATTGTGGTTCATGCGACGCGTTCGTCGAGGTCGAATCGATGAATTTCCCGTCATCTCAATCAGATGAATCGAGACCACTTCCGGAGAGCCCTCCGGATCAGATGATCCCGATGATCGTCCGACCGACAATGCCATTCATTATTGAGCGACGGACTTCGACCCCTGTGGCGATCCCGCGATGGGAACACCCGTCGGGAGCGGACGTGACGCCACCCAGTATCCGGCTTTGTGTGTGAAAGCCTTCAGCTTCTGATGGATCTCAAAGCTGTCAGGATAGACCCAGAAGGTGATGGTCGATGTCGGGCCATGTTCACTGAGCACGCGATAGAACTCTGAGCCGGACTGCATGGCCTCTTCAGCAGTTTCCTGTCGGAGCGGTCCGACAGGTTTGACAATCCAGCTGCTGACCCCGATCCGAATCATTCCCCGTCCATAGCGCAGGTCATCATTCAGGTTGCCAGACTGACGCTGAAGAACATATTCCATCATGTAACCTTCAACCGGTCGGGTATTCCCCTGGAAGAAGGAACGATTGAGGAGGATGTCCTTCCGTCGCTCCATGTCCATCTGGACTTCGCGTACGAGCGTCGTCAACGGAACGTGAGTCACCCGATTCCCATGCAGACGGAAGTGAGCCTCTTCTCCCGAGACAACTCGACCGATGGGCGGAAGGTAATGCTTGAATTCTTCGACGGGTGGCTGATCGGATTCAATCAGCTCCGCCTGCTGCTTCAGGGCAGCCACTTGCATCCGCAGCTGATTGACGTCTTCTTCCAGCGTCTTGAGTTGCTCAGGGGGCTTCATCGCCACCGCCGACTGTGACAGCTGCTTCTGCATCGCTTCGATTTCCGCCTGCTTATCTCGCAGACGTTGAGCGAGCTCTGCTTCCTGTGCCGCTGCCGTTTCTCGGGCTCTGGACAGTTGCTCGTAGTCGATTTTCAGCTTCTCTGCCTGCGTCAGCATTTCCTCCGTCGGGCGAATCTCAGGCAAGGGAGTGAAGGTCGGAAGCGGCGGGAGTTCTCGAACGGATAGTTTCACCTGAGGGAGTTCGATGACCGGACTCGCGGCTTCGACAGAGGCCTGCGAAGTGGATTCAGTGGCCGTCAGCTGTTCTGGCGGCATATTGGAAATACGAACACCCACAACCACAATCAGGATGATGAGGATCCCGACGAGATTCGCGAGGACGTCCAGAAAGGAGTCCGAACCGAATTCCCCTTCTTCGTGATATTTGCGCGACATACAGCGCCCATTCCCGGATGAAGTCCAAAGTCTGACTAACGCCACGTCACTGAGCAGGGTCAGCAACGTGAACAACCATCAGGCAGGTCGTTTCTGGAACGACATCCGTTATTCTTTAAGGTGCTCGAGCTTATAACTCAGCGCCCAGTAATCGAGGAGTTCTTTCAACTGTGCGTAGTGCTGGCTTCCGCCCGGATGAATATTGATTTCAAATGAAGGCCTCCAGAAATAGTTCGAAGGAGGAATTCCCCAAGTCTGGGCATGCGACTCAATGAGCATGGCCACGGCATCCTGAAAGTCAGAACGAATCATGTCGGTGGGGATTCCCATCTGGGGACCCTGCTCAATGGAAAACCGTTCCGGGTACAGGTGCAACACGATCGAACGTTCAATCCCGATGGCTCCATTGGATTGACCTCGGCCCCACTTTCGCTGGGCTCCTCCGTCGTTCTTCCACTTCTTTGAGCTAGCCTGCTGAGAAGCCAGAGGTGGAGGAGGAAGCTGATTCGGGTCAGCGCGACTGCCGTCGCTGCTGCTGGAGTTCGGCCCGGAAGTCGATTGTCGGCGTCCCCAGTTCGCAACCGAGGGATCTGGAGACTGAGGAATTCCCGTCGGACCGGGTTGTGGCATCGACTGACGCGACCCCTGCCGCATTTGCGGTTCGGTCATATCAATCGGTTGTCCTGAGGGAGAAGGGTTTTCTTCTCCACTCTGGTTTGACCCCGAGCCTTGTGGGGGCATTCCGTTTCGCCCGTTGGATCGCCATTCTGATTCGATCGCGGACAAGGTTTCCTGCCCCGTCAGATCAGGGTTCGTTACGCTCTCATCTTTGACACTGCCGAGCTTTCGACGCCGGGCAGAATTCCACTCGGGTCCGAGCATGTCGATGGCATCGCCTGCGCGCGAATTCCGCAGTTGATCGACCTCGGCAAGCGAGAACTCACCATTGTTTCCGACGATCTGATCTGCACCGGGACGCGATGGGGGAGTTCCGCCGACTTCACCGTCGGAATAGCGATCAGCAGGAGTTCGTCCCCGTCCTGCAAATCCGCTTGAGTCCCCACCACTTCCAAATCCGTTGCCGCGCATTGCGCCGGGGCGTGGCCCGTTCAAAACTTTGTCAATCGCCTGCTGACATGCCGCGGTAGCAACGGGGTCTTCCGCAGGCCAGTTGAACTGTGCACTGGCACTCACCAGTTCGTAACCGAAATCCTGATTCAGCTTCTCGAGGAACTGGCGTGCCACATAAAAGCCGATTGTGCCGCCCGGGCGGACGATCATCAGGACATAGGGACCCGGCTCACCAGGCCGCTTCCCATCGACGCGTCGCCAATGATTGAGCAGCGCAGCGGTGCCCGCCATCAGCGGATTGTATTCCGGAGTAAATTCGTTCAGTGTGGCTGCGGAGATCCGGATTCCTTCGGAACAGAACACAACGCTGTCCGAGGTACACTCCAGCAGAATCGGTCGACGCGTGGTTCCGGAAGTGGCATCTTCCGTCACGATCTCGAAGACGGGGTTCCTGAGAGCCCGACTGACTTTCGCGTTTTCGATTGTCTTCAGACTGGTTTCCCGCTGATTCAGCAATTCTTCGGCGAGTTGCTTCAGCGATGCTTCGGTCATCGCAACCTTCTGAGTGCGTTCCTGAGTCGCTGAGAGCAGTCCGGCCATCTGACTCGATTGCGAGTCTGCCTGTTCCACGGCGACCGCTGTCTGGGTGACGCGCATCTTTGCGGCCTCGACGTCCGCGAGCAGTTGCTGGTTCATCTCCTGCAGAGAATTCAGCTTCGCCTGCCAGGCAGCGTGCCGCGCCTGAAGCTCCGCCTGATGAGCCAGCTCTGCTTCCTGACGCTGTGCAAGAATTCTGGCGATTTCCTGCTGACGTGCGGCGACATCATCTTCGGAGTATCCCGGCAATGGGAGTTCAGCGGAAGGCGGAGGTTCCTCGACTGCGGCAATGACAGGCGGAGTCTCGGCGACTTTGTGGTCCGCGAGAACCTGCTCGCGAATACGATGGGTCGTGAGCAACAGCAGAAGAATGAGCGCGCCCATCGTGCAGACGAGCCCGTCGAGATACGAGAACAGCGACATGGCGGCCGAGGCCGGACGTCGTTTCACGTCATCCTCCCTGCAGGCCTGAGGGATATATGCTGACTCGTCAGGAATGCAGAGCGTTCGCATCCCCTGCGATTATTCGAAATGGAGGGATTCGGATCGTGTGCGCTGAGACAGACTGCGAACACGCGGCCCCACTCGCTGAGTGAGGTCTCTGCGTCCGTCAGGCGCCAGCGCTGATTCGCGAATCGGAACGTCATATGTGGTACAGTGAAAGGCGAAGTCGGAACGTTGCAGCCGAGAGGGATGCGGATCCTGTGGAATCGACAGCCTGAAATCCGTTTCTTGCCAGAGGACGATCTGTGTGACAGATTCGCTCCCCGGTTCTCACCACGTCACCTTTTCCATAGGTGTTTCAAGTTGCTCTCTTTGACGACAGTTCGTTGAAACGCTCCTGCTTTCTTCCTGCATTTATCGACAGGAAACGATCGGCAGGATGATGAGAATTGAAATAACCGTTAACGACGGATTTCGGAACCGGAATTTCCCTTCGAGGTAAGTCATGGCCATCAAGTTTCGCTGCCCGACCTGCCAGCAGTTTCTGGGAATTTCCGACGCAAAGGCCGGACAAACGACCGAGTGCCCTGCCTGCTATCACGAAATCACTGTTCCCACCGGAGAGGCACCGATCGGCAAAAACCGCTGGTCCGGATCCGGGAATCCGGTGGCGGGAGTCAAACCGCCCACTCAGCCCCGACCCTCCAGTCCAAGCCCCGAGCCGGATTCTGAGGTATTTGAAATCACAGTGGATGACGACTCCGGGGTGATGCTGGAGACGGTTGATTCCGATGAGGTCGAGTTCGGCGAAGAACTGCTGGAACCGGCTCCTCCAACACCTCCTCCCGTCGCGCCGCCATCCGTTGCCACGCCCTCCGTGACGCCAACCTTCCCTACAACGCCCCGTGCTCGGCCAGTTGATCCGGCAAAACTGCAGGGGATCGCCCGCAAGCAAGCAAATTCCTCAACCAAGATCGCGTCTGGTTTTCAAATGGGTGCCGGCGTCATTCTGGGAATCGCCGTTGCTTCCGCCCTCGCAGGGGCCGTCATTTCAGAGGCGATGCGGACACCGCTCGCCGCAGCTTCATCGCCATCATCGATCACCGATGGTTCTGAAACAGAGATCCCAGAACATCGCCGGATTCGTGGACTGGTGACTTACGCGGACTCAAATGGACAGAGCAAGGTGGATCGCGGGGCGATAGTCCTCGTCCTGCCGCTTTATCGCCAAGGGACAGCGAAGATCTCGGGAGAGGGATTAAAGATTGGGGCAGACGCCAAGGATGTGAGTTTACTGGAGGCATCCGCCCAGGCATTGGGAGGAAACAGTCTGATCGCGAACGACGACGGAAGTTTTTTGATCAACGTTCCAACTCAGGGACGGTTCGGACTGCTCGTCATTTCGCGCTCCCAGTCGCGGCCGGTCAACTCGGTTCCGACTGCAAGCTGCAGGCGATTCCTTGAAAACTACTTTGAGCGGCCTGAAACAGTGCTCGGAACACAGGCCTCCGAATTTCGCGAGGTCGTGATTGACGGGATCCCGCAAGCATCGCGAACGATTCACTTTGTGAATAACTGAGCTGCGCCCCTGCACTGCGAATCTCTCTTTGCCTCCTCTGGGGGAGACAATTCCGCGGACATCTTAGACAGCAGCCCTGAATCCACCAATCGCGGCTCAGGGAAAGCCAGTCCCGGAGTTGGTCTTGTCCGAACTTTTGCGGTTCTCCTAAACTCCGGCGGGAATGGCCGCTCGTGCATGGATGTGCCGGCGGCGATCATCCCTTTTCGATTCGATTTCACTGGCAGGGATGCCGATGAACCGCCTGCTTAAAACGTCACGAAATCTGGGCCACTCCCATCGCCTGTTTGCTGCGATGAGTGGAACTCTGGCTGCCTGCTGCCTGATCAGCGGGATGGCACCGTTCCGTCTCGCCCTGAGTAACAGTCTGGTGATCGATGCGGCGATCCTGTTCGTCGCGATGGCCTGCGTGGCATTGCTGCGCACTTCATCCTTCTTCAACAGACTTTCGCGATCAGCAGGCAGCTTCGGCCTGATGATGGCCGCACTGGCTGCCTTAGTCGCCCCTGCGCTGATCACGAAGTTATTGCAAGCCTTGGGCAATGTCTCATTGATCTCTCTGGCTCGCCCTGAGCTAAGTGCCCTGGTCGCCGTCTCGCTGTCCGGAATCGTCCTGTTGCCGCTCTGCCTAGGAATTGGCTGCAATCTGCGTCAGCAACGTCAGCTCTCCGCGACTGGGGGGTTCGACTGGCTGATCTCTTTCTCAATTGGCGGGATACTGGCAGTCACGCTGCTCCTGCCGATGCTGGGAAATCTCGGACTGGCATGTGTCTGCTTCGCTGTCAGCGGATTGCTTGTCGGTTGGCAACGCTGGAAGTTCGCGGCGATCGAAGCTGTTCTTCCAGGCGTTAACTCAAGCCACGTCGCGAAATCGGCTGCCGCCCGCTGGGGTGCCGATGTGATGTCATTTGCCATCGGCGGAGGTCTGGCAATTGCCTTATCCGTCTCCAGCCAGCTGGTTCCGCGAAGTCTGATCACGGATGTTGCGCTGGCTGCAGGTGTGATCTTCGGGTGTGGGTGGAGCCTGAGAGCCCGACCGCTCTCTTTGAAATCAACTTCTCCGATCAATCTGTCGTGGATCACTCTGGCGGCATGGGTCACCTGCATCGTCGCAGCCTACCCATTCTGGACCTTCTTTCATCTGAAACTGAATGCCCATGTCAGCTCGCTATTTCTGCTGATGCTGGGACGCGTTCTGTTCCTGATGATGCTGACAGCGCCGGCCGGAATTCTGATTCAGCGTGCCGCCCTGACACGTGCTGCCGATCGGGCATTGCAACCTCTGTTAGTGTTCGCCGGTTTCCTCATCGTCAGTCTGCAGTCGGTCTCACCGGCTGCGGCCGCGATGGTTCTGGGAGTCGCTGCTCTGCTGCTGGCGATTGCTCAGTCGGACTGGAAAACAGGATTCGCTTCCCTCGGACGCCTTCAGAAGCTGAAAGCCGGAGCACTGGCGACAGTCGCTCTCGCCGGACTGTCGTTGACCTGGCAATTGGATTATCGACGTTCTGAGAAGATCCTCTTTTCCGGGCAGACACTGCAACAGGCGCGGAATGGCGGGGCGATTGACCAGCTGTACTGGATGGACGACGGCCGCTTCGTGGCAGGTTTCGATTCCATCCGCGACCGCACAAGCCTGTGGAAGTATCGCGGGTCGCAGATCCTGATCCGACAGGACGGTCTTACGACCGGAATGATTTCAACTGACCCCCGGATCGCTCCGCAGAGTGCTTCGGACATCCTGCCAATGCTTGTTCCACTGGCATTTCATCCGTCTCCTGAAGATGTTCTGATCGTCGGGGTCCATCCTGCGGCACTGATGACCTGTCAGAACTATCCTCTACGGATGGTGCGGACACTCGACTCCCATCGGGGAGCCCATGAAGTTCTCGGATGGCTGGAAAGTCATGTTCCCGACTGGCAACTCAGCGGAGGTGCGGAATTCCAGTTTGGTCACGTCGACCCGATGCTCTCGATCTACAGTCGCCATGACTGTGCTTATGACCTCGTGGTTTGCCCGTTGACTCATCCGGCAGTGACGCAATCCATCAGCGAAACGTCTCGCGAGTTCTATCAGGCCGTCGCCAGACACCTAAAAGAAGGCGGGCTGTTCGCACAACGGATCCCGTACTACGACCTGAGTCCGAACATCATCGCTTCGATTGCAGCAACAATGCGGTCAGTCTTCCCGGAAGTTTCCATTCTGGAGACCATCCCTGGGGAACTGGTCTTTCTCTGTGCCCGCGATCAACTCCCGCGAATTGACGATGCACTCGTCGAACGGTTCAAGGCCCCGCAATGCCGCCAGTTACTCGGCGACGCTGGCTGGGACTGGTCGATGGTGCTCGGTCGAGGCGGCCTGACTAATGAGGAAGTCAAAACATTTGTGGCATCGCAAGCTCAGATGAATCAGGCTGCAGACGCACGCTGGTGTGCCGGGCTGCCGCTGGAAGTTTGTCGCTGGGGCGCCAAAGCAGAAGCGACTCGTGCCACACTGGCACAGAGCGGTGATGCATTGCGAAGTGCGTTGACTCAGGAGTCGCTGTCGCAGGAAGTGAGCCATCGGCTGGAAGATTTGAATCTCGCGCATCAATTGCAGATGGGACATCCCAATGATCCCTGGGGCTATCGCAAAGCGCTGAAAGAACGGCTGCAGGATCGCCCGCGAACTGCATTGGTTCATGTCAATTATGAAGGCTTGAAGAGAGTTCTGGATCCTGAGGACAGTCGTCGAAAGGACTATCTGAAGGCACTGGGAGAAGTCATTCATTCAGAACAGCCGACTCCCGAGCAGATCATCAATCTCACTGGGTACGAATCCCCATTTGATCCGCTGGTGTCTCTGTTCGTGCATCACGAATCAGTTCAGCTCCTCGATCGTTGTGAGATTCCTGACCGGAATCTGCAATACAAGTACTTGATGAAGACCGTCTACTTTGCGAATACGCAGGATCAGTCTGTTCGCAATGCGAGTCGGGCATTGGCCCTCGCCTGTGAAGAAGAGCATGTCACACTGTCACCTGAGGAGCGCTGGGATCACGTAAACAGCCTGTTGCAGACTCTCGCTCAGCGCTGGCAAATGCGGTGGAACTCCGGTCATGTTTCCAAATACGACGCAGTCGATACCGAACAAAGTGTGCTGGCAGTGGAACGCGGAATGAAGCTGCTGGAATCCACGGCGTCTCAGTCAGGACTGACGACAGCGGAGTGGGAATCCCGCGCAGCGATTCTGGAAGCGAGTCTCGTCCGGCCACTGCGACAGAAACGAAGTGCTCAACTTCGTCGCGTGCCGCTCGCCACTCCTTCGGCTCACCCACCGACTGCGGAAGCTCCGACCCCACCAGGGACTTCGAACGCAACAGTGATAAAATGAGCGGCGTGCACCTTTGCTCATGACGTCATGTCGTCGCCAGAGCCCGGATTGCGCCACAGATCCCGATCGTCAGGTCCGCCATGCGTTCATAGTCCAGTGTCTCTGGCAAATCTGACGGCTGATGGTAGTGCGGGTTTCTGAGGAAACTCGTGTCCGTCAGCATTAGTGCTGGAAAGCCCTGATCCCAGAAGTTGGAGTGATCCGACAAGCGGATTTCCCGAATCTTTTCCGGTAACGGAATTGTGAAGAGCGGGAACGTCGAGGCACGCTTGAAGCCCTGTCGAAATCGCATCAATAAGAGAGTCGATGCAGGATTCGCGACAGCTGCCAGGAAGTTCCCCTTGCGCGGAAACAGCCAGTGGAGGCACTTCGGAATTCCCGGGGGAAGTTTCTGACTGTCAGGAGCGTCTGTGAAGAAGCCGAGCATCTCCAGACAGAGCATCCCGATCACGTTCTCTTCTTGTGTTCGACAGCGGCAGGAATGAATCTGACTTCCCATTTCACCGAGATGGAAGTGCGGGGGCTCTTCGCAAGGAAAGAACACGAACCGCACCGTCCGGTCAAACTTCTCCCCTGTCAGGCGACCGATGATCTCCAGTAGAACTGCGACGGCAGAAGCGTTGTCATCAGCCCCCGGCGTGGAAGGGACCGTATCGTAGTGAGCGCCGATAATCAGGATTTCGTCCGGCCGTTCGATTCCACGCCACTCGACGATCAGATTCGAAACTTCCTGTCCGCTGGCGATGTACGATTCATGCGTGACCTTCGCTCCACGCACGGCAAGTTCGTGCTCTAAGAACTTGGTCGTGCTCCTGATGGTCTGCGGCTTCCCCAGATGGCGAGGACCTATGAGGCCGGCCATCCGATCGACATGCTGGCGGAGGCTCCGCACGAGGTCTGGATCCGTCATGGTGACTCCTGATTTCGGCCGAACCCGTCAACTCCATGCCTCGTCGGCTTTGCAAAGCGCGTTGAGGAGTCCCTGAGGAGTGTCGCTTGTCCGCAGTTGCTGACGACCATATCACGGTCGTCATGTCCGACAAGAGGTTCATCGCGGCGAAAGAGTCAGAGCCCGCCGAATTGACGTACTGCTTCGTACATCACGGTGTTCGCTGTGCTCGCCAGATTCAGGCTGCGGACCTGCTCCCGCATCGGAAGCTTCAGGCAGTTTTCCGCATGAGCCTGCCGAATGGTTTCCGGAAGGCCCCGTGTTTCACTTCCGAAGACCAGAACATCTCCCGGCTGAAACGAGGCGTCCCAGACCAGCTTGCTGGCGAACTTTGTCAGAAACCAGAACCGTGGCGGCCGGTCACACGATTCGTTCATCCGGGTGACCAGATGATCCCAGTGATCAACGACTTCGCAGTCCACATGCTCCCAATAGTCCATCCCGGCCCGTCGCAGATACCGACTGTCCATCACGAACCCAAGGGGGCGGACCAGCCAGAGCTTTGCGCCGATCGCGACACAGCTGCGGCCAATATTTCCTGTATTCTGCGGAATATCCGGTTCATACAAGACCACATTCAGCAAAGGAGAGACAGATGGAAGAGTCGGTTCGGTCATCGAGTTGCCAGCGGCTGAACAGGCCGATATTGTGAACAGGGTTAGATTTCTTCAAATCCTGCTGGCCATCGTGGCTGCAGGCGGAAGAATAAGTTGCGGATCAGACCGTGATCATGATGCGATCATTTCAGCCGACATTCTGACAGGCGACCTGATCGGTTGCGAGTGTCAACCGGTGTTTCCTCAGTTGGAGTGACGTCTGAGCGCCCGATCAAGGCTGTTCCGTCAGTTCAGCTGACCTCCCCGTTATCCGCTTTCTGCAATCCTGCCACGACAGAAATTCTTTCTGACAACGCTTTCTGACAACAGAGGACCATATATGGACGCGCCCCTGAATCGACGTCACTTCCTGAAAACCTCGTCCGTTGCGACGGGAGCATTGGCGATGCTGCCAACTGCGTCCGCATCAGCAAAGGACGGGAACCAGCGACTGCGAATCGGCATGATCGGCCCCGGTGGTCGCGGATTCGGAGCCCACGTCAAAACACTGGCCAACCTGAAGAAGGAAGGTCGGAAGATCGACATCGTCGCCCTGGCAGACGTCTACTCAGTGCAGCGCGATAAAGTCGCCGACTACGTTAAAG
The DNA here is from genome assembly GCA_023417655.1 of Planctomycetota bacterium. Classification (GTDB taxonomy): domain Bacteria; phylum Planctomycetota; class Planctomycetia; order Planctomycetales; family Planctomycetaceae; genus Planctomicrobium. Next base: position 36,501 of record JAEZFD010000022.1, on the reverse strand, counting down.
CCGAAAACGGCAATGACGTCGCCAAGTATGTCGACTATCGCGAAATGATCGAGAAAGAAAATCTCGACGCAGTCTCCATCGCGACTCCAGACCACTGGCACAAAAAGCAGATCATTGACTCTCTCGACGCTGGCCTGCACGTCTATTGCGAAAAGCCAATGACGAAGACGGTCGAGGAAGCTCTGGAAGTCGCCAAAGCCTGGAAGAAGTCGGGCAAGGTGATGCAGGTTGGTGTTCAGGGAACAAGTGATCCGTGCTGGAATCAGGCTCGAGAGCTGATCAACGACGGTAAGCTCGGCAAGGTCCTGATGTTCCAGACCGAGTACTTCCGGAACTCTAACATCGGACAGTGGCGATATTACCAGCTGACCAAGGAAATGACCCCCAAGACCGTCGACTGGAAGCGATGGCTGGGTGTTGAAGAAGGTCTCTCCGAGGACCGTCCATTCGACCGCGAAGTTTACATCCAGTGGCGTCGCTTCTGGCCATACGGCTCAGGGATGTTCACCGACCTGTTCGTCCACCGTGTCACGGCCATGCTGAAGGCGACCGGCTTGCGGTTCCCTGGCCGTGTGACCGGCGCTGGCGGGATCTATCTGGAGTATGACGGTCGGGATGTTCCGGACGTCGCCACCGTTGTCGCCGATTACCCGGAAGGTGTTCAGGGTTTGGTTTCGTCCACGATGTGCGCGCAGGAATCACGTCTGCAGCAGTGCATCCGTGGTCACTTCGGCAGCTTCACCTTCGAGAAGAACGGAATGCAGTTCATCCCTGAGCGTCCACAGGTGACCGGTAACAGCAAGGCCGTCGCTGGTGACATCGAAGTCCAGAAGGTCGGCAATCACGACCATGCTCACTTCTCAAACTGGATTGACGCCATGGAAGCCGGGAAGCCGGACATGGTGAACAACGATCCGGAACTGGGAGCTGCTGCCGTCGCCACCGTGATTCTGGGAGCCCAGAGCTACCGCAACGGAATCGTTTACTACTACGACAAAGAACGTGGTCCATACAACGCCTTCGAAGCTCACCAGAAGGGCGAGCCAGGCTGGGCCAAGCAGTGGGAAGATCTGTCGGAAGCCCGTGGAAAAGCCCGTCACGTTCCAGGCTGGCGAGCCGGAGACTATGGCAGCACCATCCAAGATCCCAAGTACATGGATCTGGCTGGTCCCTGGGTGAATGGCAATCCTCCGGAGAACAACACCTCTGTCACAAAGTAGTCAGAGGACCTGCTCCGTCTCCTTCCTCAATTCGGTGGAGCAAAGTCAACATCCTGGATGTGACCGTCTCAACTGGACTCTGAGGAGATGAACTGTCTGACAACGAAGACGCCTTGAACAGTACTGTTCAAGGCGTCTTTTGCGTTTCAGTCATTCGCGCTGGCAGGTTTACTGACCGGGTGTCGTTCTTGAACGACGCCGGTTATCGGCTTTATCCGAGTCCAGGAACTGATTCAGCTTTTCTGACGGCGAGCGGGGCGGACTATTCTGCTCGGGAAAATCGAGATCCCACTCGCGACGTGTGAGTTCCAGTGGCAGTGGTTGATGACGATCCCATTGAAAGCGAACTTCACGAACCATTGCATTGCTTTCTGTTCTAATGCCATTGATAACGAAGAAAATGACAGCGGCGGCGGCTAAACATCGCCGTGTCTGTACGAACCAGGTCTGTTGAAATGTCCGAAATGCGATGAGCTGTTTCCGCATTCGATTCGTGACCGACCGCGCAGGATCGACCGGCGATAGAACTCAGGAAACGTCGCCCAGTAACAGCGCACAACCACCCTTGTGGGGACCGTCCGAGGCCCTGAGGGAGCGAGGCGTTAAGCAGTCTGCACGAAGCATCCGATCGCTGGACCGATGCTTCGCCACTTCTTGAAATGAATTCCGTGCCGGGATCGACGTCCTTGTCGATCGAGGTTCGTCCTGAACATTCCCGGTGCAGAGTCACCGAAATTCAGGCCTCGTCAGGTGCCTGCCGATCCTTGCCACTCTCAACTACGAATCACGGTGCTCGATCTTTCACGAATTCGGGAGAGATTTCTTCGTGAACGAAGAATCACTGAAACGACTCACGCCGAGAGAAAGGCTTCTGCGCGAGACAGTCTCTCAAAGAGGCAGCGCCACGCTTCGAACACCCAAAGCTCGAGCACACACGGCCACTGAGACGCCGAATCCCCGGAGTCGGGCGGTCTCACCGTATAACCGTTAGGAAGCAGTTGCGCTGGCCTGGTCGGCCTTCTCTTCCGCAGCACTACGGCGCATGTAGACCGGTGCCAGCGTCCAAGGGTCAGAAAACTTTGCTTCCGCTGCCAGTCGCGCACCGATTCTCACGACCTGCCGAGCGTGAGGGATCCAGTCATCCGAAGTCCCTGCGATCCACTGGGGCAACTCTCCAGAGAGCGTCAATAAACCAGGCCCGGTGACTGCGTCATCCGCAGTCAGGGTTGTCCGCCACTCCTCCAGCGAACGCAACGTGGCGGGAATCTCCAATCGCCATTCGCCCTGCTCTTTGACGTAGAGTCCGGCGAAGAGATCCCCACGCAATGCGTCATCGATCACCCAGAGTCGATTTCGCTGCTGGTCATTCCATGCGACCGCCAAAAAGCTGTCGACGGCGATGAGCGGGCAGCCCACCGCATAGGCAAATGTCTTGGCACTGACGACGCCGACTCGCAACCCTGTGAAACTGCCGGGGCCGATGCTGACTGCAAGCGCCTGAACATCACGCGGTCCCAGATTCACGGAACGCAGGAGATCCGAAATCTCTGGCACGAGAGTGCGGGCGTGACGACGTCCACTGGCCGTCAAATCACGTTCGCCGGCCAGCGTGCCGTCAATCGAAACGGCGACGGAGCCGGCCCGCCCTGAGGTCTCGATGCCGAGAACGATCATGTCCAGTTTTCCGAAGACTCTGAAGGAGAAGAAGCAGGTGATCCCGCCCGTTTTGACGGATTCAGGAAGGCGGTTCAAGTCACCCTGACGATTTGACGTGGCGTCGGAGTCAGGGATTCGGTTTCTCGATCGGTTCAGCAGATGTTTGCGGAAAATTCGGCTATCATACTGACTTCCCGTTTTCTCTGCTGATGACTGCCTGCGTGACAATGCAAGAAGAAATTGAACAACTCGATCTCGCTTATGGCCGCTCTGGACGATTCAAGGCCGATCTGCTGTCCCGACAGCTGATGTCACACTTCCCTGCCCCGCCTGCGATCGCGGAAAGCGAAGCGGCAATCCAAGCGGCCTTTGACCAGCCTGTCGATTTCCCGCGAGTGGAAGATTCCATTCTGCCTGATGACAAAATTGTCGTCGTAATCGATCTTGATACTCCAAGTGCCGACCGCATCTTCGCGGAACTCTGGCGGCGTCTGGAGCACATTGGCGTTGTCCCTGAGAATGTGACGGTGATTCAACCTGCCGTCTGGAAGCAACGGGACGGTGTTGACCCCCGACAGAAACTCTCGAAGGAACTGCAGGAGCGGATGCCTCTCACACGGCACGATCCGACTGAAGAAGGAAGTTGCGCCTATCTCGCTTCGACAGCTGGCGGGGAACGAGTCTACCTGTCGCGCCTGTTGACCGAAGCCGATGTCGTCATGACCGTCGGCCCCGTGGAATATGACCCTGTTCTGGGGGTTCGGGGAACGGCCAGCAGTCTTTATCCGGGATTGTCGGATCTCGACGCATTGAAGCGAGTCCAAGGGCAAGGTCACGAAGAACTCAGTCCGAATGACGCCCGTCCGATCCGTCAGATTGTTGATGAAATCGGCTGGCTGTTGGGTCTGCAGATTTCGATCGCGGTGATTCCGTCCAGTGGAAAAAGTGCGCATCAGATCCTCGTCGGTCAGGCTGATGCCGTCCTGAAATCGGCTCGGGCCGAACTGAACTCCCGTTGGACGGTCCGATCCGATGAACGGGCAGAACTGGTCCTCGTCACGGTGACAGCAGATGCCAGCGGTCACGGTTGGGATCAAGTCGCCGCAGCGATTGATGCGGCCCGTCGTCTTGTTGAACGGAACGGAAGAATTGTTGTCCTGTCGGAACTCGATGCCGCGCCGGGTCCTGGATTGGAAATTCTGAAGACCGTCCGCGAACCACGCGATGCGTTACGTCCCATCAAGAAGGCGAACCCGCCTGATTTAGTCGCGGCAACACGCATCGCTGCGGCGGCGGACTGGGCGAATGTATCGCTTCTCAGCCGTCTCCCGCCGAGCGACGTTTCGGATCTGTTCATGCTTCCGCTGGAGTCAGAGGAGGAGGTCCGAAGGTTATTACAGCAGGAAGATCTGACGGCAGTAATCGAAAGCGCACAGCACTATTTTGTTCAGAGCGGAATCTAAAGCAATTGGATCCGCCAAGTGCCGCGCATCGCGCTGACAGGTGGCGGAGCCATTGATTCTGACTTGCTGAAGAATCGCTTTAAAAGCATCGATTTATCACGGACCAATCAGGTCAGAATACTCTGGCCGACCTGAGGAGTCTCCGGCTGACAGCCGATGTCCTTCCCCAAGTAGTCCTGTATATAAAGTCGCTTGATCAGGACCATCGCGCAAACTGTTAAGGGAGTCGCGAGCATCAGGCCGAGTGGCCCGGACAGAACTCCCATGAAGACCTGGGTCGAAATCAGGATTGCAGGCGGAAGGTGAATGACCTTCCGCTGCACCAATGGGGTTAGTGCATAGGTCTCTACCGTCTGAATTCCCAGATAAAGTAGGATTACGTATAGCACGTTAATGGGGCCTTGCATGAGTGCGAGCAAGGCGGGAAGCACCACCGAAAGGATGGGGCCGATATTGGGAATAAACGTCAGTAATGCTGTCAGAATCGCGAGAATGACAGCATTCGGAATGCCCAACATCCAGAGCCCGATTCCACTGAGAATCCCGACAACGGTCATCGAGAAGAGTGTTCCCAGCAGCCACCACCGTAAAGAACATCCCACTTCACAAAGAAGCTGCTCCGCTTGTGCGCAGTATCGGCGCGGTATCAGCAGAAGAAACCCGCGCTGATACAACTTGGGCTCAATCGCTAGAAAAAGCCCAAGAAACAAGACGAAGAAGAAACTCGCCAGCACACCAAATGTGGACGTCAATGCAATCTGGGCGCCGTCCATCACCTTGCTATTAAAACCTGTCTTGCCAGTTTGTTCTTTTGCTTTCTCGAGCGTCGCATTGCCGATGGGACTGCTTCTAAGTGATTCATGTAACTGATCGAGCGCTCGGGGAATGGTCTGCTGTAACTCAGCCACCTGTTGCGATAATCGGGTCGCGAGAAGCCAGACTCCGAGTGCCGTCACCAGGACCAGCGTGGTCACAACGAGAGCAAGTGACCAGCGGTATCCCAGACCCGTTCGTTCCTGTATCCATTCTGACGGGACAGCCAGAAGAATGGCGAGGAGTACGCCACCGAAAATCAGGAAGAATACGTCGGCAGTCAGCCAGACGACCCATGCCAGTCCCGCGAGGGCCAATCCGATCAGCACTGGCTGAATCCCCTTGCCTCCACGCGATTCGGGAGCCGTCGTTTCAGTACTGGATTCAGGGCGAATCTGACACCTCCATTCCTGGGAAGTTTGTGTGAGCAGGGATCCCACTGCACTTTTTTGAAATCAAATAATTACCAGCGAGAATTGGATGATCCAGTGATTTGCTGGATTGATTGAGACTTACGAGATCGATAGATAACAATTTAAATTATTGTGCATTCTCATGATGAGAATATGCTTTAATCGGCAGTAAGTGGCCGAGTTTCGTCGCCGGGATTTAATGTCTCACGTGCCGCTGCGGCCATCGCCCGGGCCTGAACCTTCCATAATTGCCAACGAGCCTCCCACCGTTGCTGTAAGCGTTCCCAGTCGCTGGCAGGAGGATTTCTTGGGTGACGACAAAGCTCACCATAGAAGTCGAGCATTCGCGAAGCACAATCCGCTTGGGACAGTTCACGAGCACTGTCGAGAGCAGCCTGTCGGTAAGCATTCAACCTGTTCGCATCGCACTGACCGAGTGCTTTCAGTCCATCAACGAATGACGTGACCTCATCCTGCGCAATCAGGTGCCCATTTACGCCATTCACGACTAGGTCACTGACCCCTGTTGCCTCCACCGCGACAACGGGCGTCCCGGCCGCCATTGCCTCTGCAAGGACCATGCCTTGGGTCTCGGAGTGTGAAGCGAAGGCAAAGACGTCGAAGCCAGCATAAGCATCGATCAGCTCGTTGCCTTCGAGGAATCCGAGAAAGTGACAGCGCTGGTCAACGCCTTCCTGCTGGAGAGTCTGCTCCATCGATTCGCGATCAGGTCCGTCTCCGACAACAACGAAGACCGCGTTGAGATGGTCTTTTAAAAATGCGGCCACAGCCTGGACGAGGAATGAAGTGTTCTTTTCGGGGGAGAGTCTGCCAACATGCCCGACGATAAAGGACTCGTCTCTTAACGAAAGACGCTGCCGCAGAGCATCCCGATCCGCCGCTCTAAAGCGGCTGGTGTCGACTCCGGTGGGAATCGCGGTCATGCGTGAGGTCACTCCACGCTGCCGCAGGAGTTCACCAATTCCTGCACTCGGCGTGACGATCCCATCGCAGAGTTGGCAGAAGCCAATAATCAGCTCCACAATTGCCTCTTCGACGGGACGGGGCCAATCGGTCTTGGTTTCCATGTACACCGAGTACCGAGTGTGATGAGTGTAGACGAGAGGGACATTACGGTCAGCTGAAATGAGCTGTCCTGTGCTTCCCAAGAGAAATGGATGATGCACATGGACGATGTCGGGTTGAAACCCTTTTACGTCAGGGAGCAATCGCGAAAAAACTGGCAGCGGTAGTGAGTACTGATGCTGATAGAAATTAGGGATCGCCGCCACACGGATGACATCCGGTTCACCCTGCGGAGTTTCTTCATATTCCGGAGCGATAATGAGAACCTGATGACCTTGTCGACGGAATTCATCCGAATATTGCTGGACGCTACGGGTTACCCCTCCAATCTGTGGCGTATAGACATTCGTAACCATGAGGATGTTCATGATGACTCGAACATTCCACTGCGAGGAGTGATTGGTTCAGAACGTGAAATCCTGATAGGTTGTGCAACACGCCGGGCCGTATCCAACTCGAAAGACTCGTGACTGAGGCAATAGCTCGACGCTCGCAATCGTTGCCCAATAGTTTCCGTGCATGCAGACTGTATTGGGGCCACCCTCATTTGCACGTCCATGGTCCTGCAACAGTGCCGGGGCGGCATCCACTTTTACCTGATCGACTTCCTGAAGCTGAGCGATAATCCTCTGCTCTCGTTGCTCGGAAGACTCTCGAATCCGCACACCGCGCAGGGCGGGCGGACAGGTCTCGCGATAGACTGCGTTGCGTGTCACCTGCCGTTCCTGCATTTTCTCGGAGCGATACTGATTTGTGTGAAACAGCACCCCTGCGGGATCCTTCAGCCATTCGAGATGATAAAAGTGCCCTGAAAGCTCCAGTCGGGCGAGACAGCCCGTTGCATCGCCTAACATCAGAATCGCACCATGACTGCGCGTGTTCTTTATAAATCGACGGACAGCTTCCGGCACCGTCCGACAATTTCCGAGGACGTCAGAAATCGCCAGAGAAAGGGGCGTCCCTTCGGGATCAACTTCGACTGCCGCAGCATAGTTATAAGAGATGCTTAACCCTGCCTCATTAATTCCGTCAACGACTCCACAGAGGGGCGACAACGTTAAACAGATGCTGGTCAGCTCTCCTTCAGCTCGACTTTTCCGCACTGTCAGGCATGTGGCTGCCTGTTCAACCTGATCCAGATTATGGAGCAGGACAGGTTCTCCCTCTTGAACGCGGTCCGCACCTAAGGCAATTGCAGTACATCCTCCTGCAGGGGGGGCGTCCATTCCCATGCGGTCCGTATGCTGATTCGTGGCCGCTTCCAGCATTTGGAAAAGACAGAGTGTTTCCAACCGGACACCTGCACCGGAGGCCATCCCTCGCAGTCGATCCAGACTTCGTGGAAAGACGCGAACCATCGGGCTTTGAAGTGTCTTCTGCGCCAACCGCTCTGCCATCTTTAAATAGAACGAAAAAGGCATCCACCAAGGTTTGTGAACAAGAAAGACTGGCAATTCGCTCAAGCTTCTCTGAGCGGCCAGAATACGTTCTGATTCCGCTTCTCCAATCATCTGGCCCCATTGCCGGTCCTTTCCGCGTGCCAGAACGATTGACGGGATGAGATTTGGTCTGGGGATTTTCTTCAGCATCGTGAACATCACATCCCTCCTTCGTCGTTTGCTTGAAATCAGTCTCGGTCGACCAGTGGGACTGACAGAAAACTGAATGAGAAAGAGGTAGAGCAAATCTCACGCCCATCAGGAAGCTGCTCGCATCTCCGCTAACGCAACATATTGACTTCAAGTAACTTGTATCATGCCACTCAAATCAGCTGCTGGTTTAAATCGCCGCAATCGGAATCGTTGGCGAGCAATCCGCAGGGAAACACCCTGATCAAACGGAAGTGAAAACTCACGGTTGGAGCGTGCGGCAAATCGTGGAGGTGAGCGACGGATTGATTCGGAAACTGGACCCGTCCCCCAGACTCCCTCTGCTCTATCACGCGGTCTATGTGCAGGGTTGTCGCAGTGATTGATGAACTCAATCACCAGAAGAAGAAAGGAGTCCGGAAACGGTTCGAGGGTGGGAAGAGATGTTGTATAAGGGAGGCCTGATCACTCCCGATCCCGTTCCCCTCATGGAAAGTGATGGTCCGATGCCGCAATTTCATTCAACCCGCCGACAGTTCTTACAGGGATCTCTGGGTGCCGGGGCGGCGCTGCTGACGGGTTCTCGCCTGATCCGTGCCGATTCTCCCAACCAGAAACTGAACGTTGCGTTCATCGGTGTCGGCGGTCGCGGAGGCGGGAATCTCGCGACGATTGCGGGATGCCCGGGGGTGCGGGTGGCCGCCCTCTGTGACGTCAATCGCAACACTCTGGACAACGCCAGCAAGAAGTTCCCGGAAGCAAAGATGGCGGTCGACTTCCGTGAGCTTTATACGGACTTCGACAAGTTCGATGCCGTCGTTGTGAGCACGGCTGAGCACACGCACGCCTTCGCCACGATGCCCGCCCTCAAAGCAGGCAAGCATGTTTATTGCGAGAAGCCGCTGACTCACAATATTGCGGAGTCCCGCGCCATCATGAAGGCGGCCGCCAAAGCCAAAGTGGCGACGCAGATGGGAACGCAGATTCACGCGACGCCGAACTATCGCCGCGTGGTCGAACTCGTTCAGTCGGACGCCATTGGTCCTGTCCGCGAAGTGCACGTCTGGGTCTCCAGAGCCTGGGGACTGCAGTCGGAAGCGGAAGCCAAAGAGAACCGCGATATTGTGACTGTCACCGAACGTCCCAAAGAGGCCATGACTCCTCCGCCGGAACTTGAATGGGATCTCTGGCTCGGCCCTGCTCCGGAACGTCCTTACAACGACATCTACTTCCCTGGCCCACGCTGGTATCGGTGGTGGGATTTCGGCAGCGGGACAATGTCAGATCTCGGCAGCCACTGGAATGACCTGCCGTTCTGGGCACTGAATCTGGAATCCCCGCTCACCATTGAAGCGTTCGGACCTCCGCCGCATCCGGAATTGGCACCGGCATCAATGTCTGCGAAATACGAATATGGTCCCCGGGGCAACATGCCCGCCTGCTCACTGACCTGGCATCAAGGTTCACACAGGCCGCAGATCTGGAAGGATGGCGGCATTCCACAGTGGGGAAACGGCGTCCTGTTCATCGGCGATGACGGAATGCTGCTGTCCGACTACGGCAAGCATGTGCTGTTGCCAGAATCCAAGTACGCAAAGTTCCAGCCTCCTGCACAAACGATTCCGGCGTCCCCCGGGCATCATCAGGAATGGGTTCTGGCCTGCTTCAACGGAACTCCGACTGGAAGCCCATTCTCCTATGGTGGGTTGCTGACGGAAGCCAATCACCTGGGCAATGTCGCCTATCGGGTCGGCAAGAAGCTGGAATGGGATCATCGTCAGATGAAAGCCACCAACTGCCCCGAAGCAGACAAGTTCATTCACCGGACGCCTCGCACGGGCTGGTCTCTGGACTCGTAAGGAATCTCCGTCTGTGTGGACGCACCGGTTCAACGGGAACACGGTGCGTCCTCGCTTCGAGCCCGAGACGTCTACGACGAAGACGACATACTCCCCTGCTATTTTCCTGCCTGTTCCCCCGCCCTGAGCAAGGAAAGTTCTCGATGATCAATCTGAAGAATCATCAAATGTGGCGAGCTTCCTCGTCGCTGTTCGCCCTGGCATTGATCCTGTTGACGAGTTCCGCGCAAGCGCAGGAGCTGAAGACCAAAAATGTCGTGCTGATCATGCTCGACGGGTTACGCTGGCAGGAGCTATTTACTGGCGCGGAGAAAGAGCTGATCAGCAAGAAGCCGGGAGGAGTCTCGAATGTGGAGGCACTCGAAAAGAAGTTCTGGCGTGAGACGCCTGAAGAACGGCGTGAAGCGCTGATGCCTTTCTTTTGGAACACGATTGCCAAGCAAGGGCAGATCTTCGGGAACCTGAATGAAGGAAGTTCGGCTCAGATCACCAACACGATGAAGTTCTCCTATCCGGGTTATAACGAGATCCTCACCGGGTTTGCTGATCCAAAGATTACGAGTAACGCCAAGAAGCCGAATGAAAACTTCACCGTGCTGGAATGGCTGCACCGCAAACCGGCTTACGATGGCAAAGTCGCGGCATTCGCCATGTGGGACGTCGTCTCCGCGATCATCAATCGTCAGCGCTGTGACTTCCCTGTCATGGCAGGATGGGAACCGGTTCCCGATCCGGATCCAAATCCGCGCCAGCAACTATTGAACGATCTGATTGCCGACTCGACTCGACATATCCCCTCGGAACTACATGACTCCATTCTGTATTACGCCGCCCGCGAACATCTGCTGAGACACCAGCCACGCGTGTTCTATGTTTCCTTCGGTGAAACCGACGGCTGGGGTCATCAGGGACGGTATGATCACCTGCTGAATTCAGCACATACTACGGACGACTGGATTCGTCGCCTGTGGGAACTGATGCAGTCAATGGATCAATATCGCGATCAGACGACTTTCATCATCACGACGGACCATGGACGGGGTTCCGGCCCTGAGAACTGGAAGCACCACGGCGAGAAGATCGAAGGTGCCGAACAGATCTGGATTGCCGTTCTCGGCCCTGATACGCCTGCACTGGGAGAGCGGAAAAACTGTGAACTGGTGACGCAGAACCAGATCGCGGCGACTCTGGCCGCGTTCCTGGGAGAAGACTATTGCAAGGACGTTCCCCGTGCTGGCGCACCGATTAAGGATGTCCTGCCCAAGGAAAAATAGCTGAGAAATGGGCACTGACAGCCGCTTCAAAAAATAAACCCTGCACTCAAAGAGACGCGAGTGCAGGGTTTTCCTGTTTCATCCTGACGAGCAACCGCTTTAGAAAAGCCGGTTCAGACCGTTCAGGGCAGCGACACGATAGGCTTCTGCCATCGTCGGATAGTTGAACGTCGAGTTCACGAAGTACATCAGCGTATTGTGTTCACCGGGCTGCGACATAATCGCCTGACCGATGTGAATGATTTCCGATGCACTCGCTCCGAAGCAATGGATGCCGAGGATCTGCAGGGTCTCGCGGTGAAACAGCAGTTTCAGCATCCCCGTCGTCTGACCTGTAATCTGTGCCCGGGCGAGACTCTTGAACATTGAGTGACCGACCTCGTAGGGAACCCCTTCCGCGGTCAGCTGTCGCTCTGTTTTCCCCAGAGAACTGATTTCCGGTGAGGTATAAATTCCTGTCGGAATATCCTCAATCATCGCCCGTTCGCAACTGCCGTTAATAACATGATGGGCCGCATAGCGTCCCTGCACATAAGCAGCGCTAGCGAGTGAGGGAATCCCGACGACGTCGCCGACTGCATAAATATGCGGAACGGATGTCTGGAAGTGTTCATTCGTCTGAATATAACCCCGCTTGTCGATGGCGATATTCAGAGGTTCCAACCCAAGATTTTCGGTGTTCCCTGTGCGCCCGGCCGCCCAGAAGAGGATATCTGTCTTGATCTGTTTGCCAGACTTCAGGTGGAGAATGACCCCGTCATCTTCCGCCTGAACACGGCTGTAACTCTCGTTATGCCGGATCAGACAACCGCGCTCCCGCAAGTGATAGCTCAGGGCATCGATGATTTCATCGTCAAGAAACTCAAGGAGCTTATCACGGGTGTTGATCAAATTGACCTTCACACCCAGATTGCGGAACATCGATGCATATTCACACCCGATCACACCGGCCCCATAAATCGTAATCGACTTGGGAGTGTGATTCAGACTGAGAATCGTGTCGCTGTCACAGATCAGCGGATGAGAAAAATCAATGTCAGCCGGGCGGTAAGGGCGTGATCCGGTCGCGATGATAAATGCGGAAGCGTGCAGCAGTCGCCGACCACCGTACTCATCGCGAACTTCTACGGTATTTTGATCGACAAACGCCGCCTGCCCAAACAACACCGGAACATCGTTCCGCTCATAGAAGTTGTTTCGCATGTCCACCTGCTTCTCGATCACCGACGACGCACTTCGTCGCAGTGATGGAAAATCAGGGAGACTTGTCAGACCAGACTCCCGGAAGATCTTGTTATTGAAGAACTGTGTCGCCTGAAAAATCGCGAATCTCAGTGCTTTGCTCGGGATCGTTCCCCAATGCGTACAGCCGCCTCCGAGCTGATGATAGCGTTCCACCACTGCGACGGACCGGCCCAGCTTGGTGGCCTGCATCGCGGCCCCTTCGCCTCCGGGACCAGTTCCGATGACGACGACATCAAAAGTCTTTTCAGTCATTGCTTCAATCAGTATAAGAAGTGAAGTCGTTTTCCGTTCACACTCTGACTTTCAAGGCCGACTGCCGCAAGAGCGATTCGCCTGTTTCTGTCTGTGCCACGCGATGAAAGGCGTTGATTCAACAGCAGAAATTGATACCAGCGGACATCACGTCGTCCGGATTGAAGCAGGTTCAAACTGCCCGTTGAGCCTGACGAGCGCTTCGGCAGGGGAGATGTTGAACAGAACCCGTCCCCCTGTTCCCCAGACACCATTCCGGAAGTGGAAGACAGCAGTCGCGTCCCGGATTTCACTCACGGCTTCGACCGACTCCATCTCGCCCCCTTCGACCGCGGTGAAGGAGATATCCACTCCCACGAAGGCCGTCAGCAGTCCGCTCTCCCGCTCGCGTGCAAAAGCGATTTCCGGTTTCCAGACGGCATCGGCCCAGTGAAGTCCCCGCGGCTTTCCGCTTCCAGCTGCCAGGCGAAAGAAGAGCTGTTGCAGTTCAGGCCTTTGAACCTCGAACTGCCGTCGAGCAATGGTCAGTTCATCCTGGGCCGCTGTTGCGGTCACCCGGCTCCAGAGAAAAAACACGATTCCAATCGTGACTGCCACCGCAACCACAATGCTGAGCGCCGTCCACACGCTGAACCCACTTTCTCCTGTTCGCGACGCATTGATGATGCGCTTCCGTGAGCGACGTTTCGGTCACTGCCGCTCGTAAGGTTACGGCATGACGAAATTGTGCCCTTCAGGCCGCACCGTCAACACCGGGCAAGTGGCTTTGCGAACGATCTTCTCAGCGACACTGCCCATCAGAACGTGTGCCAGCCCGCTGCGGCCATGGGTGGTAATGACAATCAGGTCGATCTGCTGTTCCTTGGCATAGCGAACGATCTCCAGGAAGGGGACCCCGACTGTCACACGCTGCACGACGTTCAGCCCCTGACTCCATTCCTCTTCGACGAGTTTTTGAAGTCCTTTTTCGGCCGACTGTCGCATGTCCGCGACGAAATCGACTGCCGGGCCGAGCATCACGCCGGGATCTGCAACCATTGGGTAGATATCTTCCACCACATGCAGCAGCGTCAGTTCGGCCTCAAAGCGACGTGCGAGCTCTCCACCATAGCGCAAAGCGTGCCGGCAGAATTCACTAAAATCGACCGGAACAAGAATTTTCGAGACGCGAATCATGGCAGTTCCCTTTCGTCGTTGACTCAGTCGGACCACTCATCAGTTCATCATACATTGAACAGTGACTCAGGAAGGGTGACCGATCACGGTTTCGGAGAATTCTGCATCGCAATCGCTGTCGCCGTAGCATAAGCACGACAATGTGAAATCGTAATCAGCACCTGATCAATTCCAGCAAGCGATGCAAACTGCCCTGCTCCACCGGAAAGTTCGATAATCGGTTGCCCGGCTTTGTTGTTGACAACTTCAATATCTTTCCAGCCAATTCCCTTCGTGAAGCCGGTCCCGAGCGTCTTCATCACCGCTTCTTTTGCAGCCCAGCGGCCGGCGTAGTGCTGTAGGGCCTCTTTATGACGCTGGCAGTACCGAATCTCCTTCTCAGTATACACACGCTGCAGAAAGAGCTCTCCATGTCGTTCAATCATTTCGCCGATGCGCACGATCTCCACGATGTCTGTCCCGAGTCCAAAAATCATCCCCATGACGTCTTCAACTTTCGAAACGAGTCTGCCTGAATTTCAACTTGAGATGCCTCACACGAGGCGGGATTGCCAGATGCTGTCCCATTCCTGACATAAGGTTGGTTCATCGGATCTGCCGTTGAGGCTGTCGCCCCATCAGGAAGAGTGTGATGCCGCTCGCAATTGCTGACAACAGTACTTCAAATCCCCAGAACAGTTCGGGCCACGGTCGATTCCACTCGCCCAGCGACGACACCCGATGTCGGAGATAATCATCGAAACGAGGTGAAAACTGTCTCAGTTCCCGGGAGTACTGTTCATACACCTCGGGATCCTGTTCGGAAGCACTCCGGAGTGTCTTCAGAATCTCCACATCCTTCGGACGTTCCAGCGCGAGTTTCTGTCGCCCCTGCTCGAAGTGACGATAAGAAAGAAACCCCAGATTAAGTGCCCCCACGAGACAGATCACTCCGGCGAAATATGGCAACAGCCGCGGAGTGCCGGGCCGTAATTCGATCGACAGCCAATGTAGAACTGCCCCGCAGGCGATGCCATAGACGACATAGTAGAGCAATAACCGCTTCATTTCCGCCGGGGCGAACGAGGCAGTCACCGAGAGAACGGCAGCCGCGAGGAATCCCGCCAGCAACCAGACTGGCAGTCGCCACCATTCCGAAGGTCCCGTCCCTGCAGGAGGCGTAGCAGATCCCTTTTGATGTGACGCCGTCATTTGGTTTCCTTTTGAGCCGGCGTTCCATCCGGAAACTTGATCCGCTTCAACACGATGAAGGCACCTTTTGTATCAATAGGGAGTTCTTCCCACTGGTCGCGCTGATTCTGGTATTCGCGGGTTTCTTCAAATCGTGAAATCTCGCTATAGCGGTGCCCGCAATCGATCACAATATATTCAGTATCGTCGGGAACCTTATCTTCGTAATTAGCAACCTGACGAGGATAATGACTGTAATCGTATGACCGTTCAAAGTGAGTGAATCGCGGATGTACGAAGTCGGTGGATGCCACCCGAGCCGTCGGGGGAATCGCTGCGATCACTTTCTCGAACTGCAGGGCACGTTCTGACTGCACATAAAGCAGCTTCCAGTAGAAGCTGCTACCCGGATCCCAGAATTTGATCCCAAGTGGGGTAATGCTGAAAAACAGTCCCGTCGTCAGCGCACAGCACAGAATCCAGAAGGCTCGTTCATTCATCCGGTGAACAGAGACGCTCTGAGCTTCCCCGTTCTGAACGGACACTCTCGGGACCGTCGCCGTCGCTGCCTTCTCTTGCGACTTCAATTTCCACAACCGAAATCGATCACCATTCCCGGCATGCGCACACGCGGCCCATGCAAGGATCGGGAGAATCGGCGCATGAAAGTGATGGAACGGACCTGGGAATTCTCGCGTCAGCTGATTCGCCGCCAGCAGCACGAAGAGTGGAAGGCCAACCAGAAGCCGAATCCATCCTCGATAAGGCCATCCATAAGGGATGAGCAAATCGAGCAGCAGCGCCAGCGTGGCCGAAGTCACCAGCTCGCGCCAGACAAGATCCGGTCGGGTCAGCAGGTTCAGCACGATTTCGAAAGGAGACTTTCCGAAAGCCTCGAAGTAACTGACATAGTGCACCGGCGCTCCCGACCGAAACCAGGGAATCGCCAGCTTCACAACCGCAAAGACATACACCGTCGCAAAGACAGCCACACCGAACCCGATGATGATCTGCCAGTTCGGAGAAGCGAAACGACTGGCGCGCGTCTGAATGCTGGTAGACCCATCACTCGAGGAAGCCGTTCCCTGCATCTGGCGCTCAGTCCAGCCTCGCGCCGCCAGCCAGAGTCCCAGGGGAGCAATCACGATGGCAAAGTCTTCCTGACTCGATAGCGCGATCGCAAAGCAGAACACCATCCAGCCCCAACGGCGTGACTCCGCCGCCAGAATGCCACACAGCATCACAGGAATCCCGATGGCGCTCGGACGGAATGTCTTCAGATCGATCGCGATGTCGAGATACTGCAGGGGAAACGCAAACAGATAGGCAAGTGACACGAAGGTCGATGCCAGTTCCGACCCCGTATTCCGTTTCGCAAGGAAATAGACCGGGATCGCTCCCAGTGCGAGGGCCAGAGATCCGCAGAATTCAAGACAAAGATGCGATGGCCAGAGGACATAAATCGGGAGCAGTAACAGATGCACGACCTGAATGTGTTCACCGAGAAAGAGCCCCTGATCCAGATAACTGCGAAAACCTTTCCCATGGAGCGTATTCCACAGGTGTTCCTCATACATCGAGGAATCCCCATGCGGGATCTGCAGGTTAAACCACAGTCCGAAATTCATCGGAATCATCATCCCGAGATAGATCAGCATTCCGAACGCGATCCAGAACGCCGGGCGACGCAGGATCGGGCGAGATGAGAGATTGGCGGTGTTCGTCGAGCTTTTCTGATCAGGGAGAGCCGACAGCAGAAATCGAGTTGATTCCCACAGCCAACCTGCCATCGAGACGGCAAGCGCCATCTGCACGGACCGCATCAACCAAAGCGTGAACACCATGCCCGGCAGTAGCATGTTGATAATCCAGAGCAGACTCCAGATCCCCAGTGGAGCAAACCATTTCGTCTGGGCGATCACCCGGACTGCCAGGTCGCGTGAATCGCGTTTTCCCGTCAACCTGCCGAGCAGGGCAGGAATCGCCTGAATCAGCAGCGAGATTCCCAGCGAAAGAAAAATCATTCCCCCCAGTGGTAAGGTGACCAGCACCCCTTCCGGGCGATGAACCAATTCTCCTCCTATCATCGAAACCGCCGACCGCCATGCCTCCGCACTGAAAAATGCTCCGGCAATCAGTTCGTTTTCTCCGCAGAACAGCAGGAATAGCGTCAGCGCAGCCACCTGCAGCAGCAGACAGCCAATGGCCTGCGGCAATCGGGAGGGAGCAGTTTGAATCGATTTCGGAGGCACTAGGAAACGCACTTCCAGAGCTTTATGGGAGTTCGAGGGCTCAAGTTTAAATCATTTTCCGATTTGCAGCACCTCCTCGCGGCGACTGTTCACCGGTTCCGGGGATCTCCGTCCGAGGTTTCGATTCTTCCTTCCAGACTGTCGAAATTGGGCGAAACTCCGCCAATCCCATGCAGACTTCCTGAAGAAATCACCCGCCGAAACCACCAGTCAGAGTCCACGCATTTGACAGCGAGGGCCTGACTTGCGAAAATCCTCTGCTTCGAGAAACGGTGCTCGCAGGGATTCTCAGTCCGCTGCGTTATTTCGCGTGATCGTGCAAGGAACGGGAATGGCCTCTAAGCGTCTTCTGGACAAACGTCGGGAATTTGAAGCGGCAGAGAAACAAGGGAAGGTCAAGAAAGAGGCCTCTGCGAAGAAGGGCAGCCGCAAAGTCCCTGCGCGGAAGCGAAAGACCAAAGCTCCTGAGCGGAAACGCTTGATGTGGGGCGTCTTCAGCGGCACGCTGAAGGAAGAAGGCCGCTTCGCCTACGACGAAAAAGACAAAGCCGAAGAAAAGCTCGCTCTGCTGCGATCCAAGAGCAAGAAGCTGTACTTCATTCAGCCGATCAAAGAATCGCTGAACGAATCCGCCGTCCCGGCCAAGGAACTGGTCCTGACCGCCGGAGACGATGAAGAGATCATCGACGAAGACGTCGCTGGTGACGACGACGAAGAAGATGATGTCGACGACCTCGACGACAGCGGCGAAGAAGAGTAATGAATTACCAGGGACGTCTGCCAAAGTCAGACGTCCCTTCTCTTTTGACCACAGCCTGCTGACACCCGATCCATCGGTCCCCCGACAGCAACGCGCGAACTTCTCTCTGGCCCTCCGTGTCTCTCCCCCGCGGAACCGAGCATAATCACTTCCGCACGCCGCCTCCCTGCCCCGGCCGAAGCACTGACATTTGTCTCGATCGCATTTGCCATCATGCTCAAGTGCCGCGAGACCACTCCACCTTTTCGACCCGGCAGTTCTGGCCCCGCGTATATGAAACTTTCATCGAATGAGCCGCGTACTTCGCGCATGCATTCGAACAGGCCTGCGGCTCGAAGAAACCTTGATTTCGTCCGTGAAGGCGATAGCATATCTCGCGACGAAACCTGTGACCTGCGGTCCCCGTTCATGGGCGAAACACGCTACTTGAACCCCCGCTCCACAGACTTCCAATGATCAGACCCATCGCTGCCCCCGACAGCACCCCATCCGACTGATCGCAGACGCGTCAAACCACGGGATGTAGCTCAGCTTGGCTAGAGCGCTACGTTCGGGACGTAGAGGCCGCAGGTTCGAATCCTGTCATCCCGATTTCCTAAACCATTGCTGAATCGCACTTTACGGTTACCTGCCCTTGGCAGTGCAGCACGTCCGACTACCCCGGACCTACCCCCGAAACGGGAGAGACGCTGCAAATGCCCAAGCGTGTACCGAAATACTGTCTTCACCGAGCGACTCAGCAGGCTTACGTGAAGCTCGAGGGGAAACGCCACTATCTGGGCGTCTACGGCTCCCCGGAGTCTCATCGTCTCTACGCTGAGAAGATTGCCGACTGGCAGTCACGACAGACCAATGCTCCTCATGAGCTGAAAGTCCGTCAGCTGACGGTCTTCTATTGGAAGCACGCCAAATCCTACTACGTGAAGAATGGGCAGCCCTCCGGACACCTGCACATCATCCGCAACGCTCTGAAGTATCTCAACGCTGAGTGCCGTGACCTGCTGGCAGTGGAACTGGGTCCGAAACGGCTCATTCGCTTCCGGGATGCCCTCATCAAGCAAGGCCACTCCCGCAAGTACATCAACGATCTGATTTCCGTGGTCAAACGGATGTACCGCTGGGCACTGGAAGAGGAACTCGTCACCGGAATGCCGAACATCCAGGCCGTGCTGACACGCGGGATCGGCTGGGTCAAGAAAGGCCGCACGAAAGCCAAGGAACCTCCAGCAGTCAAACCGGTTCCCGATGCCGCAGTCGATGCGATTCGTCCTCATGTCCGTTCGGAGATCTGGGCCATGATTGACCTGCAGCGGTGGACGGGAATGAGACCGGGTGAAGTCCTGATCATGCGAGGATGCGACCTGAACACTTCCGGTCCAATCTGGGAATATCGTCCCGAGTCACACAAAACCGAGCACCACGGGAAAGACCGAGTCATCCTGATCGGACAGCAAGGCCAGGCCGTCTTGAAACCTTTCCTGCGGCCGGAGATGGGAGCATACCTGTTCTCCCCATCGTCCGATGGGAGCCATCCATTCCGGCGTGACAATTACACAAACGCAATCCGCCGCGGGTGTGAGTTCGCATTCGAGATGCCGGCTGAGTGGAGAGACATCCGACGCCACATGAGTCGACAGAAGAATCTGTCGGAGAAGCAAAGTTCCGATTTGAGAGCATCGCTGTCAGAGTCAGCATCTCGGTGGCGAGCCGAACACTGCTGGAGTCCGAACCAGCTTCGGCACAACTTCGCGACTCGAGCCCGGCGGGAATTCGGCATCGAAGCCGCCCGCGTGACGCTCGGGCATTCATCAGCCGTCACGTCCGAGATCTATGCTGAGCGAGACTTAGACGCGGCCCGTGTTGTCGTCGCCCGAATCGGGTAAACTTTGAATCACGGCGGGGCCAGTTCGGGAGTAGCTACCCGGACTGTGAGCGGCTTCTTTGCCCTTGCGGCCGCTCTCGCCCCTGCCTTTTTTCAGCAGCAAGGAAAGCGAGGGACACATGGCTTTAGGATTGCCGGCTGGGTGGGATGTCGGACGTCTCAGAGAGTTCTTCAACAGCTTTGAAGAGCTTTACAATGTCACGATATCAGCATCAAGGAAATGGAATTTCGACGCTCAGCTTGGTCTTCAGGTGCGGGTGACTGCAGGTGAACTGAAAGAGTTCGCCCCTGGAGAGACGTCCATAGAAAGGATCAAATCGGACTGTGATCAGTTGGAATATCAACTGATTGTGGCTGGAGGCGGAGATGCTGGTTTAGTCCGATGTCATGAATACAAGGGCGAGATTTATGAAGACTCAAACTTTCACGGACTCATCTTGGAGTGCATCGTTCGTTTCTGGACAGATTTTAGATGGTTGATCGAGATAAACGATGGACTGGAATCAGAAGTCGGACTTGGCCCTGACTCCGAAGTGGATGGAATCTGTCATTTCCAGGAACTCGGCGAATCGATCAAAGCATTTCGCATCCCGCTGAAGCGGGAAAAGGCCTCTTTGCTCGACAGGATCACGGCAGACCTGGCTGGAATTCTGGTCTCAGAAAACGGTCCCTCATTGCCTGGGGAATTTGTCTGGAACGGTGGCACATTTCGCGGGCTTGAACCGACACCTTGGAGATTGCTCGATTTTCTTTGGAAGCAGCCGGGGCGGCTCGCCAGATACAGCGATGAGATGAGTGAATTTGTCTGGAGGGACAGAAACTATTCTTGCGAAGGTTCACCCGTAAAAGAGGCGGCTCGCGACATCCGCAACTTCTTTCGAGAGCACAGCATACCTCTCACCTGCTCCGATGTGGCGAGCAGCCGCGTTGTTGTGGTGAAGTCGGCGGTGTCTGAAAAGGACACTGAACAGACATCAGGCGAACACTGACGATCCCTACTCTTTTCTCAATCAAAGGCATTCACGCCAAAACATTGAGAAAAGGGGACTTTCATGACCACTGCACATCTTCCGACAGCCCTTGAGGGCAAAATTGAGCCTGTAGCAACCGTTGCTTTTCGCAAGACAGGCCGGAGGCCATCGCCTCCAACGGTGTGGCGATGGACCAAAAAGGGAGTACGCGGACAGAAGGTCAAACTGCAGGCCGTCTTCCACGGCGGATGCTGGCAGACCACGCCGGAAGCATTCGACCAGTTTATCGCCGATCAGACCGCGGCAGCATTGGGCGAGCATGAAGAGTCGGACAACGCCTCTGACGCTGACCTGATTGCTGCTGGCCTTCTATAGAAAAAACCGTGACAGGATGGTCTCCGGTCACGGTCGCGTGAGTCAATAACGCTTTGGTCGGCGTTTTCGAATCATACACCTTCTGCGTCCGGAGTCCATCCCGTTCTTTGTAGGGATGGAAAATGTCAGCAACGTTTATTGGCAGCCCGCCTGAGAGCCCGCTGCGATTTGATCGGCGGGAGTTCACGCTGCTTGCCTGCCGGCACTGGTATCCGAAACCGATGCTTCTCGGAGAGCTCGACGGAATCCCAATCGTCGCGGCCTACCGGGCGGGAGACAATTTCCATGTGATCGTACCGTGTCCGTGGTGTCCGCCGTCACGCAATCGGAAGCGACCTTTTGAACTTCACGTTCACGAGGAACCTGGATACCGCGAGACGTTTCAACGCCTGTCCCACTGCGGCGTCATCAAGAAGCGGCAGATCCACCTGGCAATCGTCGGTGACTGGCCCTGGCTGAAGCCAGCAGGGGGCGGCCGATGATCTCAATGATACCTCCGCCGTCGACTTCCATCGAAGAGAAGTTTTCCTTTTGGCTCGAACAGCTCCGCCGGTTCGGAGAGGTTCGCGAACAAGGAAACGGCAGCTTTAAGGCTTGCTGTCCATGTCACGATGACACGAATCCTTCACTTGAAACGTGCATCGGCGAAAAGGGAATCATCGCGTACTGCCATGTCTGCAAATTCAAGAGCCGTGAACAATTTGCCGTCCTCTGTCACAGAATCGGAGTAACCCTTCATTGGACGTTTAAGCCCGACACAACCGGGACCAGTTTCCGAATCGCAGGCGAGTGGATCTATCGCGACGAGTTTGGTGATCCAATCTTCCGAGTCATCCGCGAGGATCTGGGAAAACTTGCGTCCAACGGGAAGCCAGCAAAAAAATTCTCTCAGCAACCACCTGACGGGAAAGGAGGGTGGATTCGCGAAAAGGGGGCAATGAAAGGGGTCCGAGTCGTTCCATATCGGCTCGAACATCTCTGGCTCTCCAGGGGAGTTGTCCTGATCGTCGAGGGTGAGAAGGCATGTGACGCGGCGGCCGAACTTGGCTACGTGTCCACCTGCAACGCTGGCGGTGGGGGGAAATGGACAGACAAGCATTCTGAATTCCTGAAGGGCCGTGATGTCGTCATTCTTCCGGATAACGACAAGCCTGGAAGAGAGCACGCACGGATCACAACAGATTCACTGATGCGAATTGGGGCGGCATCGGTTCGAGTGGCAATTCTGCCTGGCCTTCCACCGGCAGGCGACATCATCGACTTCCTCAATTCCGGCGGGACGAAGGAACAGATCCAGCAAGCAATCGACAAAGCGAAACCGATTGAGGAGGCATTGTCGGCGGCGGATGAAAAGCAGCCGAAAGGCGACGCTCCTTCCGCAGCTGCAGAAGGTGACGATGGCCCGACGTCGATGGAGATCGCAGATTCCTTCATCGCCTTGTATCACGGCCACCCTGAACGGCCAACGCTCGCATACCACCGGAAATCATTCTTCGAATATGTCGGCACTCATTACCGGCCCGTGGAAGACGAGGATCTTCGCTGCCTGCTGACCTCACACATTGACGAGATGACCGGCAGCATGTCCATGAATCGGCTGGCGAGCGTGATGCAGTGTCTGAAGGCCCGGACTCTGGTTCCCTCGATTACTGAACCATCGTCCTGGATCTGCGAGTCTCCCCGGACCGGCGAGTTCATCGCCATGAAGAATGGGATTCTGGACCTGTCTCGAGTCTTGGCCGGCGAGAAGAATGTCCTCATTCCTCATTCGCCCAACTGGTTCTCTCCGGTCTGCCTTCCGTATGAGTTCAATCCTGATGCGGAATGTCCCCTCTGGTTCGACGTCCTGTGCAAGAGCCTCGATGGTGACTTCGACCTGACCTGCCTGCTTCAGGAATGGTTCGGATATCTGCTGGCGAAAGGCACGCATCAACAGAAGTTTGCCATCCTCTACGGTGAGGGCGGGACCGGGAAATCTACAACCTGTGCGGCTCTGCAGGCCATGCTGGGCTATCTGAACGTCTCCAGTGTCAGCCTGGAAGATCTTGGCTCGCGTTTTCATCTGTATCGGACACTCGGGAAGCTGGCGAACATTTCAGCTGAAACCGAGGAGATCAACAAAGTCGCGGAAGGGAAGCTGAAGGCTCTGACATCAGGAGATCCCGTTCCCTTCGAAGAAAAGGGAAAGCCGATCTTCGATGCCACGCCGACGGCCCGGCTCATCTTCGCGATGAACAACCTGCCGCGGTTCACGGACCGCAGTTCGGGTCTCTGGCGACGCCTGATTCTGATTCCCTTCGACCGCGTGATTCCGGAAGCCGAACGGGTCCGAGGAATGGATAAAGCGGAATGGTGGGTTCAGCAAGGCGAAATGCCGGGGATTCTGAACTGGGCGATCGAGGGACTGAAGCGACTCCGAGTCATGGGCTTCACGAACCCGGCACGCTGCCAGGGGCTGATTGAGTCGTATCGGAGAGAGAGCAACCCGGCCCGAGCGTTCCTGCTGAGGAACTACCGCGAAGAGCCTGCCGGATATGTCGTCACGAAGGACGTCTATCAAGCCTACCGAAATGAGTGCTTGAGATCTGGAACACAGCCTCTGCATGAGGCGAACTTTGGAAAAGAGATCAAGCGGACGTTTCCAGGCACCGTCTCTAAACGAAAGCGAGTCGAGGACGGCCTGGCATACTGCTACGAAGGAATCTGCGAAGGTCCATCGGAAGCGGAATCGGCAGAGGAAGTCCTACCTTGATTCTGTTCCGGGTGTTCTAGGTTTGTTCTGGGCAATGCACTTTTACCCGGAACACCCTAAGTGGTAATTCAGTAACACATTGCAACAAGTGTTCTGAGTGTTCCGGGTAATGGATATGTCAGAGCATTAACAGTCTGGAAGATCAATAATGGAACATAAAGAAAGCACAGAGACATCATTATTACAGAGTGAGAGCGACTCAAAATTCCACCCGGAACACGGAACACCCGGAACAGAGGGAGCGGGGCGATTGAAGCGAGGGAGCTCAGCTAAGCACGCCCGCATGCAAGACCGATGCCAGTCGCGAGAAATCGGCGGAAAGCGGGGGTGGATCCGGGGGGAAATCGCGGGTCCTTCCGAGGCGTGGGGCTCGCCCGCGGTGCTTAGCATCGCGGAATTTTTTGTCGGTAAGAAATCAAAAACCAGTGTCGTCGTCGTCGTGAAAATCTTTCCGTTTTGAGTATTGACATGATCTCCGACCAATCCACTGAAGAGGTTACGGAAACCCCTGTCACGCCGTCCGCTGGCGACGTCCCTGGTCAGTCGGTGTCGTCGTGTCGGACGACGTCATGCGGGGTTCAAACCGCACCAGATCCCACTCCGGAAGAGATCGCGGCTGAGTGTGCGGCGATTCGGGCAGACTGGGATATTCGCAAACGCTGGGCGTCACGATCCGGCGGACCCTCTGCGGATGAGACGGACCAGCGGGACGGTTTCACCTGGCCGGAGGGAATATGGAGCAAAGGGCGAATGGAGGTGAACGATGGCGATCACGAGTGAGATCCACTGCCCAGTGTGCGGCCATGATCGGACAGACGTTTCGTACACACGTCGGCATATCAAGAGCATTCGTCGACGGCGGAAGTGCTGTCATTGCCATGCAATCTTCGACACGGTTCAGTCCCGTGAAGTTGTCGGGACTCTCGATTCGGTTATCCGAATGTTTCTAAGGCTAAATGAGCTCCCAGGGATCGACCCTGTTTCCAATTCCAATTCGTGTGGTAATGATAAGAGCGAGAACACCGGAGATCGCTCGAATTGGAATTAGCAGGAGTGAACATTGAAATCCTTAGCTGACTTTTTTAGCAGCATTCGCCGGCAGAAATCGGCCGAGGCTCAGACCGCAGAGCAGCTTTATCAGAAGCTGGTTGTTGCCGTCGCCGATGGGGAAGTTCCTACGATCGATGAGACGATGCCGATCCTCAGCGATGCGGCACGAACTCCCGAGGACCTGGAGCGAGACGTCACTCGCCTGCTGAACCGCCGGGAGTGGCGGGCAATGTTGGACCAGGAGCCCGATCTGCGGAAGAAGGCTGAGAAGCTCGCGAAGGCAATTCAGGACGAGCGGGATCGGTTCCTCGAGTTCCGAAAGCAGCATGAACAAAAACTGTTCGACCTGGGAAAACAGGACGAAACGATTCGGTCTCAGCTGTCGGCCTGTGCTGATGCTCGGGCCAAGTTGATGTCGACGGCTCCACGCGAGCTGGATGACCAGATTGTCCAGAATGCTCGCGAAGAGATCGCTCCTATCCAGGAGCGGCTCCAACGGCTTGAAAACGATCTTTATCAGCTCACCTCCTTCGCGATGGCGAACGTCGAGAAGGATTCCGACGACTACCGTCGGCTGAAAGCTCAGGCCGACAAGCTCCGCTCCGAAAAGACGGAACTGAACTCGAAGCTCGAGTTGCTCCACCAGCGGACAGGCGAGATCCAGCAACTCCAGCTGCAGCCGTAGACCGTTCGCGGCTTCTGATTCCCTGACGGTCGGAGTGTCCCGACTGCATCACGACCACTCATTCACGAATCCAAACAGAGAAGTTCCCTCGATGTCCTCTTCCACGCTCAGTTTCGGTCCTGCCCAGCGGGACAAGCATCTCGCGGCCGTGCGGACTGCCTTTGCACTGCAGAGTTTCGGCGACGACATCTATTCGCAGGACACTGCTCCGGCCCCGACTCAGGCGGAAGCGACCCGACGGAAGCTGTTTCCGCAGTCGGAGCGGTCTCCGGATGCCGATCTGTTCCGTCACGCCCGGATGATTGACCTGGCAAAGGAATGTTTGCGGATGGACGGCGTCGAGATCAGCGGCCGGTCTCATGAAGAAATCGCGATGGCGGCTCTGGGATTCGGTGACCAGATCGGAATGCGTTCCGACGGCAGCTATCACGGAACCAGCTCGTTTTCCATCCTCACTCAGGATGCCGTGAACAAGTCGATGATGCTCGGCTATGTCGAATTCCCTTCCACGTGGCGGGGACCGATGCGACAGGGTCCGTCTGTCGCGGACTTCAAAGACATTCATCGGGTGCAACTGGGAGCCGTCCCGAACCTGCCGGTCTGGAATGACTCGAAGGACCCGGATCGAGCCAGCTTTTCCAATGAAGAAGAAGTCTATGCCGTCGAGTGCCGCAGTCTGGCCATCGATTACAACTACCAACTTCTGGTAAACGATGACCGGGACGTCCTCACCCGCACGCCGATGAAGCTGGGGGATGCCGCCGCCCGAACCGTCAACGCCGTCGTCTGGGCTCACGTTCTCAAGAATCCGACGATGCGGGACGGTCAGCGATTGTTCACCACTCCGACCGGATCCCGCTGGCGTTCCAATCTGAAGACAGGCACGGTCAGCAATTACACGTCGGCCGTGCAGGACCTCAAAAGCCAGATGGCTCAAATGCGGGGTTCGAACACGCCTGAGGGACAGGAAGGCCCGGATATCCTGAACCTGCAGGGCCGCTATCTCGTGTTTCCGTCCGCACTGGAAACCGTGATGCTGCAGCTGATTCGCTCGATCTCAGATCCGAATGCGGTTCACGCGGGAGTGTACAACCCGAACTCCCGTCTGATCCCGGTGATGGAGCCGCTGCTCGACGCGAACAGCACGAAGGCGTTCTACCTCTTCGCTGAACCGACCCGCTGCGAGACGGTTGAAGTGACCTTCCTGCAGGGTCAGGAGCAGCCGAAAACTCGCATGATCCTGAATCCGAAGAAGCTCTCGCAGGAACACATCATTCTGCAGACCTTCGGAACCAAAGCCCTCGACTGGCGGGGGATGCAGAAACATACCGGAGAAGCTGAGTAATCCCGCCCTGCATCGTTTGCAGGCGAGGCGTGTCCCTTTTTCTCAATTCGGGGGCACGCCTTTTTTTCTTTCACTTCAAAGCGGGTGGCGTGATGGATGACAGCTCGAGACGAGAGCTCCACGAAACAAACCTGCGACTGCGGCAGAGACTGGATCAGCTCGCAGGACGGCAGGAGGTGCTGACAGACTTCCTGGGCGAACAGGTGGACGCGGTGGTCAGTCTCGGAGCCACATTCCACGACGCCCAGGGGCCGGTCACTCTGGAACCGTCGCAGCAGCGGTTCATCGGCCAGTGCCTGATCACGTTGGCTTCCGTCCTAACGGAGAAGGAAGTCGACCAATTGATTACCCGCAACGCGAAACTTCGGGGGTGAGTGATGGCGGACAATGAAGTTGTTTTTGTCGGCGATTCCTCCAGCCTGGAAAAGGCTCAGGAGCGGATCGTTGCCGGTAATGACAAGATCAGCAAATCGACAGAGGGTACCGTCAAGACATCACGTCAGGCCGCTGCCGAAGAGCGGAAGCGACTCGCCGAAGCTGCGAAGCTGATCAGGGACAATGAGACCGCTCAGGAGCGGGCGAATCGGAAGATCAAAGAGGCCGAGGATCTCTACCGTCAGGAGAAGATCAGTCTCGAGGTTCTGAATCGCGAGATCACGAAACAGCAGGCTGTCATCGCTGCTGTGACGCAAAAAGAGCGGGAGAATACTGCCGAGTACAAGGCCCGTAAAGCTGCCATCGAGGAGGCGATCGCGGCCAAGGCCCGGGAAGATGAAGCCGCCAAAGCTGCCGCTGAAGAGCAGAAGAAACGGGACAAGGAAGCACTCGCCCGAATCGAAGAACTCCGAAAAGCCGAAGAGGAGCGACTCCGCCGGCTCGATACCGACCTAAAGAAAGTTCAGTCTCCCGCTCAGAAGTACGTCGAGAAGCTGAAAGAGTGGAAGACTGCTCTCCAGCAGGGCAACATCACGCAGGAGCAGTTCAATCGGCTCAAGGATGCCGAGCTGAAGAAGCTGAATGATTCAGCCAGTTCCACGAAGAAGCTGACGGTTGCGACAGAAGATCTCAGCAGCGAAACGAAAAAACTGGGTGACGTCAGCGAAGCGACACTTGATGGGATGGTCCAGAAAGGGGCGGCTGTCCTTGCTGGCCTGTTCTCGATCCACAAGATGATTTCCGCCATCGTCGCCGAGTATGAAAAGTGGCTCGCCCTGCAGGGCAAGGCCCGCGATGCCTCAGCCAGCTTCCAGGAGACGATGGAAGACCTGCGAATGAACTTCGATCCGGATGAAAGTCTCGGATGGGAAGGTCTGGACGCAGCTGTTCGTGAGATTGCCGAGAAGAGTGGCGTGTCCGTGAAAGATGCGGCGTCCGTCCTGGGAGGGGCATTCTCCGCCAAAGGGGACCGTACCAACCAATGGGCCGTGCAGGCCTCGATCGATTCTCTGTCACTGGTCAAGAATGTGCAGCAGGCGTCCGTTCTGGCATCCGCGACGGGTGACATCGCGAAATTCGGTGAGTCTCAGGATCCGAAGGCGATTCAGGGATTCCTGAAGCAGGCTCAGCTGGCCTCACGGATCGAATCCGTCGAAGGCACCGGCGGACAGGCCATCTCTCCACTCTCCGCCGGGAAAGAACTCGGAATGAGTCTCGAACGCGGAATGGAATATTTCGCGGCCATCGGCAACATCATGGGGGACAAGACCGGGCAGACCAGTTCCTCAGCTGTCGTCAACTTCTTCAACAACCTGGGCGACAAGTTCCACCTCACAAGTGAGCAGAAGAAGAACAAGGAACTGAAGGCTCAATTCGATCAGTTCCATGCGATGCCGAAGGATGAATCCCGCATCGGCTTCCTGCAGGCACCAGAGCATGAACTGCTTCGAGAGGCATTCATCCTGAACAATCCCGGCGAAGCCAAGGCCGGACCGGCAATTCGCAGTCTGCTCCGCAATGATGAGAAGTGGCAGACTGAAATCCGCAAAGTCGAAGAGCAGGTTCCGTCCCTTCACCCGTCAAATGATGCCACGAACCGGGATTTCTTCCTGCAGAACCGGCGACAGGTTCAAGGGGAAGGGACGGCCGCGGGATCGATTGCCACGGCTGACCAGAAGGCGAAAACGAACGTCGAGCAGTATCACCTGGAGATGGGCCCCATCAAAGGCCGGCTTGCCCAGATGAGATCAATTGCAGCTGACACCCTGAAGAACGTTGACCTGAAGGGGATCGACTGGACCGCCGAACAGGGAATGTGGTTCAACAACATGGTCGGAGAGATGGTCGGCTCTCAGAATCCCGAGGACGTGATCTTCGATTCCTTCAAATGGAGCCGCGAGCTGCTGAAGCCGGATGACAAGGCCGCTCACGAGTTCTTCGACAAGCAGATGAAGGAGATGGAAGAGCTCAAACAGCAGATCGATCTCGAACGCAGTAAGAACGGATCACCCCCGACGAAATTCCGGATCGGTCCAGACGAAACGCTCAGCCGGCCGGGCTTCGAAGATCTTCCCCCTGTCAACGAACGCGGATCCTACGAAGGGACAGTCCGGGACATGGGAGTTTCCAGCACGATGGATCCCCGAGGACTCGAAACGGCCCTCACTGCGGCGATGACAAAGGCCATGGAACCGATGCTCCAGGAACTCCGGCAGCTGCGGTCGCAATCCGCCAGCGATCACCAGAAGGATCTGCAGGCAATGCAGCAACAGACCGCGGCCATTCAGTCGAACCGGCCGGCGAAAATGTCACCGCTCTCCCTGCAGGATCGACGATTCCGCGGCAACGTCTGACGGCCGAGCGGACGCCCCAGCATCACGGCACCCGTGAAGAAAGAGAACCTGAGACATGTCCCCGATTCCACTGAAGCAGGCTCAGCCACGACGGCCAGAGATCGACCCGAAGTCCTCAAACCGGAAGGACACGCTGGCCGGGATGGAATTCCAGACACGATCGCTCAGTTTGAGAACCGTGGACGCGAACGCCCGCAGTGTCGACGCCACGCTCTCCACGGAAAACCCGGTCCCCGCGTACGACTGGGAACGTCGTGAAGTTGTCCCGGAAGTGCTGCTGACCGAGGGCGTCATCCTGCCGAAGCAGATGCCGCTCCTGGACAATCACCGGTGGTACTCCATTGAGACGGTGTTGGGGAGCATTCGCCAGCTGCGGACGGAAGGGAATGTCGTCGTCGGCCGTCTCATGTTCTCCAGCGTCCACGAAACGGAGTTTGTGCTGGTTCAGGAAGGTCACGTGACCGATGTGTCCGTCGGCTACCGCATCCACCAGAAAACCTACATTCCGGCCGGCGAGACCAGAGAGATCCGCGGTCGCTCATTCACCGGTCCGGTGAACGTCGTCACCCGCTGGCAACCCCTGGAAGGCTCACTCACGTCCATCGGAGCCGACGAACAGGCGAAGCTACGGGGAATGTCCGCGAATCAGGCCGAAGCTGTCGCTCGGGCGGTTGAAGGGTACGAGGCGAGAAGCGAGCAGCGGGAGGGAGAAGAGGAGATTCCGCTGGAGACGTTGCGGGATCTGCTTGAGGAAATCGCCAGGGGACAATCGGAAGAAAGCCCAGTGGATCGAGTCTGATTCAAGAGATAAGAACTGCCGTTCCGGAAAGTGGAAGAGGCCCCCAACCGGTCGTGGGCAGACTCGCTTCCATCGTATGAGTAGGGGCTGAAATATAGGCTTGAATTTGGCTGACGCCGCCCAGATTTGCGATGTCTTTTGACTCGCAAGTTGTTTTCGTGGTCTGGTTTGCGTCTCTTTTGCGATTGTCGACTATCGGGTACGTCCTGAGGACATGACCGAAAGCTGAAGCTAACGTCCCGACCGGAACATCTGTGCAACCGAGCATGATCTATTGGAGGTTTGTCCTGATCGCGGTAAAAACTCTCGCCCTGAGTGGCGGTTCGTGGGTCAACTTGGTTGAATTTCTACCAGAAATCAGCGAAAAGTCTCCTTGCGAGTGGAGTTTCGTTCGGCTCGGGAGGGCTTAGGAGGGAATGGAATGAAAGATGCTTTCATCCTTGCCGGCTACAGTCCCGAACCAGTGGCACCGAACAGGCCAGCTGACTAGGTTGAACTTGCCAGATGGATCAAATGTCCTGTTTGGCCGGATTGTGTCGGTTCTGTTCGATGGATTCTCTGGAGTTCTCTGTATAGGGATCAGTGCCGACGTTTAGGTGTTCGATAAAGCGATAAACTGATCGGACTCAAAACTCAGCTTTTTTTGAGGCTACGATGAAACAAAGGGCCACAACAGCTTTGAAGAATCAGTACAAGCAGATTCTTCAGTTTGCCCGTGCCAAACAAAGCAGTGAACCCGTTTCGAATTTGTATCCGTGGCACTGCGAATTGGCGGTGACGGAACTGATGCGACATGCAAACTCACTCCAAGAACGCCAGTCAACGGGCTCTTCTTCAACTGTGCGAATCCTCACCGGGACTTGCCCCGAGCATGTTTACGGAAACGGTGCGTATGAAGAATTTCGGACCTTTCTTGAAAAGGGCGGGATTCTAAAAGTACTTGCTTGGTCAGCGACTCCCTCAAAGCGCACTTCTAAGCTGGCCATGTTATGTGATCAGTTCAAGTCAAACGCTGAGTTGAGGGTCTCGAAGACTGTAGAGAAGGCCAATGAGATTCCGCATTTCCTTTTAGTGGGAGAGGCGGCATACCGGTTTGAAGCTCCGCACGAATTCGTTCCTGCTGAGTCTTTTTCAGACTTCTACCCCGAAGTTCCCGCAAGAATCTGCTTCAATGACCCATCCTCAGGAAGTGAGCTGAAGCGTTTTTTTGATGACATTTGGGGCAAGTGTCATCCAGTGGAGTAACACTCACGGTGCCAGGGCCGAATCAGGGCAAGAACGACGGGGCAAGCTTTTTCAGCCTGCTGCTCGAGCATGGGGTGAAAGCTGTCACCACAGTTTGCGCCGTTGTTTTCGTTGTCATAGCTTTTCTGGACTCAAAATCGTCAGAGGTTCAGGTTTGGTGTGAGGTTGAGCGCCCGCCCGTTGTGCGAGAAGGAAACATCGCCGCCCCAGGATTCCGAAGGTATTATGTAGTAAATCTGGGGCCTCCGGATCTCAACGATATTTCATTAAAATTGGAAGTACAAGGGGAGTGCCCGGAAGGCGTCTCAACCCTCCCTGTTCGCGTGAAAGCGTCAAGCCACGGCGACATAAATTTCAAGGTCAATTCAGACTGTTGCTGCTATACAATCACTGCGATTAACAATCTGCTGCAAGCAGGTCGCTTTTTCTGGGTCGATTTGGAGTGTTATGCCGCGGAGTGGCCGCCGGTGCAAATAACACCTCATTCGAAGGTTCATAGGGAGCTTCAGCTTTCGGAGCATCGACCTTCGTTTAAGACCCACCAGTCCTATGGTGTGTACTTTGCTGGGACAGCTCTATTTTTGGTGCTGATCGCTGTAGACGTGCTTCGTACAAGATGGTGGAAATCGCGTCTGAAAGAGGTCACAACATTCGCCACGGCTGAAGGCTTCGGAAAAGCAGAGCAAACTCGACTTGATACATCAAATGCCATGATCAAGGATGGGGATAGGAATTCAGATCAATTTGAAGACCTTTTGAAGCCCCCAGAGAATCCACAGCCCACCTAACAGATTACGGGACTGCGGAGAGGGAATTCGAACTACGGGCGATTTTTCGTCTTCCGTGGTGCCTTCCCGGGTCGAACTAAAAATTGAAAATCTAGATCCACAGTGGCGTGCTTGTGACAGCAGAACACTTGACGTCCTAGCCGCTGATCGCGGACGCATCGGTTCCGCTCAGCCACTCTCTCAGGCGGATGTGAAATTCACGTTTTGAGATCGGCGAATCTGGTCGCACTCGTTCCATTGGCATTCGAGCTGGCCCTTTCTACTTCCAGCTGCCTGCACTTTCATGCGTCAGCTTTTGCATCAATCGCGGCAGATTTCGCTTCCCCGCGGTAGCTCCACTCTGAATATGATCGCTGAAGTTCTTGTTACGACCTTTCAGCGGAGAGCAAATCCATGGGCGACGCGGACCGGATGCACGGCTACAAGTTCGGGTGCGAAGGGTTAACGACGGTTCCGGAAGCCTGCGAAAAACTCGGCGTCAGCCGAGACACTCTTGATCGCCTCATTCATCGAGGCGTTCTTCGGAAGGGGAAGGATCCGATCACAGGCCGAGTCAGCATCTGCAGGAAGTCGGTCGACGTCTACATCGCCGGCATCGAAGTGTGAGGCAGGGCTCACTTCTTCTTCGACTTCTCCGCATCGGAGAGCAAGTCACGAAGCTGGACGATGGTCAATCCAGAGTCCGCGACGATGTCCAAGGTTCGCCTTGCCCAGTCCACAAGCTCACGCTCATCGCTTTCAGCGGCGTGCTTCCAAGAAGCGTACTGGGAATCAGAACATCGAATGTTTACCTGGGGTCCGGCCATACCCGCAGTTTTGTGAAAACGCAACCAGCAAGCAACAGCATTGACATCATTGCTATCATCACTACACTAACCAATAAGGACGCCTGTTCGGTCCAGGGACGGCGACCTCTGACAATTTGATTCACCGGGCACACGCTCGGATTTTTACGCCTGTTTTTGGCCGCTGGACCCGGCTGGAAACAGGCGTTTTCTTTTTGCCTGCAGAGGACAGGCCACTCCGAGCGATCACGAGCGCATGAAAAAGCCGGTCGCATGGGCAACCGGCCTTCGACTTCATTCTTGCCGTGAATCTCACAGGCTCTTCGATGTCTCACTGGACTGCTGGTCCTGATCCCGCGGACGGAGAAGCCAATAAAGAAAGCCCATCGTGTCCGGCAAGACTCGATGGGCTTCTCGTGAATTAACATTAGTGAGCAGATTGGTTCCGCTCATATTGCTGGCTCCGGACGGCAACCCAGAGCCAGCGATTGATGATCCTTCCTGATAGCATATTGGAGAGGCTCAACACCATGAAAGATAGGGTGTCCGATGAAGGTGCGTCAAGTGAAAATGGCGAGTTCCCCAATGGATTTGTTCCTGTCGGCCAGAGAATTTCGGCCGAGTCGCTTGCGAAGTGCCTTGGCAAGAGCGTGAAAACCGTCCACAGGTTGAATCAGCGGTTTCAACTTCCAGCCCGCACAGCAGGGGATCTCACGTTGATCGACACAGATGAATGGTGGGCGGCTCTCCCAAGGAAAGTTTATGGCAAAGAAGCAGAAGAATCCGAACGGTGATGGCTCCCTGTATCAGTTGAAAGATGGTCGATGGCAGGCAGCAATTGTCGTTGGGCACAGTGTCGATACTGGTCGCCCAATTCGCCGAACTGCCACCAGGAGGACTAGGTCAGACGCACTCGCAGCGTTACGTGACCTCAAGGATGGACACGCTGAGGGACAGATTCCCACAAGTGCAAAGTTGACCCTGGCAAAATATCTCGAACTGTGGATCAATGACTCAGTAGTCCCAAACCTCGCTCCTCCAACAGCTGGAGCGTATGGAAGGGCTGTTCGGAATCACGTTCTGCCGTATCTGGGCGAATACAAACTGAAGGATATTGGCCCTTTGCACATCAAAAAATGGCTTTCCGATCTCGACAGGAACGAAATCGGTGGTGCTGCCCGTCAGTACGCATTCCGAACCCTGAGGACTGCACTAAATGAGGCAGTCCAGCTTCAGGAACTAAAGTCAAACCCCTGTTCTCTTGTGAAACCGCCTCGTCACACAAAGCAGAAGATCTTCCCGTTCACAGCAGAAGAAGCCAAATTGATTCTCTCAGAGACAGAGACGCACCCACTTCACGCGGCGTACGTGTTGGCACTTTCTTGCGGTCCCCGGTACGGTGAAATCTTCGGGCTTGCATTGCCGGACATTGACTTCACTGCCCGCGTGATTCATATACGCCAGCAATTGCGATGCCTCAACGGGCGACCTCCGGAACTGGTTGCACCGAAGACAAAGGCGTCCATTCGCACCATCGAACTCACCGACAGAGCCGTAGATGCATTGAAGGACCGAAGGAAGATGATGTTGGTCGAAGGAAGGATCGGCTCAAAAGTGTTCTTTTGCGGTCACCAGGGTGGAATCATGTGGCCTCAGGTCTTCTACAAGAGCTATTGGAAACCCCTGCTTCAGAGACTCGAACTGAAGTATCGCGGATTCCATCACACCCGGCATACATTCGCTTCTCTTGCACTGTCCGCTGGAACTCCGATTCCAGTCGTGTCACAAGTTCTCGGTCACACAAACCCTGCAATGACGCTTAGCATCTACAGTCACGTGATGCCAACCGACCAGAAGATCGTGACGGCAAACATGACGAAACTGTTTGGGTAACCATCCGGGCTACTTTCCTTGCTAATAGATTCCTACCACTTACTCTATGGAGAGATTATCCTTCACTACCCCCAACTACCCCTTTGCTACCCCGCACTACCCTCTGACCGCAGCAATCATGCGGCCGGGGCTGACACAATCTGAAAGGGATTGAAATTGACCCGAAATCGATTAAACTGCATGAATCACGCGGTCGGACGTGTGTTTTGGCATCTAATTTAGGCTCGTTCGGGACGTAGAGGCCGCAGGTTCGAATCCTGTCATCCCGACTCTTTTCAGAAACGAGCCCTTCGGCCAGCAGGTCGAAGGGCTTTCTCATTTCAGGGACAAGAGTTACGCCGTCGAGCACCGCGTTCAAACAGACGATTTCGAGGAGTCGACGTTTGGTGGCGTAGTCGGCGGTAAGCCACTTCTCTTTCAGGGTTTGTGAGAGTTCAAACACTTTCACCGCGAGCTCCGCCGTTTCGTCCTTGGAGCGGTCCAGCACGTCCAGCTGCAATTTGATCGATGCCATGCGGTCGCGGATCTGCTGGTGTTTTCGCGCGAAGATCTCCTGATCGAGTTCATCGTCCAGCCGCATATTGATGAGGCGGTCCTGCTGCTGTGCGAGAAGCGTCTGCTGGCGAGTGAGTTCCTGCCGTTGTGCTTGAGCCTCTGCCTGGGCATCTTTCGTCTGGGATCGCAGAACAGCCCTGAACCACTCGCGGACCGATTCGTCTTCGACTTTCATCTTGTCGAACAGCGCCATGACCTGGGCTTCGATCTCGGCTTCCTTGACTCGGATGCGCGGGTGTCCTGGTTTCGTGTAGCGGGCACAGCGGTAATAGACGTGCTCGTTGACGCCGCCGTCCTTCCGCTTTTTCCGGACCAGCTCGCCGGTGATCGGGTGGCCGCAGTGGCTGCACGTCATGAAC
>JAEZFD010000058.1 GCA_023417655.1 Planctomycetota bacterium | reverse complement strand
TTCTGTCCGGGCTGATTCTGTCCGGGCTGATTCTGTCCGGGCTGATTCTTCCCGGTTTGGTTCTGGCCGGGCATCCCATCCATTGGGGATTGAGAATTCTCTGGCTGTGAATTACCGCCAGCTGGAGGGTTCTGCTCCGCCGGCTTCATCTCGCCATTCTTATCGTCTGACTGAGGGTCGTTGGCGTTCTTCGACTCACCCGGACGCTGCTCTCCCGGCTTGCCATCTGCCGGTTGAGGAATCCCCTTCTTTCCAGTCTGCTGCTGATCCTGTTGACCAGGCGACGACTTCATTTCGCCTGGTTCTTTTTCTCCGGACTGGTTGCCGGATGGAGACATCTGCTCTGGCTTGCGTTCCCGCTGCGCAGTGTCATCCCCCTGCCCCTGATTCGGCTGGGACTTGTTCTGCTCGCCCTTGCCCTCCTGGCCTTGAGGCTGAGAACCCGACTTGTCGGGAGTGGCTTCATTTTGGGGAGACTTCATCTGGGAAGATTTGTTGTCTCCCGATGAGGACTCCTGTGGAGCATTCCCCGGCTGCTCCTGTGGCTTGTTCTGATCAGAGGGCATTCCCTGTCCCTGAGCAGGCTTTGGATCCCCATCACGCTGCATTGGTTCAGAGTTGTCACCTTTCGGCTGATTCTGATTTTCCCCTGATGTGTCAGGACGTTTCTCAGCACCTGCTTCGGGTTTCATCTGCTCAGGTTTCATCTGGTCAGGCTGCGGCTGGTCCTGTTTCATCTGTCCGGAGCCAGCTGGATTGTCGTTTTTCTTCTCGTCAGGAGAGCCGTTTTCTTTTCCGTTCCCGGTCTCCTGCTTCTTATCCGTCCCCTGCTTCTCATCAGCTGATTGTGGACTCATCGGAGAATCTTTGCGGTCTCCCTGCACTGGCGAATCGGAAGACTGATTCTTCTTTTCCTGTTCACGATTCCATTCGAGCAGACGCTGCAGAGCCTGATCTTCGTCGACCTTCTCTTTGCGAGGTCCGCGCTCCTTCCCCGACGATTGGTCCTGCATCGGCGAGGACTCACCGTTGCCGGACTTTTCCTGCCGTTGCTGAGGGGTCCCCGACTCCTGAGCCTTCTGACCTTCGTTGTTGGCTGTGTTCTGGTTGCCGTTCTGCTCGTTCTTCTGTCCCGGCGTGTTCATGCCCGGGCCGTTCTGCTGATCCTGCTTCTCGTTTCCAGACATGTCGGAGTCAGGTTTGTCGTTCTGTCCTTTATTTGGCTGGGAACCAGGCGCACCGTCCTGCTTCCCACCTTGACCGGCTCGTCCCTGCTGTTGCTGTTGCTGTCGATTTTCCTGCGGAGACTTCTGCCCGTTCTGAGCAGGATTCTCTTTCTGATCCCCTGACGACCCGCCGTTCTGCGGATTGTTCTGAACTTCTTTCTGCGGATCTGCAGGCTGCATTGGCTTCTGCCCCTGCTGACCATCAGCCGGCTGTTGCTGCTGCGGGCGTTCCTCGCGACCTGGCCGCTCCTTCCGGGGCTGCTGTTCCGGCGGCTCCATGTTCTCGCGCCGCTCTCCATTATCCTGTTGCAGCTTCTCCTGCAGTTCAGCCGCCTGCTCAGCTTCAATCTGCTTCTTCTGCTCAGGGGGAGCGGGGTCAACGATGGTCAGAGTGACACGGGCACTCCGGGAGATGTTTCTCTGTCGTTTGCCGAAGGGTTCAAAGTTGTCCTCGGCCTCTGCAAACAGCACGACCTGATCACCGACCTTCAGATTGAGCCGGGAGAGATCCAACGGGACGACCCGATCAACACTCGCCAGTTCCGGCGGTGCAGCGAAGACCGGATCCAGTGGCTCCTGCGGAGCTTCGTGCCCGCTGATATCGAGCTTCAATGCCACGCGACGCAACAGGAAATCAGGATCCCGAGCCGAAATCGCCACAGGGAGCGTCGTATTGATTGGCACCCGCATGTCCTTGTCGGGGTGCCGCAACGTGACTTCCGGCTTCAAGTCAGGCCGGATCTTGATGCGATAGATCGTCGGCTGCGGATCTTTCTGGTCTCGTTCATTCCACACCTGAATGTGGAAGTACCGCGCGAAGGTTCCATCATCGCGAAACTTCAGCTGCCAGTGTGCCGTCAGCCGGTCGTCCTGAATCTGCATCGGATAGGCTTCCGCCGCTTCCTGCGTCGTTTCCTGATCGGTGCAATAAAGAATCGCCTGACGCACGCGCATATTCGGCTTGGCGGTCACGGTGACCCAGGTCCCTTCCCAGGCGTCAATCGAATGACCTTCCTGAGTTGCTGAAGGGAGCTTCGTATACTGGGGGTAGTCATAACGAATCGAGGTCAGAGTCGCCGTCGGTGGCTGATTGACTCGCACGTCATAAGTTCGGGAGGTCGCATCTCCGGCGACGATGTGGTAGCGAACATCGCTCAACAGCCCCTTGCCGCCATCTCCGGTCAGTCGAGTCTGGAAATTCGGCAGGTTTTCATCGGTCCGCCGCATCTTCAGCGGTTCATTCACGAACCGGCGGTCTGCGGTGGAAAACAGCAGAGTGACCTCTTCCGGAATTTTCCCTCCCAGCTCAACAGTGACATCCAGCTGATCCCTCGCAAGAACTTCCGCATTCCCGGGCTTCACGTCGAGAATCTCGGTTCGAGTTGAGGCCGAGACCGCCGAAAGCGGCATCAATGCCCGCCATAGCGTGGTCGACATCCGCTTCGGAGAAAACATCGTATAGAGACAGAAAGCGACCAGCAGGGCGAGCAGCAGGTAGGACGCTCTCATCAGACTCTGACGGTCAATTGCGGCGTCCACACTCGTCTGCGAAATCTGGTGAGCGGTCCGCTTTTCGA
Organism: Planctomycetota bacterium; assembly: GCA_023417655.1. Classification (GTDB taxonomy): domain Bacteria; phylum Planctomycetota; class Planctomycetia; order Planctomycetales; family Planctomycetaceae; genus Planctomicrobium. Next base: position 136,555 of record JAEZFD010000058.1, on the reverse strand, counting down.
GACTCGTCAGAATTGCGGCTGGAATTTCCCGCCCTTCCTGACGGAAGTCGACCCAGCTCATCAGACTGCTTTGAAACTCCGGATGTGCCCGTTCGATCTCTCGAGCGGCGTACAGAGAGTTCACTTTCTGAAAGGACGGCCAGACAATCTTCCAGAGAATCCAAACGACCGCTGAAACGGCTGCAATTCCCGCCAGCACCAGACGAGTCGTGGTACTGAGTCCCCCCGGCACGATCCACTGATCAACGATCGCGAAGATCAGCAGATAAGCGAGTGCGCCGACTCCGAAGAGAATCGACCCCGACAATAAATCAGCATGATGAATTCCCAGCCGAGCTTTTTTGAGCTGGTAATCAATGAACTCATCGAAGTTCACGTACTGCGACGACGATTCAGAGGGAACCCGCGCTTGTTCTTTCACCGGCATGGCAGCATTCCGAAATAGAAAATGTCGTCGTGCGAGCTGTCGCACCCCGACACTCCCCAAGCCTGACATTCTCCAGGGAAGTTCCGCTTCTCGACTTCCAGCAGATCCCGCGGCAATCAGATGGGACTACCTGACTCGTCTGATCCCGAGACAGTGACTCTTACGACCACTCTCACGACGCATCATCGGCGTTTCAGGAAAAGATCGTCACAATTCATGGTATCCGACAGCCAGAGAGCCGTGAACGAGTGAAAGGTCGCGATTTCGTAAAGTTCCTCCGGGAAATCAATTACAGTCAGACGCCTTGAGCCCGATCCTTCCGGAGCCGGTCAGCAGAATTGCCCCCGCCCTCCATGATCCAACGAACGATTAAACGGAGAACGCGAGTCGATTCCCACGGAGAAATCGGCTGACCGAAGCACAATTTCAAGACGCCTCGGTCTATGGCTATTTTCAAAGAAGTTGAGGACTGCTCAGTCTTTACGTCCGCTGTGATTGACTTTCGGCCAGTACTTGTCGAAGTCAAAGTTTGGACTGTTGTCACCGTCATGGCAACGGATGCAGAGATCAGCCTTGGCTCGTGACAACGTCATCCGCATCGCTTCTCGTGCGGCCTTCTGCTTCGGCGTGACAGGAGTTCCACGCTGCCAGGCCTGTTCCTGCTGAACGTGGTTCGACCCCGGCCCGTGACAGTTTTCACACTGCTGCCCGGCGAGCAACGGAGTCTTTTCCAGATCCACGAAGCCTGACTCATAGCGGATGGCCCGCTGTGCATCCCAGCCGGTGACGTGACAGGCGAGGCACTCGGGATCGTAAATCCGCGAGACCCAGTCATCCTTTTTCTCGGGACGCCCCTTGATCAGGCTCTCGTAAGCATGGGCGTGCTTCGACTCCTTCCAGACCGAATAAGCGAAAGTATGGCAGGTGCCGCAGGCCTTGGCGCCGACGAATTCCCCTTGTGCCGGATTGGAAATGGCATGGGCAGACAGTTCAGGCCAGGCCTCTTTCAAGCTGTCCTGATATCCCTGCATCAGATCGATCATCGCAGGCAGATCTTTGAACTGATCGACACTCAACGCAACGACGGTCGACTTCATTGACCGATCCGGAAGAACGCCGACGACAGCCGCATTCTTCCCCTTCTTACCGACCTGCACGAGGAGCGTTTTATCAATAAAAACAGGTTCCAGCCGGGGATCTTCCACACTTCCAGCAGTCACCACGATGTTGAAATCAGGGAATTCCTTGGCAAGAGCCTGCGATTCAGTCAGGTCCGACGCCGACATCAGCACCAGCAAGTCCGGCTTCTCTGCCTTCAGTTGTTCCAGCATCTGTGGAATGACGGTCCGTGGGTCTTCCACCTGCAACAGGGACGGATCCCGTAGTACCCCCGAGTTTTCGAGAGACTTTTTCGTCGATTCACCCGTAATCGACGCGACACCCACTTTCAGGTCGCCCACCTGAATGACCTTGGTTGCGGTCGGAATCCCGAGTTCCTTCGCACCGAAAAGAGTGACATTTCCCCCCAGGAACGGAACGTGGAAATCCGGGGTGGAGCTGACATTATTGAATTCAATGAACAGGGCTTCCGCGCCGAGCAGCAGTTCCTCTTTGCCCAACGACATCCCCTGATAGCCGAGAATATTCAGACCTTTTAGGATCCATGAGAACTTGATCTTCGACTGCGGATAGGAAACGCGGGCATCATTCAAAGATCCCCCGACATCAAGTGCTGTGACAGGCCACTTCTTTTCTTCCCGCAACTGTCGCAACAAATCTCCCCGCATGGCGAATCCGCCGGACTGACCAGCTGTACAGCCACAGGGTTCGAGATGACCGTGGATGTCCCCCGTGAACACCAGCACTGCCGCAGGTTCCGGCCAGTCCGCTAACAGTGTCTTCTTTTCGACCGCCTGCTCCGCCTGAGCAGGGCTCTCACCCTTCTTGGACTCATTTGACGAGCGTTTCGGATCGCAGGCCGAGAGTGAGCACAGCAGCAGACACACAGCGACCAAGGCCGCAACGTGAGGACGGATTGCGGCTCCATTCAACATTCTCATTGATTCCATTCCTCGATCGCTCAACTTCGTCACTTCCGGCGAGGTCGGCAAATTCCGCCGCCGTCATGGTGAGAATTTTGGTCCAAATGTGCGCCAGAGTGATTCGTATGGGAGTGTCCGGCGGGCTGGCCATGCCTGAATTTCGCTGCAGACATTGTAGCTGGTGTGCCAAATCGGTGGCAGAGCACCCTCGATCAGCAGGTTTTGCCGGAAGTTTTCGGAATTGGCTGAAAATTATGACGATTAGGCGAGGTACGGCAAGCGCGCAGCGAAATCAAAAACAGGCCCATTCGCACTGCCGATTTCAGGGATATGAGATCTGCTGACCACGCAACCTCTGCGTAGGAATCGGCATCGGCGGTTTCTGCTGGTGCTTCTGGAGATTTCGAAGAGATGGGGGCGTGCTCACCCCCAGCCCATCCGAGTGGAGATTCTGAACTGAAGTGACGGATCCCAGGAATGATGAGTCAACACGACGACCGTCGAGTCGGCCTCGTTCACATCCACCAGTCAGTGCAGAAGAGGAGTCAAACCACCGGCGTCATGACGGCTGCGTGATCGGAGACGAAGTGCTCTCGTCTGATCGATCAACATTCAAGTTCTAGGAGTGAACTCTGATGCGGAAATTGAAATCGGAAGCCTGGCTGCTTTCGCTGGCGTCCATGCTCGGAATGGCGTCCGCGACATTCGCACAGGACAATGTCTACGTCAAACAGGCCGAAGCCATCTTCGGCGAAACCCAGCCCTCTCTGGTCAAGCAGATTTCCGCTGAAGCATGCGGGACGGACGCCTGTGCTGATCCCACGCTGGCCGATGCCTGCGACAGTACCGGTTGCGGCTCAGGCTATCTCTTCGGCCCAGATGAAGCCTGGGATCTCGGCGACCGAGTATTCGGAGCTGAATCAAACTGGGATGTCGGGGGCTGGACCCAGTGGGGTTACACCAACCGCAGCGACGGGATGTTTAACAACACCCCGAACCGCTTCGTGAACAATCAGAGCTGGTTGTTCCTTGAAAAGATTGCTGACGGTAGCGACGGCCTCGACTTCGGGGGTCGTGTCGACTTTATGTACGGTACCGATTCCTATGACACACAGGCATTCGGTAACCGTCCTGGTCACTACGATTATCTGAACGGCTGGGATCACGGGATCTACGGATTCGCCTTGCCTCAGTTGTATGCTGACGTCGCCTATGGCGATCTGTCGGTTAAAGCAGGTCACTTCTTCACCCTGCTCGGCTATGAAGTCGTCGGTGCTCCCGGCAACTTCTTCTACAGCCACGCAATGACCATGTATAACAGCGAGTCGTTCACCCACACCGGGGTACTCTCAACGTATACTGCAAGCGATAACGTGACGCTGTACAGCGGCTGGACGCTGGGTTGGGATACTGGTTTCGATCAATTCAACGGCGGCAACAGCTTCCTGGGCGGTGCGAGCGTTGGAGTTACCGACAACTTCGTGCTGACTTACATTCTGACCGCTGGCAACCTGGGCTTCATCGGCAAGGGCTATACTCACAGTATTGTCGGCGATATGAACATTACCGATCGCTTGGAATACGTCTTCCAGAGCGACCTGGTGAGCGTTGACACCCCGGGAGTCTCCGGCGGCGGTCACTATGACACTATCGGTATCAACCAGTACCTGTTCTATACGCTGACCGACACTGTGAAGGCCGGTACTCGTATGGAATGGTGGAAAGCTGATGGAGATTCATACTATGCCATTACCGGCGGTGTGAACTATCGGCCAATCGCCAACCTGGTCTTCCGTCCGGAAGTGAAATACCAGTGGTCGCCAGCTGTGAATAACATCCCAGCGGCCCAGATTGTCCCAGTGGATGAAGGTGCCATCTTCGGCATCGACGCCATCTTGACATTCTAATTGAACATCGTGAGGCGTGGACTCCCCTTCACGCAACACACTGTGATTCAAACACCGAAGGCTGGCGATTGATTGCTCAATCGCCAGCCTTTTCTTCTTCCTGGAGCGCTGTTCTCACCTGTTCATTTCTCACCTGTTCATTGCCGTTTGAACCTTCCAGCCTGACTGAATGCCCGATCGCGGCACCGAATGAAGTGGCGCGTCCCCGCGGTAATTCCGTCGGCATCTAATGAAAAAGCCGCCGCTCCAATGAGGAACGGCGGCAGTTCTGGATTTATGGCAGGGACGTCGAGTTCTTACGAGAAGAGTTCGACGATCGGCTGGCCCTGATCGGTAATCGGGACGGGACGATCTCCTGCGGCGTACAGCTCTTCTGCGGGATTGATTCCCATCGCACAGCACATTGTGGCGAACATGTCTGGAACAGAGACCGATCGATCGACGGCTTTCATCGCAAGTTCGTCCGATGTTCCGATCATCTTCCCGTTCTGCAATCCCCCGCCAGCCATCGCAACGGTGAAGCACTCGGCATGGTGACCGCGACCGCCGCCATTATCGAATCCGGCCGGACGACCGAATTCGGAAGCGACCACAATCAAGGTCTTATCCAGCATCTTATGAGCTTCCAGATCCAGAATCAGCGTAGCGAGTGCCTGATCGAGATCCTGAATGAGCAGGTGCTGGTTAAGCTGCCCTGAGTTATGAGTGTCCCAGCCGGAGCCGTTCACGAAATTCAGGTTGTGAGACACTTCGATGAATCGCACGCCGGACTGCAACAGGCGTCGAGACAGCAGGAGTCGTTGCCCGAACTCGCTGCCATAGCTGTTGCGGAGGTCGGCTTTCTCTTCATCCAACTTGAACACGTGCATGAACTCAGGACCTGACAACCGCATTGCCTGCGTCATGGTCGCATCATAATCCTGAATCGTTTTGCCACCTGTCGCCTGCTCACGGTGCTGAGCCCGAACCTGCTCGAGCAACCGTTCACGGCGCGACTGCCGGGCCGTCGTAATCTCCGGCGGACGAGTGAAACTTGCTGGGCCGGCTTCCGTACTGGTGAGATACACATAGCCTGCCTTGGAACCCAGAAATCCCGGACCGCGTGTGACGTTGGGATATCCAATCAGCACATACGGAGGAGCGTTTTCGGCAGCGGCTCCTCGCTTGTAACTAATGAGCGAACCAATGGACGGATAGACGACGGTCCCCCCGGTCGGCCGACCGGTGTGCATGCGGTTCGTAGCGGCCGCGTGCTCATCAATCACATCGTGCTGAACGGTCCGCAACAGATTGAACCGGTCGAGAATCTTTGCACAGTTCGAGAGGTGTTCGCACACCTGAACGCCCGGAACCGCAGTATCAATTGCATCGTAATACGATCCCGGTTTCTTCTCCTTGGCATCTCCTTTGGCCTTGGGATCCCATGTGTCGATCTGGGCAGACCCGCCTCCCAGCCAGATCATGATGCAATGCTCGGCTTTGCCTTTAGGGAAGGACTTTCCTGCAGAACTTGCGAATGCGGAGGAGAGCCCGCTTCCCATCGACAGGGCCCCTGCGGTTCCCAGTGCCGCATGCTTCAGAACGTCTCGGCGTGAAAATGCTGTCATATCATGAGACCTTATGAATTCAGTTCCTCGGCGTTGGAGAAATCTCCCAACGCCAGCAAAACGGCAGTCGACTACGGGACAAATACGAACTCTGGCGAATTGATGAGAGCCCAGATCATGTCTTCCATGCGTTCCCGCCAGTCCGGATTCAGCAGCACTGTCGGTGGATCTCCGCGACGGACTTCTTCTTCCATCGCCAGTTTGATTGTACTGGCATCCGGATGCAGGTGATTGGTCCAGGCAACCTGCGACCGAGGCATCCGTTTGCGAGGTTCTGGCTTCGCTCCCGGCACACGACGAGTCGCGAAATCTTCCTGAAGCAACTCAACGAAGGTCTGCTTCTCGGCGGGTGTGGGCAGACGGGTGAGAACCCGCTGGTAAACTGCTTCAACAAGTTGCTCCGGAGTGAAATCGTCCTGCAGAGCCAGACGAGTGAAGGCACTGTCATCAGAAAGCGTGCTGGCCCGTCGGGCAAGCAGTCCATTGGCGACTTCTGCCGGCTGCAGCGGATTGGGATCGGTTTCCCGAACTGTCAGCGGATCCTGCCGAGAACTTCGCCATCCAAATGTCTCCAGAGTCGTCACAAACGGCTGGGCAAACGGCAGCGACAGACTGGGACGATCGCGTTCATTGGAAAGCGACGCAAACTGCCACGATCGTTTTGGTGACCCCAGATTCAGCGACAGCGTCAGCGCGCGGCTGGTGTCGATGTCAATACACACCACATCCGCGTCCATCGGCTTTCCGCTGACACTAAACAGCGAATCCACCAGCTGCTCCGCCGTCAGTCGACGCTTCAGCGGGCCAGCAAACAGATAGGCCTCGTCGGGATTTGCAGCAGTCCGTTCGACGGCTGCCCGTTGATACGCTTCAGACTGGAAAATCAGCCGGGCGACACGCTTGATGTCGTAGCCGCTGGTGACAAACTCCCGGGCCAGCCGATTCAGCAATTCCGGGTGCGACGGATTGGCATGTTCCCAGTCATCGACCGGTTCAACAATGCCATATCCCAGATACCGCTGCCAGAGTCGGTTCACCAGAATCGGGGCGAAGCGTTTGTTGTGCGGGGATGTAATCAGCATCGCCAGCCGCTCGCGGGAATCGTCAGACTTCCGAAGGAACTTGTCTTCATCGGAAGGCTGAATCAACTCTTCGAACGGCCAGTTCGGTTCGATGACATCGCCCGGATTCAGTGTAATTTCAATAAGCAGGGAATTTGAACCGCCGGGGACCGTGCTGGTCTTCGGAAGTGTCAATGAATTCCGATTGAGCATCGCCGCGAGGTTGAACAAGTCGCGCTGGGCGACGTCATGAAATGGAGCGTCGTGACAGCGGGCACATTTCATTTCGACCCCGAGGAATGCTTCTCCCAGAATGTGGGCCTTCGCCGCCATTGGGGAATCATTCTGGCTCGACATCGAGAACCCGGCCGGTCCACCGAAGTACACACTGCCTTCCATCATGACCAGTTCAGTGACGAACCGATCAAATGGCTTGTTATCGCGAAATGACTCTTCGATCCAGTAACGGAATGGTCCGGTGTTGTTCAGAGTCGGATTGATAATGTTCGGATTTTCGGCGAGCACATCCTGCCAGTATCCGACCCAGTGATCCGCCCATTCCGTTGATTGCAGAAGGCGATCAATTGCCAGCTGGCGGCGCTGATCAGCCGGGTCACGGAAGAACTCCTGAATTTCCTCAGGTTTCGGCATCCGGCCCGTGATATCCAGAACCAGTCGTCGCAGGAAAGTCGCATCATCGACAACAGACTCCGGCTTCTTCCCGGCTGCCTTCAGCTTGTCTCCGATGAAGCGGTCAATCCAATTATTGCCGCGGAATTCAGCATCGACTTCCGGAGTCGGATCGGCGGGAGTCTCCTCTACCACTTCCTTCGCCCATTGATGACGTTCATTCCAGTAGGCGAGTTCGCGGGCACCAGCAGTCTGCCGACGCTGCAAGTTGAACTTCGTCAGAAATTCTTCCTGACTGGCGACATAAGCGTCCCAGTGTTCATCGGTCAGGAGATACTCCTTTTCGCTTCCCAGCAAACGGAAGTCTTGATTCGGTCCGGCGAGATAGACACCTGTCTCACCCAACTCCGGACGACGGCCTCCTCCTCCAACAATCGTCTCGAGAACAACGATGTGTTCTTTGCCATCTCCCTGAAACTCGACAACCTTCTCGTTATCGCCGCGATGGAGGGGGCGAATGTTGGGTGCGAGGCTGCGATCAATTTCAAAAACCGGGCCGTTGTCGCCGCCCAGACTATGAAACGGTGTTTCTGCGACCAGCACGTCGTCCACATACAGGCGAGCGGCATTACGGGCGCGAACAAGCAATCGCTGAGGACCCTCTGGAATCACAACTTTCCCGGTCGCTCTCAGTATGCAGGGATTACTGCGGTCAATGTGGATTGCTTTTGCGGAGTACTTCTTCGGCAGAGCGATAAACCCGAACCCTGGAGCTTCATAACTTTCGATATATTGAGGTGGACGGAAGTTCCAGGATTTCCGGTCCGCGAAATTCTCGTACAGATCGACGACGACTCCCTGATCCGGGATCTTGGTGGCGACGGCTTTGATGTCAGGACGCACGTAAAGAGCGTGACTGGCAATCTGCTGAGGAGTTAATGCTTTCCGATAGATCGCGACTTCGTCCAGCCCCCCTTGGAATGAGTTCACGGGGTTTCCGCCCATGGTGGAGCCGACCCAAACTTCATCGTTATCGACAACGGGCGGCAGCTTGCTGGCACCGCCCATATCCCAAGTGCCTTTCGTAGCAACTCCGTCGATATATCCGCGAATGCTCGCCGGATCCCCGAACTTGTAGCTAATGGCAATGTGGTGCCAGCCATCTCCGATGGTGACGACATCCTTAGAAGTCCAGCGGTGCCAGTTCCCCGATTCCCCACGGCTGCGGAAGAGGAAGCCTAACGTCAGCCCGTTCTTGACCTGAGACAGCCGCATCGCATAGTTCTGATTGCCTGCGTCCGCTCGCGTGCGTCCTTTGCTGATGATGGAGGCGTGACCACCTTCTTTTCCTCGCTCTGGCTTCACCCAGGCTTCGAGTGTCAGAGTCTCTCCGTCATCGAAGTCCAGCAGACTCTTTTCCCCGGGATCGGTGAGGCGATAAAAAGTCCCTGCCTTCACCAACTGCAGCGACGAGTTCTCAAGACCAAACTGCGGAAAATCATTGGCGATGGGACCTTGTGAGAAATCGCTCTCTTTTCCTTGCCGGACCAGTGTGAGTTCCTGTTCCCCCAACGGAATCTGACTTGTCAGGCGATTGATGTCGCCTTTCTCGAATCTCCAGTAGGCGACGGCCCCATCTTCACGGACCTGTTGTTCATACGATCGCTTTTCGGATTTGTCGGCCGACTTCTTCGCTTCGTCGGCCTGCAATCCCGTCAGGACGACGGTGCCCGAAAAGAACAGCGCAAGAGAGAAGCTGACCAGACGGGAATTCATCATGGAGGACGTCCGTAATCGAAGTCAAATCAAGGATTCGCCGCGAAAATTTCGGTGAAGAGGAATTTCTGGCGGGAGGTCCGGCAAACGCAATGTCGGCTGGCACAGGTGTCACTGCAGCTGCCGAAGGGGGGGAGACCTGCTGACACTGCGAGCCAAAAAGTGCGAAGCAAAAAGGTTATTTGCCTCAGTTTAAGCCTCGCGGACACATCAACAAGTGCTTCTATCCTAGGAAATCTGCGTGAAAATGCCACCGGAGATTGCAACTGTGCGCAAAATCTCTATGAACACGCAGCGAGAGAGGCCACTGTAAGTGCAACCGCTATAAGTGGATAATCCCACGTCGCAGACCGATTGTGACGGCATGGGTGCGGTCCGTGGCATTCAATTTTTGCAGTACGTTCTGAACGTGCATCTTGATAGTGCCGTCTGCCGTCCCCAATGTTGCCGCAATCTCTTTGTTCGCCATGCCTTGCGAGATCAGCTGGAGCACTTCGACTTCCCGCTTCGTCAACACCGACCGGGGGAAGTACTCTGTTAAACGCTGGGCCGCGTCTTGGGAAATCAGAGTGCCCCCTTCATGCACCTGCCGGATGGCATTCAGGACCTCGTTGTGAACGGACTCCTTGAGAAGATAACCGCGGATGCCGGCCTCGAGTGCCCGATAGATCTCCTGATCACCGTCGAAACTCGTCAAAGCGATAATTCTGGCCTCTGGGAATTCATCGAGGATCTGCCGCACCGCTCCAATGCCGTCGAGAACAGGCATCTTGAGATCGAGCAGCACCACATCAGGCAGATGCCGTCGGTAGAGTTCGACCGCGTCGAGCCCGTTCTCGGCCTCGGCGATCAGTTCCATATCCCCTTCATTGCTGAGAATGGAAGCGATCCCCTTTCGCACGAGAGGATGATCGTCAACACACAGGACACGAATCACAGATTGGGTCATGGATTCAGTCAAGAATGACGTCCTTATCCGAGAGCGCAGGCAGACGTTGAGGGGACCCCAGAATTCCGCTGCCGATCGGCACATCCACCTGCACGACTGTCCCCTGCCCGGGAGTGCTGGTTAATGTCAGCGTTCCATGAATCTGGAGAACTCTTTCACGAATCCCGATCAGTCCGTAATGGCCCGGCGGCTGAGATTCGAGTGCCTCAGGGGCAAAACCGCGACCATCGTCTGCGACACGAAGATGAATGCGTCGACCTCGCAGTTGCAATTGAATGTCGAGATGCCGGGCTCCCGAATGTTTTATCGTATTCGAAATCGCTTCCTGTGCAATCCGTAACAGATGGTATTCGACCTCCATCGGGATGACCTGATTCAGCGGAGGCAAGTCGAGCGAGACTTGGATTCCGTTCGAGTCGGACGCCTGTTTTGCTGCATGTGCAATCGCAGTCGCGAGACCAGCATTCCCCGGTGTTGAACGCAAACCGGCAACGGTTCGACGCGCTTCTTTCAGACAGGAACCTGCATCGGAGATCACTTCCTTGAGTGTCTCGCGTTCTTCTGAGGGAGCGAGGCGATTTGAAAGCGCCTGCATCTGCATGGTCACACCTGAAAAACCCTGAATCAGCGTGTCGTGTAATTCTCTCGCGATTCGCAGTCGTTCCCCCATCACCGCCACCAGTCGACCACGGATCTGCATCAACCGCATCCGGTAGGCTCCCCAGATGGCAAGAGCGAGTCCTCCTGCGATAATCGCGCTGAACCACCATGTCTCATAAAAATAGGGGACTACTCTGAAATCCACCGGGGAGTCGATTTCCGACCAGTCCCCCGACTGATTCATAGCTGCGACGCGAAAGCGGTAATGCCCTGGGGGAAGGTTTGTATAGAAGGCTTCTCTTCGATGACCTGCTTCGATCCAGTCGCGATCAAAGCCATCCAGTCGATAGCGAAATGAAACCCGCTGGGGCACCACATAGGTCGTCGCCAGATATCGAAATGTGACATTGGCGCGTCCCCTCGCAAGAATTGAATGCAGGGCGTCGGCATCGACAATCTGACCGTTGGCCTGCATCTCTTCGATCAATACGTGAGGGGGGCCTAAATTTCTCTGCACGTTGGTCGGCGTCATGATCAGGACACCGTGATTGGTAGAAAACCAGATCCGCTCATCAGCCATCTTGACCGCGGCTGGCTGCACTCCTCGCTGACATTCGACAGTTCTCAGGGATTCAGTCGGACTGAAAGGACGGCTCTCCACCCGCAGCATTTCTCCTGCGGCACACCTCAGCAATTCCTTTCTGTCGACGAAAAAGATCCCGCGACTGCAGGCCAGCCAGATACGACCGGCCTCGTCAGGAACGACACCGAAGATCTCATCGTCATAGATTCCTTGTCGGATCGAAAACAGGAATGAGCTTCCATCCGGATTCACCAGCATCAATCCGCGATCACGAGTTCCGAGCCACAATCTCCCGTCGTCGGTCAGAGCGATCGACCCCACATTGGCAATCGGCTTTCCCTGCGCGAGGAGGGGTGTCACTTGCTCACCCTGAATCTCGAAGACCCCCTGATCGGTGGCGACATACACGCCCTGATCCGGTCGCGGCGTAATATTCAGGACGACCCCTTCAAGCCCAGAAACAGAGTCAGGGAGTTTTTTTAATGAGTCACTCTCATCCCAGTAAACGAGCCCGCGATCCGTCCCGATCCACAGTCGCCCTGATGTTTCCCGCCCCAATGCTTGAATCTGATTCGACGGCAGTCCGTCACTGGTCGTGAACAGGTGGACAATCTGTCCGTTCTGAAGACAGCAGAGACCGCGATCAGTTCCAATCCATTTGCGACCTTTCCCGCCGTTTGCCAGAGCAAACAGTTTGTTGCTCGGCAGGCCTTGTTCGACGCCGAATTCCATCACGCAGCGAGGCCCATCAAGCCGCCCCAAACCGGCTCCGATTGTGCCGATCCAGATCGTCCCGTCTTCATCCTGCAACAGAGGGCCAGCGTCATTCGTCCCCAGCCCTTCACTGACTGTCAACGGAATCGTACGACGATCGATGAACTGATTGAGCCCGTTTTTGGTCCCCACCCACAGGCTGCCTTCATGGTCCATGAGCAGCGAACAGGCTGTTGACTGGGACAGTCCGTCCCTCGTGCGGAATGATTCAACTTCTCCCCGACGGTAGCGGCTGATGCCATCTCGTGTCCCAATCCAGAGTCTTCCCTGCCGAGTTACCTCAAGACACTCCACAACATCATCAGCCAGACCTGAGGCGCGATTCAAAAGGACTTCGCCCTGAGGGCTGAGCAAAACGACGCCGTGAGTCGACCCAACGGCGATGGTCTGATCACCAGTCGGAGCAAGCGATGTCACGAGAACGCCGGGTGAGAGTGATTGAACGACTAAAGGACGGAAGTCGTCCTCATGCCGCACATAGAGTGTATTCCCCTCCCCTCCGACACAAAGCCGTCCCTCTTCTGTTTCACAGAGAGCCCTGATATCTGTCAGCGGCAAACTCGAGATCGAAATGCGTGACAGGTGGCCATCCCGAAAGTGATAGAGCCCGTCATCGGTCCCGAGCCAGAGGTCACCAGACCGGTCGACCAACAGCTGATAGAGCTGCTTCTGACTCAGTCCCTGTTCCGGACTGACTTCCTGAGCGATTTCCCGTTCATATCGAACGAGACCATGTCCATTCGTAGCGAGCCAGATCGCCCCATCCGGAGTTTCAGCGAGATCCTGAACCCAGACATTTTCGAGCGAAAGCCCGCCAGTCACGCGGCAGGTCTGGAAACGCAATCCATCAAATCGGTAAAGCCCCGACTGGGTGCCAATCCAGATCCGCAAGTCCTTTGACTGAAACAACGTCAGGACTGTCGTTTGAGGCAGTCCCTGCGGCGTCTGCCACTTCCTGAGGAACGCCTGAGTCAGGAAGCGGTCTTCATTCAGCGCAAATCCCGAGGCAGGAATCATGCAGAGAAGAACCCCCAGAATGAGTCCCGGGAGCTTACAACACGCTCTCGCCCGAGCGCTGAGGGCCAGTTTCCGAACTTCGCTTCCGTATCGACTCATAGGCCTGTGGGTGACTCTTCGACAGAACTCCGGACCGGACGGGGAAATGTGAATCGAAGCCTTCACAGGGGCTCTGCGTCATTGTTCATTGCCAGATCGCCAATCGAGAGCAGGATCTCGCCCGGAATATCCCTGATAGAGGAGACGGTCCCACACTCCCTGTTTCACGTCATTCTAACAGAAGGAACAGATCATGGCCCCTTTTCCCGAAACTTCCGGTGAGATCTCCTAGCCGAAACCTGGGAGTTTGCACCGACTTGGACACCACTTGCGCGGGTTGCGTTCAACTCCGCCGCACCAGACAGTTTGATCCCTGTGACCCCTGTAATTCGGCATATTTTCACAGGGAAGTCGAGATTAGGAGAGTCTGCTGTCATCTCTCCGGGGATGGACTACCATATACTGTCGTTGATTCGATGGAAGATTAGAATCTGAGTCGAACAGGGCAGGAAATGTATCCGTTTGGTTCCAGACGGTGTTAAAAGACAGTCCTGCCGGTCTGAATCCAGGTTCCGCATTTCGCATGATTCCGATCTGGCGAAATGGAACCATCGCACGACGACCAGCATGGTTCCAGCACTGGAGCTACCCCCCAGGGAGTCCCGCCCCCCAACGATGACGAAATCGTGCTCACTGCTGCTGATGACTTGATTCCCCATCAATCACAGCAATTCGCAGTGACACTTTGATCGTTCGTCCTGAGCACCGCAATCAGGATCCTGCCATCATGACCACTCGACTGGCCCACCAAGAACCTCGTCCTGCAGCAATTGCAGGGACGGCTCCCGGTCCGGAAACCCGTCCGCAGCTTGAACCGGTGGTCCCTCCCCGGGAGTCTCCCTCTCGAAACGGCTGGACCGGCACGATTCTCAAGTGGACAGCTTTTGCCGTCATTGCCGGCGTGGCCTGGTATTTTTATCCGCAGTGGGGCCCTCATGTTCAGGCTTGGCTGCATCCGACCCCGGTAGCGAAGGCTCCTCCTAAAGCCCGGCCGGTCGTCGTCGCAGTCGCTCCGGTCATTGAGCGAAATTTCGATCTCTACCTCAACGCGCTGGGAACGATCACCGCCTTCAATACGGTGACTGTCCGCAGCCGGGTCGAAGGTGAGGTCATCAAAGTCGCATTCACTGAAGGGCAGAATGTGAAGGCGGGCGACCTGCTCGCTGAGATTGATCCACGAACCTATCGCATGCAACGCGATCAGGTCCTCGCGCAAATTGCTCGCGATGAAGCAACGCTGAAGCTCGCAGAAGTGACTCTCAGTCGACAGCAGGAATTGATGAGGTCACAAGCCTCAACCCCACAGTTGGTCGACCAGCAGGTCGCGCAGGTCAATCAAGCCAGGGCCGCCCTGCAACTCGATCGTGCGATGCTCGATAATGCCAATCTGCTGATCGAGTATTGCCGAATCACCGCTCCAATCGATGGCCGCATCGGACTCCGTCTCGTCGATCAGGGAAACATCGTTCAGGCGAACTCAGCTCAGGGACTGGCAGTGATCACTCAGCTGCAGCCCATTTCTCTCGTCTTCACAATTCCCCAGGACGACATTCCGCGCGTGCAGAACGAAATCCGTCGGAACGGAACGCTTGAGGTCGAAGCCTATGACCGGGATTTCACGACCCGGCTCGGAGTGGGAACCCTGACGGCCGTCGACAATCAGGTCGATTCCACCACGGGAACCCTGCGTCTGAAAGCAACGTTCAGCAACGACGACCTCACCCTGTTCCCGAATCAGTTTGTGAACGCCCGTCTCAAGGTCGAGACATTGACCAATGCGACCGTCGTTCCGACAGCGTCATTGCAACGAGGGCCAGACCGGACGTTCGTCTATGTCGTTCAGCCAGACCAGACGGTCGAACTGAGAGTCGTCAAACCTGGCCCGTCCGAGGGCTCTGAGACCGCGATCCTTGAAGGTGTCACGCCGGGCGAAGAGGTTGTGACAAACGGCCTCGATAAGCTGCAGGACAAAGCCAAGATTACCCTTCCCGGTGCTCGACCGGAGGCAGGCAATAAACCCGGATCTGAAACTCCAGGAGGGGCTCCTGCCACTGAAAAGGCCGCTGTCAACAAGGGCACGGCATGAACGTGTCCCGCTTTTTCATATTGCGACCAGTGGCCACCGTCCTGTTTATGGTGGCCATTCTGTTGACGGGGATGGTGGCGTATCGACTGCTGCCCGTCTCAGCACTTCCGCAGGTCGACTATCCGACCATTCAGGTGATGACGTTCTACCCCGGAGCGGGGGCCGACGTCATGACTTCTTCGGTGACCGCGCCGCTGGAACGACAGTTCGGACAAATTCCGGGTCTCACCCAGATGACGTCAACAAGCTCGTCCGGCTGTTCCGTCATCACCATGCGATTCGCTCTCGATCTCGACATCGATATCGCTGCGCAACAGGTGCAGGCCGCAATCAATGTTGCGAGTACGTTCCTTCCAAATGATCTTCCCAGTCCGCCGGTCTATACAAAAACGAACCCGGCCGATTCACCGATTCTGACACTGGCCCTCACTTCCAAAGAGTTGCCTCTGTCGGTGGTGCAGGATCTCGCTGACACTCGTCTGGTGCAGCGGATCTCCCAGCTGGGCGGGGTCGGGATGGTCAGCGTCAGCGGCGGGCAAAAGCCAGCCGTCCGCGTGCAGGTGAATCCCACTGCCCTGTCAGGTCTCGGGCTCACGCTCGCCGACGTCCGAACGGCCCTGACGCAAGCAAACATCAATCAGGCCAAAGGCAGCTTTGACGGAGAACGACAGTCTTACATCATCGGGGCCAATGACCAGCTGCTGACGAGTCAGCAGTACCGCGACCTGATCATCACCTACCGTAACAATGCCCCGATTCGCCTGTCCGAAGTCGCAACAGTTGTTGACGACATTGAGAACCTGCGGCAGGCAGCGTGGATGGACACGACTCCTGCGGTGATTGTGAACATTCAGCGACAGCCGGGCGCGAACATCATCGATGTGGTCGACCGCATTAAAGCGCTGCTTCCACAAATGGAAGAGTCACTTCCGGGCTCGATCAACGTCAAAGTGTTGACGGACCGAACCGTCACCATTCGGGCATCCGTCGAGAGCGTCCAGCATGAAATGCTCATGACCGTCGGGCTGGTGGTGCTGGTGATGTTCCTGTTTCTGCGGAACATTCCTGCCACCATCATTCCCAGCGTCTCCGTCCCCCTCTCGATCGTCGGGACGTTTGGAGTGATGTATCTGCTGGGCTTCAGCCTGAATAATCTTTCGCTGATGGCTCTGACGATCTCGACCGGCTTCGTCGTCGATGATGCGATTGTGATGATCGAGAACATCATGCGCTACGTCGAAGAAGGCGAAGATCCGCATACGGCCTCGCTGCGAGGGTCAGACGAAATCAGCTTCACGATTATCTCTCTCAGCGTCTCGCTCATCGCCGTGCTGATTCCGCTGCTGATGATGGGTGATATCGTCGGACGACTCTTCCGTGAGTTCGCCGTCACACTCAGTGTGACGATTCTGGTGTCGGCAGTTGTCTCCCTGACGCTGACCCCGATGATGTGTGCCAAGATGTTGAAGGCACATCACAAAGGGGAAGAAAACTGGCTCTATCGCCTCTCGGAAAATGCGTTTGACGCAGTCATTCGGTGGTACGGAATCACGCTTCGTCACGTGCTTCGCTATCAGGCGCTGACGATGTTTGTCTTCCTGCTAACTGTCGCCGCGACTGTTTATCTTTACATCCGGATGCCGAAAGGCTTCTTCCCAGTGCAGGACACTGGCGTGATTCTCGCGATCTCGGAAGCGCCGCAGGACATCTCCTTCCAAGCGATGAGCGAACGACAGTTGAAATTGAACGAGGTCATCCTGCGAGACCCCGCCGTTGAAAGCCTGTCGAGCTTCATCGGAATTGACGGCACCAACACGACCATCAACAGTGGACGCATTCAGATCAATCTAAAACCCCAGAAAGACCGCGACGCCTCCGCTCTGCAAGTGATCCGCCGGTTACAGCCAGAGATTGATGAAATTCAGGGGATTCAACTCTTCATGCAGCCCGTGCAGGACCTGACTGTCGAAACCCGGGTCAGTCGCACCCAGTATCAATTCAGTCTGGAAGATCCCGATCACGACGAACTCGCTGAATGGACCCCGCGGTTCGTCTCCAAGCTCCAGCAACTGCCTGAACTGCGTGATGTCGCCACTGATCAGCTGCTGGGAGGCCTTCGGGCTCATCTGGTCATTGACCGCGACACCGCCTCGCGGCTCGGTATTACTCCGCAGATGATTGATGATGCCTTGTACGATGCGTTCGGACAGCGGCAGGTCTCGATCATCTTTACTCAGCTCAACCAGTACCGCGTCGTCCTCGAGGTGCAGCCGCAATTCCGAAACTCACCAGATGATCTTTCGTCGATTTACATTCGGACCTCATCCGGCAAGATGACGCCGTTGAGCTCGATCGTCCGTGTCGAAAAATCTTCCTTCCCGCTGTCGATCAATCATCAGGGTCAGTTCCCGGTCGTGACCGTCTCCTTCAACCTCGCCCCCGGAACTTCACTCGGAGAAGCGGTTGAGGCCATCAATCGCACTCGCGAAGAACTCCAGATGCCAGCGAGTATCGTCACGGCCTACCAGGGGACGGCTGCTGCCTTCCAGGCGTCACTGCAGAACATGCCCCTGCTGATTCTTGCGGCACTGGTAACCGTCTACATCGTCCTTGGCGTGCTGTACGAAAGCTACATTCATCCCATCACGATTCTGTCGACGCTTCCGTCGGCAGGCGTTGGAGCTCTGGTTGCCTTGATGCTGGCAGGACTGGACCTGAATGTCATCGGGTTGATCGGAATCATTCTGCTGATCGGGATCGTCAAGAAGAACGCGATCATGATGATCGACTTCGCGCTCGATGCGCAGCGGAATCAAGGGATGTCACCAGCAGCCGCGATTTTCGAAGCGAGTCTGCTGCGTTTCCGTCCCATCATGATGACGACCATGGCGGCCCTGCTGGGGGGGGTGCCGTTGGCATTCGGAGGTGGCGTCGGGTCCGAAATGCGTCAGCCCTTGGGGATCAGCATCATCGGAGGCCTCATCTTCAGTCAGGTTCTGACGTTGTACACGACTCCTGTCATCTACTTGTGGTTTGACAGCCTCGGAACGCGACTTGGCTTCTCTCGAGAACCTGCGAAGTGGGAGGAAATCGAGGAACGCACGGAGGTCATGGCGGAATGAATCTCTCCGCTCCCTTCATCCGTCGCCCTGTCGCCACCACGCTGCTGACAATTGCCGTGATGCTGGCCGGATCGATGGCCTATTTCAAGCTGCCGGTCGCTCCGCTTCCGCAAATTGAGTTCCCAACGATCTCCGTCTCTGCGAGTCTGCCCGGTGCCAGCCCCGAGACCATGGCGTCCTCGGTCGCGACTCCGCTGGAACGTCAGTTCTCGCGAATCGCTGGCATCACCGAGATGTCCTCTACCAGTACGCTGGGTTCCTCTTCGATCACACTGCAATTCGAGTTGGACCGGAATGTTCATGCGGCGGCGCGTGACGTTCAGGCGGCGATTAACGCAGCGCGAAGCCAGCTGCCTCCCAATCTTCCGAACAATCCCTCTTACCGACTCGTGAACCCGGCTGACGCGCCGATCATGATGTTGACCCTGACATCAAATGTTTATCCGTTGCATGAAATGTACGACATGGCGTCGACCATTCTGCAGCAGAAGATTTCGCAGGTGAGCGGAGTCGGTCAGGTGATGATTGGAGGCGGTGCTGCTCCCGCTGTCCGCGTGCACTTGAATCCGACCGTTCTTACCAACCTGGGACTGAGTCTGGAAGATGTCCGCGATGCCTTGGGAAAAGCCAACGCCAATCGGCCCAAAGGTCAGATCGAAGAGGGAGACAAGACCTGGACGATCACCACAACCGACCAGTTGTTTACCGCAAAAGAATATGCTCCGCTGATTGTTGCCTATCGAAATGGGGCACCGATTCGATTGGGTGATCTTGGCGAAGTGATCGATTCGATGGAAGACGTCCAGTCTTTCGGCATCTATAACGGCATGCCGTCGGTCACCATTCTCATCTTCCGGGAACCCGGCGCAAACATCATCAAAGCAGTCGAAGGAGTTGAACAACTCCTCCCTGAGATGCAGGCGCAAATCCCTGCCAGCATGAATCTGAATGTCGTGTTCGATCGGACGGCGACAATCCGTGCGTCACTGCACGACGTTCAGTTCACATTAATGCTGTCCGTCATTCTCGTGATTCTGGTCGTCTTCCTGTTCCTCCGAGACGTCCGTACGACGCTGATTCCCAGTGTCGCGGTTCCCGTCTCGCTGATCGGGACCTTCGGGGTGATGTACCTGCTGGGATACAGTCTCGACAATCTGTCACTGATGGCCCTGACGATCGCCACCGGCTTCGTTGTCGATGATGCCATCGTGGTCGTTGAAAACATTCGTCGCCACATCGAAGACGGCATGGAACCACGAAAGGCCTCACTGCTGGGAGCGAGCGAAATCGGGTTCACCGTCCTTTCAATCAGTATCTCGCTAGTCGCCGTGTTCATTCCCATTCTGCTGATGGGGGGAATCATTGGTCGGCTTTTCCGCGAGTTCGCAATCACTCTGTCTGCAGCGATCGGGATCTCGCTGGTCATTTCGCTGACCACGACACCGATGATGTGCGCCCTGCTTCTTCGCCCGGAAAAAGGAGTCAAACACGGTCTCTTCTATCGGGCGACAGAATGGGTCTTTGATGCAATTCTCTGGCTCTATGACTGGTCTTTAAAAATCGTTCTCCGTCATCAGCGAATCACGATGGCGGTCACACTGCTGACAATCGCTTTCACGGTTTACCTGTACATCATCATTCCAAAGGGGTTCTTCCCACAACAGGATGCCGGGCGATTTACCGGCAATCTCATTGCCGATCAGGACACCTCGTTTCAGGCAATGCGAGCGCTGATCCTGAAATTCAGTGATAAGCTGCTTGAAGACCCGGACGTGACGAACGTCTCCGCTTATGCCGGTCGTGCTTCGTCATCTACGAATTCGGCCCGAATGTTCATCGGCCTGAAGCCCCGCTCCGAACGTTCCGCCACCATTGATCAGATCGCTGCCCGTCTACGGGCGTCTGTCTCTTCCATCCCGGGCGCAAATCTCTATATGCAGGCGATTCAGGACCTGCGGATCGGCGGCCGCGCCAGCAGCGCTCAGTACCAATACACCCTGCAGGGAAGCGATTTGCAGGAACTCAATAGCTGGGGACCGAAACTCGTCAAGGAAATGCGAGCCATTCCTGGTCTCGTCGATGTGAATACCGATCAGCAGAATCGCGGGTTGCAAACCCGCCTGCAGGTCAATCGTCCCACCGCCGCCCGACTCGGACTGACATTTGAGGAAATCGACAACACGCTCTACGACGCATTCGGGCAGCGGCAGGTTTCCAACATCTACAAAGAGAAGAATCAGTACCGCGTCGTGATGGGGCTCGAACCCCAGTACTGGTCGAGCCCTGACAGCCTCAAACATATCTATGTCAAGAATGCGAACAACCAGCAGATCCCTCTGAGCGATCTTTATCAACCAGAACTTCGGACAACTTCGCTCGCGGTTCCGCACTCAGGACAGGGACCGTCTGTGACGATCTCATTTAACCTGGCGCTGGGGACGTCACTCAGTGAAGTGGTTCCAAAAATCAACGCAGCCGTCGACAAGCTCGGCATCCCCGGCAGTATTCAAGGGCGATTTCAGGGAACCGCTCAGGCGTTCCAGGCTAGCACCAGCAGCCAGCCGGTGCTGATCCTCGCTGCCTTGGTGGCCGTGTATCTGGTTCTTGGAATGCTGTACGAAAGTTATCTGCATCCGATCACGATTCTCTCCACGATTCCGTCGGCCGGGGTCGGAGCACTGGTTGCACTGATGTGGTGCAAGACAGAACTGAACATGATGGCCCTGATCGGAATTTTGCTGCTGATCGGCATCGTGAAGAAGAATGCGATCATGATGATCGACTTCGCGATCGATGCTGAGCGGAATAAGGGGATGGACCCGCGATCCGCCATCTATCAGGCCTGCATCCTCCGATTCCGTCCGATCACGATGACGACTATGGCCGCCCTGCTGGGGGGCCTGCCCCTTGCTCTCGGAAATGGTGATGGATCCGAATTGCGGCATCCAATGGGAATCGCCATTGTCGGCGGACTGATCTTCAGTCAGATGCTCACACTCTACACGACGCCGGTCGTCTATCTGTATGTGGACTGGCTGCAAGAGTGGAGAAAACAGCGACGGCTGCGACGTTTATTCGCGAAGCAGCAGTCCCGGGCCTCGCGACTCACCCCTGATTGGGAACACGCGGTGACCTCCGCCCCCAGTCACTGAAAACAATTCTGAGAGCGACTCCGGGCAAGGCCCCTGAACACCGACTCTGGGCACGCCGCCCTGTCTGCAGCGTCCGATTCTGAATGCGTTTGCAGACCCTTCCCACCGAGAAATCCGGGCCGAACTGCAAAGACCCCCGAACCTTGGAGGCTGCATCATTCACGAGCCTTCGCAGAGCGTTTGGGCCAACGAAAAAGCTCCGGCAAACCTGATGGCTTGCCGGAGCTTTTGAATTCGTTGTCTTCCGCAGGGAAGCACGGGCGGTCTAGTTCACGCCCAGTGCTGCCTTCACCTTGGCGGTGATTTCATCGAAGACGGCTGGATTGTGAATGGCGATCTCGCTCAGCACCTTCCGGTTCAGCGTGATATTGGCCAGAGCCAGACCGTGGATGAACTGAGAGTAACGCAGGCCGCGCTGCATACTGGCAGCGTTCAGACGGGTGATCCACAGAGCGCGGAATTCACGTTTGCGGACGCGGCGGTCGCGGAACGCATAAGCGCGGCCGCGGAGCAGGGTTTCCTGGACTGTTCGCCACAGGCGACTCCGTCCACCCCAGTTCCCCTTCGCCGCTTTGAAGATACGGTTCTTCTTCCGACGACGGGCTTTACCGTATGAAACACGCATGGTTCGAACTTTCTTCTGCCGGCATCAGGACAGACATCTCAATGATGTTCCGAGCCGACGAGGCTTAAGCCAGAAATTTTCCGGTCGGACCGCCAGGGGCAAACCATTCCCTGCCACGGCAACGCGACCACTTGATTTTGTGCCTGCTGACCGCTTCCGCTGATCCACGACACTGCGAACGATCATTTCTGGATTCCAGAAAGGCGTTCGCGTTGAACTCCGCACAGCCTGAGACCCAGCCGAAGCAACCTCTCTGGATGTTCCAGAAAGACATCGACTGAGTGGAATTACAGGCTGGGGCGAACAGCTTCCAGGATCATACGGGCGTTCGCACCGCAGACGATACCGCCGCCGCGCAGCTGACGCTTACGCTTGGCTGACTTCTTACCGAGAATGTGCCCACGGTTCGCAGCGCGGTGGGTGGCTTTTTTGCCTGACCCCGTCACTTTGAAGCGCTTGGCAATCCCTTTGTGTGTTTTTGCTTTAGGCATCTTGTCACCATCGGTCCGAAAAAAACGAAGCGGGGAGTGTATGCGATGGGACGCTTGGAATTCCAGTCAAGTCAGCGGGAATTTCCGTCCAGGTCTACCCGCGTCCCCAGTCCTGCCCCATGGAATCCTTAAGCCTTTATCCTGAAATGCCTTCCGACGGAATTCACACAACTCTTAACGCTGATTCGTGCGGTCGCTCCTAAGGCATCAAGCCGCCGCCTTCGTTTATCTCCTTATTTCTCCGAGCAGGTTCTTGGCAGGTTTCTCCGAGGGAGTCCCCTTTAGAAGTGAAGGCCCGAGACACTTTCCTCAAACGAAAAAACCCTCTTCTTCGCACTTGGCGAAGAAGAGGGCCACACACAGCCTCCTGCTTCAAGCATCATTTTTTCGTCCGTGATTGCTTCAAAGATCTCTCCTTGAAGCCCATCCGTGACTGACACTATTCGTCGGGACTGTCTTAGTTGTTGTTGCGGTCGCGATTGTTGTTGCGATCGCCCCGGCTGTCGTTCTGGTTCAGGTCCTTCATCAGCTGGTCAGCATGTGCTTTGTGCTGTTTAACCGACTGGGTGGCGTCTGCCAGAACCTGCTGCAGTTCAGGAGAAACGTGCCCCTGAGCGGCTTTCAGCTGGGCGAGTGTTGCGATATGGGCGGCAATCTGGCTGCCCACGAAGGCCTGATCAAACTTGTTACCGGATTCCTTGGAGAGCTCTTCCTTGGTCATCTCTTCACAATTTCGCTTCGCTTCGCGAGCGATTTGATAGAGCTGATCATTCAAAGAGCCTGATTCTCCACGGTATCCTGTGGTGACTTCCATCCGGCGACCAGCGGTTCCGTCAGCTCCGGCGATGATATTTGCGCCAGCCTGAGCTGCATCTCGGACAGCTTCCCGAGCATCACGAGCAGACTCTCCCTGCTGACGCAGTTCCTGGCGAGCTTCGCGACGATCAGCTGGAGTTCCCGTTGGCAGAGCCTGCTGGGTCTGAGTCTGAACAGTGGCTGGTCCTGCCTGAATAGTCCCTTGGGCCTGCTGACGTTGTGAGCTAAAGGACTGCAGCTTCTGATTCAGTGCCTGATGGTCACGAATCAGCATCTGAGCAAATTCCTTCACTCGAGGATCCTGAGCCCGTTCAGAGGCAAATTGACCGAGATTGATTTCTTCCTGATTCCCGAGCATCAGGCAATCGGCAATATGTCGATCGAGTTCACGGGCGTCATTGCGAGCAACCTGAGCCCCGTCGCGTCGGGTCTCAACAACGACACCAGGCTGTTGAATGCCGGGCTGTTGTGCTCCCGGTTGAACTTGAATCGCTCCGCGTTGCTCGACAACAGGAGCTCCCTGTCGTGGGCGAGCCCCTTCTCGCTGTTGAACGCCTTCCCGCTGTTGATTCACTTCCCGAGGTGCCTCAGGAGGTGCAGCGACCACAACACCTGCGAGTAAGCTTGCCAGAACTGCCTGTCGACTCAGCGTACCTAACATTTCGAATTCCTCATTGGATGAGCAGTTGCGGCCTTTTGACGACGATGAAAGACTCTGTGCTTCTTTTATTTTCACGGCTGTGATGTAGGGTCAGGAGTGCGAACACTTGCTCTCCGAACTCAGCGTCGAATTAAAAGCACTGCGTCTCGCCGCGTTGCTATTGAGACCGCGGAACCGGTTGCCGACTCATTCAGCCGACATCGCTGCGAACTCATCCTTATTTCCAGCGACATCGATCCCCGGGCCATCTCCCGAATCATGGCGATGACTCCCCGCCATGGACATTACGTCTTCTTGCAAGGCATATTCCGAGCGTGCGGAATTTCTCGTCGCGCAGGACAAATTCCATCAGACATCAGGGCATTACCCATGGAAGATTGAATTACAGATCAGCGTTTCGGAATCCCACTGCTTAATCCAGCCGCAAGATTTGAAATTCCACTTCCGCATCCGTAGCCCTATTAGAGATTCCTTATCTAAATGCGACTTACCCTTGCATGCACTATGGCGGATCGACGATCAGTCCGCGCTGTGAGTTATCAGCATGTGCGATGTATTTCTCCCTGAATGGTGAACGGCCGCTTCCCTCGAGTGAAGGAAGCGGCCATTGGAGAATTCCGGTTGCGACCGGAGCCAAGTCAGCGAGTCCGGTCACCGTGAGTTGATCGATAAACTCAGGAGAGTCCTACTGCCCGATCGATGACATTCTTCGTGATCTGCTGAACGCGGGCGTCAGGTCCGTGAGGACGCGACCAGTGGGACCACGGCAGAATGTGGCCCGGCGGACTCGCAAGTCCCTGACACCAGAAGATGGTTGAGGCATTGAAGACAAAGTTCTCTTTCGGACCGGGATAGATGGTGGCAGTCCATTCGCGAGGAACGGTTCCACCGTGCAGAGCCATTCCGCGGCCAACGACTTCGAGACCGGGAATTTCCGGGGGATCTCCGTGATATTCCCACCCAATCAACCCTGGAATCCGCTCGCCTTCTTTCATGCCGGTGCCATTGAAGATCCAATGTTCCGGTTTCGCACAGACCCAGTCACCGCCCCCGTTCACCGGTCGAACATTGCGGGACCCCATCAGATAACCTTCATCCGGCCCCAGATGAGGGAAAGGACCAAACATCTTTTCGCGTTCCGCACCGTATTCATAGTCCGATCCATAAGGACCGCCACGGAAGATGATGCGGTTCGGGCGACCATCGAATCCGGCGCGCATCGGGGTCACCCAACAGACCGAATTGCCACTGAAGAACATCACGTTGACTCCGGAATCCCGGAGCTTTGTCACACTCTCGTAGGCACGGATGTCCCAGTATTCATCGTGACCGACGCTGAGGAAGGATTTGCACTTCAGCGCCCGATCAGGAGTCAGCATGTCACTGTTAGAACAATACGTGACGTCATAGCCATGCTTCTCGAGCCAGTAAGCGAAGGGGAATTCGAAGCAGAGCCACTCCCCCGACCCGATCGACTGCGGATTGTCATAAATCTGGGCATACTTGGCATAGGGACGATCAAAACTGACATCCGCCCACGGCCCCTGCCCTCCCTTGGGATGGGTATACAGGGAGTAATGATCAGGCCAGCGATTATAGGCCTGCCAGGTGTTATCGGAGCACTGGAAGAGGATGTCGGCTGGCCGGTCATCTTTCACGATGAAGACGACATAGCTTTGCCAGTACCCGAAACCAGTGGCGTCTGTCAGCGTGGACAATCGTCCGAGATAGACGCCGCTCGGCCAGTCCTCAGGAATGGTGAGAGTCACACTCGGTTCCCAGCGACATTCGAAGAGATCTTTCTCCCCTTTTTCCGGCACAGGTTGAGGACGCCCCTGAAACGGCCCCAAGGTCGTCATCAGACGAGCACCGGCTCCGTTGTAGTAGCCAGTCCGGAAGATCTCGATCTTGAATTCCTGCTGCGCGGCAGTCGAGACCATGATGTCGATCGTGTCGCCCGCCGCGACACTCTGCTTTGAGCAATACCCTTCGATGTCGGGAGCCCGAAATTTCGTACCATTCACCCGTACTCGGGTGAGCTGCCAATCGGTGGAACCAGGAAGCGAGTTTTCACGGCGGATAAGATCCGGTTGCCGTGGAGACTCTTTCGGAGCAGCAAAAACGCCCCCGGCGGTCATGGCCACCGATCCGGCGATGGTCGCCTTCAAAATATCCCGGCGATTCAACTGAATTGGGTCACTCATAATTAACCCCGACTGCAGCGGTGAAGAAGGTAGGAATAGCGGATAGCTCAGGCAGGAAGCGGCTTTATCTTACAGAAACGGCCAGAGAACACCTGCCGTAGCAGCGGTCCCGGGGAGGCAGTTTCCGGAACGCATCAAAGAATTCCTCACTATCGCGCGCGAGTCCCATTTTCGTGTGCGCACGTCGATCAGCGGGAGCGAACCAAGGAGTTCTCGCAGCCGGTGGGAAAGACAGAAAGAATGCTCATCGGAAACGCGAGCTGCCCGCACAAGGTGACGTTTCGCCGAGCGAGACGTTCCCATGTGCGGGCAGCGGAAATCAATGAGCGAGAGAAGGACAAATCGCTCTAGTTGGATTCACTGGTCGGCGGATTAATCGCCGTCAGGAGTTCGCTGTTCTTCACAATTTCAGCCTGCCAGTCGACCCGAACTGAATCCCCCCAGAGGTTTTCCAAGTCGTATAGAGAGCGGGCGTCAGGAGCGAAGACGTGAAGCACAATATCGCCGTAGTCATGACAGATCCATGGAGCGTCATTTCCTTCACGGCCGAGACGATCGGAGTCCCGGGATGCCAACAGGTCATCTGCAGCTTCCGCGATTGATCGTAATTGCCGACGGCTGTTTCCGGTGGTCAACACGAAAAAATCGAACAGAGGAGTCGCCTGGGTGACATCAAGGACCAGAGTGTCTTTTCCGCGAAAGCCTTCGCAGATCTTCGCAACCAGACAGGCGTTTTCCAGACTGCGCTGTAATGAATCTTCCCGGCGGATGCCGGTCATTTCCCCACGGATGCGTGAAACTCGAGTACCTGGTGAGTCAATCAATTCGATCCCCTTCTGTTGATGTGAACCGGCAACTTCAGGTGTGACCGGCGGCCAGACGGCCATGTCCCCATTCTATGCGGTTTCTACAGAAGACAACACCGCTCATTGGGCCGGATTTCCATTCCCGCTGCTTTTTCAGAGGGGAATTCCGCCGGATTCACCTGTCCCCTGCACGGGTCTACCAGGAATAGACATCGCGAAGGCGATTCAGGATCGCCTGTTCCAGAAGAAAATCGCGTCCCAAGGGGACCCAGCGGGAGGGAGAAGACTGTCCGACAACCTCGTCCAGATCGCGGACCAAAGGAGCGTTTACCGAGAACGTCGCCGCCCCGGGAGTATTCGCGGCGATCCCGGTCAGGTACTCGGTCTCTTTGAGAGCCGTCACACTGACCAGGTATCCCCGGCCAGCATCGTCCGGTTGCAGACTGATGACGACTGTCCTGCGAATCGACTGAAGCGAACTTTCCAGCCGTTCTGCGAGTCCGACTGAATCGCGATGCCAAGGTTCGAGCAGACCAGAACCGACTTTGGGAAGGGTTTCAATGGTGCGTCCGACCCGGTTCTCCCGAGCGATCTCGAACTGGAAGTCGTGAATGACATCAACCGCCCGTTCCCAGACCAGTTCCTGATCCTGTGTCGCGACCAGAAGCGGATTCGTCACCGGTACTTGCGCAGTTCCCCAGACATTGCGACCGGAATGCAGACAGCCGGGCAATGCACAGATGAGGATCAGGATGGCAACGCGAACCGCGACCACGGCAATACACCGGGTTGAGGAGATGTGGGAAAGACAGGACAGGCAGGCTTTTGAGCAGAGTGACTCTGAAAAAAGCCCAGATGGGGAGGCGATCACGCGGAAGGGATTTCCGTTGAACCCCGGTAGTGTCGCAGTATTTCCCAAACGCCTCAAGACCGATCCGGCGACTGCATTTCCAATGCAGTTCCCAATGCGGTTCACAGTGACGAAGAAGACGTCCCGTTTTCAAACTGGCAGCTTCCTTCTCCTTTGATCAGATTCAGTCCTCTGCGTCCTCATCTCCTCAGCGAAACTGCAGCAGTAGCTGTAATCACGGATCCAAATTCTCCAAAAAAATGATTGCACAGTACGAATGACGCACTTAGTCTCACTGATATGTGCTTATCTTAGCGCGCCATAGGAACTCATTCTCGTTCGCTGATCACTTCGGGACGGACTGCTGCAGAAATCTGTCCCCCCTTTCCTGGTTCACTTTCTCATTACTCAGCATCAATCGCGTCACAATTCTGTGACGGCGATCGAAGAGGCGAGGTGCATCCTCCATCTCCCTGGAGATGGCCTCGGTGTCCTTGCGTAGGCCTGAATTCTTTTTGCGGCATTCTTTCTCGCTCGTCTGCTCACGGGGGTTCGTTTTGGAACCTTACGGGAGCTTGGTTTTCTCCTTATTTCTCAACAAGGAAGCCACTCATGTCCGGCACTCTTCCCCCGACACAGGGAGCTCCTGCTCCTCAACCCCCGCGATCATCGATCATTCGCCCTGTCCGTCGAACTCGGAAAGGCTTCACCCTCATTGAGCTTCTGGTCGTCATTGCGATCATCGCTGTTTTGATAGCACTGCTGTTGCCGGCCGTTCAACAGGCTCGGGAAGCGGCTCGTCGATCTCAGTGCAAGAACAATCTCAAGCAGCTGGGGCTTGCACTGCATAACTATCACGATGTGGTGAACTGCTTTCCGCCCGGCGGATTTCACAACGGGACTCAGGGGAGCTTCCTGATCGGAATTCTGCCCTATCTTGAACAAGCCCCGCTGTACAACACGATCGACTTCACCATCGTCAACTACAGCGGCTTGGGGCGATATGCGATTAACAAGATCCCAGTCTACCATTGCCCGAGCGCAAGAGACGTCCTCTCTCCAACCGAGACCGGAACCCCTCCAGGCGGGACCGCAGTCCCGTGTTATACGACGCACTACTATGGGGTGATGGGGCCGGGGCTCGACCAGACGAATCCCGCAACAGGAAACCTCTATGCCGTTGAGAACTCCGGCGGCAATGCGGGGCACGGCGGTTTCAGTTCGCACGGGATTCTGCGAACCACTCGATATTCTTCGGTCAACCGCTACGGCGTCACCCGCATGAGCGATGTCAAAGACGGGACGACAAATACATTTCTCGTCGGTGAATTGTCCTACGATAGCCAGAAGGCGAACTGTTATCGCTGCTGGACCCGCGGCAACGGAGGCCAGAATGCCATTGCCTCGGCCAAGAACATCGTTCAGGGAATCAACGTGGCCGGGTACAACGGCTCAAACAACTTTAATTCGCCGAGCTTTGGAAGCACGCATACCGGAGGCGCCCACTTCCTGATGGCCGACGGTTCCGTCCGCTTTGTATCAGAGAACGTCGACATGGGGACGTATTTGTCTGCATCGACGATGGATGGTAGTGAACCGAGAAATCTCGAGTAACGCAATCGGCTCACCTGTCTCCCGCGGGCGCAGTTTCAACCGCCTGGCGGATTGATTCCCATCTCTCGATGTTCAATGGAGTCGCCCGATGCGAATTGTTTCTTCATCCTCAGTTTTCATCGCCGCCGCACTGGGACTTACCCTGTTTGCTGGCTGTGGTGCCAAATCAGACGGACCTCCCCGGTATCGGGTGAGCGGAACTGTTACCTTCGCTGGAAATCCCGTCCCGGAAGGAACCCTGATCTTTGACCCTGATCCTCAGGCTGGCAACTCGGGTCCGCAGGGGAGCGCGAAAATCCGCGACGGCAAGTTTGACACCAACATTGACGGCGTCGGCGTCATTGGCGGCCCGCATATTGTCCGGCTGACCGGCTTTAAGTCTGATGCGACAGTGGACTCCTCCGGGGAATCCGTGAAACCACTGCTGTTTGAGAACTACAAGATCAAAGTGGACCTCGGGAAGGAAAGTTCAACGCAGACCTTCGAGGTGCCTCCCAGCATGGCCTATCGGGCCCCCGGTTCGGCGAAGCCTGTGAATGCAGGCCCCTGATCCTCTCTCGATCACGCCTTGGCCCGGGCGTGCCGCGCGAAAGCCCATCTGAACGCCAGGTGGGCTTTTTCGTTGGGAATCTTGTTGACATGATCGGAATTCTGGCGCATTATTCACCAAACGGTTAATTAACCTTTTGGTTTACAACAGAAATGCCCGATCCACTGACTCAGACGTTTTCAGCACTTGCTGATCCGACACGGCGTGCCCTGCTCGCTCGATTGAGCCAGGGGACAGCCACTGTGAACGAACTCGCCGAGCCATTTCTGGACCGGATGTCACTACCGGCTGTGACCAAGCACCTGAAAGTGCTGGAGAAGGCCGGTCTGATTACCAGATCACGTGACGCTCAGAGACGCCCTTGCGAACTCAACCCATACGCGCTGAAAGCGGCTGCGGACTGGATGGAGCAGTATCGGGTGTTCTGGGAAGAAAGCTTCGATCGTCTCGACGAGTATCTGAAAACAATGACCGCGAAGAATCCCATTACCAAGGAACCCGACGATGGTCCGCGCAGCGAAACCGAATGAATTGATCCTGACTCGCGAATACGACGCCCCTGTCGAACTGGTCTGGAGCGCCTGGACCGATCCGGAGCAGGCCGCAAAATGGTGGGGACCAAGGGGATTCACACTCACAACCCATTCGAAAGAGCTGCGGCCCGGCGGGATCTGGCACTATACGATGCACGGTCCGGACGGAACAGATTACATCAACAAGGCTCTGTACCACGTCGTTGAAGAGCATCGCCGGCTGGTCTACGACCACGGCGGCAATGATGAACGGGCCCCGCTCTTTCGTGTCTCTGTGGAGTTCATTCCCGTCGGGCAACGGACCCGCATGGAAATGATCATGACAGTCGAGAGTGAAGAGGCCGCCAGAAACATGAAAGGGTTCATCAAGCAGGCCGGTGGCAACGCCACCTGGGACCGACTGGCCGAATACCTGGCTGAGAACCATCAGCACAAGTCACGGTTTGTCATCAATCGCAGCTTCGATGTTCCGGCAGACGTCCTGTTCGATGCGTGGACTCAGCCGACGCAACTTGTCAGCTGGATTCCACCAACCGGCTTTTCAATGCAGATCCTGCGAGGGGAGATCCAGTCGGGACAAACCATCTTCTTCGTGATGAAGAATACCGAAGGCTACGCGTTTCATGCCCAATTCCACTATCAGGAGATCAGTACGCCGACGCGGATCGTCTACACTCAGCAGTTCTGCGATGCTGAGGAAAACCTCGCAGCGCCGGACTTCGGACCTCACTGGCCCCAGACACTGCTGACGACTGTTGAGTTCACACCGGAGGGAGAACGGCAGACTCGCGTCACTGTGACTTCAGAACCAGTGGGTGCTGTCACCGAACCGGAACTCACGGCGTTCCTGAACGAACGGACCGGAATGACGAAGGGCTGGACCGGTTCCTTCGACGTGCTGGAAACTCTCCTGCCAGAATTCCAGTCGCTGTCGGCTTCGATGAAATAGACCTGAAGAATAGTTCGATCGGAACTCAAAAAGACAGGCCGCCTGCTGCGTTTGCAACAGGCGGCCTGTCTCAATTGATCAAGTAGTTGGAACAACTACTCCGCAGCGTCAATGCAGTACAGGGCATCAGTCGTACGGAGGTAGATCTTATTATCGATCAGGACGGGAGTCGAATAGGTCGATTCATCCTTACCAACGAAGATGTTGTCGGCTGTCACCTTCTTGCTTTCCACATCGATGACGAAAGCCTTGCTGTCTTCACGCACAAAGTAGAGAAGATTTCCGGCCATGACAGGTGAGGCGCTAAAGGCGTTGCGGTTCTTCTCCAAAGTCTCGGACCAGTGTTCTTCACCAGTTTCCGCATTCAGACAGGTAACGACACCTTTATCACCAGCAACATAGACCTTGCCGTTCAGGGCCACTGGAGTCGGGACATCTGAGCCAATTTCTTTCGTCCACAGAACATGACTCTTGGTCACATCTCCGGTCCCACCCATGCGGATAGCGGTCAGTGTTTTTCCTCGGGCATACGGAGCGATGACAATATCACCTGTCACCACCGGTGAAGCGATGGATCGGAAGTACCGTTCGCGATCGGGGTTCAGTGTGCCGACGCGCCACAGTTCTTTCCCGTTCTTCGCGTCATGGCATGTCACGTGATCGGCGCCGAGGACGATAATCTGCTCCTGCCCCTTGTATCGAGTCACGAGCGGCGTGGTATAGCTCTGAGCGGATTCTTCGGGAGCATCCAGGATGCGATCAACTTTCCAGACCATTTTGCCGGTCGCTGGCTCAAAGGCGGCCAGATATGACGGACCGGTCTGCATCACAGCCACAACGATATGTTTCTCGGTCAAAACCGGCGAGGTTCCCAGATCCCACCACAGAGTGTCTTCGGCGATCTCCTTTTGCAGATTCTGATGCCAGACGATTTTGCCGTCCCAATCGAGAGCAGCGAAGTCACCACTCTTAAAGTAGACATAAACCAGCTTGCCGTCGGTGACCGGCGAGGGGTTGGCTCCGCTGGCCTTCTTGTGCTTGCCAGGACGTTCATCGCCGAGCAGGGTCTGCCAAAGCTTCTTGCCGGATCGGTCAAACGCAATCACGCCGTTCTTGCCGTCGATCGGGACGGTCAGCACGATCTTGTCACCGAACACGATTGGAGTCGAACCTGAACGGCCCGGCAACGGGGCGGACCAGGCGATGTTCTTCTTCTCATCCCAAACAGTGGGATAGTGGCCGGGCTTCACTGTTCCGTTGAGATTCGGCCCGCGCCAATTCGTCCAATTCTCTGCTCTCCCGAGAGAAGCAACCCCGAAGACGAAAACGGAGAGCGTGGCAAGAAACGCCATCCAGCTCATCAGACGTCTGTTCGACAGTGTAGAAACGGGGAGCGAAGTGGAGTGAACGCGAGCAGGCAAACCCATGGTGAGACCTTGTCATCGGTGGGAGGCGGAACCATCTCATTATGCCGATGAGTTCCGCACCTGAAAAGCCCCGATCCCGGATGCACAGGGACAGTCTCAAAAAAGTCCAGCAGCGCATACAAAAACACCCCGGCCAAACCGGGGTGTTTTCGAATTCTCAAACCAGATTCATTAGCCGATGCGGCCAACGGCCTTTGGCTCGTCCTGGGCCGGCTGTTCCGTCTTCTGTGGAAGAGTTGCCCGACCCTGTGCGATCGACTGGGACAGGTAGTTCAGGATGATCCGGATGGAGCGGATGCTGTCGTCGTTACCTGGAATTGGCAGGTCGACGGTGTCTGGATCGGAATCAGTATCGATCAAAGCGACAGTGGTAATTCCCAGCAGCTTCGCTTCGTGAATACAGTTCTTTTCCTTGCTCGGATCGACGATCACGATGGCTTCTGGAAGACGGTTCATTTCCTTGATACCGCCCAAGTTGCGGCGAATCTTGTCGAGTTCGCGACGCAGACGTGACTGCTGCTTCTTGGAGAAGGTGGCCAGCGTGCCGCTGCTTTCCAGATTTTCCAGCTCTTCGAGACGCTTCAGGCGTGAACGAATCGTCCGGAAGTTGGTCAGCGTTCCACCGAGCCAGCGTTCGGTGCAGTATGGCATTCCGCAGGCTTCAGCAGCCTGGCGAACAGTGTCGACGGCCTGCCGCTTGGTTCCGACGAAGAGAATCAGGCTGTTCTGAGCAGAAACCTTGTACAGGTACTTCTGAGCCCGCACCAGACCCCGGATGGTTTCCTTGAGGTCGATGATGTGAATATTGTTGCGCTTCCCATAGATGTAGGGACGCATCTTCGGGTTCCACTTGCTGGTCTTGTGACCGAAGTGGACACCGGCTTCGAGAATGTCTTTGACGACGATTTCCGACATTGAACTGTCTTTCTGATTCGTTAAACCGAATCCCGATAAGGGTTTCGGCGCTATTATTTCCGCGATTCACCGGCAGATCCGAGGGAATCGGGCCCCGCAACCTGAGATCTCTCAGGCCGACAAGCTGCGTCGCTCGTTCGGGGAAAGGGGAGCAGTGTAGTGAGTCTCTCCGGGAAACGTCAAATCCGGGAAAGATGTGCAGCCGGCCGACCGGATCAGGCTGCCTCTAACTGACCATTATTCAGGGCGAGTCGTCGCTGAAAACGTGCGGCCAGATCCTGGCTATGCGTTACGCAGAGCAAGATCGACTGTTGTTCCTGAGCGAGTTCCAACAGCAGCGAGCCAACGGTTTCGGCGGTCTGACGATCGAGATTTCCAGTCGGTTCGTCAGCCAACAGCAGGTCCGGCTGATTAATCAGTGCCCGACAGACGGCGACGCGCTGTCGTTCTCCCCCGGACAACTGGGCCGGACGATGATGCAGGCGATCCTTCAGGCCGACACGTTCGAGCAACACCCTCGCTCGGGCAACGGCATCGGAAGAACGGGCAGGTCGAGCCATCGTCGGGATCAGCACGTTCTCCAGCACGGTACACTGGGGCAGCAGATGGTGATCCTGAAAGATAAAGCCAACATGCTCTCCCCGAAAGTTGGCCTGCTCGGCAGGTGCCAGCTGATGCGGAGTCACTCCACCCAGTTCAACGGTTCCAGCGGTGGGGGATTCCAGCAATCCGAGAATTGAGAGAAGCGTACTTTTCCCTGAACCGGACGGCCCAAGGATCGCGACGGAATCACCGGGCTCAAACTGAAGATCAACAGCGCGCAGAATCTCCAGATTTCCGCTGGGGGAAGAATAGGCCTTGCTGAGGCCGCTGACACTCAAAATCGACATGCCGTCGCTTTCGCTCACTTCTTCAAATGATCAGGACTGCGTTCAAGGGGGTGGAACGCCAAATGGGGGAGCGCCAAACGGTGGAGGCGGCTGGCGTGGAGGACCTTCTTCCGGACCGCGGGGAGGTCCCGGAGGACGACCGGGTCCCGGCCCCATTTCTTCCCCTCGCTCTGGCCCCTGCCCCTCGCCTCGTCGCGGAGGACGGCCGCCGCCCATGCGGTCATCTCCAAACCTGCGTCGCCAGAACGGACGCCCTGTGAACAACTCACTGATCTGACTCATCCGCGGCAGATCGGCGTGACTTTCGAGATACTGCTTTTTCAGATCAACGTGAAAGTCAGCTGCATCCAGACTGAGGAGTTCCATCTGCTCCTCAATAGGGAGTGTTTCGAGGAACTCACGGAGCTTCTGGTCATCGACATTGTGCTCGGCTGCCTGCTGCTGCTTAATCAGCTCAATTGACATCGACTGCATGAGCAAAATGGCCAGTCGACGGCCTTCGCTCGACTCCCGGCGGGGTCCCATCGGCCCGGGTGGCCTGATGTCATTCACCACGAAATCACGTAAACGCTGATTCTCGGTGAACTGCGAGAACCGGCTGGCGATTTCAGCGAATTCGACAGGAGGTTGATCGATCAATGCTGCCGGAGCCGGCTTTGCGGCATCTTTCAGCAATTGAAGCAACTTCAGTTCCCGGCGAATGCCCTGCAGGCTGGTGACCTCTTCCATCTGCGATTCTGTCAGACGATTTGCCGCCAACTTCTCGAGTTCCTGAAAAATGGCAACTCGCACTTTGTCGTCCAGAAACGGTGCCATCTCGGTGCCGCGATCGCCATCGGGACCGAAGGTGGGCATCGTCCGTCGTGCGATTTCTTCACGCTGACGGGAGAGGAGTTCCCGAACGAGCGCCAGTCGGGCCTGCGGATTCTCTGCTCGCGTCAGCTGGTCCCGTTGATGAGGGCTCAGTGTCTTCACCCAGTTCATGTACACGTTCAACACGTGTGTCAGATGTCCGCCATGCATCTGGCGGTCCTGTTCCATCTGCGTATGAAAGTGATTGACCTGCTCTCGCTCTGCGGGAGTGAGCTTCTGGTAGTCCTCGAAGTTCTGATTCAATCGATCTCGCTGAGAGACGGACAGATTGCGGATCACGGCTGCATTATGAGCCATGACGGAATGCCGTTCTCCCCCCTGCCCCAGGAACGGAGTTGCCGCCAGAGCGAGCAGGAACAGTCCGAGCAGGATCAGTCTGACCGTACGCGGAGTCATCGAGACGTACTCCGCTGAATATCATTGAGCAGCTGCTTCTGGGCGGCGAGGTCTCTGACGAATTCAATGTCCCCTGCTTCGAGATAGGCATCGAGATTCTGAATGAGCGGCAACTGCTGCAACAACAGATCATCCTGCTGCGGGATCCATTGATTGGTTGCGGCATATCCCAGCACTCCGCACAACAGCATCGCTCCCCCATAAGCAGCAAAGATCCCGACCTGCCGTAGATTGCGGAACCATGGCTGCTGTGTCAGCGGTTTGCGATAACCTTCGAGCTTGGCCGTTGCAACGGTTTTCTGTGTGAAGTCACTGCTCGCCTTTGGACGCGGAAGCAGATCCAGCATGTCATAGGTGCGAGCGAGGAGATCCACATCATTGCGAGCAACTTCACTCGCGGTGAGCACAGCCTCGATGCGGCGCGTTGTGTCATCATCCAGCTCGCCATCGAGATAGGCGGCCAGATTCTCGCGATCTTCACTGTTTAGTCGCGTTAACTTTGCCATCGGAGTCTGGTCCACTACGGAGCCTGTGGCATCAGTTAATCTGTTTGATCTCACTGAAGTCCAGGGGACTCCTGCTCATTTCGTTTGATGCCAGCTTCGCTTATTTCAGTATCGTTCACCCCATCACCGCAGACAGGATTCTTTTCCTGGCTCTGCAGGGCTTAAGTGACGTATCCCTCAAGAACTGTCCGTAATTGATCACGCGCTCGAGCCAGAAGAGATTTCACCGCCTGCGGAGTCAGCTCCATTACTTCTCCGATTTCTGCATAGCTCATCTCTTCGAACTTATGCAGAAGAACGGCCATCCGCTGGCGTTCGTTCAATGTCTCCAATGCTTCGAGCACCCGTTCACGGAGTTCTTCGGTATCAGCTTGTCGAGTCGGCATCAGAGCCGATTTATCCGGGAGCAACTGTTCCCCCAGCGATATTGGCTGTGACCCCGACGTGGTGCCGGCGAACTGAACTTCTTTTTTCCGACCTTTGGTGCGACGCGAGTTACTGGCCAGGTTATTGGCAATCTGAAACAGCCATGTCGAGAACTTGGCCGTCGCCTCGTAACTGTGCCGCGCGCGGTAGACCCGCAAAAACACTTCCTGGGTCAGATCTTCTGCGAGGGCACTGTC
The DNA here is from genome assembly GCA_023417655.1 of Planctomycetota bacterium. GTDB lineage: Bacteria > Planctomycetota > Planctomycetia > Planctomycetales > Planctomycetaceae > Planctomicrobium. The sequence continues at coordinate 98,994 of JAEZFD010000058.1, read as the reverse complement.
ACGAAACAGGTTCGTGAAGATCCCGATCATCCGATCCTGGTATTTGCTGACGAGCTGCGTGAACGCAAGTTGATCGCCTTCACGCACGCGCAGCATGAGCTGCACGTCCGGATCACGAAGATATGCGGAAGAGGCCACGACTCCGGTAACCACACCCATCCGATCACTCGAGGCAGCCCAGGCGGAGCGAGACAATCTCGCTCCTGCGGTAATAAACCCGGCGTGAACCATATCGTATCGAAAAATCTCTGGCTGAGGAAAGAATCCAGAAGACTTTTCCGATGGGCTGCCGGGGGAGGATCAGGATTTCGCGGCAATCCTAACGGGATTTTTCAGAATATCGCCGACAACTTTGGATGGCCGCTGGTTGGTGATCTGCTGCTCCACGCCGTTATAGCGATAAGTCAGATCCTCAGTCTTGAGCCCGAACTGATGCAGTAACGTCGCCTGAAAATCATTGGGCGTTACGACATTTTCGACGGCATGATGACCGACTTCATCAGTTGCGCCATAAGTCATGCCCCCTTTGATTCCGCCTCCGGCGAGCCAGATGCTGAAACCCTGCCCATTGTGATCCCGGCCGATCTGCTCTGCCTTGCCGTGGTCTTCAACCACAGGAAGTCGGCCAATCTCGCCACCCCAGTGGACGATCGTCGAATCGAGCATCCCCCGTTGTTTCAAATCCTTGACGAGTGCCGCACAGGGCTGGTCGGTCTTGCGGCAGACGTTGGGAAGCCCTTTATGGATGCTCGTGTGGTGGTCCCAAGGCTGACCATTGTGGAACAGCTGCACGAAGCGGACACCTCTTTCCACCAGACGCCGGGCAATCAGACAGCGCTGACCATATTCCCGAGTCTCCGGGCGATCGATCCCATACATTTCCTGAGTCGCTTTGGTCTCCTGCGACAGATCGAGAGCTTCTCTCGCGGCTGTCTGCATCGCCGCGGCCAGTTCATAACTCGCAATGCGGGCCTCAAGATCGGCCTCGCCGGGATGCCGATCAAGGTGACGTCGGTTCAAGGTCTGAAGAAGATCGAGGTTCTGCTCCTGCAGGGTTCCCTTCAGATGCGGCGGCGCATCGAGGTCGAGAATCCGCGGTTCTTTCGGGCGAAGCACGGTTCCCTGAAACAGCGGGGGCATAAACCCGTTCGACCAGTTGGAAACACCGTCGACAGGGAGTCCACCTGGATCTGTCAGCACCATGTAAGCCGGGAGGTTCTGACTTTCGGAACCCAGACCGTACACCAGCCATGACCCGAATGTTGGACGTCCGATCACGCCGGGAATGCCACCGTGGAAGTAACGAATGGAGACTTCGTGACCGTTCGCCCCGGTGTGCATCGATCGGATAATGCAGACGTCATCCACGATTTCGGCGAGGGCTGGAAGCAGTTCGGAGATCTCGGTTCCGCATTCGCCGTACTTCTGGAACTTCCAAGGGCTCCCCAGCAGTTTTTTGCTGGCGCGATTCACGAAGCTGTACTTGATTTCCCCTTGGTATTCGGTGCCGCTGAGGCGATTGAGTTCCGGCTTGGGATCCATCAGATCCATATGCGACGGACCACCGTGCTGAAACAGCGAAATCATGGCACGAGCCTGCGCAGGGAAATGCGGCTGACGGGTCCGCAGGTCCACGGGCATTGTATCCTTCGGCAGCTTGGAAGGATTGCCGAGGATTTTCTCCTGATGCATCAGGAAGGCCAATGCGACTCCGCCGATTCCCATCGCGCTGTCAGCCAGCAATTGTCGTCGTGTCAGCATGTGATTCATTCTGGCTCTCCCGCCACCGCAGGTTATTCGACGTACAGAAACTCATTCGAAGTCAGGAGGACCTGACACAGATTTGCCAGCGCCTGCAGCGGAACTGTTGTTCCTTGCGGGAGTTCTCTAGGAACCATTGTCATTTCCTGAATCTGCTGATTCACAAAGCGAACCGCCAGATTCAATTCTTCCTCGGAAGGTAATCGGCAATAGGCATGTTGCCACGCCAGAGCAAGCTGCTGTGCCGATAGATTCACCTTCTGGGTCTTATCAGGTCCGCCAAACGATTCGGTCGAAGAGATGGTGACCGACCGTGAATCGCCTGGAAGCGTCAGAGTCAGAGAGACCTCCCAGCCGAATGAATCAGCATTCACGTCGGCTCGGCAGTTTGTGACGAAGTCGAGCACATCGCCGGCCTGAACCGGAATCGCAGCGACGGACGTGGTCACCTTGTTGTTGTGAGAGACCCATTCGGCAATCAGTTTGCCATCGTTCGAAACCAGTTGACCCTGCACTCCATCACCCGAGGCGCTGGCGTGACTGAGCGTTCCATTCACTTTCACCGTCCCTGCAGCTGGAGCGATCCAGCGGCGAATCGGAGAGAAGTCAGGACTGACTCCTGTATGTCCGCCAGTGGGATTCAGGAATGACCAGCCGATCTTCGCATCCGGCACAGCAGCGCCCCCACGCCAGGCGCGACTCTTTCCATCGAAGTGAGGATACTCGGTGAATCGAACAGGGTCGCCCGACTCCTTCGAATATCCCCCATAGCCGTATTTCCACTGAGGGCCGGGAGCGGGGAGGATCTGAGGAAGTGCAGCGAGTTGTGCTTCTGACAACGGCTTCTCTGTCTGCTTGAGCAGCAGCTGTGCGAGAGCCTGAGCCTGCTCGATGGAGAAGCTGTTGTTCATCAACATCAGGGACTGTGTTGCGACCGTAGAGGTCGGTCGCTTTTCGCAATTCACAGCCATGACCGGAGCGTCAAAGGCCTGCAGCATTGGGACTGGCTGACTGCGGCGCTGCTGAATATACAGGCTCCGTCGGGTCGATCCCTGATCAACGACCGTCTGTCCCTGTTTATCTTCCGCGACAGGAATTGGAGGACCAAACTGACTGAGATCCAGTTTTCCCGTCGCTGCGAGAACTCGGTCACGGACGATCTCGGCATCCAGGCGAATGACGTCTCGTCGCCAGTAATTGCGATTGGCAGGATCGATTGCGGCGAACTGCGGATTGGGCTCGGAAGACTGGCGGTAAGCCGTGGACAACATGATCGTGCGATGCAGCTGCTTCAAATCCCAGCCGCTGGCCTGAAACTCGGTCGCCAGCCAGTCAAGGAGTTCAGGATGAGTCGGCGCGGTTCCTAATCGACCGAAGTCGGCAGGGGTATCGACGATTGCTCGCCCGAAGTGATGCAGCCAGACCCGGTTCACCAGCACTCGTGAGGTGATCGGGTTCTGCGGACTTGTCAACCACTTCGCGAAGGCCAGGCGTCGCCCGGTCGTTGGCAGGTTCGGATCTTTTTCCGGAAAGGCAACGAACTGATCTTCCGAGCAGAGGACGGAGAGAGCGGCGGGCGAGACGGCCTGTTTCGGCTGACGATGATCCCCTCGATAGAAGAGATGCGTCGGGACCTGACTGCCCGGAGCTTCCGTCAGGATCCGCAGGAATTCTTCTTGCGGTTTGCGGGCACGAACCTCGGCAATGCGTTCGTCGTATTTTTTCAGATCGTCCGCAGCGGCCTGATTGTACTGGTAAAGGTTTCCCGGAGTCAGATTCACGCTGGGGTGCTTGGACAGCAGGCCCTTCTGCTCAGCGGTCCGTTCCTTCTCTGGAGTGTGGTAAGCCACCCGCAACTGTTCGCGGAGAGGCTCCTCATACTTTTCGAGCTCCTTCGTCAATGCAGCGGCCATGTACTCATCGAGCTTGGCCTTGCGTTCTTTGACAATGACTTGAGCTTCCGCCTCGATCTTTGCCGTTTCTTCGCGGTCCTGTTTGGTCGCAAGTGACCGCTGGCGCTGGGCGGGGGTTTTCCATTTCTTCCAGTCGAACGCAGGTTCAAATACGGCTCGAAGTGCGAAATAGTCGGTATGCGAAATCGGGTCATACCGATGGTCGTGACATTGTGCACACGCAACACTCAGTCCCAGCAAGGACGAACTGACAATCTGAATGGTGTCGGCGATAACGAGGTTTCGGCTCTCTTCAGTGTTATCACCACTCCCGGTTCCGTCAGCAGCCATCCGCAAGAAGCCAGTCGCCGTGAGCAGTTCAATCTGCTCCGGTGTCAGATCTCCCTGAACCGGCCCAGCAAGTTCATCACCGGCGAGCTGTTCATGCAGGAATCGATCAAATGGCTTCCCGGCATTCAATGACTTGATGACATAATCACGATACTTATAGGCCCACTTGCGCACCGCATCGGAGGTTGTGCGGCCTTCGGAATCGGCATACCCAACGACATCAAGCCAGTGCCGTCCCCAGCGTTCTCCATATTGCGGGGAAGCGAGCAGTTCGTCGATCAGCCGCTCATAGGCATCAGGGCGGGCATCATTGAGAAATTCCTGCATTCGGGCGGTCGTCGGGGGGAGACCCGTCAGATCGAAGCAGGCCCGCAGCATCAGTGTGCGACGGTCCGCATCGGGGGAGAACCCTAAGCCGGAGGGCATCTGCTTGCGAAGGAGTGCATCAATCGGCGAGCGAACGCGCTCGTCCCCCGTCTCAGGAACTTCGGGGCGAGTCAGCGGACGGAAGGCCCACCACTCGCGTTCTTCAGGAAGGATCGGTAACCCGGGGGCCAGTGTTTCCGGTTCCGGACGGGCGGTTTTTGCTCCCGACTGAATCCAGTCTTCCAGAATTTTCAGTTCATCAGGTGAGACCTTGCCTTCGCCGGGCGGCATCTCGCCGCTGCGGATCCGCTCAAGCAGCAGACTGTTCTGGAGATCCCCTGGAACGAGCGCCGGTCCTGAATCGCCCCCTTTGGAAACGAAGCGAACGAGTCGCAGATCAAGATTCCCTTCGATCTCTTCGGTCGCGCCGTGGCAATCGAGGCAGTGTTTACGAAAGATCGGCCGAATGTCACGTTCGAACGTCAGTTCAGACCCGGCATTCGCGGGCTCGGAAACCAGTCCGAGGAATAGAGCAACTGCCCCGAACAGGAGCGTTTGGCGAACAGGGGAAGCCGGGAATTTCAGGTGACGGTCAGCACGGGGAACCGGCATGGTACAGGCACCATTGTCAGAGGCAGGAAACTGGCAGCAGCGACTGACACAGCTCAGGGTTCAATCGCTCTACTCAGGCGGGAAGAAAAGTTTCCCATGATCACACTTCGATTGCAATCCCTGAGGTAACCTGCACTGCTGAGGCGGCACGACTCCCCGTGAATTTGTCTCGACTTTGCACTGCTGTGCGCCGAAACTCGCACTCGTACCACCTCTGCAGGGGGCCCCGGCGATTCCACCTATAACGAGAATTCTGTTCCCTGCATTTTCACAAGCAGAGCGGTCTCAGTCAGGTCAAAGTGAAGTGGCGTCACAGTGACATACCCTGCCTTCATCTCGGCGATGTCTGTTCCATCCTCGGAAACATGATTCTTGAGGGGATCAAGACCGCTCCAATAGTAAGGACGTCCACGCGGATCGACCCGTTTCTCAATGGTGTCGCTGTGACGGCGGACTGCCATTGAAGTGAGCTTCACTCCCCGAGGACCTTCAGGCGAGCTGTTAGGGAAGTTGATATTCCACAGGCTCCCCTTTGGAGGAGATTGCTTTAACAACTGTCGGATGAGATGCAGTGCTCTGATGGCTGTTCCGGTGTAATCAGGCGGTGTCCCCTGAGAGAGCGAGACAGCGATTGAAGTGATCCCGAAGAAGGCCCCTTCAATCGCTGCGGCAACCGTTCCAGAATAGAGAACATTAATCCCCACGTTCGCGCCGGAGTTAATCCCACTGACGACCAGATCTGGCTCGCCTTTGCAGAATTCAAGCACGCCGAGCTTCACGCAGTCGGCTGGACTGCCATCTACAGCCCAGCCATAGTGCTCTCCTTCTTCGAAGATTTCCTTCACCATGATCGGATGAAGATAAGTGATGCGGTGACCCACCCCGCTCTGCTCCACGAGTGGAGCCACCAGCACCACTTCCCCTAGTTCCTGCAGGACTTCGTGCAGGGCGCGCAATCCGGGCGCATGAATGCCGTCATCATTGACGAGAAGAATTTTCATAGCGAATGGAAATCAGTCGTCTTGAGGTTCTGGTTTCTCCCGATCATCCTTCTTGGACTTCTCGGGTTTTCCCCTTTTCGGTCGATCATCATCACGATCTGAAGCCTTCGCTTCGTCGCGGTCTTCTGAATCCTTCTCACGTGCTTTCCCTTGTCCTGGGACAGGACGAGAATCAGGCACTGGTTCATCCAGCTGTGAGGAAGGAATCCGGGAGGACGGAACAAATGTTGGCTCCTGCTCGGAGCTTCTCGACTCGGGACCAGATGACGATGGAGGAAGGACTCCACGTCTCGGTCGATGTGGAGGTTTCATCCCGGGACCGGGAAACACCTCCGGGCGATGAGGGCGACCGAGAGGCATGGGACGATCGCCGTCATCATGCGGTCCATCGATCATTCCGCGATGTGGCGGATGAGGGTGATGTCCCGGTCCATGATGATGTCCGGTCAGTTCGCGCCGTAATTCATGGACTTCATGACGAAGTGCATCAACGCTGCGACGGAGTTCATGAATTTCCCGCACCACGGCATGATGAGCTTCATCGCCAGGCGGTAGCTCCCGATCAAGTTCTTTCTGCAGTTCTTCCGCGCGCTGACGAAGACGTTCACCCTCTTCCGTCAGACCCGCAGACTGGAGATTGTCGGCCGCTCGCTGGAGATGCTGAATGCGAAGCCGGGGATCGACTCCGGCCCGCCCGTCAGGGCGATGCGGTGGACGAGGTCCTGGACGGCCTTCCATCGGAACCCGCCGACGGAGTTCCAGCAACTGGCGTTCCCCATCTTCGCGAAGATCGCGGGATTCCTTTTCTGCCTGCATTTGGATCTGATTGGCTCTCTCTTGAGCCTCCCGAATTTTCCTCTGAACTTCCTGCTGAATCCGCAGAACCTGTTTCTGTCGCTCTGTCAGTTCATTTTCGGAATTCGGGTCATCTTGTTCCTCTTCTGGTTTCTGGCCCGCTGCCTCAGCCTGCTGACGGCGCAACTGTTCACGAATCCGATTCGCGAACTCCCTCACGGGATCGGGGTCATCCGCAGACACCCCGGAGACCAGGGCAAGACTGCCGAGGCCACAAAAACACATTCGCCACAGAGCCTGTTGAATCCGCATGAGACGCTTCCTCTCTGAAGAACTCTTCGGAAGGCACGACCGTACAGCCAAGGACGCAGATCGAAGCATTGCCCACAAAGTCATTGGCCGACGCACTGAAGAGTGAGGTTCATTCTACCTGTGGCAAGTTCGACATAGCGAGAGCCGCAATAGAAAAACGGAACGTCAGAGTCATTCAGATTAAATCCTTCTGAAGGACCGCTTGACAGGTCGCCTTGGACACGATGTACCGCCTCGTTATCCTGCCTGAGATCGCATGGATGGTTTCACTGAAAGTCACGGAACATGATTCGCAAAATCACAGGGCAACTGGTCGGACTTGATCTGCAGGAAGCATTTATCCAGATCGGCGGGCTGGAATACGAAGTCCTGATTCCGGAATGTGTCCGTCGTCAACTGCAATTGAAGGTCGGACAGGAAGTCAGCCTGGCGACGATTCAGTACTTCGATGGGAACCCGCAGAAGGGACGCGTCGTTCCACGCATGGTCGGTTTTCTGCATCCCGCCGAGAAGCAGTTCTTTGAGCTGGTCTGTCAGGTCGACGGTGTTGGCGTGAAGAAAGCACTGCAGGCGATGGTGCGTCCGGTACGGGATATCGCCACAGCGATCGAAGAACAGGACATCAAGACACTGGCAACCCTCCCCGGCGTTGGTCCGGCAGTCGCAGAGCGCATTATTGCGAAGCTGCGCCGGAAGATGGCCCGCTTCGCTCTGATGGTGGATGACGGCAGCTCCCCAGAGCTGGTGAAAGCGAACTCCGTCACGAACGAGGCTTATGAAGCGCTGCTCGCTCTCGGGCACTCAGCAATCGACGCGCGCGAGAAGATTGACCAGGCAGAAGAAACCAGCAAGGGCAAATTCAAATCCGTCGAAGAGTTGCTGCAGGAGATCTACCGCCAGCAGCGGCCCGGGAAAAGCTGAAAGCAGTGGGAGACAACGAGGCTCCTCTTGATTCCGATCTGCAGTGCTTGACAATTCACAGAGATAACTGTGATCGTAACCGGGACTTCCTCTTCAGCGACGAAATATTCGGAAGTTGATGTGATTAGCGCGGCCCCCCAACCCGACCCCCGCCGGTCCACTCCGGAACACCTTCCCGTTCTGAGTGGCGGGCCGATGAACTCATCGTTTTCCGGCCGCTGGACCGTCATCGGAATGCTGATGTTCGGCGTCGTCATCGTGGGGGGCTTATGGGCCTACTGGGAGGCTTACACCCGGCCGTTCCGACCGTTGCAGCAGGCAATCTCCCGCGCCTTCCCCGGGACCAGAGCGTATATCGCAGGAGGTCGAGTCAAAAGCCACCTTCAGGACTCCCCCGCGACACTCCGCATCGTTCTTCAACAGGCGAATGGAGAGTTCGATCCTCAAGAAAATGAACGGGAGAGCCTCAATCGGGCGATTGGCCTTTACCAGCTGGCTTCTCAGTACGAGAAGATCGGGGAATACCAGAACCTGGAGGTTCACCTGCTGAAAGCAACCCCGGAGAAACCAACGAGCAGCTGGTCACTCCGCTTGCCGCTATCCGACTGGCCCGCCTTGAAGCCAATCCCGGACGAGGCCAAGCAGGAATCAGCCACCGTTCACCCGAACTGACAGGCCCGGTCACTCCAGCGAATAAGTCACGCCACCGAAACCGCGACTCCTGAAACGCCGCGTGACCGGGAGGCTTACTCGGCGAGAGGCTCACTGCGGGGATAAGACCCGAGGACTTCCATCCGCACCGCTTTTTTCTCGAGTTGCTGAAGTGCCTTCTTGATCCGGGGCTCTTTGATATGCCCTTCGAAATCGAGAAAGAACAGGTAGCCCGTCTCGGGGCCACGCAGCGGGAAAGACTCGATCCAGGTGAGATTGGTTTTGTTGTTTTTGAATGCTGTCAACGCATCCGACAATGAACCAGGAGAGTGCGGAATCTGCAGCAGCAATGCGGTGCGATCACTGCCGGTCTGCTCGGTCTCATGATCGCCGATGATGGCAAATCGGGTCACATTGTGAGCGTTATCTTCAATGGATTCGGCGACGATATCCAACCCATATTCCACAGCGGCCTGACGGCTGGCGATTGCGGCGACCCCGGGCTTGGTCTTTGCCAGAGCGGCAGCCGTTGATGTGCTGGTGACATCATAGACCTTCGCCTGCGGCATATTCCTGGCGATCCAGTCACGGCACTGAGAAAGCGCCTGTGGCTTGCTGTAGATCTCGGTAATCTCACTGCGTGGAGACCGGGAAAGCAGATTGTGGTGAACCGCCATCTGCACTTCGCCACAGATGCGGAGAGGCAGCCGGGTAAACATATCGAGCGTGTCGACAATTCGGCCGTCTGTGCTGTTTTCGATCGGGACAATCCCGAACTCGGCGTGCCCCTTGTTGACCTCTTCGAACACCGCAGCGATGGAATTGACCGGAACGAGATCGGCCGTTTTCCCGAAACGTTCCAAAGCGGCGAGATGCGTAAAGCTGAACTGGGGGCCAAGATAGGCCACACGAACCGACTTCACTTTGGTTCGGCTGGCGAACAGGATTTCGCGGAAGATGCCTCGCAGCACTTCCTTGGGAATCGCCCCGAGGTTGACCTGTTCCAGTTCTTCCCAGAGATCAGTCTCGACTTTGGGGTCGAACCAGGTCTCACGGAGATCCGTGCCAGACTGCAGCTGGGCGATGCTGTATTGGATCCGATCTTTGATCAGCTGGACCAATTGCCGGTCGATTGCTTTCACCCGATCGGCGGGCGATGCACTCGGCTTTTTGCGGGTGACGGCTTTTGGCGGAGCAGCCGGCTGCACCTTTCGGTCTGCACGGGCGGGTGGTCTGGTAGGCTTCTTCTTTGCCATGTGACCGGAGTCTTTTCTGCGAAAGGAGGAATCTACGTTGCTTCCCGGAGTGCTGTGCAGGTTCCCATCCGGAACTCGGCATATGCCACCGGGACACACCCGTCTAACCCATTACCACAGCGTCATTTAAAGGAGAATCACAACACTCGCGGCAGTCCTCTCGTTGTGAGTGCCCTGCCCGACGGATGTCCCGGGTTGCCTGGTCGTTATCCACCAGAAACGATCTTCTCGATCGTAGACAAGGGAGTGACAGCTCGTTCGACAAAGCCCGTTAACTTGAGTCACCGCAAGATGTTGGATCCTCTTTGTAGCCGGGGTTGCGTGGAATGTCAAGCAGCCGAACTTCGTCAATGAATGGCGAATCGTGTAGGAAAAGTGCTCAGTTCAATGGTTCGCTGATGATCCATCTCCGGCCAGTCCTTCTGGATCGATTCCACCTAAAAAACTTGCGATATGAATTGACTCATGTCGATAAACAGGGATAGACTCATTGGAGTTGAGACTCAGTCTCTACAAGGGTTGAATCGAGGTTCGAACACTGATTCGACTTCTGATCAACTGAGAGCGCCTTCTGATCTCCTGCCTGATCCTCTTTGGGTCTGGTCCCACCTTACTGAAATTACCTGCTGAACTGACCATGAGCTCACAGCCCGTCGTCGCCGCAGATCCGATTCTCTGCCACTGCTTCAAAGTCCGGCAGTCGACCGTCGTCGACTGCGTGACTCTTCTGGGAGCTACCTGCATGCAGGACATTCGAGCCGCTTGCGGAGCAGGAAGTGGATGCATGGCCTGCCGCCGCCGTATCCAGAACTTGATCGACCAGAAGAAACAGCCGCGAATCACACAGGAATAGAGCCGTTTTGCCGCTCGTGATCCTCGCTCAGACAATCCAATAAAAAAGGCGTCATTCCCAATGGAAATGACGCCTTCGCTGTTTCAGTCACGGCTTTAGACCATTTTCCCTCCTGGTCTGCCCGTCCCCGCCAGGCGGGATGCAGCGTTTTTTCTGTTGAAAGTCGCGCTGCGCGGACAGACGGTAGTGCAAACTGCTCTAGTGGCCGCCCTCATCTTCGCTGCCGACCTGCGAAAGCAGGTAGTTCTGAATTCCCATCATCTTGATCATGTCGAGCTGAGCTTCGAGCCAGTCGATGCTGTCTTCAGATTCTTTGACGATCTGTTCCATGATCTGCCGGCTGGCTGCATCCTTATCGAGACGAGCAAGCTCTGCTCCCTCGTTGTAGGTCTTGGACGCGTTGAGCTCGAGTGCGAGAGCATTTTCCAGCTGCTCTTTTACATCAGCACCGACACGAATCACGTCATACCGGGCGATTTCAGGAACGCCTTCCAGAAAGATGATCCGATCGACGAGCAGTTCAGCGTGCTTCATCTCTTCGATGGATTCTTCATAGTGGTGTTTGGCCAGGCGATTCAATCCCCAGGCCTTGCACATCTTCGCCTGGACGAAGTACTGATTGATGGCGGTTAACTCGATGGTGAGTCCGGCATTCAGAGCGTCGATGACGCGCTGGCTTCCCTTCATAATCTCTCTCACTTTTCACTGATGTTGAACTGGACTGGACCCGTCAGATTATCTGAATCGCTTTCCGGTCGTTTGGGGAATCACTGTTAGCAGCAATTCCTTTGAGGACAGGAGAACGGGGCTGTCGGCTTCAGACTGCATCCAGGGGGATGAGCGGATCTGCCAGCATCTTCTTTGAACATGCGGCAGACGGGATTCTAGAGGCGGGCAGAAAGTCGAGCCACACGACAATGCAGCTTTGCAGGTGATTTCCGCGGAATTGACATTGAGTCGTCCCCCAAAACCTCAAAAGTCTGACACCAGTTCTCAATCGCTGCTGTCCATCTCGCATGCTTCAGCCAGCAGAAATGCCAAAACAAAAGCAGCCGGATGAGAACTGATCTCAACCGGCTGCCAGTCGGAAGCGGTGTCTGAACAGGATCGTTAAATGTAACGATTGATGACGTTTTCCAGCCATTCCTGTCGGCCGCTGGTGTTTGGAGTGACTTCTCCCTTTTCGAGCATGTACTTCTCGAGGTCTGCGAACGACGCCGTCCCGTTTTCGATCTTCTGGCCGATTCCGGAGTCAAAGGACGAATAACGCTGCGCAACGAAGTCTTTGATCACCCCGTCACGGCGAATGGCCGCTGCAATCTTTGCTCCGCGAGCGAAGGCGTCCATCGCACCGATATGGGCATGGAACAGGTCAATTGGATCGAGACTTTCACGACGGACCTTGGCGTCAAAGTTGGTTCCGCCGGGGGTCAATCCCCCCTGCTCCAGGATGACCAGCATCACTTGAGTCGTCAGATAAATGTCTGTTGGGAACTGATCGGTGTCCCATCCCAGCAGCAGATCGCCGAAGTTGGCGTCGATCGAGCCGAGTGCATTGTGGATGCGGGCGTACTCCAGCTCATGCATGAACGTATGGCCAGCGAGCGTGGCGTGATTGGCTTCGAGATTCAGTTTCACGATCCCGTCGAGACCGTTGCGACCGATGAAATTCAAGCATGCCGCCGCGTCGAAGTCGTACTGGTGCTTCGTCGGTTCTTTCGGCTTCGGCTCGAAAAGGAACTGCCCTTTGAATCCGATGGACTTTGCATGGTCATGAGCCATATGCATGAATCGGGCGAGGTGATCGAGTTCCCGCTTCATATTGGTGTTGAGCTGATTGATGTAGCCTTCGCGACCTCCCCAGAAGACGTAACATTCCCCACCCAGATCGTGGGTCACTTCAATTGCTTTTTTCACCTGTGAGGCGGCATAAGCAAAGACGTCCGCATTGCAGCTGGTCGAAGCACCGTGCAGGTACCGAGGATGGCTGAAAAGATTCGCCGTCCCCCAGAGCAGCTTGACACCGGTTTCGCCCTGTTTTTCCTTGAGGCGTGCTGCAACCCGATCGAGGTTGGCATGGCTTTCTTTCAGAGTCTCTCCCTCGGGTGCGACATCACGATCGTGGAAGCAGTAGTACTCTGCCCCCAGCTTGGTGATGAATTCGAAAGCAACATCGACTCGTTTCAGGGCGTTCTCTACGGAATCTGATCCGTCGTCCCACGGACGCGTCAGCGTAGGGGCTCCGAACGGATCTGAGCCGGTTCCCCGAAAGGTGTGCCAGTAAGCGACAGCAAACCGGAAGAGATCTTTCATCTTCTGGCCTTCAACCACTTCCTCTGGGTTGTAGTGCCGAAATGCAAGATCGTTCTTGCTCTCTGGACCTTCGAACTGAATCTTGGGAACGTCAGGAAAGTATTCGGCCATGTCGACACTTCATCTCAAGGAAGGACCAGATTCAGAGGGAATTCACGACAAACACCCGACCACTGATTACGCCAAAGCGATGTGACGGGAGTTTGCGCTCTCAGGGTCGAGAGTCGCGCGTCTGGAGTCAAGCGATCGAACCGACTGATGTGTCATTCCGAAGAGAGAACTGGACATTTCAATCGGAATACAAATTCGAGGTCACCGGCTGCGATGGGTACTGGATTGACGGTTCTGAAAATGGGAAAATGATTACTGTGCAGTCGTCTTCGACTCCCTAATTTGGAGGGGAACGGACGCGGCCAGGCCCGCCGAGAATCAATGTGTGTTTTTGCGGCCCCGGAACTGCAGCAGACATCGCGAATTCCCTCGAGAGAGAACTGACAGAGCCATGAGTCTCCCAGATGAAATGACCTGTTTTCTGGTGACAAAAGACGCTCAGGGCCACTCCACCCACGAGCTCGCGCGGCGTCCCTTGTCTTCGCTATCACCGGGCAATGTGCTCGTGCGAGTCCGGTATTCATCGCTCAATTTCAAAGATGCCCTGATCGTCACTGGACACCCGGGAATTGCCAACAAATTTCCAAACGTTCCTGGAATTGACGCAGCAGGCATCGTCGTAGAGAGCACAGATCCCCGGTTTCCTCCCGGAACTCCTGTCATGACGACAGGGCACGAGCTGGGAGTCGAACGCTGGGGCGGCTGGGCAGAGTATATTCAGTGTCCCGGTGAATGGCTTTATCCTCTGCGACATGGGCTGACTCTCGAAGAGTCCATGATCTACGGGACGGCGGGATTCACCGCCGCGCAATGCGTAGAAGCATTGGTGTCCCATGGTTTGACTCCGGATTCCGGACCTGTCGTCGTCACAGGAGCAACGGGCGGAGTCGGGTCCCTTGCGGTGATGATCCTGGCGAAACTCGGCTTTCATGTCGTGGCTGTGACCGGAAAGCTGCGTCAGGTCGAGTGGTTGAAGACGCTGGGAGCCACTGAAGTCGCCGGGCGGGAGCTGCTGGCTCCACCGGGCAATAAGCCTTTGCTCTCCGCGAAGTATGCAGGTGGAATCGATACCGTCGGCGGGGCTCCACTCGCAAATCTCTGCAAGATGGTGATCCACCGAGGTTGTGTTGCCTGCTGCGGTCTGACAGCCGGAGATCAGCTTCCGCTGTCAGTTTATCCGTTCATTCTGCGAGGAATCACACTGGCGGGGATCGACTCGGTCTGGTGTCCTGACCACCTGCGGGACGGCATCTGGGACAAGCTGGCAGGTCCCTGGAAGCCATCCCTTCTGCAAACGGTGAAACGAATCGTGCCGCTGGCCGAGATTCAGCCTGAAGTCGACAAGATTCTCCGAGGAGAAATCATCGGCCGCACCGTCGTCGAAGTTGAATCGATGGAATAGCAACGGAAGTAAAACGACTCAGTCATAACGCCTCAGCAAAAGTGCATTAGCAAATGCGTCTCAGCGAGTCAGGCGTCTCGCAGACAATCTGTCACCTGCGGTTTCATCTCCTCGCTGTTAACTCGCTGTTAACTCGCTCTTACCGCGGCACTGCTACCCGTGAGTGGACTGCGAAGTGGGTGTAGCCGCAGTGCCGCCAATCAGCGGAGTTTGACGGCCGCTTTCTGCCTGATGGACGAGCTGGGCCATTTCCCATGCTGAAACATAGTGATAACGGAAGTTGGGATGCTGCTGGCGGAACTCGCTCAGTTCCCGATGGAAGTTCTGCATCTGGGGTCCGAGCAGCATATCAATGTTGCCGTCCTTGCAGCCGTGCGTGTGGAGCTTAATGAAACGCCAGTTCGGTTGCCCGGCGACGTGTACGCCGGCTTGCATCCAGAGCTTGAGCCGCCGCAGCGTGGGAGCCCGGTCTTCATGCAGATCGGAATTCTCGGTACGGGGAATGATCCCCCAGCGGCGATTCTGCCAGTCCGGCAACAATGCCCCTTGCACCATCAGCAGCTGATCGGCCGGGGGCGCCTGCCCCACTCGGGCGCGGAGTCCGGTCCGGTGCGAGCAGCGCTGCCCAGGCAGATCTTTCGCATAGTAAATGGAGTTGATTGTCGGCGTCTGGGTCGCACTCGGAGCTGAAGGAAGCGTGAAGTCGGCATAACAGCCGGTCTCGCGCAATACCGTCAGTTCCGCATCTACTCCACAGAAACGGCCATCAGGACGTGAATTGCAGAGAGCCCAGTTTCCGTGGATAAATCCGTAGACGATGTCACCTGTCGCCGGATCTCGCCTCAAGAGGCCATGCCGGAAATAGAGAGTATCGCGGAATGCTTCCAGTTTTTCACGGAGCTTCGCGGCCGTGTCCCGATCATGATGCAGGTGGATCTCCACATCACAGTAACGGTTCTCAACCAGTGGACGAATCTCGTCGAGATACCCAGGACGGTATTCATCCTCAGGGAAGAAGAACGTGTATAACGGAGCCCGCCCGTTGACGTCCTGAAAGTCGCGAAACAGTCGCGGATATTCATCTCGCCAGCGACGCACCCGAGCCTGTGCCAGTTCGTCACTCGCGCCATAGCAACGGGGTTCCCAGTGATCGCAGATGGCAATAAAGACATCAACGTGATCGTCAGCGTCCCACGGCAGACGTGGTTCCGAAGGAAACAGATAGCTGCCGAGCCAGCGGTGCATCTGTCTTGTTCGAAGTACGTACGCTGCGCCTCCGAGGCCGCCCAGCGTAATGCCGGCAGTTCCGAGCAGCTCAAGTTCAAACGGAGTCATGGAAACAGTCCTCTCCCTTTCCACAGCCCGGCTGCTTCATCTCTGAATCGAGTGCCGGCGGATTCGCAGCGACAGTCTGTTCCAGCACGTCAGCGAGTTGAGTCGCCAGTCGATCACGCTGGAACCGGGAGATGTCCCAGTGGGCATCCGTAAATCGTTCTCCGCAGCGATGCATTTCCAGCATGAGCAACAGCTTCGACGCAATGTCAGGAACATCGTTGGGCCGACACAGCGTGGTGCCAGGAAGATCGCGAACGAGATCCCAGACATCCCCCTGCGGAGCGACAACGAAGATCGGGCGTCGTGCCGCCATGTATTCAAAGGTTTTGGCGTTGATGATGCGTTGCGTTTTCGGCAGATCGCTGTTCAGCATCAACAGGGCATTGGCCGTCTGCATCAGTTCGATCGCTTCGTCATGCGAAACGAACGGCACGCGGACCACTGCGATTGGGGAATGCTCCAGTCGGTCGAGTTGCTTTTCCTGATCTGCGGTTCTTCGCCCGGCCAGAAAGAGTTCCAGCGAACTGGCGAGAATCGGTTGCTCCTCGCTGATCTTCAGGAGCGCATCAATAACAGGCTGAATCGAATTCAGGTTCCAGAGCGTGCCGATAAATGCGAGACGGAACTTCGCACGCGGATCGGTTAATCGTGCTGCCCCTAAAGGCGGAGCGGCTGAATAATCATCCGGATCGAATCCGTTATAGATATACGAGACGGGAGCGCGACTTCCATGCTGCCGGGCGAAGGCTTCAATCGCGGCGGCACTCGAAGGAGACGTCGCGAGGATGTGCGAAGCGGCACGGACCACCGAGGCCTGCTGGCGGGTTTGCATTGAATTGGCGAACCGCCCCTGCCCTTTGTTTTCCCAATAGGCATTGCTGATATCCCATTCATCCCGGTAATCGAGAATCAACGGGAGTCCCGAAGCACGGCTGAGTTTCGCTCCAAGAAGGAACGAGGAAAACGGGGGGCCCGTGGCGATGATCGCATCATGGGGAGCGTCATTGAGCAATCGCTTCCCTGCTTTGAACGCCTGCGGGTGCCAGAGGATCTGTGAGTCCGGCTGAAAAACGAGATTCGCGGCGCGGCGGGCGGCCCCTTTGACGAGACCGAATAGACGCCCCTTCACACCGGAAGCTGATCCATTGGAATTTCGACTGCCGCCTCCAACTGCGGCTTTCACCGCATAACTTGGTTCATAAGTCCGTGCACGCCGAATCAGAGTCCCATAAGGGATATCGCGCAGCAGACTCTGATCCTGCAATGGAACAGATGCATTGGAAACCGTCAGAACAGATGAATTCCACCCGGACTGCGGAAGATATTTCACAAACTTGCTGACACGATGGACGCCGACTCCGCCTGTCGGAGGGAACAGGTAGGAGACGAACAGCACACGTTTGGGACGCTGAGAAATCGATGTCATGTCTTCTCTCCAAAGACGACTGACTCAGGGCTCTGCCGCTGGAAGGATTCCGGCGACGACACCGACTTCCGACGCAACGCGTCCAGAAGCCTCGCTGTTTCCCAAGCGGTCTCCTGCCATGAGCGCGGCACATAAGCCGCTGCTGCCTGACGAGCTTCCGGAGTCAACATTGATTCAATGGCGTCAGCAAGCGCAAGCGGATCACGACGAGGAACAAGTCGCGAAGCATCTCCGTATAGGATCTCCCGGACACTTCCGACATCGCTGGAGACAAACGGGGTGCCACAGGCCAGGGATTCCCGCAGCACGTTCGGCAGTCCCTCAGAGTCGCTGCACAGGACTGTCAGATCCGCTGCTCGATACCAGTCAACGATTGCATCGTGACCAACAGCCCCATGAAAGTGAACGCATTCACCAAGCCCAAGTCGGGCCGCGAGCTGACGCATCGGCTCCTGCTGAGGACCGTTTCCCAAGAGATGCAGTTGGAAGGGACGGCCCCGTTCTCGGAGCTTGGCAGCCGCTTCCATCAGCACAGGCAGGGCCTTGATTTCGACCATCCGGCCGACCCAGAGAAGGTGACTCGTTTCCTCTGAAAGCCCCAGCCGTTGGCGTGAAGCACGACGAGTTCGGGACTGATCAAAATGATGATCGTCAACACCCTGATAGATGGTGACAACCTGCTCCGCAGGGATTCCAAGCTTCTGCACGGCGAGATTCAGTCCATCGCTCACCGTAAAGACCGCCGATGACGCGTTGAGGACTCGCCGCACGGAAGGCCCTCGGCCTCGCAGATGGGGGAGAACCAAAACGTCTGTGCCGCCCACGATCACGGCAGAAGGAATCTGCAGGCTCGCGGCGATCCGTTGCCCGACATCGCCGTCTGGATGAGCCCAATAACTCAACACAGCGTCGGGCTTAAACTTTTGCAGGACGTCCTGCACACACTTTCGGACCGACCACCACATCTGTCCGCCATAAGCGAACTGAAAGAATCGAGGGGTGTACCAGTAAGTCGGGTATTCGATCTGAACTCCGAGTTCAGCCAAATCCGCAGGTGGGACGAATGAATGTTTCCGGCCGTTGCGGGAGTACACTTCCGTAAAGAAACGAGGGGAGATCACGGTCACTTCATGATCGCGCCGTAGCCCCCGCACAAGTGCAGAATTATAGGTTCCTCGCGCCGGGGAATCGGCGTCAGGGAAGGTCGTGCTGAGAAACAAGATATTCATCGAACGCGTTCAGAATTCATTCCCATCTGACTGAACAGATGGGAGTCAGTCCTCACTGCAACTGCAGTTATCACCGGGAATTCCAGAAAATGCCCGGCCACAAGAGCCCGGGTTGCGTCTCTCCAGCACGCTTAAAGAGACGTCACCCATCAACCCATCCGGATCACTGGCAGGTGACTGCCCATGAGCGCGGCCCAATCCATACAATCCCAACGCCAAATGAGAACACATTTGTTAAAGTGGGAAGTCTTCCGAACCATAGCTCACAGATTCCGGAGACGATCCGGAAATTGCAACGGGACCATGTTTTGGAATAAAGTGGTTCCACTTACGCACTCCCTGCTAGCAACGCGACTTGCTGAACTTCTTTATTTCCCAACGGTTCGGAAGCCCGCTCTCGAACTGCGAAATCCAAGAGTCGCATCTTTCGTCAGCTTTCCAGGAGTTCGATTCCGATTTCGAAATCCGCCGGACTGATCATGCCCTTGTCGGACCTTGAAACACACCTCCTCATTTCGCTGCAGCAATTCAGCTCCCCCTCCTCACTCTGAGCATGCATACAATAGAATCGGCCGTGAGTTTCTGATTCAGAACAGGTCCGTTCAGAGCGTCGGGGGTTCGCCCTGATGAGGCGTGAAGCTTCTGGAAGCTCCGGGCTTTCGGAACGAGAAATCCAGGCGTATTGACTGACGCCGCGACCAATCCACAACAACTGGCTAGAACAGGCAATAGATGAACTCGGCAAAAGAGCGATCCCAATCCATCAGCAAAGGAGTTAAGTCCTCCTCATTGGATTCGGAGCTCACAGACGGGCAACGAATTCTTCTGTATGCATTGATTGTGGGGTCAGCCCTAGGGATCTTCGTGACTGAGTTCTTTACGGAACTCGGAGTTGCGGTCTGGGTGTTCTACGTCATTCCCGTCACGGCTTCGCTGGCCATGTGGCGACCGTACCATCCTCCTCTGCTGGCGGGGATCGTCTCCGTGCTGATTATGATCGGATTTCTGGTCTCTCCGGAGGGCGGAGAGGCCGCGCGGGCTCAGCTGAATCGCAGCTTTGGTATTTTGACTCTCTGGCTGATGGCCGGAGTCGGGTACTTCTATATCCGGAACCGGATCCAGGTTCACCGCCAGACCTGGCTCCAACAGGGGCGAACGACACTCAGTTCCCTGATGACCGGGGACCTGCGCCCCCAGATGCTGTGCGAGCGAATCCTTCAGTTCTATGCGAAGAGTCTGGATGCAAGTTCAGGCGTTCTCTATCTGCAAGATGAAGGCCGCCTTCAGCTCGTCTCGAAATATGGCATTCCTGTGTCAGCCAATGTTCCTGCCACGGTCGAACCCGGTGACGGGCTGACAGGTCGTGCAATCGTCGATCGACAGCCGATGACGATCACGAATGTCCCGGACAGCTTTCAATGGATTGGAGTCGCCCACGGCACCGGGAAACCAGAGAGCCTGTTCATCGCACCGATCGCGCTGGACGAATCAATCGAAGCCGTTGTGGAACTCGCGTTCCTGGGGAAGGTCGACGACACCGCCCCTGCGCTGCTGGATGCCACATCCGAAGCAGTCGGAATGTCCATTCGTTCCAGCAAGTACCGCGACAGTCTGCAGAATCTGTTGGAAGAGACTCAGCGGCAGGCGGAAGAACTTCAGGTCCAGAGTGAGGAACTCAGGGTTTCCAACGAAGAACTTGAGGAACAAGGTCGGGCGCTTCGAGAGTCTCAGGCTCGCCTCGAACAGCAGCAGGTCGAACTGGAGCAGACCAACGTTCAGCTGGAAGAACAGGCTCAGCAGTTGGAGGTGCAGCGAGACGAAATTGTGCGCGCCCAATCCGAAACGGAAGCGAAAGCCGCTGAACTCGAACGAGCCAGCCGATACAAGTCCGAGTTCCTCGCGAACATGTCTCACGAGCTGCGAACTCCGTTGAATTCCTCGCTGATTCTCGCGCGACTTCTGGCGGACAATCCGAAGGGCAATCTGACCCCGGAACAGGTGAAGTCCGCCCTGACGATTCTCTCGTCCGGTAATGACCTGCTGGTCCTCATTAATGACATCCTCGACCTTTCCAAGATCGAGGCAGGCCGGATGGAGATCCGGGTTCAGACCGTCCGGACATCCCAGGTCCTCGAGGATCTTGCCGCTTCGATGCGTCCGCTGGCAGAACAGAAAGGGCTGCGGCTGGAAGTCGAGTTCTCTCCAAACTTCCCCGCCACGATTCTCTCGGATCAGCAACGGCTGGAACAGATCCTGAAGAATCTGCTGTCCAACGCGATCAAGTTCACCGATGAGGGCGAAGTTCGCATGCGGATCCGTCCTGTCGGCAGCGACCGGGTGGCCTTCGATGTCAGCGACACCGGCATTGGAATCGACAAGAGTCAACAGGAGGCAATCTTCGAAGCATTCCGGCAGGTGGACAGTGCCGCAAACCGCAAATACAGCGGAACCGGGCTTGGCCTTTCGATCTCGCGGGAACTGGCCCGACTCCTCGGCGGTGAGATCGAATTGAAAAGCGGCGTCGGCAAGGGGAGCACGTTCACCGCATTGCTGCCATTGGTAACACAGACTCCGGTGAAATCGGACGAGAGTGCTCCGGAGATGCCGGGGTTCGACGTTCCGTTTCGCCATCTCCCGAAGCAGACCGCTCCAGTCAATCTCCCCTCCTCGACTGTCAAATCCGTTTCGACAGAGAACGCGAAAGCCGCGGTTCATGACGA
This sequence comes from Planctomycetota bacterium, assembly GCA_023417655.1. GTDB lineage: Bacteria > Planctomycetota > Planctomycetia > Planctomycetales > Planctomycetaceae > Planctomicrobium. The sequence continues at coordinate 77,687 of JAEZFD010000058.1, read as the reverse complement.
TCGCGGAGAGCTGGTTCCTGGACGGCGGACCATCCTGGTTGTGGAGGATGACGAGCGATTCGCCCGCGTCCTTTATGAACTGGCGAAGGAGGACAACTTCCAATGTCTGATCGGCACGACTGCATCTGAAGCCCTCTCGCTGGCCATTGAGTGTCTTCCGAGTGCGATTGTGCTCGACATCGGGCTGCCTGATCAGTCAGGTCTGAGTGTTCTCGACCAGTTGAAGATGGACTCGCGAACCCGGCACATTCCAGTACATGTCATTTCCGGCAGTGACTACCGTGAAACAGCCCTCTCGATGGGAGCAATCGGATATTTCCGGAAGCCAGTCACCCGGGAGACCCTCATCAATGCCATGCGGGATCTCGAATCACGGCTGACCCAGCGCATGCGACGCGTGCTGCTGGTCGAAGATGATCCGGTCCAGTTGGACAGCATGAGTCAGCTGCTGGGCTCGCACGACGTCGCCACGATTGGGGTCGGAAGTGCCGCCGAGTGTCTCGACAAGTTGCGACAGGAGACATTCGACTGCATGGTGTTGGACCTCTCTCTGCCTGATGCCTCTGGCTATTCACTGCTGGAGACCCTCAGTAAAGAAGACGCCTACTCATTCCCCCCTGTCATCGTTTATACCGGGCGAGATCTTTCATCGGACGAAGAACACAAGCTGCGGAAATATTCAAAGTCGATCATTATTAAAGGAGCGAAATCCCCGGAACGCCTGCTTGATGAAGTCATGCTGTTCCTGCATCAAGTGGTCGCAGACTTACCTCCTGAGCAGCAGAAGATGATTCAGAAGGCCAAGAGCCGGGAAGATGCTCTTGAAGGCAAGCGGATTCTGATTGTGGAAGACGATGTCCGAAACGTCTTCGCGTTGACTAGCATCCTGGAGCCCCGAGGCGTTGTCGTGCAGATTGCACGAAACGGTCGCGAAGCGCTCACCCTTCTGGAAGCAGCAGTTCAGTCCAAGTCAAAAGGAGTGGACCTGATCCTGATGGATGTGATGATGCCGGAGATGGACGGACTGACTGCAACACGTGAGATCCGAAAACGCCCGGAAATGAAGAATCTGCCCATCATCGTTCTGACTGCTAAAGCGATGATCGAAGATCAGGAAAACTGTCTTGCAGCCGGCGCGAATGACTATCTGTCGAAGCCACTCGACGTCGACAAACTCCTCTCCCTGATTCGTGTCTGGGTTCGAAAATGACTGAGTCCGACGCCACCAGTGAGGTCGAGAATCTTGAGATGACACTTCTGCTGGAAGCGATCTTCCAGCGATATCACTACGATTTCCGAAGTTATTCGCTGGCCTCGCTCAAGCGGCGCTTGCAGCAGGCGAAGTTCCACTTCGACTGTACGACACTCTCGCAGCTTCAAGATCGGGTGCTCCATGATCCGACTGTCCTCGCGCCGTTGCTGTCGTACCTGACAGTGCAGGTCACAGAACTGTTTCGCGACCCCGCCTACTTCAAATCCATCAGGGAAAATGTGATTCCGCATCTGCGGACTTACCCTTCCCTGAAGGTCTGGGTGGCGGGGTGCTCATCGGGCGAAGAGTTGTATTCGCTGATCATTCTCTTTCGTGAAGAAGGTCTGGAATCACGGACCCTCTTCTATGGAACGGATATCAATCCATCCGCGCTCGAACAGGCGGAAGCAGGCCGTTACAGCCTGGACCGGATGGCACTCTTCACTGAAAATCATCGCAAGTCTGGCGGGAAGTCCTCACTGTCGGAATACTACACCGCCGCCTATGGGGCCGCGATTTTCGACAAGAGTCTCCGTAAGCGTGCAGTCTTCTCCGATCACAGTCTGGCGACGGATGAAGTCTTCGCTGAAATGCACCTGATCTCCTGCAGAAACGTGTTGATCTACTTCCGCAAAGAATTGCAGGACAGGTCGATCGGGCTCTTTAAAGATTCACTTGTGCGAAAAGGATTTCTGGGGTTGGGATCGAAGGAGAGTCTGAGGTTCTCGCGGTATGCATCTGAATTCACGGAATTTGACCGGAAGGAGCGGATCTTCCAGCGGCGGAGTGAACCATGAAGGAAAAGACCATTCGTGCTGTCGTCATGGGGGCTTCAGCCGGCGCGATTGATGCACTCTCGTCAATTCTTCCCCACCTGTCCCGGGAATATCGCCTCCCCATTTTGATCGTCGTCCATCTGCCTTCCGAACGGGACAGTGCCCTCATTGATGTCTTTGCCCAGAAGTGCCAGCTTTCTGTCAAAGAGGCCGAAGAGAAGACGTTCCCTGAAGGTGGTACTATCTATTTTTCACCACCGGACTATCATTTGCTTGTTGAGCCCGACTTCAGCCTGTCGCTCTCGAGCGAAGAACCTGTTCTCTATTGCCGACCTTCGATTGATGTCCTGTTTGAGACCGCAGCCGAGGCTTACGGTGAAAGCCTGTGTGGAATCATCCTGACAGGAGCCAATGAAGATGGTGCTCTCGGGTTGAACGCCGTCGCCGCTCGGGGAGGCACGGCAGTGGTTCAGAATCCTCAAACTGCGTTTTCCCCCGCAATGCCGCTTGCGGCGCTCGCCAGTTGCCCTGAAGCCGTCTCGATGAATCTGGAAGAGATCACCACCTTCCTGAAAGACATTGGCGAAGAATAATGCTTAGTCAGCCTCGACCTCCTGTCTATTGCCTGCTCGTTGACGACCGTGAGCCAAATCTGGTCGCACTCGAGGCATTGCTGCAGCGGGATGACCTGATTCTGCTCAAAGCCTATTCAGGAGTGCAGGCTCTTGAGCTGCTGCTGAAGTACGATGTTGCTCTGGCAATGATCGACGTCCAGATGCCAGAAATGGACGGCTTTGAACTGGCAGAACTGATGCGTGGAACGGAAAAAACACGCCGTGTCCCGATCATGTTCCTCACTGCAGGACAGACCGACCAGCAGCGTCGCTTCCGTGGCTATGAAGCGGGGGCTGTCGACTTTCTGCAAAAGCCAATCGAACCGGACATCCTTAAAAGCAAGGCGGATGTCTTCTTTGAACTGTATCGTCAACGTCAGGAAGTCGCGTGGCAGCGGGATGAACTCGCGGCCATGATCGAACAGAACAAGCGACTTCTCGAGGAAAGCCATCAGTACTCGCAGGCGCTTCAAGCCGCAGATCGCAAGAAAGACGAGTTCCTGGCGACGCTGGCGCATGAACTGCGAAATCCGATGGCTCCGATTCTCAGCTCAGTGCAGCTGCTGAAATTGCTGGGCGACTCGAATTCTGAAAACAATGAGATCTATGACATCATCGAGCGCCAGGTAAAGCACATGGTGCGACTGGTCGATGATCTGCTGGAAGTCAGCCGCATCACCAGCGGAAAGTTTCAGATGCAGCTGAAGTCAATGAATCTTGTGGACGCTGTCCGCAATGCCATTGAAACGAGCCAACCGTTACTTGAGCAGGGAAACCATCAGTTCGAATATGACCTGCCAGCCACACCCCTGCACATCTCAGGCGATCTGGTTCGGATGACGCAGGCGCTCGCCAATCTGCTAAATAATGCCGCGAAGTATACGCCGGAAGGGGGACACATCTCCCTGAAAGTTGATACGCACAACAACTTTGCCCGAATTCAGATCCGGGACACTGGCTTGGGAATCCCGGCCGAAATGCAGGACAAAGTTTTCGAGATGTTCACGCAGGTCGACCAGCACCTCAAACGCTCCCTTGGGGGAATGGGTATCGGCTTAGCCCTGGTCAAACAGATCGTCGCTTCACACGGCGGAGAGATCTCAGTTTCCAGCAAAGGCGAAAATCAGGGAGCCGAGTTCACGGTGCTGCTCCCGCTGGACCCAACGTTGAACAATCTGAATCTGCTGGCTCCGAACAACACTGAACGGAACAAGAGCTATCGAATTCTCATTGCCGACGATAACCCGGACGCGTTACGGACTTTGCAGTGTCTGCTGAAGACCTGCGGACACGAAGTCGTCACCGCCGAGGACGGGTACCAAGCAATCGAGCATGCGAAGGAGTTCCATCCCCAGATCATTCTGCTCGACCTGGGGATGCCGGGAATGGGAGGACTTGAAGCGGCTCAGGAAATTCGAAAAATCGATTTCCCAAAACAGCCGCTGCTCGTTGCTCTCACAGGATGGGGACAGGAAGAAGACCGGCGCAAAACCCGCGAGGCCGGATTCGATCTTCACCTGGTGAAACCCATCAATGTCACCTCCTTCCAGAAGCAGCTGACCGAGTACGGCCTGTAACTCCACCAGTGACAGCGCTCGAGTTATCAATCTTTTGCTTTATTTCTCCACCTACCCGGATGACAGCTGAAAGAGACGCGCACATTCTGTCAACATCGCTCGTATAAAGTGCGAAAAAGCGGGCTGACGATTTAGAAAAATGTTTCTCATGCAAGGCGACGGTGATAGCCTTTCGCCTTGATATCGCGATACATCATTCTTGACTTCTGACGTTCAGCCAAGAGGGCCAACTATGGCTTTTTCCCACCCACATTTGGGCATGACACACAGGCGTGAGTCGTTTTCGGGGCAGACCGCACTGATTCGAGCCAATCGCCAGCAAGGTTTCACCCTCATCGAACTGCTGGTGGTGATCGCGATTATTGCGGTCCTCATAGCCTTGCTTCTGCCCGCAGTTCAACAGGCTCGTGAAGCAGCGCGTCGTTCGCAATGCAAGAACAACATGAAGCAGATGGGGCTCGCACTCCATAACTATCATGATACCCATAACACGTTCCCAACGGGTGCTCCGCTTCGCCAGCTTCCGAACTGGCGATATAGTTTACTGCCGGGGCTCGACCAGGCGCCGCTTTTCCAGAAGCTCGTCATTTCGACTCGTGGTTGGCAATCCGCGTGCAACGAATCTTCAACCTATGGACAGCGGTATTACAACGAAAATCTGATTCTGGTCGGCCTGAAACTCGCAGTGTATTCATGCCCATCCAACACGTTACCGACGAACGACCCTTCGGTGAGTCTGTGTAACTATGACGAGCTGCAACTCCATGATTATGTCGGCATTAGCGGAGCGACTCCTGACCCCGCAACATCGCCCCGCGGCGAACTGTGCTCAGCAAATCAGGCCTATGGAATTTTCTGCACGAATGGCACCTTGGTCGTCGGAAAGAACTTCCGGATGCGGGATCTGACCGACGGAACATCCAACATTCTTGTGATTGCAGAACAATCTGGAATGGTCGGAAACAGTGACTTCCGGAATAACTACCACGGCGGCTGGCGAGGTGCGTCACTCACATTTGGGGACATTGTCACCTCTGGCACAACCACCCATGCCTCCGGCGTCTCGACCGTCGCATTCAAGATCAACTCGAAAACAGCGACTGCAGGGTCGAACACCACTCCGCGGTCGAATACTGCGTATGCGCCGAACACAATCCTGAACTCGTTCCACACTGGAGGCATTCACGGCCTGCTCGGGGACGGTTCTGTTCGCTTCATCTCAGAGAGTGCAGACTTCGGAATGTTTCAGCGGCTTTGCGTGAAGGATGACGGACTCCCCATTGGAGAGTTCTGACATCCTGACCAGTCGACGCGTCGCAACTCAATCAGATCCGTCCTGACGTCGTGTTCCCCTCTTCGGACGCGCCCGGTCTTCGATGAATTGCAGGCCGCTGTCGCATCAGGCAGCGGTCATTTTCTTCTGCAGGTGATTCATGTCTGTTCGAACATTGTTACTGACTTCGGCAATGCTGGCAGTCGTTTTGACCTCATGCAGTCAGCAGTCAGGGCAACCGATGGCGAGCCTGCGCGGCCAGGTCACCGCGAAAGGGGCTCCCGTTTCTCAGGGAACAGTGACACTCTATTCGTCTGCGGAGGGAATTGGAGCGTCGGCTCCGCTGAATGCCGAAGGGAAATTCGCTCTGCCAGACCAGATCCCTGCAGGCACGTATCAGGTTTCGATCGCTCCAGAAGCCCCATCCCCGCAGGAACTCGAGGCGAATCCCAAGCTGAAATTCGATGAAAAATCGATCCCTGCCAAATATCGTGCCCCTGCGACCAGCGGACTGCAAGTCACCCTGAAGGCTGGCCAGAATGAAGAGAACTTCGAACTCACTGCTCCATAAGACCGGCTTAGTCTGATTCGCTGGAATTAAAACACCGGCAGCTGCAGCAGGGAACTCAGTTCGGTCAGAGCATCTCTCACTTCGTCAATCAGGTGCGGGTCGGCGAGGTCGGTGACGGCAAGTTCTTCGCGGTAATGACGTCGCACCCAGTCGCAGAGCTGATCGTAGAGAGATTCACTCAAAAGCACGTTGCCGCCGAGGCTCGACAATTCCACTTCAGTCAGTGGAACACGCAGACGCAGACAGGCCGGGCCTCCGCCATTTCGCATGCTTTGTGAAACGTCGATGTACTCCACCTGGGTCACGGGATTGGCTGAAGCCAGAATGCGGTCAATAACCGCCCGAGCTCGGGGATGGTGTTCACACTCCGCAGGACAGAGGAGCAGCATTCCCCCTTCAGGGAGAGTCAGAATCTGGCTGTTGAACAGATAGGTCTGCACCGCCTCTGCAAGAGTCAGTTCAGCGCTGGTGACCTCCACAATGACTTCACCGATCATCGCCGCGCGAATTTTCTGCAGCGCCGCCCGTTGATTGACGAATGCCTGCTCATGGCAGATCAGCAGGTTCTCGTTGGCAACCGCGATCACATCGTTATGAAAAACACCTGCATCAATGGCATCAGGGTTCTGCTGCACAAAGATCTGTCGAGCTTTCGGCAACTTGTGGAGAGCGGCCACCCGTTCGCTTGCCTGCAGTGACTGTCGGGCGAAGTACTTCCGGGGCGTGGGAGCGTCCAGATTCTCTCCGTCACGCCCATAGACGAACACTTCAACACCGGGGTCTGAATGCGACGGGCACAGCCGCATTTGATTCGCCGCTCCTTCATCCGCCAGCAAGCGGTGTCGCGGAAGCGGATCATCGATGATGAATCGGGATCGGTCCGGGAAAATGGCTCGCAGCATGACGGCGGTTTCTTCCGCATCCTGTGCCCGATGCGGCGTGCTGATCAGATTCGCAGGGGTAATATGAACGCGTCCATCGGCTGTATCTCGACTGGGAGAGACTGTCGCCGCATTGGCAGCCCACATCGAGGCCGCGTTGTATGCAATTGACAGCAAGTCACTCCGTTCGACGGCGGCCGTCGCGATGATTTCCTGATCGGTCCCGGTCAGTCCATCGCTGCGCAGGAGAGCGAAGTTCGGTCGCAGCAAAGGGGGGATCACTGCCTGCTTCAGACCCAGATCGAGCAGGCGTTTCATTTTGGCGAGCCCCTGCAGAGCAGCTTCGCGCGGACGTGAGACGCGACGACGATTCTTCTGCGAGGCCAGATTCCCTGCGGCCAGCCCTCCATAATGATGAGTTGGACCAATGATGCCGTCAAAGTTCACTTCGTGGACGATCACGATTGCAAAATCCCGGGGGTCAGGGTTTCAGGAAGTTTCAAAGCAGGGGACTCAAGGACGGCCACCGGCTCGTTACACGAATCCACCATCCAATAGCCTGCTGGACGATGATTTCCGCTGAGGCCGCGGCCGCCGAAGGGGAGTTTCCCACTCGCGCCGGTCGTTGGACGATTCCAATTGATCAGCCCTGCGCGAACCTGATCGGAGAACAGAAGATAGTCTTCTCTGTTGTCAGTGAGAATGCCAGCAACGAGTCCATACCGAGTCCGATTGGCATGATCGATGGCCTCTGAGAGGGTCCTGACACGCACAACCTGGAGGAAAGGACCAAAGACCTCTTCATCCCGTGTTTCAGTACAGTTGGTCACATCAATCAGTCCCGGGGTGACGTACGAAGGCCCCAGCGGGGATCGAGCTGACGGGACAATCGCAACCGCCCCTGCGTCAATCAAATGCTCCTGTTCCTGCAAGACTTTGTCGACAGCAGCAGGTTGAATCAGGGGTCCCAGGAAGGGCTGTGGATCCGAGTCCGGCCGGCCAATGCGAAGCCGCCGAACCTCTGCTTCCAACTGTTTCAAGAAGCCCTCATTGCCGTCCGTCACGATCAGGCGTCGGGCACAGGTACAACGCTGCCCCGACGTCAGATACGCGGATTGAAGTGTTGCATAGACGGCCGCTTCGATGTTCTGAACACGATGAACCACCAAAGGATTGTTGCCGCCCAGTTCGAGTGCGAGCAAGACTTCCGGGCGCCCGACAAGAGCTTGCTGCAACGCGATTCCCGTTCGCAGACTGCCAGTGAACAGCAGAGCGTTCAGGTCTCGATTTTCTGTTAGAGCCTGACCTGTCTCACCGCCCCCCTGAATCAGGTTCAGCACCCCGGGTGGAAGTCCGGCCGCTTCCCAGAGACGCACCGTCTCCTCTGCGACCAGCGGGGTCAGTTCACTCGGTTTGAAAACGACGGTGTTCCCGGCAGCGAGTGCAGGAACAATCTGTCCATTCGCAATGTGCCCCGGGAAGTTGAAGGGACCGAAGACACCCACAACACCGAGTGGCCGAAACCGGACGCCAGCCGATCCATCCGGGAGCGAAAGGTCCATGTCGGAACGTCGCGACTTGAAAGCTTCCAGCGTCAGATCGATCTTGCCGATCATCGACTTCACTTCGCTGGCAGCATCCCAAAGAGGTTTACCGACTTCCGCAGAAATCAGCCCTGCGAGCCGGGACTCATGCTGGTGAAGTTGATCCCCGAACGCTCTCAGCAATTCTGCTCGACGCTCAAACGGAAGGCGGCACCAGCCCGGAAACGCCTTTCGGGCACTCTGAACAACTGCAGAAACATCATCCGGGGTCGCAGCATGTCCCGACCAGAGCGATTCCCCCGTCGCCGGATTGATGGATTCAAAGTTCGGACCGCCTCCAGGTCTCCATTCACCGTTGAGGAACAGCATCATCACTCCTCTCAGAAATCAGGCTCACGCAGATGACGTCAGACTGAATTATAAGAGCGATCATGCCGCCGGAGGTGAATGGATCCGGAAAAGGGACCCGTCACAATGTCAGCGAGCCAGAGCGAGGAAGCCAGAGCAGAGCGACTGGACATCTCAAATCATGAAGTCCGTCTTCTGTCCCATGATCCGGTCAACCAGATCCTGCGGAAGATCAGCATAGGTCTGACTTCCGTCATCGACGTCGGTCGGATTGATCCCGCAATACATCGACCACGGCCCCAGATGGCGCCAGCGGCCAGCCCGCTTCGGTTCCCCCGGCAGAACCGGCGTCGTGCAGCGATTGCAGCCAATCGTCGAGAATCCCTGTGAATGAAGCGGATTGACGATGACCGGATGGGTTTTCAAGTATTCTTCGAGCTGTTCGTCTGAGAAATTCGCCAGCGGATTGATGCGGATCGCATTCATCTCGGTATCGATCGCGAGGATCGGGCAATCTCCCCGCCGGCCGCCGTCCGCGCGACGCAGACTTCCCATCAGGGCATCATACTGCCCTTTCACTCTCAGCAGTGGATCCACTTTCCGCATGTGGCAGCATTGTTGCTGTCCTTCGGGAGTCAGGTAGAGAACTCCGTACTGCTTGGTCTGTTCGACCATGGTAAGTTCAGGATGAAGCGTACGGATCTGAACGCCGTACTCTCCTGCGATGCGATCTCTCGTATCAAGAGTCTCCTGAAACATGACTCCTGTATCGACGAACAGGATCAGCACATCGAGTTCCAGGCGGGAAATCATGTGGCTGAGGATGCTGCCTGACTGCTGCATCGCCGAGATTGCTGCGAGTCGGCTCCCGAAGGTCTCATGGGCCCAACGAATCAAGTCTTCTGGGGAACGATCTTCAAAAGTCCTGGCGACCCGATTCAGGTCAGCTTGAGTAATGCGTGGCATGACGTTCCTTGGAGACCGTCCACCGGCCGGTCACCGGTAGCGAGGCTTGCACGGAGGCAAGAACCGATCAAATTTTCGTTGTATGTCTAGTGGGGTGTCTGATGAAATCAATCTCGGGACAATGCGAGACTCATCCGGATGCGGTCAGAGTGCGGTCGCTGACCAGATGGTGAGATCATCCGCCGAGGACAGTCTCACCTTTTCCGCCTCACCTTTCCGCAGAAAAGTGTAGCAGCGACCCCCGGAGCGGACCAAATGGATTTTGTCCTTGAGAATTCCCTTCCACTCCGCCTGCAAATCAGTGCAAAGTCACTTCCCCCGCCATCCCGGGAGGGAGCGAAAATTTCCGTATCAGACAAAGTTCGTCACGACGGAAGGGCGCAGAGTGGTGGAAATTCGACAATTTGAAAAGGCCGCAGCATGGCGAATGACTGCCGCCGGGAAGAAGCACTCGCCATAATTCCGGAGGCCCCCGGTGACGAAGCCCGGGGAAGACTTCCCGTCGCCCCGGCTCGGCGACACTGAATGGCAGAAACTGGACATCTCATGCAGATGGTGGTGATAGGAGCGTCCGGACAGTTGGGAACCGACCTGATGCGGGTTCTCCCGACTGCAATTCCGGTCACACATGCAGATCTGGAACTGACCGACGCCGAGCAGGTCGCCCGACGACTGGACGAACTGCGTCCCGATCTGGTCCTGAACACCGCAGCCTACAATCTCGTCGACAAAGCAGAGACCGAACCTGAGAAGGCCTATGCCATCAATGCAGAGGCTCCCGCCATCCTGGCGCAGTGGTGTCAACGGAACCAGGCGACGCTTCTGCATGTCAGCACGGATTACGTCTTCGGAGGCGAGACAGGCCGGCGAAGCCCCTATCTCGAGAGTGACACCCCTGCCCCACTCGGGGTCTATGGAAGCAGTAAGCTCGCCGGGGAAAACCATGTTCGCGAAATCTGCGACCGGCACTTTGTGATTCGGACCTGCGGCCTCTATGGACAGGCAGCGACACGCTCCAAAGGGAACTTCGTCAAAACGATTCTCCGACTGGCGGACGAACGTCCAGAATTGCGTGTCGTGAATGATCAGTTCTGCACACCGACCTACACGTTCGATGTCGCACAAGGAATTGCCGCGCTGATTCGGACGCAGGAGTTTGGCACCTATCATCTCACAAATCATGGCGCGACAACGTGGTTCGAAGTCGCACGTGAAGCCGTGAAGCAGTCAGGACGAACGACCGTTGTCCACCCGATCCCGTCCAGCGAATACCCAACTCCGGCAAAACGACCGGCGTACAGTGTTCTGGATTGCACCAAAATTCAGAGCGTGACAGGGCAAATTATTCCTCACTGGCAGGACGCGCTCAATCGGTATCTACGGGAGTTGTCCGACCCCGCAAGTCGAGTTCGGTAGCAGCCAGACGCTGTCTGCCGGGAAAACCCCTGCTGCAAATCTCAGAATTGGCGGCAAAAGCCCGTGTTCTGGCTGATTTCCCTAGGAAGTTCGGTAGCCAGTTGCAGCTCTGATGACGATAATCAGATGGATCGAAGGTCGTGCCTCATTGCCGCGACAAGGACATCCCGGCGAGCATTCACGCTGCCGCTGCACACGACAGAGTTCAAGTCTGTTCCCGCCTGATGCAGACTCGGTGCTCGTCAATTGACACCTGCCCTGCTTTCGGAAATTGCTCATGGCTACGGAGACAAAGACGGAGATTGGCAGCTATTTCATTTCGAATTACCCGCCATTCTCCCAGTGGAAGCGAGACCTCGTCCCTGAGTTCTTCACCGCCCTCGATGCCCCCGCTGACAAACGCGTTCCCTTGGGGATGTACCTGCACATTCCATTCTGCCGGAAACGCTGCAAGTTCTGCTATTTTCGAGTCTATGTGCAGCAGAACGCCGACACGATCAAACGTTACGTCGACACACTCGACCGTGAAGTGCAACTGCTGAAGGACCGCACTGCCCTGGCAGATCGCGAACTCGAATTCGTCTACTTCGGCGGCGGAACACCTTCTTATCTGAGTGCCCGACAATTGCGGACACTCCGCGACCGGCTGAGTGAATCGGTCTCCTGGGACAACGCCAAGGAAGTCACGTTTGAATGCGAGCCCGGCACGCTGAGCCTTGAAAAAGTTCAGACTCTGAAGGACATCGGCATCACCCGAATTTCGCTCGGAGTCGAAAACTTCAACGATGAAATCCTGAAGGAAAATGGTCGGGCTCACCTGTCGCCTGAGATCGACAAGGCCTATGGCTGGATTCAGCAGGTCGGCTTCCCGCAGGTGAACATCGACCTGATCGCCGGAATGGTCGGGGAGACCAATGAAAACTGGCATCAGTGCGTCGAACGCGCACTCGCCATGAATCCGGACAACCTGACCGTCTATCAGATGGAACTCCCGTGGAACACAGTCATCTCCAAGGAGATGCTGACCGAAGGAATCGAAGCTCCGGTCGCCGACTGGCCGACAAAACGTCGCTGGGCGAACGAAGCATTCAACCGGTTCAAAGAAGCCGGTTACGAGGTCTCCAGCGGAAACGAGGTCGTTCGCAACCGCCAGACCGACAAGTTCTATTACCGGGACAATCTCTTCCGTGGCAGTGACATCCTCGCTGTCGGAGTTTCATCCTTCGGGCATCTGCAGGGAGTTCACTACCAGAATCAGGATGAACTCGAAAAGTACATGGACACCGTGAACTCAGGCGAACTGCCGGTGAAGCGAGCCATGACACCGACGCCTCATCAGCGATTCATTCGCGAATGGGTGCTTCAGATGAAGGAAGGTTATCTCAACGCCGCCGCCTTCCGGGAGAAGTTCGGGAAAGACCCGCTCATTGAATTCTCAGAAGCCCTGTCGAATCAACAGAACGCAGGATATCTGGAGATCAAAGGAGACGATGTCACCGTCACCCGCAAGGGACTGTTGCAGGTCGACAGCCTGCTGACGGAATACTTCGAAGAACAGTACCGCGAAGTTCGCTACACATAGCCAACTTCAAGTAACACCGAAACATAGACGGCGGTCAGGATTTCGTTCCTGACCGCCGTCTCGTTTTCTGTCGTCTTCATTCTCATCAGGGATCAACGGGACCGCCTGCAAGACAGTCGATCCCGTTGGCGTTAAGCAGCTAACGCACCTCATCAAGGCTGAGCGAGAGCTGGCAGATCTGCTGGCGTCAGTGCTCGCTTGAAGATGGCAACTTCGTCCAGTCGCCCTTCCCAGCTCGCCGCATTGTCGCAGCGGCCGCCAAAGAACAGGGTCTCCAGATCAGCCCCTGCTTTGAACGGGGCGACGATGTCGATCTCAGGTTCAGCATTGCCGTTGAGGTAGACCTTCACCTGATTTCCCTGTCGGACGAGCAGGACGTGATTCCAAGTCCAGCGTTCGAGTGCTGTCTTTCCACCCGTCACCTGATCACCGTGCTGGAAAATCAACTTCCCGGTATCGCCACTCTTGCCGCCCACACCGAGATGATCGCCGTACGAATCGAGCGTCTGATCCCGGCCGCGAGAAAAGAACCACCCGGTCACATCGCGAGCTTCGACTGGCATCCCGTTCCAGATCCACATTGAGACTGAATAGGTGTCCCCGATCCCCGGCACCACAGAACGCAGACGCTCGCCGGTGCTGTGAATCGCACGGTTCGTCTCCCCTGCAGCGGCGAAGACATCCGAACGGGGACCTTCCAGATAGTAGGCGACATGCGGTTCGAAGATTCCATCGCGGCCATTTCCTGAAGCATCAGCTGCGCGAGGGCCAGCCATTTCATCGAGACGATACCAGGCATCGGGCTTCAGATTCTTCAGAGCGGTTGCTGCAGGCCCCTCGCTCGACTGCATTGGCAGTCTTGATTGGCCGGACACCAGTTCAAGCAGGTGAAGGGCAGCCGCAGCGATCTTGGGTTCGGCCTGAACCTCAAGTCCAGCCGACCGGGCAGGCCAGGTGTTATAGCCACCGAGGAGATGCTGTTCCGGCGGCGGAATGTATCCATCTCCGCCGTTGGCGAGTTCAATCACCATGGTGTTCGCCAGCGGACTCTGTCGCTTGATCTTCAGGCCGGTGATGGCATAGGTCTCGTTCGGTGTCGTCGCGATCGCAATGTCACCAACTCTGATCGCCTGAACCACCGCCTCAGTCGACTGCCATTCATCGAGGAACACCTGTTCCCGGGCGTAGATCTCTTCGCGCGTCTTCGGCAGACGGTCACCCATTTCGGCGACGATTTTCTTCGACCATTCCAGACGTTCTTTGTTTGGCACGCGATACTTCAGCGGGACGCGAACCTCGGCCATTTTGACATCAACGTCATCCTTAAACTGGATTTTCTTGTAGGCCTCCAGCGCGAGATCACGAAGCCCGTCGGCAAACTCGTTGATCTTGATCTTGTTCTCCGGGGCTTCAGGGTTCAGGTAGTTCAGCCGGTAGATGTCACCGCTGCAGCCATGTGACATGATGCCGACGAATTCTTTTCCGTTCTCCGATTTCTCCGGAGCGAGCTTCGCCTTCAGACCGTCTGAAAACAGACCAAAGTAATCGGCACTGATATCGCGATCGCCGAAATAGTGCATCGAGAAGTTCGCCAGCACAGCCAGCGGGCGACCAGCCTTGCTTTGAATAGCGATCAGACTCAGATCCGGGTCCTCAGGACCGGCTTCGCCGACGACATCATCGAGATTGCGAGCGACGTGCATGTTGGCCCGAACCGTTGGATTTCCAAACGGGTCGGTGGCAATGCGATCCGGGCGGAGAATCCAGCGACGGGGAGAGGTGTATGTCGGAGCTTTGGCGACGCCGAAACCGATCTTTGCGGGTTCCAGATTCGCTTTCGCCGCCTTCACCGCTTCAATCAACTTCGCGCGGAGAAAGGGGACATAATTCGGGTCGGCATCCGTTCCCAGACATCCCATTGATGAGGCTGCCGAATGGGCATGCGTCGCGGAAATTAGAATGCGATTCGCAGGAATCCCCGTCACATCGGAAGCGAGCTTCTTCGCCTCATCCAGCAGCTGGCGCGGCATCATGCAGCTGTCCACAACGACGATCGCAAGCTGCTCCTTTCCGTCACTCAATGCGATCGCTCGGGCGTTCAGGCGGGTATTGATCACACTGACGGACCGGCTCGTCATGCTGCCGTTCACAATGACCGGTAACTGGTCAGGGGTCACGTCGACGACAGCAGCCCCCGCCTGAAATTCAGCATCAGCGGTTCCGGGCAAGGCCATCAATGACAGCATCAGCAACGGGGCACCGCGAGTCCATTTGAAGATGTTCAGCAATTGAAGCTCCTGCAAGGCCTGTCTGAGGAAGGAAAGAGGTCACCGGGAGGCCGCGCTCAGCGCGGCTGTGATGCCGGAATGACGGGAAGGACCACATGGCTGGGTCGGACCGAATCATGCCAGATCGTCTGATCAGCAATCTTCTGCATCCGATGGCGATTCAACGGCTCACCTGTATTCGGGTTCACGTCAAACCGAGGAAAGTTTGAACTGGAGATATCGATGCGGATCCGATGCCCTTTCTTAAAGACATTGGACGTCGGATAGAGTTTAATGGTGAACTCATAAGCCTCGCCGGGAGTCAGCAGTTTCTCTGCTTTCAATGATTCCCGGAATCGCCCGCGCTGAATGCCGTCTCCGATATTCAGATCGAAGCCGCCGGGGAAGTCAGCACTCGGAGGATAGACATCAATCAGCTTGGCAGTGAAGTCGGTGTCCACTGCTGAAGTGGAGGCATGCAGTTTGACCTCGATCTCGCCGGTGACTTCCAGATCTTCTTCGAGCGGCTCTGTCTGGAAGACCACGACATCACGTCGGGCAGACAGCGGAATCGGCTGAGTGAAATTCCAGACGTGAGGGCCCCCCTTCTGGTTCCAGGCCCCCTGCAGCAGAATGTCGTTGTGAGTTGAGATATTGCCGCCAATCGTCGGCACCGGATCATTCGGATCGAACTGGAATTGAGTCGCTCCCGCCTGCGTGCCCGGTGGAGTCGTCGACAGTCCCCCCTCTGGCTGCAGGTAGAACTTCGTGTACCGAGTTCGGGCCAGAGGCCATTCCTGTTCATCACGCCAGTAGCCTCCGTGATTGAGCAGTCCCTTCTCATCTTTGCTGCCGTCGCCTGTGCCCATCACAAAGATGCGGACCGGTGTCGCGAACGGCGCTGACTTCCCGACGGAATTATTGATCCCCTTCAGCCAGTGATCGTACCACTCCTGACGCCAGGCCCACTCATTGGGAATCGCGGCGTCTTTGCCGAAGTTGACCTGTCCATGTGCGGAACGTGCCTGCATCCCGTGGATCCACGGGCCCATGATCAGATAGACCGGACCTTTGATTGTCTTACTCATGGCCATGAAGTTGGCAGTTGAGTTGCCTGCCCAGGAGTCATACCAGCCACACACAATGTAGACCGGAATGTCCTGGTATTTCTGTGGGAAATCGACAATGTTGTTCTGCTCCCAGAACTCGTCATTGGCCCCGTGCTCCATCGCATTGATGAGCCAGTTCTCATACTCCGGTGACAGTTTGAGCGGTGTCATTCCCCGGCGGGTCGGCAGATGCTTCAGATAAGTAAATCGCTGGTCGGCGAGTTCTTTCAGTTCGGCGGCGGTTCCTTCATCAGTGGCAGCGTTACTTCCCCGACCGCCGTTAATGAAGATCCAGTTCCAGAACCGCATTTCAAAAGCACCGGCGTTTCGCAAACTCTGCCGACCAAGGTTCGACATCGCGTCCACTGGGATCACGGTCTTCAGCTCCGGGGCTCCTTCGAGTGCCATGGCATGCTGAGTGCCTCCGACATACGAGGTCCCAATCATTCCAATCTTGCCATCGGACCATGGTTGCTTGCCGATCCAGGCAGCGCAGTCCACGCCGTCACGTCCATCATCGGTGAGCATGTGCCATGTCCCTTCGGACTGATATCGTCCGCGGGTGTCCTGCGCGACGAAGACATAGCCATGTGTGGCGAAATACTTAGCAGCTGTCGCAGCTCCCTTCTTGTTGTAGGGAGTCCGCATCAGGATCACCGGCAGCTTCTCGGTGACCGGCTGTTCATTCACAACAGGGCGATAGATATCGGTCGCCAGGCGAACGCCGTCCCGCATCGGGACCATGACGTTTTCTTCAAGAACAAAGTCAGCTCCCCGAGCCGACAGCGATAGCAATGGAACCAGACAGAAGAGCAGAACGCCAGACTTCAGGTGGCGGCGAATCCGATTCACGACGTGCGGCAACGCGGTCACCTGCATCAGGAGCACTTTCTCGTTTGAGGAGCTGCTTGCGGAACTTTGACCGTGCAGCGAGGATCAACCTCGCTGTCCGGCAAGAATACCGCTCTGCAGGACACGCATTCAAACGAGAAACCGGCGGGAACTCAGTGAGTCCCCGCCGGTTCTTGATTATTCAGTTTATGATGTGCGCGTTTATGACTTCTTTTCGAATTCCGCGTCAATCACATCATCATCACCGCCCGCAGCATTTCCGCCGCCAGCAGCACCAGCTTCCGCCTGCTTACTGGAGGCTTCATAAATATGCTTGCTGAGAGCATGCGTTGCCTGTTCCAGGTTTTCGAGAGCAGACTTGATCGCTGCTGCATCGTCACCTTTCTCGGCTTCCCGGACGCGTTCCATTGCCGACTCAAGAGCCGACTTGGAAGCATCGTCCAGCTTGTCAGCGTTTTCCTTCATCGTCTTCTCAGCTTGATAGACGAAGTTGGAAGCCTTGTTGCGGACCTCTGCCAGTTCTTTACGTTTGCGGTCTTCGTCGGCGTGAGACTCTGCGTCCTTACGCATCTTCTCGATTTCCGCTTCCGACAGACCACTTGACTGCTGAATGGTGACCTTGTGTTCTTTGCCAGTGGACTTGTCCTTGGCAGAGACACTGAGGATCCCGTTCACGTCGATGTCAAACTTCACTTCGATCTGTGGAACACCCCGTGGTGCTGGTGGCAGACCTTCGAGGTTGAACTGATCGAGCAGACGATTGTCAGTCGCCATCGGACGTTCACCCTGGAACACCCGAACCGTGACAGCGGTCTGATTATCAGCAGCGGTCGAGAACGTTTCGGCCTTGGTCACAGGGATTGTGGTATTACGCTCGATGAGGGTTGTCATCACACCCCCTTCGGTTTCAATCCCGAGCGACAGTGGAGTCACGTCCAGCAGCACAACGTCTTTCACGTCGCCTGCAATAATGGCTCCCTGAATCGCGGCACCGATCGAAACGACTTCGTCTGGGTTAACTCCCTTATGAGGCTCTTTCCCATTGAAGAGTTTCTTCACGAGTTCGACGACCAGCGGAACGCGGGTTGATCCCCCGACGAGCACCACTTCATCGATGTCTTTAGCCGTCAGCTTGGCATCTTTCAGAGCCTGCTCAACCGGCTTCCGGCAGCGTTCGACCAGCGGATCGATCAGTCGTTCAAACTGAGAACGTGAGACCGTCAGCTGCAGGTGGCGGGCTTCGAAAATAAACGGAAGATTGATTTCCGTGCTTTGCAGCGTCGACAGCTCTTTCTTCGCCTTTTCACATGCTTCACGCAGTCGCTGCAATGCCATCGGCTGCTTGCGCAGGTCAATCTTGTGCTCTTTCTCGAACTCGTCGGCGACGAACTTGATCAGAACCTCATCAAAATCGTCTCCCCCGAGGTGAGTATCACCGTTGGTTGAGAGCACTTCGACCGAGCCTTCTTCCACTTCCAGAACAGAAACGTCGAACGTTCCGCCCCCGAGGTCGAAGACGACGATCTTTTCGTCCTTCTTTTTTTCCAGACCATAAGCCAGAGCTGCAGCAGTTGGCTCATTGATGATTCGCGAGACTTCGAGCCCGGCAATCTGGCCTGCGTCTTTGGTCGCCTGACGCTGAGCGTCATTGAAGTAAGCAGGCACCGTAATAACGGCTTTGTTGACCCGATGGCCCAGATAGCTTTCAGCAGCATCCTTCAGCTTCATCAGCACATGGGCTGAGATTTCTGGTGGGGTATACTGCTTTCCTTTGACGTCGATCTTCACATACTCGTTGGCTTTGCCGACGACTTTGTATGGAACAATCTTCTCTTCCGATTCGACTTCACTGTGGCGACGGCCCATGAAGCGCTTGACGGAGTAAATGGTATTTTCAGGGTTGGTGACAGACTGGCGCTTGGCAGGCTCGCCGACCAGGACGTCTCCTTTATCGGTGAAAGCCACCACGCTGGGCGTCGTGCGCGAACCTTCCTGATTCGCGATCACCTTAACCTCGCCCCCTTCCATGACCGAGACCACGGAGTTCGTTGTCCCTAAGTCGATACCGATGATTTTTTCTGAGACAGCCATTCGTGCTTGCTCCCCAAACCGGACTGAACCGCGATATCCCACGCGAATAGATGACAGATCAGTTGACGTGCAACGGGATCAAAGCAAAAGTCGCGCCAAAAGGAGAAGCACGCCGCAATGTGCTTAATCCTAATGCAATTAAGGATTTACAAAACCACGCAAAACCGAAGGACTGTCAGGTTGGCACCCTCTAGGCCATTATGTCAGACCGAACACCCTGCACTTTTGGCAGCGACTAAAATGTTGTGGCAATCGATCAGTCTCGGTGGCTGATGATTGACCAAGCTGCCGCCCGGTCGGCCATCGAGTCGCAAATCTCACGGATCAGATCTCCCGCATTTGACGCAAATTAAACCGATGGGGACTGCTTCTTGAAGCAGCGGGGTCTCATACTGTCCCTTAAAATGGGAAGATCAGAGAACCCTGGAAACCCCTCCCGGAGGAAATTTGAAAATCTGACAAAAATTCTAACTTTGGTTCAAGTTTCGCACGTATGCTTCTGCAGACGTTCCTCAGGAACTCAGGTGATTCAGGGATCGAATCAATTTCAGGACGCCGGATTTTCACATCCCCGCCTCGAGTGCGTGACGTCTTCAAGGAGGAAAACAATGCTCGTTCTCACACGTAAAGCCGGGGAAACCCTCGTTATTGGCAACGGCATTCAAGTGACCATTGCATCTGTTCGGGGCAACCGCGTGAAGATTGCGATCGACGCACCGCCAGAGTGTGCTATCCGTCGCGCAGAGATCGCGACCAGCAATCCCGCTTCTCAGCCTACGGAAGCTCCAATTGCCCGGCGTCAGATCGCCCAGACACGCTAATCCGGTCCCCTCCAAACTGTGTCAGGGCTGCCATGTAAATTCCGATGCGGACAATCTCCGCGTCGAACTTTGCATCGAATCCAGTGCCATCTCAGGGGGCAAGACACATCCTCATTGAGGATGTCGCGAACACTGGATTTACGCACCGGTCGTCTTTCTCGGGCTGGTTCCGCTACAAAGAAAAAGACTTCCTCACACGATAATCGCATGAGGAAGTCTCGAAGTCGGGATCAGGCTGGAAGCGACTACTTCTTCTTAGGAAGATAACGGTGTGTCGCTTGGGCAAAGACGGCTTCAGCTGATTCCATAATCGTTTCCGAGATGGTCGGATGCGGGTGAATCGATTCAGCGAGATCGCGTGCGACAGCTGCTGTTTCGACGGCGATCACTCCTTCCGAGATCATTTCGCCAGCCCCGACACCAACAATTCCGACTCCGAGAACTCGTTCGGTTTTGGCATCGACGATCAGTTTTGTCAGGCCCTCAGGGCGGCCAATCGCCTGAGCACGGCCTGATGCTGCCCAAGGGAACTTCGTGACAATGACGTCGAGTCCCTTTTCTTTGGCCTGGGTCTCGGTCAATCCGCACCAAGCGATTTCTGGATCGGTATAGACCACACTCGGAATCGCGAGGCTATCGAATTCGGCGGGCTCACCTAGCAGGACTCCGACAGCGACTTTCGCTTCGCGAGTCGCCTTGTGTGCCAGCATTGGATTCCCTGCAACATCCCCGATGGCGAAGATCTTGGGGTCGGCAGTCCGCATGGACTTGTCGACTTCAACGAATCCTCGCTCGGTAACCTTTGCCTGCGTGTTTTCCAGGCCGATCCCGAGGCCATTGGGAATTCGACCGATGGAGACCAACACTCTGCTGAACGTCTGAGGACTCGCGACGTCAGCACCTTCCAGTTCGGCCACAATCCCTTCTGGAGTGGCCTTCAGAGAGTTCACCTTCGTGCTGGTGTGGATCGCGGTGAAGTCTTTGAGCAGACGTTTTTTTAACGGGGCGACGAGATCGCGATCTGTTCCCGGCAGGATGTCCGGCAGCATTTCGACGACGGTGATCTTCGAACCCAAGGCGGCGTAGACAGATCCGAGTTCCAGTCCAATGATGCCACCGCCGACGATCAGCAGGGATTCCGGAATGTCCTTCAACTCGAGAGCACCCGTTGAGTCCATCACCCGTTCATCGCCGAGGTCGAACATCTTGGGGACCGCCGGTCGTGAACCGACGGCAACGATGCAGTGATCGAAGGTCAGCTTGCCGGTTGAACCATCAGGATAGCTCAGCTTCAGAGTGCCGGAATTCTCGAAAGTTCCCCGAGCCTGTACCAGCTTCACTTTTCTGGCATCGCTCAGCTGACGGATTCCGCCCGTCATTTTTCCAATGACGGAGTTCTTGAAGTCTCGAATCTTGTCGAGATCGATCTTCGGCTCGCTGAACGTCACACCCCAGGCATGCGATTCCTGGGCTTCGTGGATCAGTTTCGAGATGTGCAGCATCGCTTTTGACGGGATGCAGCCCCGATTTAGGCAGACTCCACCCGGCTGAGGATCCTGATCCACCAGTATGACGTTCTTTCCGTGATCCGCAGCTTCAAACGCTGCAGGATATCCCCCCGGCCCTGCTCCCAGAACGACCACATCCGCATGCAACGTTTCACCAGCCATCTCGACTCCTGCGTCCTCTGAATTTGGAACGCAAACAGTATGCAAAATCGCTGTTTCCGAAAAGGACGGGTCTGAGGAAATGAGAATCCGATCGCACGGGACACATCTCCACCCACCTGCGTCGAACCTCTTCTATCGCACGGAGAACCCATCGCCTGCAATCGAACTCGTCCACCTCAACCATCAACACAATCGGCACTTACGCGACTTTTCATTGCTTCCGCAAGCCGCAGGCATCCAATTTCGGCGATACATCGCTAGACCAATTGAAATATGTGCGATAAGGTCGCATAGACCAATTCAAATTGCGAATTACTCCTAAACGACTCATCTCTCCCTTTCCCCTTCGATCACGTCAGAGACAGGAGATTCATCCATGCGCAATTCTGCTCAGCAGACACGCCGCCGCGGCAGTCGGGGTTTTACCTTGATCGAACTGCTTGTGGTCATCGCGATCATCGCAGTCCTCATCGCTCTGCTTCTCCCCGCCGTTCAGCAGGCTCGGGAAGCGGCCCGACGAAGCCAGTGCAAAAACAACCTGAAACAGCTGGGCCTGGCTCTTCACAACTACCACGATGTCTACAACATGTTCCCGATGGGCGTTTCTCACCATCGCGCCGGTTGTGCGACTGATCCTGGAGACGGCTATTACGTCAGCGACTGGGACAAGCGTTACGCCTCCTGGAGTTGGCAGGCCATGATTATGCCTATGCTGGAACAAGCCGCTGCGTATAACCGACTCGGCATCAGCAGCCGGGAGGCCAATGTGGCAATGAACGCAGCTGAAATGCGGACGATTCTGGGCACACAGGTTCCGTCCCTCTCCTGCCCCAGCGATATTGCCCCCCGCCTGAATAACTGGAGCCTGCGAGTTCCACGCGCCCTGAATGAATCGACGTACGCAGTGGCCTCATCTAACTACGTTGGTTCCCAACACCACACAACGCTGACCTGCAACAGTTCGAACGGCAATGTCTCCACTTCGAACTTCATGAACCTCTCTGGCAATCTCCCTTTCACAGGGATCTTCGCACACAGCTCGTCAGTCCGTGTGCGTGACATTCTCGATGGGACCAGCAACACAATCATGGTGGGCGAGCGGGCATGGCAGCTGACAATGCCTGGAGCGACCCCTGATGCCCCCCGTGCCGCTAATCAGTTCGTCGCCTCAGGGGCCACGACCGGCACAACGAACGGCGGACAGGGAAGCGTCTTGGGAACCGGCCGGTCCGCTATCAATCATGTGGTCAGTCAAGAACCGGGGATCCGTGATTCCCGCCAGTCATTCAGCTCACAGCACACCGGGGGAGCTCACTTCTGCATGGCTGATGGATCCGTTCGATTTATCTCCGAGAACATTCAGCATGCTCCCGGAACCAGTGCCGTTGACAGTACCTATGAAGCATTGCTCGCCCGCGCGGATGGTCGTCCTGTCGGCGAGTACTAGGCCAGCGGCGACGAAATGACTCGCTGTCCACCCGGCGGCTCCGACACAACTGTGCGCGAGCCGCTTTTTTTTACCTGACCGTTCCGAAAATCATTCTAGACTGACTCTGTCAGTTCATCGGGAGCCAGAGGAATTTGAGCTCCCTGTCATTCTCCCAGAAGCGTGAATTGAAAGTCTGAAGCGATGCACAAAAGACAGTTTTTGGCCCTGGCAGTTCTCCTTGCGTCGGCAACCCTGATCGTCGGCTGCGGCGGGAAACCAGAAGGCCCAGAACTCGGGACCGTAAAGGGGGTCATCACCGTCGACGGGAAACCGAGCAGCGGACTCACCGTCACTTTTGAATACGCGAATGGCCCGGCCGCAATCGGCACCACAGACGACAACGGCGCATACACCTTAACCGCCCCGGGCGGTCGGACGGGAGCTCCAGTTGGGCAGGCAACTGTTCGGATCGTAGGACGTGATTCTTCAATGCCTGAAGAGTCGATGAAAGAAATCGCCGCTGCGCAAAACACCACGGTCGAAGCCCTCAAGGCCAAGCCCGTGGTGGCCCCGCAGTTCAATTCGAAGTCCGAATTAACTGCAGACGTCAAACCCGGCAACAACGAATTCAACTTCAGTGTCACTTCCTCCAAGAAGTAACCGGAGAAGCAGAATTCAAACGCGAGATCACGACTGCGTGTCACAGGCGTGATCTTTTTTGTTCCGCAGGAGGCGAGGATGTTTTCAGGAGATCAGTAGTTCAAATTTCGTCAATTGCTACACTTCCCGAAACGCATCCACCTGCATTGATTCTCGGAGCCGGCGACCATGGCGCACGTATTGGCATTGGACCAGGGAACAACCTCCAGCCGAACGATTCTCTTCGATGTGCAGGGAACACCGCTGGAAATCGCCCAGCAGGAATTTCCTCAGATCTTCCCTCAACCAGGTCATGTCGAACATGACCCTGAGGCCATCTGGTCCTCACAGCTCGAGACCGCTCAGCAGGTGGTCCAGAAGGCGAATCAACACGGGCGCAAGATCGCCGTGCTCGGAATCACAAACCAGCGTGAGACCGTCGTCCTGTGGGAAAAAGCGACCGGAAAACCCGTCGCCAATGCCATTGTCTGGCAAAGCCGAATCACCGCTCCCCGTTGCGAACAACTCAAAGCCGATGGCCTCACTGACCTGATTCGTGAGAAGACCGGACTCGTCATTGATGCCTATTTCTCGGCCTCGAAGATTGAGCATCTCCTCGACACCATCCCCGGCCTGCGGACACGTGCGGAACGAGGCGAAATTCTCTGCGGAACAGTTGAGACATTTCTGATCTCGCGCCTGACTGGCGGCCGCGTTCACGTCACCGACGTCAGCAATGCCAGTCGCACCATGCTGCTCAACATCAAGACGCTCGACTGGGACGACGAACTGCTGAAGATCTTCCGCATTCCTCGACAGATGCTGCCGGAAGTCCGCACGAACTGCGAAGTTCTCGGAGAAACTGATCCCCAACTGTTTGGACACAGCATCCCTATCGGCAGTGCGATTGGAGATCAGCAGGCGGCCACTTTTGGTCAGGCCTGCTTTCAGGTCGGGGCCGCGAAGAACACCTATGGTACCGGCTGTTTCATGCTCATGAACGTTGGTCACACCCCTAAACTCAGCCTCAATGGCCTTCTGACAACGGTCGGATGGAAGATCGGTTCAGAAGTCACGTATTGCCTCGAGGGATCGGTCTTCATCGGGGGCGCGGTCGTCCAATGGTTGCGAGACGGACTGGGAATCATCAAGTCGTCGAGTGAAGTGGAAGCCCTCGCCTCCTCAGTACCGGACACGGGCGGAGTCTATTTCGTGCCTGCATTTGTCGGACTGGGAACCCCCTATTGGGATTCCTCGGCCCGCGGCACCATTGTCGGCATCACGCGAGGAACGACCAAAGCTCACATCGCCCGCGCAGCTGTCGAGTCAATGGCTTATCAGAGTATGGATGTCCTCAGAACCATGCAGCAGGACTCCGGAGTGGATCTGAAAGAGCTCAAAGTCGACGGAGGGGCGACAGCAAACAATCAACTCCTCCAGTTCCAGGCAAACCTGCTGAATGTCAGAGTCCAGCGGCCCGTCCTGAAGGAAACGACCTGCCTCGGAGCCGCTTATCTCGCCGGTCTTGCCGTCGGAGTCTGGAAGAATCTGGAAGAAGTCAGCAGCCTGTGGAAACTTGACCGGGAATTCCAATCTTCCATCTCTGCAGAACAACGACAACATGTTTCTGCCCAATGGCAGAGAGCAATTGAGAGTGCTCGCGGCTGGATCGAATAACAACCGCGATCACTGCTGACATCGCCAAAAGCCTCACGCAGGCCAACGCAATTCGATGCCCTGCCGTCGCAGATCCTGCTGCAACTCGGCGATCAATTTCTCTGAACCAGCGATCTGATGCGAGGTCTTACGGTTCCTGAGCTGGAACGCCACCAGGCTTCCAGCTGCTTCCCCGATTCCCCATTCGACGGGATGCAGGCGATAGCATCCGTTCGTGATGTGCGTCGTCCCTATGTTCTTATTGGCAGCGAGCAGGTTGGTCACTCGCTTCGGAATGAGAGACCGGAGTGGAATCTGGAACGGGAGTGACTGGAAGTCGATGTAATTGTTTCCGGCGGAACTGGGATGCAGATCGATGTGGTAGTAGCCGATTCCAACTGAATCCGCGAATTCGGCCGCCTTGGCATCCTTGGTGGGAACCCCCATGACCATTGCCCGATTGTCCCGTCCAACGTGTTCTTCCTTGATGGTAAACAACGCCTGAATGCGTCGTGACTCGCGGACGTACGGATATTTTGCCACACCGGTGTCGGAGCCAAGGAGGTCTCCGCGCAACTTTAATCCCGGATATCCGGTTCCGCCATCCGGCCGTGGAACTTCCGTCTGCAGCCAGTACATCAGCGAGAGACTGAGTTGCGTGGCCCGGGCAATGTGCTTCGCCTTCTCCTCCGCCGTCACCCCGACGAGCGGCCCCAGCACATAGTCATTCTGCGGCCAGTTCACGAGCGTGATATTCGTTGCATCATGGCCGGGCTCATAGAAAGCGGAATGCTTCAGCTGCCGATAGCGGAACAGATTCAACGTCGGCGTCGGCGCGAGCGTTGGATCGAAGCTCAACTTTTTCGGAGTCAGATCACGGGGGGAAGAGTACGTCAGATCAAGCAGTTTCCCCGACCAGGGAGGAGACATCTCCGGAACGAAGTCCCGCCAGAACGTGTACTCTGCCGGACGATCAATCGTGTGGTCTTCGCCGGGACGGTATTCGGCTGCGAAACACATTGTGAAGGCCTGCTGATTCAACGGGTCAGCCTTCTCGGCAGCGTGCAGTTCCCCGGTCTCTGCTTTGGACTCGGCTCCCATGACAAACTCAGTTTGAGTCAACGGAAGCAGATCGCCGAGCTCACTCGCATCGATGAAATGCGGGGCCTGCAATGCAGTCACATCTCCGCTCCGGAGATTCCTGACAGAAACGGACTGAACCTGATCTCCGGAAACCTCTGCGTTTTCCGGCACCGTTTCGAGCAAGAGCGTCAGCTTTCCACTGCTCAACCATGGCGCCAGCATTTCATAGAGGACAGCGAGCGCGACGCGGGGCTCATGACAGAGCCGGGAGACCGTTCCATTTCCCGGGTTGAGTTTAGGATTCTCACGAGCCTGCTTCGTCAATGGGTAGTTACGGCGATAATAGTCCCGAACGCGTTCCCTGAACTCACGGTAGCTCTGGTTGGCTCCATGCGATTCGATATGGGGGTGCTCATCTGGCGGGACCGCCTGCGAGGTCAGCTGACCACCAATCCAGTCTGTCTCTTCCGTCAGCACGACTGAGAGGCCATTTCGCAGGGCCGCGAGCGCTGCGGCGACGCCTCCCATGCCGGCCCCGATGATGACAACATCAGCCTTCACATCGCCAGCACCGATTGAGGATCGAGCAGCTGAGGATTGAACGTCTCCCCGGGCGAGTTGCGTCAACGGCCCCGACGTCGCCATGACGCCCAACCCAGACATCGCCATTTTCAGAACGTCACGTCGGCTTTGTGCCATTTCAGTCAACCTTCCTGAAGAGGAGATGGTGCCTCCCCTGCTCCGATGGTTCTGGAAAGGAGTTGTTTCTTGCCCGTTGCGGTTTCCCAGAATGTTATATCCAGTCCCTCGCGACATTTCTTACTGGAACTCAAGCAAGAGCATCCAGAAGATCAAAAAGTGATTTCCGATCGTCTCTGATGTCCCTCAAATCAATGCCGGGTTGAGAATCCGTCGACGGGGCCTCATCATGGGCAGATCAGACGTCGAACAACTCATCGTCTGAAACGTCCTCCCATTACAGATCAGTGCTGCAATCAGCCTGTGCGAGTCGGTTACTGGAATGTTGGAACCTCGTCCTCTGATGTATGGATCGCTGCGACTGCAGTCGCGGTATCTGCTTTCACCGCTCGCCGGATTCACGAACCTCCCGTTTCGACGGATCTGTCGCGAATTGGGCGGAGTCGGACTTTGCACAACCGATCTGGTGAGTGCCCGTGGCTTGCTTGAACGCAGTCCCAAGTCGATGCAGCTCGTCGAAACCTGTCCGGAGGACAGTCCGTTTGCTGTTCAGCTGTTTGGGAGCAATCCCCTTGAAATGCGTGACGCCGCACAATACCTCGTTGAAAATGGCGTGGACTCCGTCGACATCAACATGGGGTGCCCAGTCCAGCGAATCGTGGGAGGCGGCGCCGGCTCGGCCATGATGTGTGCCACGGATGCAACGCTTTCGGTAGTGCAGAGCGTCGTGGAAGGGGTCCCCGTTCCTGTGACGGTCAAGATGCGGCTCGGCTGGGATGAGACTCAGCTAACCGCTCCTTTTTTCGCCCGGGAGTTCGAGAAGATCGGAATCGCCGCCGTCGCAATTCACGGGCGGACACGGGCTCAGGGATTCACTGGCACAGTGAATCTCGATGGGATCCGACAGGTTGTTGAAGCGGTCACTCGGATTCCGGTGATCGGCAATGGTGACCTGAGAACGATTGCCGACGTGCAGCGGATGTTCGAAGTCACCGGATGTCATGGCATCTCGATCGGTCGGGGAGCACTCGCCAACCCGTGGATCTTCCGGCAGCTCGTTGAATGGGAAACAACGGGACAGTTCTCGCCGCCGGGGAATTTCGACGAACGCCTGGAGCTGATGCTGCGGCAGTTCGCATATCTCCGTGCTCAGGTCGGCGACGAACGGGCCGTTAGGGGCTTTCGCAAAATGGGCCACTGGTATCTTAAGGCGATGCGGGTCAGCAAACCGCTTCGGCATCAGTTCCAGCTGGCCACAACGATTCAGGAGTTGGAATCGTCGATCGGAGAGATTCGACAGGCCGGTCCAATCGGGGGCGACCGAACCGGCCTGCTGCCGGATATGCATGTTCCCGTCCCGAATGGACCGGTCGCGAACTGGTGACCGAAACACTTGCGGCAACCCACTCACGGAAATGAATTACTTCTTCGCCTGAGCCGGCAGAGCGGCTTCAATCACGCCAGCGACTTCTTTCGCGAGGATCCGGCTTCCTTCCGGCGTGTAATGCACATCTTTAGCGCGCTGGATCTGCTCCAGCTGCGGCACTGCGAACGCATACAAGTCGTTAATCTGGATCTGATGCGCCTTCATCACCTTGGCGGCAACATCGTTATAGGTCTTCTCTGAACCTGGTACGCGATTGACGGCTCCCTTTGGAACCGGTGTCGTACTGCACCAGATCAGTTTCGCCCCTGTCTTCTGCAGCCGCTCGACGATCGTTGTGAGATTCTTTTCATAATCAGCAAGCGAAACCTGTGTCTCGCGACCTGATGGAGCGAAGTCCAGCGGCCCGGGTTTCACGGTTTTATCATCCATATATCGCAGGTCGTGCAGACCAAAATTAAAATGAATGACATCCCATTTCTTATCACCGAGCCAGGCATCAATCTGCTCCACGCCTCGTTTTGAAGGCCCACAGTTTGTCGCTGGACGATGGACGTTCGCCTTCCCCTTTAGCAGTTCTCGCACGGGAATCGTGTATCCGATCGAGATGGAATCCCCGATCAGCAGCACACGGGGAAGGCTGGGATCATCTTCAATTGCCTGAAAGGCCGGGTTCGGTTTCGCAGGTTTTGCAGCAGCCGGCTTCGTATTCTGGGCCTGAAGTGAAGCGGTCAGAATTAATAATGTCGAGCAGAGCAGACCGGTTCCACAAATCTGAAAACGGGACATATCGTATTTCTTTCTCTGTGAGGCTTCAGAAGCTTTTTCCAGAACTTCAGCCAGTGTGCAATCCATAGGTCAGGGAATCAAGCTGCAGTCTTAATCTCCTACGGTCCGCTCGCGGCGCGGTGGAATTCGCCGAACCCGATGTCAGGAAATGTTGTCTTTGCGGAACGCCACTATTAGAATTCCTCAAACGATCAGGTGCCCCAGGTCTGCTGGAGTCGGCGTTCATCCCACCAGCACGTTTCCCTTGGGCTGCGATGGTCGAGGAGCGTGCATGATTTCTCTTGCTCAGCCCACCCTGCCTCAATCAACGACGTCCCACTCAAAGGGGGCGCATTCGCAGGGAGCGTCCGCCACGTCGGATTCTCGACGCCCGGGAGGTCAGTCCGCACTTCAACTGAACGTGCTGGCACTGAACCGGAACTTTCTTGCAGTACAGGTGATTTCTGCGAAACGAGCCTTTTGCCTGCTGTGCAAGGGACTCGCGGAAGTCATCCATGTCGAAGCTGGTGCCTATTGCGGGTATGACTTCGATGCCTGGCGGGAACTCAGCGACCTGAAAGCTGCACTCGGCGAACAGCAGGAATACGAAGACTGGATTCGCGCGGTGAACTTTGAGATTCAGGTTCCCCGGGTGATCCGTCTGCTGACATATGATCGGCTTCCCCGAAACACCGTGAAGTTCAATCGCAGAAACATTTTCCTCCGAGACGGACATCGCTGCCAATATTGCGGCAAGCGGTTCAGTACTCCCCGACTCAGCCTGGATCACGTTCTTCCCAAAAGCCGCGGCGGAGCGGATACCTGGGAGAACATTGTCTGCGCCTGCCTGAAATGCAACGTCGACAAAGGAGGACGGACTCCAGCGGAAGCCGGGATGAAACTGCTCCAGCGTCCAGTGAAACCCAAACGCAGTCCCCTGCTCAGCCGTCAGCTGTCATTAGCGAAGTACGAGAGCTGGAAGAATTTCATCGCGCAGTCATCTGAATGATAGCCCCCTGAGGAGAAACTCCAACTCCCGGCCGGCTCTGGAGTGATCCCCCGGGGCGTTACGGGCGAGTCTTTCAAATCGCAGGCCTTTGGTAAAAAACTGTGAGAGGTGAACATTCGCACCCATCACAATCGGTGATTGGCCGCAGATCACGTCGACGCTGAATGCGGACGCCCACTGACTTGCACATTGAGGCCATGCTGATTCAAATACGCACCTGCAACGGACGTTTGGCGCAGTCGGCTAGCGCGCTTCCTTCACACGGAAGAGGTCACAGGTTCGAGTCCTGTAACGTCCATTTTTAACCCTTGGTTTTGCCAAGGGTTTTTCTGTTTTAGGCCTTTTCCTGCGGGTTTTCTCAGACACCTGTTCACCTGTACCCTGCTCCGTTCCGTCGTTTTCGGCTGCCTTCTGGAGTGCAAAGTGGTGTGCATCTGAAGCCTTATCGAAGTCGGCATCGGTCACGGTCAGATAGTGCCGGGCCGCAATGACCGGACTGTTCCCAATCCAGGAGCAGACAACGTGAATCGGGTATTCCCCGGCCAGCTCGGTCTCCCGGGTCGCCCGCAGGTTGTGGAAGATCTTCGGCCAGGGTGTCAGGCCTGCCCGGACGATGATCTTTCGCAGGCTGGTCCGGAGGTTCCCTTCTGTCGATCGATAGCGGGTAATGACAAACCCGTTCTTGTCCTTGGCTTCCTGATAGACCGCTTCCAGGTAGGGCCGCAGCTCCGGAAAGATGGGAACCAGGCGGCTCTCCTTCCCTTCATGGTGTTCCGTCTTTGGTGATCTCACGTTGATCCTTCCGGCTTTCCAGTCGACATCAGGCCAGCGAAGTGACAAGTGTTCTGATGGGCATCTCAGACCACCGAACCGGCTGAGAGCGAAAATGAGCCTCCATTGAGCATCAGGGCAGGCCTGCAAAACCTGCTCTGAGATCTCCCGGGAGATGAATCGATCCCGCTTGCGGTTCTCTTTGGTCGTCCGGGGAATGTCCTTGTGTTCGAACGGGTTTTCGGAGATCAGTTTCCGGTCGACTGCATCGGCGAAGATCTGAGAGGCCACTGAACACATCTTGCGGACGGTGTTTTCTTCCAGGCCTGTTCCAGGTGATTTCTGATTACCTTCCCGAAGCATCCAGTGACGGAAGTCTTTCGCCTCCCCGATCCCGATGGATTGCAGACTGGCCGACTCTCCGAAATGAGCCACCAGCAATGACCGACACCGGTTCCAAACGATCTTCGTCGATGGCTTCGCGTCTGAATTCTTCTCAATGTAGGCCTTCGTAAACTCTCCCAGCGTGACCGGCCTTGCGGGCTCTGGTGGCTTGGCAATCAGGCCATGGCTAAACAGCTTCTGACGCATCGCCTCCCCGCAATTGGCAACCCAGGCCGCAGTTTCATCCGGAAGCCCCGTTCGGGACTTGAGAGATGAGAGCAGTTGTTCCAGTTGCCGCTTCACTCCTTCGGCGGCCTTGGCAGTCATCTTGCCCGGATAGAAGGACTTCCGGTTGCCATTCAGATCGACGTATCGAATGTTCCAGCCGTTGCGATGCCTAGACAGGGATGCCATTCAGTTCCTTTTGATGAGAGTCCAGAGAGTGCCGGAAATCAGGTCAGGTCAAACGTCGGTCAGTTCTTCGATTCGTTCCAGGTTCTCCAGATGCTGCCGGGTGGCCTCCATCTGCTCTGGTGTCGGCTGAGTCAGTGTTGCCAGTTCCTTCAGGTCAGCCACGTAGCCAGAGGTCCAGTCGATTTGTTCTTCGTCCGGTGCCTCCAGCCCTTCCAGAGCCTTCAGGTTCTCCCGGTATTCGGGCAGGGCCTGCAACAGCTTCTCGGAGGGGAGATCGGACGACAGGTCAACCACTTCCCGAAGCAGTTCGACGTAGCGTTCCAGACGCTCAATATCGGCTTGTGTGACGTTCATTGGTGTGAGCCTGCAAAGAGAGGAGAAAGGCAACCGGCCACGCTGTCAGTCGCAACCGGTTGCCGGGGAAATAGCCGTGTACTGCCACTCACACGGCCCGCAGTCGGGTCAGGGCCTCCTCAGCTTCAATCTTCAGAAGGCTGACATACTGTTTTGAGAGTCCCATGTCGCGACTGATTTCGGCCTGAGTCTCACCATCCGAAACTCGCTGAAAGACGGTGAAGTGACGTTCCGAGAGTCGAGCCTGAGCCACCTCGAAGAAATCACGCCCTTCGATCTGGTCATGTTGCTGCTGATCATGAGTCGACGGCTCGACGTACTCGATTGAGCCATGACGGTCCCAGCAGTGACAGCGGGGACATGCTCGAATCTTGGATTTCAGGCGACGAATCGCATAAGTCGCCGGGCTGGATTTCGTCTGGTCATAGGATCGACACTTCATCAGGGCCAGCAAGGTCTCTTGAACGATGTCCTCTGCCATGTGAATGTCTTCAATCATTCGCAGGCAGCGGCCCATGAGGAACTTCCGGAAGTTTTCGTTGTAGAGGGAGTGGAATGCCGGGTTGGGAGTCTTCATTTCTGAACCACCCCCACCGACTGAGAACCGCCCTTCTGGCCGGGAGTGGAACTTGCCCGGTCCAGTTCTGACGCTGGTAACGTCCATCGTTCGTCCCAGCGGGGATCATCCGGGAAAAGCAGCTTCACGGGCCTTTTGCGTGTTGACCTTTGTGCGGTTGTCATCAATACTCTCCTTAGCTGGCCTTGCCGACGACCTGAGAAATTGGCGGCAAGGATGGTGAAGAATCAAAGAGCCCGTAGCCTTCAAGCTGCGGGCTTTTTTGCTTTCGGCATCGGGTTCGGGTGATAGGTCAGGAGTCGCTGCACTTCTGAAACCTGCGTTTGCAGGCGATCCCGCCACTGTTCGAGCGTCCGGAAATTCTTCGAGTCGGCACAGTTGGGACAGGCCAGAACGACATTCTCAGCGGTCGTCTCGCCACCCATCCCCAGCGGGACAATGTGACTCAGCCGGGTGCGGGAACGAGACAGGACGCATCGGCAGTACGTGCAATGCACGATCCCGCCGTTGGCCGCTTTCGCCTGATCTCTCAGGTTTGAACGCAGAATGCTTCGCTGCGTGGTGCGTTCCACTTCCTCAGCAGTCATTTCCTCGACGTAGGCCTGCATAGAAAGAGCCCTTCCAAACAGAAAACGCCTGTCTCAAGCCGGGACCAGCGGCTCAAGACAGGCGGGAGAATCCAGGCAGAGTGCCCGGGAGATCGGTTATTCATCCGTTCGCGGTTCTGGTCCAACTCGCGGCGGGTGAGAGAAAGTTAACCGGGGATAACCATTTGGTCAACCCCGGTTAACTTATTTTTCCGTTTCGCGTGATTTTGTTGCCAATTTATTGCAGTTCACAACCGTTCGTGATTCCATCTCCGCATGGCGAAAAAGAAGCAACTTGAAAACGAACGTCGCGGCGTCCTCTATGGGGTTCGATGCCCTGAAGAGGATTCCGCAGCATTTGAACGCGCCGCGTATCTGGAAGGTTTCTCGACCGTCCAGCAATGGTTGATTGCCATCGGGCGAAAGCGGTCTAGGGCCATCCTGCAAGCCGCAGAGAAAGGCGATTCAATCACCGTGACTGAAGTCGTGGTGGTGCCGAACGAGGGTAGGTAAACCGAGAGTCAAAGGGCCAAGAATGAGCGAGTTGGTGGTCATCACCTGCGAATGCGGTCAGCGATTAAATGCGAAATCCGACAATGCTGGCAAGTCCTTTCGGTGCCCAAAGTGTGGACGGCCTGTACTTGTCCCAGTCCCTGACGCTGGAGTCCATGAAGTGCATTCGCCTACAGGTCTGGCAGTGCCCCCTCCGGTGAGAAAAAGCTGGAATGGGAACCGACCGCTATTACTTTCATCGCTGGCGGTTGCATTGTCCGCTGTTGCGTTGTTTGTCGCGATCTTCAATCGCCAGCCTTCTGCAAAGCTCTCTTCGTACGACTTCCGAACTCCAGAGGCATCATTGGCCTCTCACCTGAAGCTGGAAAAGAATCGAGACGTCGCGACAGCCAGGGCTCTCAATGACCTCAAGTCCCGCCGCAAGCTTTCAGAGAAAATTGGTTCCCTGAAGGTGGAGAAAACAGCTGACTTTCGAGGGATGCGACTTTTATTCACGAAGTACACTGAGAATGGGGTGGAAAGAAAACAAGT
Source organism: Planctomycetota bacterium (assembly GCA_023417655.1). Lineage (GTDB taxonomy): Bacteria > Planctomycetota > Planctomycetia > Planctomycetales > Planctomycetaceae > Planctomicrobium. Next base: position 43,279 of record JAEZFD010000058.1, on the reverse strand, counting down.
TTCAGCAATGGAGAAGGACGCCGAAACTGGATTATGGTTTCCGACTTATGTCTCTGCCTACATGCTGAGAGACGACCCCAAGCTGAAGGACGCCTATGAAGATTGGGAGGACCCATAATCCGATTCCGCCCCTCTGAACCTTGCGACAGGCCGGGACGGTTCGAACACTAATCCCCACCTTTTCGGCTGCTTCATGTAGGCTGATCGGCTTGTCTGATGGCCTGTTGTTATCGGGCACCGGTGCCCTATTAGGCTTGGTAGCCTGGGGCTTCCCGATTTCATGTTCGCCCACTTGGCAGCGATGATCCCCTTCTGTGATTCGTTCAGGTGACGACGAACGTCGTTCAAGCTGACGATCATGCTCTCCAGGTCTTCATTTCCTTGACCGACGCTCCTCGTGTTCATTCCCTTCAGCCCATTGCAGGCATTCAGAAGCGTCAGGCCATGGGACTGCAACCCTGAAGTGAGACCAACTGAGTTTCAAGTACATACTTGAAACATCTGCAAACGTATCGTAAACGTGCCTTCGCTCAAGAACCTGCTGAGCACTCATCCCGATCAGCTCTCCAAGGTCCGCATCCGTTCGGCCCTTGTCTCCCAATGGGGGACATCCCCACTCAGACCGCCTGACCCGTTTTGTCTCCAATTGGCGTCATCCCCACTCAGGCGGCCTCAGTGATTTGGGAACCAATGGTTCCCAAACCGGCTCCTTCCTCCCGCTCCTGCTTCTCCTGTAAAGCGGCGTCCATGGCCTGAACCAGACCGAAAAACTCGGTCATCGGGATCGACAGCCGGGCCGACTGCCTGCCTCTGGTGATCGTGAACTGGCACCAGTCCGGGCTGGGATTCGAGACTGTCACCTTACACGGGCGAGACTGCCCAGACGACTGCCGGTCACGGGGAACCATATCGGCGAAGAAACCCTGACACTGAGACATTTCGAGAGCCTTTCGAGTTGGATGAAGATGAGAACACCCGGCCAAACTGACCGGGTGTTTTTCGTTGACGGGTGAGCCTGCAACAGATCAGAAGTTCATGACCTTGACCGTGATCGGCTTCTCCTTGCGGGCCGCTTTTGCCAGCAGCTTCGTTTCCCGGGCCGTGTCCTTCGTGTTCTTCTCGATCTGAGATTCGATGTCCTGACGCCCGTTCATTGCCTTGACCATCGCGGAGAAGGCTTCCTGAGAGCCGCGTTCAACGGCGGCAGCGTTCTGAACCCGTTCCGCCATTGCCGGGATGTTCCGATTTGCCGTTTCGATTCCAGCTTCGACGCGAGCCATCTTCGCGGCCTTCTCGAAGTCGGCATCAGAGAGCCCGTGAGCCTGCAAGGTCTTCAGGTGTTCCAGCTTCTTCTGCAGCTTCTCAGCCGGTGACAGCATCGCTTCCGCGACTTCTTCGGCTTCCTGCTCCAGGGCCTGTTTCAGTTTGGCCGCTTCCTGCTTCTGACGCCGTGCCAGTTCATCCAGGCTCTTCCCCAGACCGTCCGTCAGGCTTCCGGCCTGGGCCTTCTCGGCGTCGGTATAGGTCAGATTCGAGCGATTGAGCCCGAGATCTTCCCGGTGAACAGATCGATCCTGCGTCGCCTGTTCGTGCCGGAAGGCCATCAATTCCGCCTGAAGGGCCTGCAATCGTTCTTGCGTCGACTTCAGAATTGACTGTTCGTCTGCCAGATCTCCCTTCCGAATGGCATCGGCCTTGTTCTGGTAAATCCCCCGTCCGGCCCCCTCATCGCTCATCGAAGCCGCCATCGACTCGTACCGGCTGGCTTCAGCCTCCAGCTCCTTCACCCGCTTTTCTTTGGTGTCCAGGTTATTCAGCTCGGCCTTGATTCTCTGTTGCAGATAGGCGTTCCGGTCATCTCCTCCGTGGTTCCGGGACTCCTCAATCATCTTGTCGGTTCGAGCCGCATTCGCTTGAGACAGTTTCTCTCGCAGCTCAATCGACCGTTGCAATTCCCTGTTGTATTCCCCCTGCATCGTGGCTTGTTCGTAAATCTCCTTGGTGATCAGAGCGAGAGCCGCAAGGGCTCCCAGACCGCCAATCAGCCCCAGGCTGGCCGTCAGGCCAATCGTGGCCGTTCTCAGAACGCCGATGGCCGTCGACAGGGCATAGGCCGCCGTTCCGGCTGAGCCCATCGCAATGCCGACCGTTCCGAGTTCAACGGCCATTTTCCCGACCCAAACAACCCATTCCTTATTCTCCCCGATGGCCTTCAGGACTGCCGGTGAGGCATCGTTGAGATACTTCAGAAAGTCGGTCAACTCCTTGGCGACGGCAGAGCCCACATTGATTTTGAGGGCTTCGAAGGCTCCATTGAGCTTGTTCAGTTCCTCCTGTAGTTGGGCAGCGGCTTTGGCGTCCTCTGTGGACATCACCCGGCCCAGGTCTTTCGCCTCTTTCATCATCGCCCGGATCGACTCGGCTCCCCCGGCGAACAACGGCAGGAGCTCGCGTCCACCTTCTCCGAAGAGCTTCATCGCGAGCGTTGCCCGCATCCCGGTATCAGGGATCTTCGACAGGGCGTCCGCAATTGCGAGAAGCTGACTCTCTGCCCCCTTGCCGTTCAGGCTCTCCGCCGTGATCCCCAATTGCGTCAGCGTGTCAACGATCCCCTGAGAGCCCTGCCCGGCGTCCACGAGGTTCTTCGACATATCCTTCAGGCTGTCTTCTAGTCGCTCCAGAGACGTGCCGGAGAGCCCTGCCGCGTAGTCGAGCGCGGACAGGGATTCGACAGCCACGCCTGTCCGCTGGCTCATCTTGTCCAACTTGTCGCCTTGATCGGCGAACGCCTTGGCCGTTGCTGTGAGCGTAACCAGCACGGTCCCGGCAGCGGCGGACAGTGCCGCCCCGGCCTTCATTGCCTTCTGAGAGAAGGCGTCCAGGCTCTTCTGAGCTTTGTTCAGCCCTTTGTGAAACGGGCCGTCGACAGTGAAGATTTCGACGTAGGCGCCGCCCGCCTTGATGGACCCCGAAGGGGCCGTATCTGCCATAGAATCGATTCCTGAATGAGAATTGAAGAGGGAACCAGCCGGTCAGAACGGAACGGCTCAGGCGGGTGACGCGGTCAGGGTTCGCCAGAGGTTCGAACACCAGGCCAACAATCGCTGCAACAGGGAAGACGGTTCCGGTTCGACCGGCCCGGACTGCTTCAGGATCTCAGCAGCGGTTGCGGTCAGCTTGGCTCTCAACAGCTTTGCCCGCTCGTGTGCGGCCTGAAGTGGGATCGACTGGCGAGCGGGAAGGAAGTCGCAGAACGCGAGAATAAAAGCGTCCATGCCCTGTTCGATGGTCTCCAGCGTCATGGACTCAGTGAAGGCCTCTAAGGTTCCCTGCTGGCCGGACGCAATCCAGAGCAGTTCGCATTGCTGGAGCGGGCTTTGTGAGAGCCTTGCTAACTCATCGAGTTCCAGAATGTTGACGTTCAGGGCTCGATTGATCTGGTCGATCGTGCAGATCAGGACTTCAGGGAAATGGGTGTTGCCGTTTCGGTCGCGAAATGAGGGCATCAGGGAAGTTCCAGAGTGGGGAAGAAAGGAACAGCGTGCAGGCCAATCCCGCACGCTGGAGAGTGTCAGCAGCTCGAACTGCTATGAAACGATCTGGACCAGCTCTTCCACTGCCGTTTCGTCATCGCAGAGAGCCAGCAAGGTCGAATCCGGGAGATAGCCGACGATCGCTTTCAGAAACGCCTTTGTCGCGTTCTCCATGACCGTTTCGTCAGCCAGGGCCTGAGCGGCTTCGCGTTCGTCCACGCCCGGGAAAGCCAGATCCCCGATGATGTTCATCAGTGCCGGGATGTTCTCAGACAGCCGGGCCGACAGATCCCCGTTCACCATGTCGAGAAGATCGATATTGAACTTCTCATTGATCTGTTTGACGTTCAGCGGGTTGAGTTCCAGCATGCGTTCCACGCCGTTCGCGTCTTTGAATGTGGGCATGTGCCAAGAGCCTTTGAGAAAGAGGACAGAGCAGGAAGAGAGCCCCCAGCCCGAAGCCGGACCGGGGGACAGGGAAAAGCGGTCTCGCGACTATGTGACCAGTTGGTTGCGAGCACTTGTAAGCGACGCTGTCAGCTTCTCGACACGTTCCCTGTTGAGATGGACACCGCTGTAGTTGGTCGCATTCGCGTTCAGGTGCTTACTGCGTTCCTGAGCGGCAACCATCTTTGGATGTCGTGAGAGCATTTCGGGCGTCCATTGCCCCGGCAGTCGGCTGTTCTCCTCGAAAGGGAGATAGCCCATCTTCTCCAGATCTTTGATGATGCCGGCCTTGATGTCGGGGATTTTCGCCTCGTGCTTGTCCCAAGCGGCGGACGCGGCCTGATTGTCAGCCCGGCAGTAGTTCGGCAACTGCTCATTACGAAGCCGCAATTCACGCTGGAGAAGACGAAACCGGTCTTCTTTTGCGGTCCTGCCTGCATTGATCTGTTCGACGGACAGGTTTTCGACGGGAGTGTTTTCCAGTTCGGCCATTGCAGTGTCGATCCGCTGGCGCTCAGCCAGGATCTCGTTAATCTCCTGATTAAGGGCATCCCGCTGCTTCTTCAGCGTCGGGGTGTCGTAATCGTCGCAGGTAAAAGGGTCTAAAGGGGACCACTCTGTCAGCATAAAATTCAGTCCTTCAGTAGGGATTAAGAGAGTCCCCTGACTCGACGTTGAATCAGGGGAAGCAGTGAGAGAGCCAGCAACCAGAGAGAATCAGGCCTTGCGGCCATGAGCGATCGCCACGACATCGGTCAGCGTCTTCGGCGGGCCGTACTTCTTGACCATCGCTTCGGGTGAGAGCTTCGGCTTCGGTGCCATCGCCTTGGCGAAGTTCCGGTCCCGCTGCTGCTTCAGGGCCAGCGGCAAATTCTTGAAGCGGGAAAGATCCAGGCTGGCCGTTGCTGAAACTGAATCGGAAACATGCGTCGCGAAGCCGAGAGACTTAGCGTCCCGGGAGTCAAACCACTTTTCTTCAGCGAGCCACGCCCGGACGATCTCGACCGGCTGGCCGGTTCGCTGGCTAATGATGCTCTCCATGCTGCGGTTGATCTGGGTGAGCGTGCGGCCTGCCCGTTGCAGCTCGCTCTCGCCCCCGGAAACCTCCATGCTGGCCTGATGAATCATCAACTGGGTGTTCTCGGCCAGCTCCCGCTTTGAGCCCGCAAGGAAGACGATGGAAGCCGCAGACGCGACGATCCCACTAGCGAAGACATGCACCTCACCGGGGAACCGCATCAGGGCTTCGTAGATCGCCAAGCCCGTCCAGGCGTCCCCGCCGGTCGAGCTAATTGACACCCGGATCACCGGGGCTCCCCGATGCTGATCCAGGAAGCTCTGAACGTCTGAGATTGTGATTCCCCCGCCTCCCATTTCGGATCGCCCGATGGCGTCCATGATGTAGAGCGTCGGGACAGACCCCGCACCCACTTCCGCACGAATTGAAAACATCAGAACCCTTAATTCAGGAGCTTGAAAAGTCCCATCTGGCGAAGTCAGCGCAGACCGTAGGCCACCAGATGGACAGAAAAGCCGCTCTCTGTCAGCGTGACAGGAGAGCCCGCAAGAGTCAGAGCAAATCAGGCGGCACGCTGGCCGCTACGATGCAGGACGGCAGTTGAACGCCCCTGCTGGCGAGAAGACGGACGGCCAGGGCTTGGCCGATCTGCTCCCGCGTGCCGCATCCCCCGGCCTGCAGCCCGGGAGCCCAGCGCCTGAACCCGGCGCTCGCCTCGAAACTTTCGAACCATGCAATCCCTTTCAAAAACAGTCCAGAAACATTATCCGTGGGACTCCCCACGACTTTCACATCTCGCCCGAGTCAGCCTGCAACAGGCTTGGCCGACTCTTCAGACCTTCCCGCCTGCCATCGCGTCAGCGGGCCTCTGAGAGCGTCTTAGGAAATGTTGCATGTAACTACCTACGACCCCGGTACCTCCAGCGGCTAGGGGGAGGGAATCAGGGTAAAAGTAGTACCTACGATTCCCCGGAAGGACATCAGGCCTGCTCGACGGTCACCACATCCGCATGGGCCTGCCTGATCAGATCAGCAAACTCGGCTGAGGTCATCGCCACCGTTGCCATACCGCCCTTGTAGGCGACATCCGTGTGAGGATGAGAGTTGATGCCTGTGCGAACAGGACGCCACCATTCGATGAGTGAAACATTCAGCGTCAGTTCCTTTCCGTTGGTGCATCTCAGCGTGACGAAACTTGCCATGGGTTCAGCCTTTCTTCATGGGAATTGAGTGGATCGGGGAGGGCTCGATGGGATTCCGACATCCGATCATTCGAAACATCTGCTCGAAAGCAGCATCACCAATCAGGACGGCAACAACGACATTTGCCCGCTTCGATCGAACCTGCAGGCTGTGACCGTCCACATTCTCGCGAGATCCTGAAACAGTGCGGCTGATCATGGCTAAGCTCCTGTGGCGTCAAGGCGTCAATCTGGTGTCAAGGTCTAGCCTTTTGACACCGCCAATGAACGTAAGTTGTTTTTCAGAAAAGAACTAAGAAACGGTGTCTGTAGGGTGTCAAGGTGTCAAACTCCTTTGTGATTCCTGTTGCTATTCCCTATTCGCCACCGCTCTAAAGATTTATCCCTATGCTGGCGTTGAATCCTTGACACCAGCGACAACCGAGATGCAATTCCTTGTGCTGTAAAACCTTGCGGGCGGTCAGGGTGTCAAAGCCTGAAAGTTGACACCATTTGACGTCAGCGGTCAGGCTGCCGTGTAGGTGATCGACTCGCCCGATTTCGTGGCGGTCACTCGCCCACTCTCAATGAGTGTCGTTAAGATTTCGTGCCGATCGCGTTCCCTGATGAACTGCGTCTTCCGGGTGAGGTTCCGTTTGATGATCCCCTTGCGTCCTGCTGCCTGAACGACACGGTAGACTTTGTTGACCAATGCCTCTTGCGAGTTCTCGGCAATCCAGTCGCCAGCGGTTACCAGGAGTTTCTGTGTCAGCCAGGAGGTGAGATCAATTCCCCATTGCATGTGAGCTTCTTCGATGGCGAATCGCTCCGATGGCATGTGATGGGAACAGGACCGAATGAGGGCCAGCTTCTCGGCCTTTTCGGCTGCCCGCCTCCAGAGGGACGATCCGTCGTCCTCGTCCTTCTTTCCTGCTTTCAGATCGCACTCTCGGTAATAGTCCTTGATCAGCTCGCGGGCTGAGTCGCTGAACGGAATAATCGTTGGCTCCATTGACTCCCAGGCTTGTGGGATCTCGCCATGTCCTGCCCAAGAGTTCCAGGCGGACGCAAAATCAATGCAGCTCTTCGGCAGTTCCAAGACGGGCGCGAACTGCATCGCCGGAATCTCCTTTGATTCAATAATCAGTAATCGAGAAATGAACCCATCCGACATTCCCTCTTTGGTCAGGCCTTCGAAAAGCGACTCAGGGACAGTAGACCCATACAGCACGCAGTTCGGTTGGTTCAAAACAATATTCCGCTTCTCATCAACGTAGCCGTCCGGCTGGTAGATGGTTCCGGAAGACGAATACAGCGTCAGCAGCTTCGTTTTGATCCCCTGCCCGTGAGGATCGGCACCTTTTCCGCTGTTTGCCCGCAACAGTCGTCCGATTTCATCGAACTGAAACAGAGCGGACAGCTTCGCACTGAGAGCCGAGACAATTCCAGACCCTGAGAAGATGCTTTCTGGGGCCAATCGATCATCAGCGCCGCTGGAGTGAGCCAGTCGCTTGTTTAGCTGGCGTGGGCCATCCTTTCCGCTCCCGGAAAAGCCACTGCAGATAATCATGATGTTGGGGCGACCGTCCGTTTCCGTTCGCACTCGCCTTCCAATGAGGGCGGAGACCAAAGCCAGGCCACCGCCCAGATAGAACGGTGCAACCGGTCGTTTCGCGACCTTGAGTCCATGGTCGATGTAATTACCAATGAAATCTTCGCCCTTCTTGGGAATCAAGAAATCCGGCAACTCGGCTTTGTAGTCGAAGGCCGTTCGCGTTCCGGAGATCCGGGCAACCATTTCATCAGCGTCAGAATGGGAGATCCCACTGGAAGCCCCCAGTGCCGAAATCTTAAGAATCGCACTTTCCCTGAGTTGTTCAGGGGTTCGACCGCGATTGAATTCCCATTGCAGGCATCGCACGATTCCGGAAATTGGAGGCTGACTGAATCTGTCCTCTGGGTCGAATGTCATCGCGTCCTGTCGCTCCAATTACACCAGTCCGAAGAGTGTGTGAAAAACCCATGCGGCGGACTGCTGACCGCATGGGCCAACCGGAGATCAACCCGGCTGTTTTTGTCCAAGAGTCACTGACCGGGAAAAGCACGAAAGCGGCCAGTCATGAAACTGAACTTTCTATGTTGGCGTCAATAAACCTTCGAACAGCCATCCATGCACTGTCTCGCAGCGGATGGTTGCGGGAAATGCCCCGCAAAAGCTCCATGGCGTCGTTGGCAACCTGAAGAGGGTTTTCCTCCTGCAATCGGCGTTGAATCATTTGCTTGAACGGGTCAGGCTGGTCCTCCTGAATTGTTCTTCTCGCCTGACCTTCCATCTGCATTCCACGACCGATCGTCGCTTCACACTCAGCCAGCAAGCTTTGCTCAGATTCGCACAAGGCATCTGAACTTGTGCTGACTTGGGGAGACTGCGTTTCTATGACCGTCTCGGCGATGCGGAGTGCGGTTGGTTTGACCTTTCCGTTATTGCTGGCCTTCAGGACAACCTCACATTGATCTTCAGGCCCAAGGCCAGACAGTTCCCGAGTCGCGGCCTCTGGGAGAGTGTCTACAATTGTGGACAGCATCTCGCACCGGCTCAGGTTGGCAATGACTGACGCATGGCCGATCAACTGATAGGCACGCGCCCGGCTCAGCTTCCACACATCGTCGACATAAGCTTCGAATGAACCGTGAGTCGACAGATAGAGTCGATCGTCGCGGATGACTTGCAGAGCTTGGCCGACCCGCTTCATGTGAGTTTTGATGGAGTCGATTCCGTTGCGGGTATCTTCCTCACATGCTTCGCGTGTTCGCAGTTGAGCAACCGTCAGTTGTGGTGTGGCGATCATGGATTCATCCAGAGATGCAAGAGGGTGAAGGGTCGATTGGCATCAGATTCAGGCCTTGGCCTTCAGTGACGCGAACGCCTTGCGGTCAGGGCATCCCTTCGAGAGCCAGAGGTCGATATCAGACCGAACCCACCGTTTCAGATTCCCCAGGTGAACAGGCGCTGGCAGCTTCCCAGCCTTGTCGAGATTGGCAATGTGCCGATCACTGCATTTCAACAGCTTGGACAGCTCCAGAGTGTCGAGAGTCGGGGAAATCGTTTGGATTGTCATCGTTACCTTTCGTGAGTGAAACTGAATCCCTCTATAGAAGGGGGAAATCATCGGAATACGTCTCTACTATTGGGCAAGGGTTCAGAATGCCCTCTGCATATGGACGAACCTTGCGAAACCTCGCCCGCTCTTTGCAGAAAACTTCAGGTCTCTACAAAGGGGCGGATATGTATCGGCACAGCCGATTTCAGGAGAAGAAAATCCGCAGATTTTCGAAATAGTCCTGAGCACGAGTGAACCCCTTGTCTGATCTACTGCAATGTCGTGTCCCTCTACAGTGGGCTGAGTGTCCCAGTCGGGAATGGCCTGAACCGCTTGGAAATCTTCCCGGATTTTTGAAATCGATCCGAACGTGACTGAACCCGGGATCTGATTCAGCGAAAGTTGGGTCCCTCTACTGATGGACGGAGGTTGGGGGCGTGAAGCAATCCGATCCCGAATTCTCTCCCCTCCTACAAAGGTGCATATGCCGGGAATTTTTTCGAAGGATGCCTCCCGCTTACCGCTCGCCTCCCCTTCTGAACTACGGGGAGATGTGACGGATTTCGTGACAGAAGATTCCGCCAAGAGGGAATCGGCCTTCGGAGATAGTTGCTGCGAGGGTCAGGCACTTTTTTGAAAGGCGTGACTTTCGCGTGACTGTCACATTTTTGTGACACTTTTTGTGACACCCCCCTCAGATCAGGACCGAAGCGACCGGAATCCCGACTATTCCTGACCAGTGGCGTGCAAAGTGGAGTGCAGAAGGCACTCAGGGAGAAATTCCCAGTGTTTCAGGACGTATTCCCAGTCCTGTAACGTCCATTTTTCTCTTCTCCCCGCTGGAGAATGACAGCAGGGATGTGCCTGCTGACAGAATCGGCTCCAGGCTTTGTGGCCCGTCCGTCCCTCGCAGGATATCGGCTTGCGGGATTTGGTGGAGCGGCTAGACTTCCTTGGGCTTCCGCCCTTTGAGCGCCCAATGGAACACTCGTCGACAGCTGCCACGAGGCGGCGGCTGGTGAACGCTGTGGGCTTCACCCAAAAGTAAGTCGAAAGCAAGAACAAAGTTGCGCCTGTAGCTCAGTAGGATAGAGCAACGGATTTCTAATCCGTCGGTCGGGGGTTCGAATCCCTCCAGGCGCGCTTCTTTTCTATGAGGATCCGAGATTTACCCGCACCTTTGGGCGAGGCATCTCGGGCTCCTACTCTGGACCGATCAGCTCACTTTTCGATTTCGCGGTCGCTGACCGTGACTTGAAGAGCTGGATCTTTCTTGTTGCACTGGAATTGCTGGCCGGAGTTCCTGCCCACCTGAGCCGTTTGTCGGAGTATGGGAGGGAGCGTCGCTCGCTGGAAAGGATTCATCGATGGCTTCATCAATGATCTCTTCATCTGTGCGAGGTGATGACATTCCTTGTTTCTGAGGAGAAGTTCGTGCAGGTTTCATGGTCTCTTTCCTCCATCGTTGAAGTACTCACCGACGGTCGTTTTCCCATTCAACCAGAACGGGTCTGCCGCCAATTTGCAGCCTCATTTGACAGGAAAGACATCTCGCAAGTCCTGCGCCCGTCGCGGCATCGAGGCGGGTGTCATCAGCCACTGGGGTTTTGATGAAGTGTTCTCAGCTCAATAACTGACATCTCTTTACGTCAATTGCGGCATTTTCATGCAATGACGTCTGAGGAGCGAAGGACTGTTCCCTGAGCCAACGGAACGCCGTCTCACGAGCCGGCGACTTCATCGCAAGTGGATTCCACACCCGACCGCGGATCACAGACACGCGGAGCACTGGTCCCACAGCATGTTCGCTGTAAGCCCGCTCTTTGCCAGCAGTCAGTTGGTAAGCGTCGACGGCTTCTCGAGAGTCCACTGGATGCCCTTCACCAGACATTCCTGGAACTCAGGGCCCGCACCGCCCATGTCATGTAGCGAGGTGGGTAACTCGATAACTTTTGTCGGAACGTGCAGATCTTCGAGCCAGGTGGTGTCATCCATCACGTCGAGTCCGGCCTCGAACTGCACGACTTTGATTCCCTTCAGGTCTTCAGCGAAGTCGGCGAGCCCGAAGCTTCCATCTCCGGTCGGAGTTACTCCCAGCAGATCAGACGTGGTCATGCCATATCGCCCACGACTGGCCGGAGCAGCGAGCAGCAGACCGACCAGATGAGAGGGACGGTGGTCAGAGGCGGCGGCCGCAACAGATTGTTCGGCCCCAGTGGACCATCCCCCGTACCAGACCGGGACTGGGCCTGCATGTGACAAGCGTCGCGCGGTCTCCGCTGCCGCAGTGAATCCGTCAGCTAGTTCCTGTTGATTGTACTCCCGGGAGTCGGCGAACTTCCGACAGTCCCAGCCGGCAACGACATAGCCTTGCCTCAACAGATTCTGAGCGGTGTTCTCTTCCCAGTAAGACCACCCCCCTTGCCCTGTGCCGAGAACGACGATCCCCTTCGGCTTCCCCTTCCCGGACGAGTAATACTGAATGTCGAACGGTCCGCCGTGTAGGTTCAACGTGACAGGATCACCGTTCCCCTTGAAGTTGCGGGGGAGCACCATGTGCAGGACATACCAGATGGCCAGTCCCAGTATCAGAGTCAGAAAGAGCACTGACGACCAGAAGGCCCAGACCCGAATGCGCGAGCGAGAGGGCGCAGCAGACAATGCAGGCGAAACCGAAAAAGCGGCATCGGTCATGTCATCATCCAGATCAATGCGGACTAAAGGTGGGGAACCAGCGAAGCGAGGTTCCCACATCCTAAGCATCGATCAAAACAAATAACATAACACGTCGATCAGAAACTTTGGGGAGAGGAGTCTGCCGTTATCTCACTGTTATCCAGCCCCGATGGTCGCTTATAGACCGGCGTTGAGGGGCTCAAGTTCTGGAAGCAGGAAGCGGCCGTCTTTACGAATCAGCTTTCCGTCGAACCAGACCTCTCCCCCGCCGTATTCCGGTGTCTGAATCAGCACCAGATCCCAGTGAACGGCACTGCGGTTTCCGTTGTCAGCGGTGGAATACGCATTGCCGGGAGTCAGGTGCATCGACCCGCCGATTTTTTCATCGAACAGCGTATCGAGCATCGGATGTCGAATCTGGTTATTGCAGCCCAGAGACCATTCTCCGACGTAACGGGCTCCTTCGTCTGAATCCAGAATTTCGTTCAGTCGTTTCGTCTGCCCCTGGCAACTCGCCGAAACAATCTTCCCGTCTTTAAATTCAAACCGAACCTTCTCAAAGATCGTTCCCTGATAACGTGACCCAGCGTTGTAGGTGATGACACCGTTCAGACTGTCACGAATCGGCGCCGTGAAGACTTCACCGTCCGGGATATTGCGACGGCCATTACAGGTCACAACCGGAATGTCCCTGATGGAGAATTCGAGATCCGTTTCGGGGGAGACGATCCGCACCTGATCGGTCGCCAACATCAGCTGTTTCAAAGGCTCCTGATTCCGGGCCATTGCCTGATAATCAGTGGTACAGACATTGAAATAGAAGTCTTCAAAAGCCGAAGAACTCATTCGAGCCGACTGGGCAAACGACGGAGTCGGGTATCGAAGTACGACCCATTTCGTGTTCGCGACCCGCAGTTCAATATGCACAGGCTTCCAGATGTGCTGCTGCACGAGATCCAGCTGCGTGCCAGGGACGTCCGACAATTCCTCGCTGTTCGCGCTGCCACGCACACCGATGTACGCCTGCATCTGCGACATGACGTTCGATTCGAACTGCCCCGCCAGCCCAAGCGACTCGGTCGTTGCCGTACGGTAGAGAGAACGGAGCACCGTGTTGTTCTTGATAGAAACAAATGGACGTGCTCCGACTGCGGCCGCCCGTTCCACCAGTCGGCAGATCAGATCAGGCTCAGGCAGATCGAAGGCCTCGATCAGAACGTTCTCGCCGGGCTGGAGCTGGCAGCTGTGAGAGACGAGAACTTCTGCCAGACGATCAAGACGGGGATCGGTCACCGTGCATTCTCCTGAGTGGAAGGACCACCCTGTGCCATTATTGTCTCGTGCGGCAGACAGACCGGACGCGACTCGACGAGAGCGACTTCAGTCGACTCCCCTGCCAAAGCAATCCTGTGTGCAGCTGCACTACCAGGCCCGTGCTATCCAGTAAAACGACTCTGCTTCTTGGTCTGCCCGACATTGGCACGCTGAATTGAGTCTTTTATCGATCAGAACGCGCGTTTGCCGGGGCACTGGAAAAAGCAGCCTGCCTCTATAGCAGAGATTCCAGCAGCATTCGCAACTTGCGGAGTTCCAATGGACGGCTCTCCTGTTCGAGATGCTCAGGAAGCAACTCGATGGAGATCGCCCGCGAGTACCGTTCCCGTTCAAGGAGCGTGATCAAGGCGCTGTAATCCACCTCGCCCAGCCCGACCTGCACCTGAATCTGATTCACGGTTGAATCGCGCAAATGAACGTGCAGCGTATAGGGGGCGACAAGCGACATCACGCTTTCGACCGTTTTGGGATCGAGAAAATAGCTGGGGTCAAATGCCAGCCCAAGCTTGTCGACGGCCTGACAGAGTTCCACTGCCGTGTGAGCGTCGCCACTGAGCCGACCACTTTGGGTCTTCAGACCTACGCGAACGCCGTTGGAGGTGGCGGTTGCCACCAGAGCACGGAGTCGATCGATCTCCAGATTAAATGGCGTCCCCAGCGGAGACGAGGGGATCACAATCTGCGAAATCCGAAGGGCCTTGGCTATTCGGCAGATGGACTGGAATGTTGCTGCGTCGACATCGTGAGCGAAAGTCATTGCGATGGGAGACAATCGAGTGCGGTCACGCATCTTTGCGATGAATTCTTCCGCATTCGCCGTCAGATAAGACGGCTTTAATGTCCCCTTCTCATCCATCCAGATTTCGACTCGATCAAACTCCAGGTCGGTGATCTGATCGAGCGCCTGCCAAAAATCCGTTTCGGCGAAGCAGCGGGTAGAAATGGCGACAAACACTCGTTTTCCCCTCGTTGGGAGCAATCAATCTCAAATCGCCCGAAGTTGTCAAATCGGGTCACCTCAGCATCCATGAGGCTGTGACCCGGGTCGGGGCTGCAATCCGGATGTTACTCTATGCCGATCAGGAAAACACTGCAAGGTTTTCGGCGATTCACGAATACTCCCAGAGTGCGATTCTCAAGGATTTTTCGCATTTTTCCTCGCAGCCTGCCGATAACGAAGAAAGAAGGATTGTTTTCGGTCGGGGGCGTTCTGCTTTGGCAGGCATCTGACCGAAAAGGGGGGCATCGCAGGCAGTCGTCTCGCCCGATGCGTAAGGCCGGAAATCGACAGATCGCGTCAATCGGCCCAGGTGAATGTAAGAAATACAGTCTCAGCACGACAGAATCTGACTCTCAGGAAACTCTGTGGCACGCTCTGGACCAGTTCCAGTCGCATGCCCGACCTGCAGGGGCCGTGCGGACCGTCTATTCACCCGAGACGCTTGTTTGACTCAATGAGAGGAACACGGGACATGAAGCGAGCAATCCACGGATGGGCGCTGGCGGCGTTACTGGTCAGCTTCAGCAGCGGCTGCCAATCTCTGGGAACGGCCACCATTCGTGGCCAGAGCCCTGCGGAACCGCCAATGGCGGCGGCCACACCCGCCGAAGGGGTCACTCCGGCGGGGTACTATCACAAACCGATCCGCGCAGGATTGAGTGAAGTACACGATCACTATCAGCAGCATCACAGCACAAGTGTGACTCACTTCCAGACCACAGGGTCAGGCGAAGTCGGCGGTCCTGGTTGCCCACCGGGAGGATACGGGCAGGGATATCCCGCCAACTGCCCACCTGGATATGAGCAGGGTTATCCTGCTGATTGTCCACCGGGATACGGCCATGGTGGTCGTCACGGGCGACATCATGGAGGTCACTATGGGTTGAACATCTGCCCGCAGGACGTCCACAGCTACGACTACATCGTCCCGAATAACCTGGTCTATCCACAGCCGAATGCGGTTGGCGGTGCGGTTGTTTACCCGTACTACACCCATCGCGGACCGAGTGATTTCTTCCGTCAGTAATCTCTGACGCAGTGAGACAATCCCCTCCTGGCGCCGCTCGAGAGAGCCACGTCAGGTCGTGATCCCTCGTTCCGACTCAATTGAATCGCCAAACAGGTGCGACGTCCTTGCGACGCCGCACCTGTTTTCATTCATACGCCCCGACAGACCAGGTCGAACACATTGACTTCGGGGCGCAGGAGAATTTATCGCAGCTGGCTTTCACCCCTCACTGAGACCACTCTGCCCATCGAGTTCCATTCTCTCGCTGATCTCAATCGCGGATTCAGTCCGGGAGAATTTCACTGCGTTTTGGTGTGACGAAAAATCAGCCGCGGTCAGCTGCACTGTTTTGCTGTACGGAAGTAAACCGCACCTGTGCGTTTCTGCACGCACCTGTCGAAAAGTGGGTGCGCAAGTTGAGAAATGACGTAATTCGCAGGTTGGCACGGGAACTGCGATGAGTTGCTCTCGCTAAGGCAGGATCTGCCCGCTCCTGCATGAGCACTACAGGCGTCTTCAAGGCGGTCTTGAAGGCGCCTGTTCTTATTTCTGCTGTGAGCGAACCGCGGTTTCTCCCGCGTGCCTTCTAAGAATTCTCACCCAATCGGCGACTCTCTTTTGCTTGTCGTCGCAGCTGTAACCAGTCCGGATTATTTGGACCCGGATCATCTGACCAGAGCCCATCGGCATTTAATGGGCCGATCATCGGAGTCCGAAGATTGCACCTGTTGCGGTTTTGAAATTCTCGTCGAGAATGGACAGTGTCGGATCTATGTACCCATACATGAAGTTCCTGACCAATCGGGACTTCCAGGGTCTTCCGGATTGATCTCCCATCAACCACAAAGCGGTCGCCTGCGACCGCGCGGCAACCAATCTGTACTCCCATCGATCAATTTCCTGTGCATCGCTTCGCATCAAGGGCATCCCGCACGAAGCCGGTGACGCAAAGCCCCGAGAACCCGCATCTTCCTCACCGTCGAAACAGGATGTCGTATGTCGAGCCTTCGCACCCAGATCTCCGAGTTCATCCAGCGACCTGGTTATGTCCCGGTGAAAGCCAAGGCCCTGGCGAAGAAACTGGGTGTCACAAAAAAGCATTGGGATCATTTCCAGCAGACACTGGAGGAAGCGGCCGCCGCAGGGGAACTTCGAATTCTCGAGTCAGGGCGGGTGCAGGCCCGACGTCCCGCCAGCACTTATCTGGGAATCGTCCGGAAGATTTCCAGCGGTGACGCCTACATCATTCTTCACGACCCGAAACCGACCAACGTTGACGGCGATGTTTTCGTTGATGCCCATGATCTCCGTGATGCTCAGAGTGGAGATGAGGTCCTCGTAAAACTCTCCAACCGTCGTCGCGGTGGAGGAAAGCTGGCAGGCTTCGTGGTCGATGTCGTTCAGCGAGCAACGAACATTTTCGTCGGGACTTACTTTGAAGATGACGGCTTCGGCTGGGTCCAGATCGACGGCAAAGACGCACAACAGGCCATTGCGGTCGGCGACCCCGGCGCCAAAGGGGCCATTCCGGGCGACAAAGTCGTCGTCGAACTTCTGCGGTTTCCGACAGTCAGTCAGGAAGGAGAAGGCGTTCTGACGAAGGTACTCGGCCCCCGGGGCGAGCCTGGAGTCGACACGCAGATGATTCTCCATGAGTTCGGCATTCCGCAGGAGTTCCCGGAGAAAGTCCTCTCGGCCGCCCGACTCGAAGCAGAAAACTTTCGAGAAGACGACCTGCACGAGCGCGAAGACCTGACTGGCATGACCATCGTCACGATCGATCCCGTGGACGCCCGGGATTTCGACGATGCGATTTCACTGGAGCAGTGGGAGAACGGGCACTGGCATCTCGGAGTTCATATCGCCGATGTCTCGCACTTCGTTCAGCCGGGATCCGAACTGGATAAGGAAGCCGAGCGCCGCGGCACGAGTGTCTACCTGCCCGGTCTCGTCGTCCCCATGCTGCCGGAAGTCATCTCCAACGGCCTTGCGTCGCTGCAGGAAAAACGGGTCCGCTTCACGATGTCGGCCTTCATTGAGTTCAACCCAGATGGCATCCCCGTGGGAACCCGTTTCTCCCGGTCAGCGATTCGTGTGACTCAGCGGTTTGCCTATGAGGAAGTTCTTCCGATCATCGAAGGGAAAGCGACTGCAGACCGAAAGCATCCAGTGAGCCCCGAGGTTCACGCACTCCTGACGAGGATGCACACGCTCGCCATGCTGTTGCGACGCCGGAGATTTGAAAAAGGGGCACTCGAACTCGAGATGCCTGAAGTGAAGGTTGATCTCGATTCCCATGGAAAAGTGATCGGAGCCCACGTCGCCGCTCATGATGAAAGTCATCAGATCATCGAAGAGTTCATGCTGGCCGCGAATATCGCCGTGGCCACCGAACTCAATGACCGGGGCATGACGTTTCTCCGGCGTGTCCACGCGGATCCCTCCGAACAGAAGATGGCAGCTTTCGCAGAGTTTACCGCCAATCTTGGCTACCCATTAAAAAGGGCCCAGAGCCGCCGAGACATCCAGCAGGTCCTCTGGAACGTCAAAGGAAAGCAGGAAGAACAGGCCATCAATTTCGCCCTGCTCCGCAGTATGAAGCAGGCGGAGTACAGTCCCGTCGAACTCGGCCATTACGCACTGGCCGAACTTCAGTACTGCCATTTCACCAGTCCGATCCGGCGTTATCCCGATCTTCTAATTCATCGTCAGATGGAATCGCTGATCACCGAGCGGAAGTCGAGTCGTGGAGCTGGCATGGAGGAGCAGCTTCGACTGGGACGTCACTGTTCAACAACCGAACGTCGTGCAGAACGGGCGGAACGGGAGCTGACGAAACTGAAGCTCCTCTCCTATTTTGAAGAACGACTCGGGGAGCAGTT
This sequence comes from Planctomycetota bacterium, assembly GCA_023417655.1. Lineage (GTDB taxonomy): Bacteria > Planctomycetota > Planctomycetia > Planctomycetales > Planctomycetaceae > Planctomicrobium. Next base: position 25,097 of record JAEZFD010000058.1, on the reverse strand, counting down.
AACAGCGACCATCACCACTGTCGACCGCTTCGGTTTCTTCTGTCGGGGGATCGAAATTCCGGTGGAAGGACTCGTGCATATTAGTTCACTCTCGGCGGCAGACTATTACGACTTTGACCGCCCCACCCAATCGCTGATCTCCCGACGCGATGGACATGCCTTTCGTTTGGGAGATCGGGTCACGGTCGAAGTGGTCCATGTCGACGTTGACCGACGAGTCCTCAACTTCAAGCTCATCAAAGAGCGTCACCCCCGACGAAATTCACATGGTCCCCAGCAAATCGGCAAAACGAAGCCTTCTCGGGGAAAAGGGAAAAAATCCAAGACCGGTTCCAAAAAGGGAACCGGCCGGAAACGGAGATAAGCAGACTCAGTATACATCTCCCCTTTCATCAGTCGCTTGTCTTGTAAATAGATCGCACATACTCCTTCTTCAGAGATCATGAGGCTTTAAAGTTCTCTATTCGCATCGTGGTCCCGTGCGGGATCCGTGAGATATCGGGTAAGATCGCTGCCTGATCACAGATCAAGCAGGGCCCGCTCGTATGACGAAGAAGAACGGCAAAAAGCGACCGATTCCACTCTTGCGCCGGAATCGGGCGGACGTTTGGGCATGTCTGTTCCTGCTGCTCACTGTCGCAGGACTCTTCTGGCCAGCACTTCAGAACGAGTTCGTGTACTTCGACGACACTCTCTATGTCTCCGAAAACCCGATGGTGACCAAAGGGTTGACATGGGAAGGCGCGGTTTATGCCTGGACCACGCTCTACCTTGCCAACTACACGCCACTGACGTGGATGTCCTACCAACTCGACACCACGCTATTCGGGACTGCTCCGGCGGGGTACATCTTCACGAATCTCGTCTTCCATGCGGCCAATTGCGTCCTGCTTTATCTCTTTCTGAGAATCAGTACCGGGCGACGCGACGCCAGCTTTGTGGCCGCACTGCTGTTTGCGATCCATCCACTTCATGTCGAGTCGGTCGTGTGGATCGCCGAGCGGAAAGACGTTCTGAGTACGTTCTTCCTGTTGCTGACACTGCTGGTTTATCTCTGGTATGCGCAGCGGCCAAACTGGTCACGCTACCTTCTCGTCGCGACCAGCATGGCATTAGGACTGCTGTCAAAACCAATGCTCGTCACGCTACCGATTCTCCTCCTGCTGGTGGACTTCTGGCCGCTGAATCGAACGTCCTTGCTCTCCCCTGAATCGACGGGGGTTCCCAGCCGGAAGATTTTCAGACTCGTCCTCGAAAAAGTCCCGTTGCTTCTGATGGCGTTCGTCTTCGGAATTGTCACGATCATTGCACAGGATCAATCAGGTGCTATGGCAGGGACCGGACGATTTCCACCGCTATTTCGTGTTCTGAATGCAATCACTGCCATCGGCTGGTATCTGCAGAAAACGTTTCTTCCGACCGAACTGACAGCGTTTTACCCTGTCAAAACCCTCGAGACCATCGGCTGGGACTGGGTCATTCCAGCCGTCGCGATCTTCTTGATCACGGTCATCTGCCTGCTCTTGTGGCGCCGGCAACCATGGCTGATCTGGGGCTGGTTGTGGTTTCTGATTGCACTTCTGCCGGTACTGGGACTCATGCAGGTCGGGATGCAGGCCTATGCCGATCGATACAGCTATGTGCCTCACATCGGACTTCTGACAGCGCTTTGCTGGCTCCTGTTTTCCATTCCGGATGCGTGGAAGTTTGGCCCGATGGTCAAATGGGGAACGGCGATCTTCTTCACGACGTTCCTGGCGTTCCTCACGTTCTTTCAGATTTCACACTGGCGAAACGTTCCTGCTCTGTGGACCCACGCCTTGGAGGTCAACGAAGCCAACTGGAGAGCTCACTATCAAATTGGGAAGTATCTGCACAACAATCGTTATTCTGGAGAAGCATTACCCCATTTGCTGCGAGCACGGGATCTTGAACCGAACGTGGCGGTCGTCCAGAACTCTTTAGGCATTGTGCAGCAGGTGCTGGGTAAGTACGACGACGCCATTCAAAGCTATGCTTCAGCTCTGGTCCTGCAACCGAAGAACTACGCGACTTATCTCCAGCTCGCCAGTGTGTTGACCACGAAGGAGCGTTTTGCCGAAGCCCGGGCCGTCCTGCTGAAATGCCAGGAACTCTATCCTGCTGAGAGGGATCTGGAGCTCGCTCTCGGGCAGCTCGCGGTGCGACAGCAGAAGCTGACAGAGGCCATCACTCATTTCGAGAAGGCGGAACAGATGCTCCCCGGCTCGACACCTCCCATGGTCATGAAAGCAGCTTGCTTGATGGAACTGGGGCGAAAAGCTGAGGCCATTCAGACCATGCAGAAGGTCGTCGAAATCACCCCTCATGACGTCGCAGCCCGACTTCAGCTTGGAGACTTCTACTCCAAGGCAGGCTATCTAGCAGCTGCCCGCGACCAGTTTGAACAGGTTTTGCAACTCGATCCTGAGAACACGCTCGCGCGAGAGAAGTTACAGACACTCGCAGTTCCCTGAACCGCTGAACGTGCGGGAACAACTTCCATGTCGTAAACACCTGCGGGTTGACCTCCGAACAAGATCGACCATGATCACGGTGACAGGGCAAACCGATGAGACCCAGAAAATTATCGAACAAAGCTGACGGCACCCTCGTTGCGCCCGGTTCGCAGGAACTGCGCTGAACCTGCAACCGGGAGACCGACAGCAGTCTCTGTTCTTTACTGACCGATCTGTTGCCCGCCGCCCTTCGAGTCCAATAACGGAGACTACCACGGCCATGACTCGACACTTGTGGATGCTGGGAGTCCTGTTTGCCCTTTCCTCGGTCAGTGTTTCTGCGGCGGTTGTCCTGCATGTTCATCCTGCCGGAAACGACGCCTGGTCAGGGGAACAACCGGATCCTCAAGCCGGTGGAGAGAATGGTCCGCTCGCAACGATCACCGGTGCTCGCGATCAAATCCGGAAGCTGAAACAATCCGGCAAACTCTCTGAAGCAGTCGATGTCCTGATTGCTCCCGGGGTCTATCGAATCACCACCCCTCTTCTCTTCGAGCCACAGGATACAGGCACGGAAGAAGCTCCGATCCGATATGTGTCGGCTTCGCCGGGTGGGGCGATCATCAGCGGCGGACAACCTGTCACGAACTGGACATCAGTGAACCCGCGACTCTTTCAGGCGGACGTTTCCGCCATCGTTCCAGAACCCCGTCAGCTCACTGAATTCTGGGTCAATAACACTCGCGGAGTGCTGGCCCAGGCTCCGAACACGTTCTTCAATTACATTCTGAAGGCGGAGGAATTCGAGTCAGATGCCGCAGACCAGGACCGGGGGAAATTCAAGTATGTTCTGCATGTCCGTCCGGAAGACATCAAAACATTGCGTCAGCTGACGCCCGAGCAGATCCGGCAGGTGCAGATCCATCTGTATCACAAGTGGAACTTCACCATTCGACGACTGGACTCCGCGGATGTCGTGAAAGGGACACTCACCTTCTTCAGCCCTCAATTTGCGAGCCACAATAAGCTCGAAAAGAACGTCGGCTATGTTCTGTCCAATGTGCCTGATGCCTTGGATCGGCCGGGGGAGTTCGTGCTGTCCCCTGACGGCAACCTCCTTTATGAAGCGGGAGAAAGCGAAGGGTCCGCAGAAGTCATTGTCCCGGTTGCGACGCACCTGATGCAGATCACCGGCCAGCCGGGGAAGAATGAGTTCGTCTCTCATCTCACTTTCTCAGGGATCACGTTCTCGCACTGTCTCTGGAATCCGCCTGAGAAAGGCTTTGGACCTGCGCAGGCCGCGTCCCCGATCGACGCGGCGATCAACGTCGACGGCGCCAAGGCAATCCGTTTTGAAAACTGCGAGATTTCCAAGGTTGGCCGCTACGCCATCTGGTTCCGAAAGGGATGCACAGACTGCACGCTGGAGCACTCCCTGCTCGAAGATCTGGGAGCAGGAGGGGTTCGCATCGGTGAGACCGGCATCGCAACGGAACCGGCAGAGCGAACCTCCCGCATCACGGTCCACAATAACATCATCCGCCATGGGGGTCGGTTGCTCCGGTCGGCAGTCGGAGTCTGGATCGGGCAGAGTGGCGACAACAAAGTCACGCACAACGAAATCGCGGACCTGTACTACACCGGGATTTCTGTCGGCTGGCGTTGGGGATATGAGCAGAGTCTCGCACAGAACAACAAGATCGACTTCAACCACATTCACCATATCGGTTGGGGCTATCTGAGTGACATGGCCGGGGTCTACACGCTCGGCCCCTCTCCCGGAACCACCGTGAACAACAATGTGATCCATGACATCCTCTCCTGGAGTTATGGTGGCTGGGGGCTCTACACCGATGAAGGAAGCTCCAACATCACGATGGAGAACAACCTCGTCTACAACACAAAGTCAGGGGGCTTTCACCAGCACTACGGGCGAGACAACATGATCCGGAATAACATCTTCGCATTCGGGACAGACCAGCAGCTCCAGCGAACCCGTGTCGAGGACCATATTTCGTTCACTTTTGAGAACAATATCGTGTTCTGGACCAAAGGCGAACTGCTGGGCAGCAACTGGCATGACAACAAAGTGCGAATGAACAAGAATCTTTACTGGAGACTCGACGGCAAACCGTTGCAGTTCAAAGGGAAGTCACCGAAAGAATGGCAAGCCAGCGGAAAAGACACTGACTCGGTCATTCTCGATCCTCGATTCGTGGACCCTCTGAAGTATGACTTTCGCCTGAAGCCAAACTCCCCTGCCGAGAAGATCGGGTTCGTTCCCTTCGACCCTGCGCAGGCCGGTGTGACGGGAGATGACGACTGGAAAGCCAAAGCCGCTTCAACCCAGTATCCCCCGATGATCGCCCCTCCCAAGCTGCTCCGTTGACGCCTTCCTGGCATCCCCGGCGCCGGCTGCTCACAAAGGGTGCCCCTCTCATGGTCGCTCGGGGTCGAAATTGCGCTCATCGCCGCTGACGCACAGGCCATTCTCCATCTGTGCGCCTTCCGTATCTGTCTAAACGGAAATCATAAAAAGCAGGATACGGGACCGCGTGCCGCCTTCTAATCGCGTACGAATCCATCGTTAGCTCGCCTGCGACTTTTGTTGGCTAGAGCAGGAGTGGACTGGCCCCTTTGCATTGCGGCAACGAATATTCCGTCCGTTTGCAAAAACTGCCTCGCCAATGACTTCCATCAACTATCCGTCGAAGAAACCTTGCTCTTTTCGGCTTTCGGACATATAGATCACTCACGATTTGTTCTTGTGGGAATGTTTCACTTTTCTCATTCCTGAACGAACCGTACGAACTCTTTTGAGCGTCCATCTGCTCACCATTTCTCTGTCCCATCCAACGTTCTGTCGTTTTATTTTCTAGCAGGATCGAGAACATGCTCTCTTCACAGCCCACCAGAGTCAGCCCGTGGCATTCGGCCCGTCGCGGCGACTCGACAGTTCACACGGCGAAACGACACCGGTTTCAGGCGTTCACTCTGATTGAGCTGCTGGTCGTCATTGCCATTATTGCAGTGCTGATTGCATTGCTTCTCCCCGCGGTCCAGCAGGCACGTGAAGCCGCCCGTCGCTCAAGCTGCAAGAACAACCTGAAGCAGCTTGGCCTCGCCATGCACAACTACCACGACACACACCTGGTCTTCCCTTACGGTTTCACAACTGATTCCGATGGAGCGACCCACAAACGTGACAGCTGGTTTCAGCGCATCCTGCCGCAGCTCGAACAGTCCGCAATGTCGAACATGTATGAGGCCGACCGAACGCCGTACATCCACGAGATGAGCCGGTCGGCCGCAGACCTTCAAGTCAGAAAGATCCCACAGACTCCCATTGCAGTCTTCACCTGCCCATCTGACGGCTCTTCGCCAGGGTATGGCGGCAGCGGATACCAGGAGATTTTCCAAGGGAACTATGCAGTCAATGCAGGGGCCGGGAACACGTGGTCCGTCGGCTCCAATGGCGTCATTACGGTCACAGACCGGAATATGACCGGCGCGAACCCCGGCGGATTGTTCGGCCTTCGGTCGAAATATTCTCTTCGCGATTGCACAGATGGCACCACGAACATCCTGCTGTTCTCAGAAGGTATCATCCGAGGAATCCCCAGCGGCAGCAGCTGGGGCGAACTGGGGGGCTATTGGGGCGGTGGACCTCACGGCGCATACGGATTCTCAGTCGCCGAGATCCCAAACACATCGGTCGCCGATCGCGTCTATTCCTGCAAAGCCGAGATCTACACAGGGGCCCCCAAAGGTGCTCCCTGCGAAAACGGGCAGGCAGGTGGCCTCATTGGTCGCTGGAACTTCGCACGCAGCTATCACACCGGGGGTGTTCAAGCCACGATGGCCGACGGATCAGTGAAGTTCATCTCGGACAACATTGATCGCCAGACCTGGCTCAAACTGGGCCTCCGCTCAGATGGACAGGTCATCGGCGAGTTCTAGACGATCTCGCTCTTGAATCTGCCCATCCCTGCCATGCGGAACTGAGTCATTTATCAGTTGAGACACTCGCTGCGTGGGTGCGAGGGAAAGCACATTGCTCTGCCCCAGTGATCTCATGCTCTCCATGAGCCGATATCGCCTCCCAAAATCCCGAAAAAAGCCTGGGCTAGGGAGGCGATCGGCTCGGGGCTGCCAGATGTGTCCTCACATTGAAACCACCTCCTCCATGAGCGTGCAGATGAACACTTAAATGACTCTATTCGACGACACCTTCTTTAGTTCGCGTTCGATTAGTCACCAGAAATGCAGTGCTTTCCACTCTGGACACTCGACGGATCTGGAAGACCACTTGAGTCCGTCCAGATGCTCGCCGAAATTGGCATTGTCAGATATTTGACAGATCCTCGCTCTAAGATGAATCGATCATCGGAGGAATCTGGTGCCTGTTTTTTGTGAAGGGGTGCATACTCCACCTACTAATTCGTAGGCGAACTATTCGCTCATGTGCGCATTTTCATCGCACATTCGAAAATTATCTAATAATGCAGTCTCTTTGATCTACGGCACTAAAATAGCAAATGGAAGGGATACCGTGATCACGGCATCCCTCCTCTCGGAACTCTCTTGCCGATTCTTGGATCTTTCGCTTCTTCATCCCGATTTCTGAATGGAACTCTCTATGGCAGAACTCCTTCGATTCCCCGATCCGAGCGACTGTCGCGTCCCCGTCCGGCGACGACTCACGTGTCCCCGGGGCAAAAATTCCGCTTTCACACTGATCGAGCTGCTGGTTGTGATTGCAATCATTGCGGTTTTGATCGCCTTGCTTCTGCCGGCTGTCCAACAGGCTCGGGAAGCCGCCCGTCGCTCCAGCTGCAAGAACAATCTGAAGCAGCTCGGCCTCGCTCTGCACAACTACCACGACACCCACGGCCTCTTTCCGTACGGGAATCAGTCCGACCAGATCCCTGGCGGAACCCACAAGCGGGACTGCTGGTTCCAGCGCATCCTGCCCCAAGTCGAACAGTCGGCTATGTCGAACCTGTACGAGGCGGACCACACGTTGTGGATTCACAACATGGCCTCAGACAACACCCTTCCGGCCAATATCCAAGCGATCCCCACGACCCCGATTGCAGTTTTCTCCTGCCCATCAGATGGATCGACTCCAGGGCGAGGAGCGAGCGGAAACCAGACAAACTTCCAAGGAAATTACGTTGTTTCGGCAGGTGCTGGTCAGACGTGGACAACGGATGCCAACCAGATCATCACCGTGACGAACCGAAACGTGGTCACGATTCCAGATGCCGGCGGGATGTTCGGACAGAACTCACGCTTCTCACTGCGGGATTGCCTTGACGGATCGAGCAACACACTGCTGGTCTCCGAAGGAATCGTCCGCGGAAATAGCGGTCCGAACGCCTGGGGAGAAACAGGCGGATACTGGGGAGGAGCACCGCACGGCTCGTTTGCATTCTCCGTCTCTGAGCCACCCAACTCGTCAGTTGCCGACCGCGTCTACTCCTGTAAGGCCGAAACCTACTCTGGAGCCCCAAAAGGTGCTCCTTGCGAAAACGGGAACGCCGGAGGACTGACGGGTCGCTGGAACTTCGCGCGCAGCTTCCACACCGGTGGAGTGCAAGCGACCTTTGCTGACGGCTCGGTGAAATTCATCTCCGACAACATTGATCGCCAGACCTGGCTGAAGCTGGGACTTCGCAAAGACGGCATTCCCGTCGGCGAATTCTAAGACCAATCATTCGATCGCGTCTGCCAGGAGCCTGTTTTTCACCAAGCGAAACACTGCTCGTGGCAGACCGACTCTCCGTTGAATTCACCCGTCGTCGGCTTTGGGGCCACCTGAATCCGGCGACGGATTTTTCTTCCGACCGCCTCCACAACCAAATCCCACAGAATCACAATGAAACTGAACTCACTCTTGAGCTGCGCCTTGTTCCTGTCCCTCTGCATGATCACTGCAGGCTGTGGGCAATCGTCTACTTCCAACGAAGTCACCGCCTCTGGTGAGGTGAAGCTCGATGGAGCCCCTGTTGAAACTGGCCGAATTCTGTTCCGCGAACTCGAAGGGGGCCAGCAGGGCTTTTCTGGCGAAATCAAGAACGGACAATATTCCTTGAAATGCTCCCCCGGAAAAATGCGGGTGGAAATCACAGCATCTCGCATTATCCCAGGGAAATTCGACAACTCGAACGGCACCCCCGAACCTGTTGGCGAAATGTATATCCCAAAGAAATACAACGAAAACTCAGAGCTGACCGCTGAAGTCAAAGCCGGCGAGAAGAACAATTTCCCGTTTGAATTGACATCAAAGTAAGGGAGCCGGAGCGCACTCCAAGCCCGATTGAATCGGTAAAAGACGCCGCCTCGCGGAATGCTGGCATCCCTCCCGCGAATGTCTACAATTTCTGGACTGACATCCACGATTCTTCAGACCCGCGGTTTCTCATGCAGTGTGTTGAACAGATTTCCGGTCCCGGCATCTCCGTGCTTCTGGACGACATCGATACCGACCGCATCATTCCGGCCCGGTTCCTCCGATGCGTCACCTTTGAAGGAATTGGAGAGCATGCCTTTGAAGATGACCGGCAGCAGGATCCTTCGCACCCATTTAACGACCCTCGCTTCCGTCAGGCGAAGATTCTCGTCTCAGGGCGGAATTTCGGCTGCGGCTCAAGTCGGGAACATGCCCCTCAGTCGCTGATGCGCTGGGGACTGCAGGCTGTTGTCGCAGAATCTTTCGCGGAGATTTTCTTCGGAAACTGCATCTCGCTGGGGGTTGCTCCGCTCACCGCCAGCCGTGCTGATCTCGAGAAGCTGAACGCTGCCATTCAGGCAAATCCTGATCTGCAGCTCGACATCGACTTGAAATCATTGACCATCAAATTCGATGGACAGACCGTTCAGGCATCCATGCCGAAAAGCGCTCAAGAGGCACTGACCACCGGACAGTGGGACTTCTTGGGACAACTGCTGGCAAACGACGCTCAGATCAACAGCAAGATGAGCTCATTGCCTTACCTGAATCATTACGCTGCGACATAATTTCCGCATCGCGTGATGCCCATTCTGAAATGCAAAAAACCTCGCCAACAAGCACGTTGGGCGAGGTTTTTTCGTAATCCAATTTCAATCAATTTCGCCCGACCATGCGATCCGAAACGAAGTGCTTCTCCTCGAATCCCCGGTCAGCATCCCCCCGCTACTTTTGAAGCCGGAGGCCTACCAACGCTTGTGACCTTCAGGAACAGGTCCAGCGTCGCAAGTGATATCAAACTGACCGTCACAGTAGTCCGCCTCATCCTTGAAACTGCTGCCATAAGTCGACCCCTTGTGCCCACTGAAGCCCGAGAAACAGTAGGACTGGTTAATCGCACCGAAGGCCGCACCAACGTCTTCCAGCTCTTCATTAATTCCATTCGCGACTTCCGAGAGCCCTACCACCATCCCGATGACCAGAATCGTGGAGACAAGAACAAGTTCTGCGGAAACGATGAAACCGGCTTCATCCTGCAATAACTGAGTCGCGAGAAAGGTCATGCTGCACCCCTAAAAGGAAAATCTGTTCGAGAGATTTGTGTTCTGCTTCCGCTGCCAGGACGGCCATCTGTTTGACCGCCACAACAGCCTGTAAAGCAGAGTGAATGCCAGCTCTCTGAACAGAAGGTTTCACCACCGCAACCACCTCGCCGCAACCTCTTATTTACTGCCGACTTACCACTCGATTATTTTTCCTAACATCTCATACACAGAATGTCTCGCATCTCAATCACCGTCCCCCGAAAGCAACATCAGCCAAACACAACCACAGAACTTCTCGCCCTATCCACTTACCGGCTCTCCACTTCCAGCGACTCGCCACAACGCACCACCACCGTTGCCAAAAACCAACAGTCATGAATGGTGAAAACTTTGGGCTCCGCACCCTAGAATGAGCAAACAACAGCCACGGAGCCGCAGCGTTTTCTCGATCGAAAAGCGCGAACTTCTCGTGAGAACAAGCATCACCCCGTTTGTGCTTGCAAGGTGAATGACTCCCGCTATACTTCGCGGCTTACATTCCGGTTCACCGCTAGCGTAGCTCAACGGCAGAGCACCGGTTTTGTAAACCGGCGGTTGTGGGTTCAAATCCCTCCGCTAGCTTTTCGAAGCGAAATGAGAGAACAGTTTCCACAGGATCCCCCTGCGGTAGCAGTCTCAAATCGTCAACCTTCACAAAACTTTTGTGATGTCATTGACGCCGAGCGACCTGATCGACTCGAATACCGGAATCAAGGGGGTGTGCCCGAGCGGCCAATGGGGCCAGACTGTAAATCTGGTGGCTCTGCCTTCGAAGGTTCGAATCCTTCCGCCCCCATTTTTCCGATCAGACCACACGGTCGCCGCAACCGTGTGATCGTTATTGAGGACGGCAGTTTCAGTGAAGCAACTTCACCGAAACCGGGTTCACCAGCCCAAGCCGTCCCAAAGAAGTCCTGGATTGTGCTCTCGTACACGAGACACCATCAACCGCGGGTGTAGCTCAATGGTAGAGCTCCAGCCTTCCAAGCTGGTGGTGAGGGTTCGATTCCCTTCACCCGCTTTTCAAAAAGCCTGAATTGATCAGACTCCGGTCAAATGGTCAGGCAGGCAAATCCGAACGTCGCTGCTGTAGCTCAGCCGGTAGAGTGCGTCCTTGGTAAGGACGAGGTCGTGGGTTCAAATCCCACCAGCAGCTTACCGGTCCGTCCGGTTTTGTCACGGAGTGTTTGCGGGTGTTCCGCAGGACTCTAAGGATTGGTGCGGGACATCACGACCGCATGAATATTTGTCGAAGGTTATCGGGAGTTTTGGAGCGCTAATCATGGCGAAGGAAACATTTCAGAGGACAAAACCGCACGTCAACGTCGGAACGATCGGTCACATCGACCATGGTAAAACGACACTGACCGCATCCATCCTGGCTGTGCAGGCCACAAAAGGGCTGGCCACTCCAATCGCGTACTCCGAAGTCGCCAAGGGCGGTACGGTTCGCGACGAAACCAAGACCGTGACCATCGCTGTGTCACACGTTGAATACGAATCTCCAAACCGCCACTACGCCCACATCGACTGCCCGGGCCACGCGGATTACATTAAGAACATGATCACCGGTGCCGCCCAGATGGACGGTGCGATCCTGGTGGTTTCCGCTGCAGACGGACCGATGCCACAGACTCGCGAGCACATTCTGCTTGCCCGTCAAGTGAACGTCCCCGCTCTGGTGGTGTTCCTGAACAAGTGCGATCTCGTCGACGACGAAGAACTGCTTGAACTCGTCGAGATGGAAGTTCGCGACCTGCTCAACAAGTACGACTTCCCAGGCGACGACGTCACGATCATCCGTGGATCCGCCAAGCCAGCCTTGGATAATCCGGCTGACCCAGAAAAGAACGCTTGCATCGGCAAGCTGATGGACGCTCTGGATTCTGACATTCCAGAACCAGCTCGCGAAGTCGACAAGCCATTCCTGATGGCAATCGAAGACGTGTTCTCAATCGAAGGTCGCGGAACTGTGGTCACCGGTCGTATTGAACGCGGCGTGATCAAGGTTTCCGACAAGGTCCAGATCATCGGTCTCCGGGACACTCAGGAAACGACCTGTACCGGCGTCGAAATGTTCCGCAAGCTGATGGAACGCGGTGAAGCCGGCGATAACGTCGGGATCCTGCTCCGCGGAACCAAGAAGGAAGACGTGGAACGTGGACAGGTCCTTGCTGCTCCAAACAGCATCAAGCCTCACACCACCTTCGAAGCTGAAGTTTACGTGCTGAGCAAGGACGAAGGGGGTCGTAAGACTCCGTTCTTCAGCGGATATCGCCCACAGTTCTACTTCCGCACGACCGACGTGACGGGAGCCGTGAAACTGCTCGGCGATGCCGAAATGTGTATGCCTGGCGATAACGTGAAGCTCGAAGTCGAGATGATCAAGCCAGTCGCTCTGACAGACGGAAGCCGCTTCGCGATTCGCGAAGGGGGCCGGACTGTCGGTTCAGGGATCGTCACAAAGATCCTGAAGTAATTGCAGAATAGCCAATCGCGAGCAGTATCGAGGTGCTGCTCGCGATAATGGCCTCTGCGGTGTGCGTCTTTCAGTGCAGCTTGTGTCGAGCGGACATCATTTTTTGTCGCCGCCACTCCTGCTGTTCATAAGTCAATCCGGCGCATCGCCACTGGGCGACGCCGGATTACTGAATTATACGAGGTGACGAGATGGCCCGAGAATACGTCTGGTTGGAATGCACCGAATCCGGCGCCCGTAATTACCGCGCCATTAAAGAGATGCGTGGAACAGAGCGGCTCGAACTGATGAAGTACTGCCCAAAGCTCCGCAAGCACACGCTCCACAAAGAGTCACGCAAGAAGTAGCGATTGAGATTACGGAACACCCGGTGAGGCAAAGTCCTCACCAGATTGTTCTATGGACGGGTGTAGCTCAATCGGCAGAGCAGCGGATTCCAAATCCGCAGGTTGGGGGTTCAAGTCCCTCCGCCCGTGCTTTCGAGAGATCGACGACATTTTGCTGCGATCCCCCAGAGCGTCCGAAGAGACAGTTGACTGCAGGCTGCTCAGAAGAGGGATTCAAAGCCAGGTACTCGCGTCAGTACGAACCTCACCAAGCGAAGGATCAGTCCAGGATGGCCAAAGCGAAAGCGGATACATCCTTCATCGGCACACTCTTCCAAGCCCGTCTGTTTAAGCGGACTCAAGGTCGGATTGTTCGCCAGGTCACGTTTCTTGCCATCGCCAGCGTTTTTGTCATCGCGGCGTGGCGGATGCACACGACATTCCTCCTGGATTCTTCCACTGCCCTGCAATGGGGGCTCCCGACGGCTGTCGCGGTGATTGGCTGCTGGCTGGCATACGCAACAGTGAACTGGCCTCCGTTCGCCAACTTTCTCATTTCCGTCGAGGCGGAAATGGACAAAGTATCATGGGCCTCCAAAGAATATTTGAAACGAGCCACAATTGTCGTCCTCGTGACGATGGTCGTCCTCGGCGGCTACCTGTTTATGTGCGACCTCTTCTGGCAGTGGCTTTTCAAGTCGATCGGTTTTTTGAAATAACCAATCGCTGACCCGTCGGAGCTCTCACGAAACACGTGAAAAATCCATCCTTTTAGTGAGTGGATCGCTTGAAAAATCAAGAGCGATCCACAAAGATGCGTGGCTCGCCCATGGACGAAGAAAATCGCGGATCATCTAAGAAGTCTTCCTCGTCTTCAAAAGCGTCGAAGATCCCTACCCTTGAAAAGATCGCTCTCAACGGGCTTGAAAACCCGAACATGCAGTGGTTTGTCCTCAAGGTTCAAAGCAATCGCGAGAAATCCATCCGTGATTCCATCATCCGTCGAATCAAGATGGAGGGAATGGAAGAAAGTTTCGGACAGATCTTCATCCCCACCGAGAAGGTCGTTGAGACCAAAGGCGGCGGACGCAGGGTTCGAGAACAGAAACTTCTGCCTGGCTACATGATGATCCAGATGGAGATGACCGACGAAAGTTGGCATCTCATCCGATCGACAGGAGGAGTTGGCGATTTCACCGGGGCAGCTGGCAAACCCATTTCCATGGAGACGCCGGAAGTAAAGCGATGGTTGGGCCTGGATGTGGAGCCTGTGAAGGCCGGAGAGCCAGAAAAGCCCAATCGAGCTGTCGTTAAGTTTGAGGTCGGTGTCGGTGACCATGTGAAGGTTAAGGAAGGACCGTTCGAGAGCTTCGAAGGGTCCGTTGAGTCCATGGACGACACCACCGGTAAAGTAAAGATCATCATCGAAATTTTCGGTCGCCCGACCGAAGTCGAGTTGGAACACTGGCAGGTCGAGAAGATTTAGCTAGCGTGCTCCCACCGAGGGAAGCTCCAGCGACGAATGCTTCGCAGTATAGGGATCTTAGGCTCCCAGTTGCGGGCACCCGGGTCGAAGGACCCAACATTCCGCAATCGGACAGATTCCGGACGGAATGATCAGAGCGACTCCTCTGTCGCCTGACGTAAAAGATTAGAACGTAGCGAGTGGCCTTTAGGGCAAGTGAGATTGGACCATGGGGAAAAAGAAGCAGATCACCGCACAAGTCAAGGTGCAGATCACTGGTGGACAGGCCACTCCGGCTCCTCCAGTCGGTACAGCCTTGGGGCCTCATGGTATCAATATCGGGCAGTTCGTTTCTCAATTCAACGAGAAGACCCGCGACATGATGGGGACCGTGATTCCCGTCATCATTACGATTTACAACGATCGCTCTTTCGAATTCATTCTTAAGAGCCCACCAGCTGCTGTACTCCTGAAGCAGGCCGCCAAGGTCGCAAAGGGTGCCGCGAATCCACGAACCGAGAAGATCGGAATCGTGACCCAGGCTCAGGTGCTTGAGATCGCACACAAGAAGATGGAAGACCTGAACACGTCGAGCATCGAACAGGCGACGAAAGTCATCGCCGGTACCGCTCGGAGCATGGGTATCTCGATCGTTGATTAATTTCTGTTGAACGATGTCACATCCATGTGACGACGTCCGCAACACAGCGGCCCGAGAGCTGCTGAAGGACCAAGGAT
The DNA here is from genome assembly GCA_023417655.1 of Planctomycetota bacterium. GTDB lineage: Bacteria > Planctomycetota > Planctomycetia > Planctomycetales > Planctomycetaceae > Planctomicrobium. The sequence continues at coordinate 10,073 of JAEZFD010000058.1, read as the reverse complement.
TCAAAACAATGAAGCTTTCAAAGCGACAGACAGCCCTCCGCGAAGCGGCTGAAAAGCTCGGCGTCCTCTCAATTTCTGACGCTGTTAAAGCCCTAAAGGGCCTCGAGTCAAAGCTCCCGAAAGGGATCAAGCCCAGCCGTCTGGACCAGTCTGTCGGACTGGCTGTTCGACTAGGAGTTGACCCAAAGCACGCTGACCAGATCGTTCGGGGAAGTATCGTTCTCCCCCACGGAATCGGCAAGACGCAGCGGGTTTTGGTGTTCTGCAAAGACCAGAACGTCGCCAAAGCCAACGAAGCTGGGGCGGATTTCGCTGGCGGTAAAGAGCTCGCCGACAAAATCAAAGACGGCTGGATGGATTTCGACGTTGCGATCGCGACTCCTGACATGATGGGTGTCGTCGGCCCACTCGGTAAGTTGCTCGGTCCTCGTGGCCTGATGCCGTCCCCGAAAGCCGGTACGGTCACGCAGGACGTCACAACCGCGGTGAAGGAATACAAAGCCGGAAAAGTCGAGTTCCGCGTTGACGATGGCGGGAACGTCCATTGCGTCGTCGGAAAAATGTCTTTCAGTGAGCAGAGCCTTGCCGAGAATGCACAAGCTTTGCTAGCCCTGATCCAGCAGCTGAAGCCTTCTGCAGCCAAGGGGCAATACATTCGGTCCATCACCCTGACAGCGACTCAGATGCCTGGCATCAAGGTGTCCGCCGTTTAATTAGGTACGACCGGAAAACAAAAGACGGCCAGCGATTCTTCGGGCCGTTCGACTGTCCTGATGGGACGTTGTAGGGAAATGCGATGAGCAAGCCTGTTAAAGAAATGATTATTCGCGAGATCCGTGCAGAGCTCGGGAGCCGCAAGGATCTCCTGGTGCTGGACGTCTCCAAAATGGACGCCATCTCCCAGAACAAGCTTCGGGAAGATCTGCGAAAGAAGGGCGTCACACTTTTCGGTGTGAAGAACTCCCTCGCTCGCCTTGCTTTGAAAGAAGCAGGGATCGAATCCATCGATAATATCCTTGCCGGACCAACGACGTTGGTCTGGGGTGGAGAAGACGTTGTTGCCCTTTCCCGCGAGATGTCGGATTGGGCAAAGAAAATTGACAAGATTGCCATCAAGGGCGGTGTTGTCGATGGTCAGGGAGTGGACTCGCAAGGGGTCGAGGAGATTTCAAAGGGCCCAAGCCGTTTGGAACTCATCGGGCAGCTTGCCGGTCTGATCCTCAGCCCGGGAGCCAAACTGGCTGGGGCACTGTTGGGACCTGGGGGGACCATTGCCGGTCAGCTCAAGGCCATGTCAGAAGAAGAAAACACAGAAGAAGCACAAGCAGGCGGAGACGCTGCGTAGCGTCCCGGTTCGGCCGAGTGAAGCGGCCGATTCATTCACTCAACCGAGCCGGTCGGTCTACGCCGGCGTTTTAATCACGGAGAATTTGAAATGTCTGAAGTTGCAGAAGCCCCAGCCAAGTCGTTCGACGCGACCACCACCGAGCTGGGCGATAAGCTCGTCGGCCTGACCTTGCTGCAGGCTAAAGCACTCGCCGATTACCTGAAGGAAGTTCACGGAATCGAACCAGCTGGCGGAGGTGTCGTTATGGCAGCTCCTGCAGCCGGTGCTGCAGCTGCTGCTCCTGCCGAAGAAAAGACTGAGTTTGACGTCATCCTGACCAAGTTCGGCGACAACAAGATCAACGTGATCAAGGCTGTCCGCAGCATCACCGGCCTCGGCCTGAAAGAAGCCAAGGACCTGGTGGAAGGTGTGCCTAAGCCACTGAAGCAGGGCGTTTCGAAAGAAGACGCCGACAAGTTCAAGAAGGAAATCGAAGCCGCTGGCGGTGCAGTCGAACTGAAATAGTTCGATGAGCGACTCGAAGGCGACTCCAGCAAATGAGCCTTTTGGCTCTTCGCGGTTCGTCTTTCCGGCGCGGCGAGCAGTGTCGGCCGCGTTGCTGCCGCATGACCGGTCTTTGATTTCGAATCATCCGTGATCCGGGCAGAAGTGAACAAACAGGGGCGGGCTCGTCTCACAAGGCGGTTCCGGCCCTGTTTTTCTTTGTTTTGACTCTGATTTCACTGGACAATTTCTGCTTAAACCGCGTCTGTCTCTCAATTGAGTGCACAGAGAGTTCGAGCATTGCCCGTGCCGGACGGTTGATTTTTATAATCCGACTGCTAAGGTAGTCATCGGTCGTCGCATTTTCGGATTCTCCGGCTTTGCCGACTGATTAAGTTGCAGTTTGAGTGCGATACGACTTTGGCTTCAGATTCCGCGTTGTCTGACCGCCATACGTCGTGGAAATGATCATCGAGATTTGGGCAGGGGCGCTGAAGTCTCCGGCATGATCAAAACCTGGGTCTTCAAGATGCAAGATGCGAGCTCCCCGACACTTCCGTTGTCGGCGGTGCAATCAATCCTTCCTCAGGCTGGTATGGCATTAAGCCGTCCCGGCCTGTCGGTGGTTCGCAGGTTGCGTTTCGCAGGATTGATCACACAGATCCAATCGGCTTCTAATCGACGACCAGTCGATCGTCAAAGTGATCGCAATGTCCTTATGGGAAGCCAGAATGTCCCCAAGATTTGCCATGAGGGAAACAGATTCCGTGAGCATTTGGGGTCGAATCAAACCAACTCGCTCAGAGCTTCCATGCTCCTCTCTCCGATGCTTTTCTCGTCCTGCGGCGGGTGGAGAACTCTCCCCCGGCTCCGATGGCAGGAACGATTCACTCACCATGTGCAGGTGCGAGATCTGAGAGGGTTTTCCGTCAGTTGATCTCATCTTCTGACGTTCGGGTGCTGCCGCCCATTTGCCCTCACCCTGCTACTGCAGGTGCCAATTAAAACGCCGTGTTCAAATTGTCTAGAGTCTTTTTTCTCCGCGCGAAAAAGAACCTCGCATGCCAATCCCGCATCAACGTATTGTTCCGGTCAATTCTATTCGCCATTTCGGCAAAATCGAAGCTCGACATGAGCTGTCTGATTTAACGAAGATCCAGACGGAATCGTACCATCGCTTTCTGCAGCTGGATCGAAAGCCGGAGGAGCGACGGGATGAAGGCCTTGAAGAGATCCTCCGGGAAGTTTTCCCGGTTGAGAGCTACGACGGCCAGTACAAGCTTGACTATGTCAAGTACGAGCTTGGGAAGCCTCGTTATTCGCCGACCGAATGCCGCCAGCTCCGTCTGACCTACGGACGGCCGTTCCGCGTGACGCTGAAACTCATGAAAGAGCAGCCGATCGAGGAAGAAGTCTACCTGGGCGATATGCCGATCATGATCGGCGGCGGTGAATTCATCATCAACGGGGCCGAGCGTGTCATCGTCAGCCAGTTACACCGGTCTCCCGGTGTTGACTTCGTGATGAACGCCGAACCCGGTGAGCGGAAGACCTTCTCCTGCCGCGTCATCCCTGAGCGCGGCAGCTGGATCGAGTTCATGATCTCCAAGAAGGACTCGCTCGGTGTTCGCATCGACCAGAGCGGTCGCTTCTCAGCAATGACCCTGCTGCGGGCGATGAGCGCCGACTACACCAGCGACACTGAATTGCTGAAGCTGTTCTACGAAGTAACTGAAGCCAAGGTCGGTCAGGACGGTTCTTCGCTCGCGGGCAAATACGCCGCCGAAGACATTGTCTACCAGAGCGGCGAGCGCGTCGGTGAAATCATCGTCGAATGCTGCCACCAGATCTCCGCTAATCTGGCTGCTGAGATTGCAGAAGCCGGCATCAAGAAGGCTCTCGTTATTAACGAGGTCACTGATCCCCTGGCGCTGAACAGTGTTTTGGAAGATGCGACCTGCAGCCATGAAGAAGCGCTGTTGAAGATTTACCAGCGGCTTCGTCCAGGGACCCCCCCTGCCCTCGAAAAGGCAAACGATCTCTTCCGTGAGAAGTTCTCGGATGTGAATCGTTATCGCCTCGGACGGGTCGGTCGTTTCCGAATTAACCGCAAGTTCAATCAGGATATCCCTGATGATGAAATGACATTGCGGGCGGAAGACATCGTCAACGCAGTGCGTTACCTGATTCGTCTCCGCGAAGGTGACAGCACCGCCTATGTCGACGACATCGACAACCTCGGGAACCGCCGGCTGCGGACCATCGACGAACTGGCGATGGACGAAATCCGGAAGGGCTTTCTGAAGCTGCGCCGGACGGTGCAGGAGCGAATGAGCTTGAAGGACGTCGAGGAAATGTCGCCTCGGACGCTCGTCAATCCGAAGAGCGTTTCCGCAGCGATTGAGTACTTCTTCGGCCGAAGTGAACTGTCACAGGTGGTCGACCAGACCAACCCACTGGCAATGCTCACTCACGAACGTCGTTTGAGTGCTCTGGGTCCTGGCGGTCTGAACCGGAAACGTGCCGGCTTCGAAGTCCGCGACGTGCACATTTCACACTACGGTCGTATCTGCCCGATTGAGACGCCGGAAGGTACGAACATCGGTCTCATTTCGAGCCTGAGTATCTTCGCGAAGGTCGACGATTACGGCTTCTTGATCACTCCGTACCGTAAAGTGGATAAAGGCCGCGTCACCGACGAAATCGAGTGGCTGCGTGCCGACGAAGAGTCCAGCGTGTTCGTCGCTCCAGCGGATACACGCGTCGAAAAGGGGAAGATCCTCGACGAACGTGTTCTTGCCCGGCACCACAATGACGTGCACTGGATCGAGGCCAAGCAGGTCCAGTATATCGACGTCGCTCCGGACCAGATGGTCGGGGTGTCGGCCGGTCTGATTCCGTTCCTCGAGCACGACGACGCCAACCGTGCATTGATGGGTTCGAACATGCAACGGCAGGGGGTTCCTCTGCTCGTGACGGAAGCTCCGCTGGTCGGAACCGGCATGGAAATGGAAATCCCAAAGTATTCCGGGATGGTTGTTCGCTCGGACCGCAACGGCAAAGTGACTTACGTCGACGCCAACGTTATTGAAGTCGAAGGAAAGCGATTCCCACTCCGGAAGTATACCGGACTGAACGAGCGAACCTGCTTGAACCAAAAGCCCCTCGTCACGATGGGTCAGAAGGTCAAGAAGGGTGAGATCCTCGCGGACAGCGCCGCGACTCAGAACGGAATCCTGGCTCTCGGACGAAACGTGCTGGTCGCGTTCATGTCATGGGAAGGGTTCAACTTCGAAGACGCGATTATTCTGTCAGAGCGTCTGGTGAAGGACGACGTCTATACCTCGATTCACATCGACGAGTTCGACGTTGAAATCCGTGACACCAAACTGGGTCGCGAAGAGTTCACCCGAGATATTCCAAACGTCAGCGAGAAGGCTCTTCGTCACCTCGACGAGAGCGGTATCGTCCACGTCGGAACCCGCGTCAAGCAGGGTGACATTCTGGTCGGTAAGGTCGTCCCGAAGGCCAAGGCCGAACTGACTCCGGAAGAAAAGCTGCTGCACGCGATCTTCGGTAAAGCCGGGGAAGACGTGAAGAACGAGTCTCTGGAAGTCCCTTCCGGCGTCGAAGGGATCGTCATCCATACCGAGAAGTTCTCTCGCCGGATGAGTCTCACCGAAGCAGAACGCAAGGAATTCGACCAGACGATCAAGAAGGTCGAACAGGACGGCCACGCCAAGATCGCCGCGAAGTTCCAGGAATTCCTCGTTGAGTTTGAGAAGGCACTCGGCAAGCACCTGACGGACGATGACGGCCGCGAGATTCGCTCGATGGCCGAGGACACGAAGACAATTGCTGATTATGCCCGAACCTTCCCATCGGCTTACGATAAGCTCGATCTGCGCAGCCCGCAGAAGCAAGCTGATCTGCGAAAGCTGATGAAGGACGCCTGGCCGTTCGTTGAAGACGTCATCGACGAAGCCGACCAGAAGCTCAACAGCATGAAGCGTGGGGACGAACTCCCCAATGGCGTCATGCAGATGGTCAAGGTTTACGTCGCGTCCAAACGGCAGATTTCTGTCGGGGACAAGATGGCCGGACGCCACGGAAACAAAGGGGTCATCTCGAAGGTGCTGCCTGTTGAAGACATGCCGTACCTCGAAGACGGAACGCCAGTCGATATCGTGCTGAATCCGCTGGGGGTGCCTTCCCGTATGAACGTCGGACAGATTCTCGAAACCCACCTCGGGTGGGCGGCTGGGAAGCTCGGATTCCGGGCGATCTGTCCAGTCTTCGACGGAGCGACCGAAGAAGTGATTCATGAAGCACTGCGTGAAGCCGGTCTGCCTGAAGAAGGCAAAATCCAGCTCCACGATGGTCGCACTGGCGAGAAGTTTGAGCAGAAGACGACCGTCGGGTACATCTACATGCTCAAGCTGCACCACCTGGTCGACGACAAGGTTCACGCTCGGGCCACTGGTCCATACTCCCTGATCACGCAGCAGCCCCTCGGCGGGAAAGCCCGCTTCGGGGGTCAGCGATTTGGGGAAATGGAAGTGTGGGCCCTGGAAGCCTATGGCGCCGCTTACATTCTTCAGGAGCTGTTGACCGTGAAGAGCGACGACGTTGAAGGGCGAACCAAGATCTATGAATCCATGGTTAAAGGAGAGAACACACTGGAGGCCGGTACTCCAGCGAGCTTCGATGTGTTGAACAACGAAATTCGCGGGTTGTGCCTCAATATGCAACTTGAGAAGGCCCATTCCTAATTTGCAGGCATGACGGGCTGTCGCGGTCACAGACAGAAGGCGGAGGCCACGGTCTCTGCCTTCCCTCGATCAAGAAGACAGCCCTGCCCCGCATGCCTGCACACTGCCGAAGACGTGTTGTTTTCTCAGTCTGAAATCAAGTCGAAAATTCAATTTCAACGATCAGGAGTTTCTAGTGAGCGTTGGCGAAGGTGCTTACGATCGCGTGAACGACTACGGAGCCGTCAAAATCAGCTTGGCGAGCCCGCATGACATTCGCAGCTGGTCTTTCGGTGAAGTCAAGAAACCCGAAACCATCAACTACCGAACCTACCGTCCTGAACGTGACGGTCTGTTCTGCGAGCGAATTTTCGGCCCTGAAAAGGACTGGGAATGTGCCTGCGGTAAATACCGAGGCATGAAGTACAAAGGGATGATCTGCGACCGCTGCGGCGTCAAAGTGACCCACAGCCGTGTCCGCCGGAAGCGAATGGGCCATATCGAGCTCGCCGCTCCCGTCGTCCACATCTGGTTCTTCAAGAGCATGCCGAGCCGTCTCGGTGCTCTGCTCAGCATGAAGACCACCAGTCTGGAAAAGGTCATCTACTTCCAGGAATACGTCGTCACCGATCCGGGCGATACTCCGCTCCGTCGTACCCAGCTGCTGACGGAAGACGAAGCTCGAGACGCTCGTGAAAAGTACGGCGAAGGCGAGTTCAAGATCGAGATGGGTGCGGAAGCCATTTTCTCGCTCCTGAGTGGTCTGAACCTTGCCGAAGAGTCCACTCGTCTGCGTGGTGAGCTGCGTGAAACCGGCAGCCAGCAGAAGACCAAGGATCTCATCAAGCGTCTGAAGATCATCGAAGCTTTGCGTGACAGCGATAACCGTCCTGAGTGGATGGTGCTGCACTGCATTCCGGTGATTCCGCCCGACCTGCGTCCGCTGGTCATGCTGGAGTCCGGCAGCTTCGCGACAAGCGATCTGAACGACCTCTACCGTCGTATTATCAACCGAAACAACCGGTTGAAGAAGCTCGTCGACCTCAATGCTCCTGAAGTCATCGTTCGCAACGAGAAGCGAATGCTGCAGCAGTCCGTCGACGCTCTTTTCGACAACGGCCGCTGTAAGCGCCCAGTGCTCGGTTCCTCGAACCGTCCGCTGAAGTCGCTGACCGACATGATCAAGGGGAAGCAGGGGCGATTCCGCGAAAACCTCCTCGGTAAGCGAGTCGACTATTCCGCTCGATCGGTGATCGTGGTCGGTCCTGAGTTGCACCTGCACCAGTGCGGTCTGCCTAAAAAGATCGCTCTGGAACTGTTCCAGCCATTCATCATTCGCCGGCTGAAAGAACTGGGTCACGCTGACACGATCAAGTCGGCCAAGCGTATGCTTGAGCGTCGTGATGAAGAGGTGTGGGATATTCTCGATGAAGTCATCACCAACCACCCGGTGTTGCTGAACCGAGCACCGACTCTGCACCGAATGGGGATTCAGGCGTTCGAGCCAATCCTCGTGGAAGGTCACGCGATCCGCGTCCATCCACTGGTCTGTAAGGGCTTCAACGCCGACTTCGACGGCGACCAGATGGCAGTTCATCTGCCGCTGTCGATCGAAGCTCAGGTCGAAGCCACGACACTGATGATGTCGACGAACAACGTGTTCAGTCCGGCCAACGGTGCTCCGATTATTTCACCGTCTCAGGACATCGTGATGGGTTGCTACTACTGCACCCTGAAACGTCCAGGGCGACCTGGTGAAGGCATGATCTTCGCATCACCGAAGGAATGCTTGACTGCTTACCAGCAGGGCAAAGTTTCTCGTCACGCGACGATCAAGGTCCGCCTTCCAAAGGACAAGAAGGTCAAAGGCGAAGGTGCCGAAACGCATCGCCCCGGTGGCCTGATTGAAACGTCGGCCGGTCGCGTGATCTTCAACGATACGCTCGATCCTCGGATGCCGTTTTACAATATGGCACTGAAGAGCAAAGACCTGGCCAACGTCATTTCCGACTGTCACCAGATCATTGGTCAGCGAACGACGATCGAACTTCTGGACAAGATGAAGGCGATCGGCTTCCAGGAGTCGACCCGCAGCGGTCTCTCCTTCGGAACTTCCGACCTCGTGGTTGCTCCAAACAAGGAGCACGTGATCTCGAAGTCAGAAACCGAAGTGCTCAAGCAGCAGAAGTTGTACGATCGCGGGGTGATCACCGCCCAGGAACGTTACAACAAGGTCATCGACATCTGGACTCATGCTCGTGAAGAGATCACCGAGGCCATGAAGCGTGACCTCGAGCACGACATCCGGGATCAGGGGGCTTATGTGAACCCGATCTACCTGATGGCGGACTCGGGTGCTCGAGGGGGTCTGGAACAGATTCGACAGCTGGCCGGGATGCGAGGTCTGATGGCCAAGCCGAGCGGCGAGATCATCGAAACGCCGATCAAGTCGAACTTCCGCGAAGGTCTGACTGTGCTCGAGTACTTCTCCTCGACGCACGGTGCCCGTAAGGGTCTGGCCGATACCGCGTTGAAGACGGCCGACTCGGGTTACCTGACCCGCAAACTGGCCGACATCTGCCAGAATCTGGTCATCACAATGGTCGATTGCGGCACAACCAAAGGTGTGACGCGAGGAACCCAGTACCGCGGCGAAAAGGTCGAAGTTTCTCTGGCCGACGCCATTCGTGGTCGTGTCAGCCGGACGAACATCGTCGACCCGATTACCGACGAAGTGATTGTCCGTGAAGACGAGCTGATCACTCACGCGATCGCACGCCGCATCGAGGACATGGGTCTGGAGCGAATTCAGGTCCGTAGCCCGATGTCCTGCGAAGCAGAACTGGGGATCTGCAAGTACTGCTACGGGATGGACTTGTCGACCGGTCTGCTGGTCGAAGAAGGTCTCGCAGCAGGGATCATCGCCGCTCAGAGTATTGGTGAACCTGGTACTCAGCTGACGATGCGAACGTTCCACATCGGTGGGGCGGCCCAGTCGGACGTCGAAAAGTCCGATATGCGAGGCCGCAAGGCGGGTCGTGTGAAGTTCGCCCGTATCCGCAGCGTGGTGAATGCCGAAGGTCAGGCCGTGGTGCTCGCCCGACAAGGGGAGATCATCATCATCGACCCGAAGGATCGCGAGCTGGAAAAGTACTCCGTACCAGCAGGTGCCATCCTGATGGTGAAGGAAGACGAATCCATCGCCGCCGGTCAGGTGCTTTGCCAGTGGGATCCGCACGCGGTTCCAATTCTCGCCGAAGTCGGCGGTCGTATCCGGTTCGAAGACCTGATCGAAGGCCGTTCGGTGAAGTCCGAGAAGGACGCTGCCGGTCACGTGCGTCGAACCGTCATCGAGCACAAGGGCGACCTGCATCCGCAGATCATCATCGAAGACAGCACCGGCAAGATTCTGGATTACTACTACATTCCAGAACGGTCGAACCTGGAAGTGAAAGAAGGGGACATCGTCTCCGCTGGTGCGATCCTCGTGA